>NZ_MCGQ01000012.1 GCF_002242805.1 Streptomyces diastatochromogenes | reverse complement strand
GGTGGGCGATACTGGGTTCGAACCAGTGACCTCTTCGGTGTGAACGAAGCGCTCTCCCACTGAGCTAATCGCCCGGGCGCAGGAAGAACATTACCCCATGTCAGGGGGTGCCTCCGACCATGCCCGGGTCCGTGATCACTGGTCCTTGATCTTCCACGGCATCACGATGCCGAACTTCCACAGGTAGACCCCGACGAGCACGCCCACGATCACCAGGCCGATCACCGTCAGCGTGATGTTCCGGCGGCGCACCCTGGGATCGAGGGCCTTCTGGGCCGCCTCGGTGACCTTGCGCTTCGTCCAGCGCAGCACGAGCTGGGCCCAGACGAACTCGGTCGCCCAGATCGCCATGCCCCCGAAGATCACCACCCAGCCCGGGCCGGGCAGCGGAAGCATGATGATGCCCGCCACGACGACCGCGAGGCCGACCACGAAGACGCCGACCTGCCAGCTCAGATGCAGGGCCCGGCGGGCCTTGATGAAGGCCGGCGCCCGGGAGCCGAGCTCCCGCTCGGACTGCTCCGCGCCCGCTGCCGTGTCCGTCTTGCTTGCCTTGTCCGCGTTGTCCGCCGCCACGGCGACCTCACCCGGCTCGTCACTCCCCGTATTCATACAGACAAACCCTACCGGAGTGAATCCAGTCACCGGAATGGTCGTAGATCTCGTACGAGTTCTCGGCCGGAAGAGTTACGTAAACACACGCAAAACCCTCAGAGGGGTTTACAACGGCACCGTAGGTGGCATGTCGATTTCGCCGACGTGCGAATCCCCGAGCGCACACTGAGCGAAAGGCCCTGGCGCTTATGAACACCACGGTCAGCTGCGAGCTGCACCTGCGCCTCGTTGTGTCGAGCGAGTCCTCCCTGCCTGTCCCCGCAGGCCTGCGGTACGACACGGCCGACCCCTACGCCGTGCACGCCACCTTCCACACCGGAGCCGAGGAGACCGTCGAGTGGGTGTTCGCCCGCGACCTCCTCGCCGAGGGGCTGCACCGGCCCACCGGCACCGGCGACGTCCGCGTCTGGCCGTCCCGCAGTCACGGTCAGGGCGTCGTCTGCATCGCCCTGAGCTCCCCGGAGGGGGAGGCCCTGCTGGAAGCCCCGGCGCGGGCCCTGGAGTCGTTCCTGAAGCGAACCGACGCCGCCGTGCCGCCCGGCACGGAACACCGGCACTTCGATCTGGATCAGGAGCTCTCGCACATCCTGGCGGAGAGCTAGGCCGCGGCCCCTCGAAGCCGCCCGGCGCCGTCCACTCGGGGAGACGGCTCGGGCCAAGACAACCGCATACGGCACAGACCCGCGCCGTCACCGTGAGTGTTCACGGGGCGGCGTCGGCCTGTTTTCCGGCCACATCCCGGCATATCGTGCAGGCACGGGTCGGACTCGGGAACCGCCGAGGGCACGGAGGCGTTCTACCGGGCAATCGCCGGTGGGCGGCACCCGGTGCGCTGCGCACGGTTGTCGCTACCATCGGCCAGCATCGGCGGGCGCCCGCCCGACACCCAGGCCAGGGAGCGAAACGTGCTGATCACCCACGACACCCGGTGCGCCCTCGACACCGTGGTGGATCTGGTGAACACCGCGCCGGAGGACGACACGACGGCGGACGGGCTGCCGGATGTCGCGGCTCTCGCTGATTTCGTGCGCGGCCACGCGATCAGCGATGTCGGGGTGCTGTCGGAGTTCGACCTGTCGGCGGTGCGCAAGGTCCGGGGCCGGTTCGCGGGGATCTTCGCCGCCCCGGACGCCCGGTCCGCCGCGGGGATGATCAACGAGCTGGTCGCCGCGGCCGGCACCACGCCACGCCTGACGGACCACGACGACTACGACTGGCATGTGCACTACTTCGCTCCGGGCGCGTCCGTGGCGGACCACCTGGCGGCCGACTGCGGGATGGCGCTCGCCTTCTTCGTGGTGGCCGGGGAGCAGGAACGGCTGCGGCGCTGCGAGGCACCGGACTGCCGGCGGGCCTTCGTGGATCTCTCCCGCAACCGCTCGCGCCGCTACTGCGACAGCCGCACCTGCGGGAACCGGCTGCATGTGGCCGCCTACCGGGCCCGGCGCAAGGAGGCGACGGGCTGATCCCCGGGGACACTCCCGGTCGACGCCGGTCCCGGCGGGTGACGCCGGGACGGACGTGTACGGCTCACAGCAACAGCAGGTCGTGCAGCGCAGCCATGAGGAGCAGACACCCGATCACCGCAAGGAAGATCATCAGCGGTGGCTGGGATAGGGCGAAGAGGCATCCACGCGGCTCGTCCTTCGGCGGCGCGGCCTCGCTCTGTCTCGTGTCCAGCATCTCTCGGTGATGATGACCCAGGGGTTGCCCCGTTGGCGATCACCACACCCTCGGAGTGCGGTACTGCACCGATTTCCGTACCGGCCCGTTCGACTTGCTTCCGGTTGTGAACGGTTTCAGGTCATATGCCGTGCTTCTTGAGGATGGCCTCGATGTCGCTGAAGTCGTCGCCGGAGGTGGTGGAGCGCGGGGCGCTCGCGGGCGGGGCGGCCGGCCGGGTCGCCGGGCCCAGCGAGGGGGCCGAGGCCGCCGGGGCCACCGCGTCACGTCCGGCGGCCCGCGCCGCCTTGCGCTCCGCACGGGTGCCCCCGCGCCTGCGCTCCACGGCCCGTGTCGTCGCCAACAGCGCCCAGGCCACGCCCAGCACACCGAAGCCGGCCCAGGCTGTCGGGCTCAACGCCGTGTCGGCCAACCAGCCGACGACACCCGTCATCACCAGGCCCAACGGGACGAGCGCGTAGGCGGCGATGCGGGCGGCCGTCAGGAAACGCTTGCGGTAGGCGGTGACCGCGGCAACGCCCAGGCCGGCCGCGGAGACGGCGGAACACACGGTCTCGGCAATCATCCGGTCCTCCTGGCGGTCTCGGCGGCGCGGGGTGCGCTTCGTCCCTTCCATCCTGCACCGCCCGGTCCTCGCGATGCCATGCTCCGGCCCGACATCAGGGAGATCTCCGGGTCGTCTCCTCCCGAGGTGCCGCTGGACGCCGTACCGTCCCGATTCGGCCCCAGGGGTCCCGCCTGGAAGACTGGTGCGCATGAGCGACTCCTCCCCCGCACGCGCCGAAGCCCTCGTCCTCGACGTCTGGTGCGAACTGCAGTGCCCCGACTGCCGCAGCGCCCTGGACGACCTCCGTGCCCTGCGCGCCCGCTACGGCGACCGGCTGGAGCTGCGGCTGCGGCACTTCCCGCTGGAGAAGCACAAGCACGCCTTCGCCGCCGCCCAGGCCGCCGAGGAGGCGCTGGAGCAGGGGCAGGGCTGGCCCTACGTCGAGGCGGTCCTCGGCCGGGTCCAGGAGCTGGACCGTGAGGGAGAACCCTTCCTGGTCGAAGTCGCCCGTGAACTCGGGCTGGACGCCGAGGAGTTCGACACCGCGCTCATCGACGGGCGGCACATCCTGATCGTCGACGCCGACCAGGCCGAGGGCAAGGCGATCGGCGTCACCGGCACGCCGACCTATGTCATCGGCGGCGAGCGCCTCGACGGCGGCAAGAGCCAGGAGGGGCTGCGCGAGCGCGTCGAGGAGATCGCGGACCGGCTGCTGGCCGGGCCGCAGGCCTGACCGGCTGCTACGGCAGGTCCTTGTAGAGGGAGTACCGCGTCGTCTCGTAACCGAGCGACTCGTACAGCCGCTCGGCCGGGGTGTTGCCGGCGAAGACGTTGAGGCCGAGGACGCGGCGGCCGGCGTCGATCGCCTGCCGCTCCGCCAGCAGCATGAGCGTACGGCCGTGCCCTCGGCCGCGGTGGGCCCCGTCGGCCTCCACGTCGAAGACGTAGGCCTTGTCGTCCTGCAGGGACACCCACAGCGTGCCGACCCGCGCGCCCTCGTGTTCGAGCACGCTGAACAGCATGTTCTCGGTGTCGCGCCCGCGCGGCAGCAGCGTCTCGTGGTCGTGGCGCGACTTGGCGTACGCCTCGGCCTCGGCCACGCCCCGCTCGATCCAGACGCGTGCGTAGGCCTCCGACTCGTACGCGAGCCACGCCTCGTACTCGGCCTCGTTCATGGGGTGCGCCAGGCTGCCGGCGGGCAGTTCGGGCGGGACCTCGCCGAGCGGCTTCTCCATGCCGCGGCTGCGGTGGACGTAGCCGAGCGCGTCGAAGAGCCGCAGCGCGGGGCTGGCGTCGCCGGGGACGCTCGTCTCGATCTGCCGGCAGCCCCAGCTGCGGGCCACCTCCTCGGCGGCGAGCACGGCCACCGTGCCCCGGCCGCGGCGGCGGTCCGGCTCTTCGATGCGCAGGTCCCGTATCTGAGCCATCGCATCACCGAAGGCGAGCGAGGTGCCGAGATGCATCGAGCCGACGGGGCGGCTGTTGACACACACCTGGTAGCGGCGTGAGCGCGTCCCGTCGGCGTGGCGCTGGAGCGGCTCGGTCGGCCGCAGGGTCGTCGTCATCACGGAGGTTCTACCCGCTTCGGAGCCCCCGGGTCAGCCGAATTTCCCCGCGTCCGTCAGGGGTCCAGGTCCTCCCCGGCCCGGTCCTCGAAGACGCGCATGGCCTTCGCGGTGACCGGGCCCGGCACAGCGGGCAGTTCCCGGTCGTCGATGCGGTGCACGGCCTGGACGTCCCGCAGGGTGGAGGTGAGGAAGACCTCGTCGGCCCGCTCCAGGACGTCCAGCGGCAGGTCGGTCTCCTTGGCGCCGGTCCACTCGACGGCGAGGGCGCGGGTGATGCCGGGCAGGCAGCCGGAGGCGATCGGCGGGGTGTGGATCTCGCCGTCCAGGACCACGAAGACGTTCGACCCGGTGCCCTCGCAGAGCTGTCCGACCGTGTTGCCGAACAGCGCCTCGGAGGCGCCGTGTTGGTGGGCGCGGGAGAGGGCGACGACGTTCTCGGCGTACGAGGTGGTCTTCAGGCCGGTGAGGGCGCCGCGCTCGTTGCGGGTCCAGGGGACGGTGATCACGGCGGTGGCGTCGGGGCGGCGCGCGGTCTCGCCGAGCGCGACCACCAGGGTCGGGCCGTGCTCGCCGCGGTCGGAGCCGAGCGGGCCGTGGCCGCCGGTGTAGGTGATGCGCAGCCGGCCCAGCGGCATCGGGTTGGCCTCCAGGACGGCCGCGCAGGCGCGGCGGACCTCGGCGTGGTCGGGGTCCGGCAGGCCGAGGCCGCGGGCCGAGCGGGTCAGCCGGTCGAGGTGCCGGGTGAGCGCGAACGGCTGCCCGTCGACCGCCTTCACCGTCTCGAAGATGCCGTCGCCGACGGTCAGCCCGTGGTCGAAGACGGAGACCCGGGCCGACTCCATGTCCTGCAGCCCGCCGTCCAGCCAGATCCTCATGTCAGAGCCCTTCCGCTCTCCTCGTACGTCCCCGACGCTACCGCGAGCAGCCGCGACGCCTTCAGCTCGGTCTCGCGCCACTCCCCCTCGGGATCGGATCCCCAGGTGATGCCGGCACCCGTGCCGAAGCGGAGCATCCCGGCGCTCCGGTCGATCCAGAACGTCCGGATGCCCACGGCCAGCTCGCCGACGCCCCGGTCGGCGTCGACCCAGCCGATGCCGCCGCAGTACGGACCACGGGGTGCCGTCTCCAGCGCCTCGATGATCCTGAGGGCGCTCGACTTGGGGGCGCCGGTGACCGAGCCGGGCGGGAAGACCGCGGCGAGCAGGGCGGGCCAGCCGGCGCCGTCGCGCAGCTCGCCGCGGACGGTGGAGACCAGGTGGACCAGGCCGGGGTGCTTCTCCACGGCGCACAGGTCGGGGACGGTCACGCTGCCGGTGGCGCAGACGCGCCCGATGTCGTTGCGGACCAGGTCCACGATCATCACGTTCTCGGCGTAGTCCTTCTCCAGGAGGTCCGCCTCGGTCCGCCCGGTGCCCTTGATGGGGCCGGACTCGACCGTGCGGCCGTCCCGGCGCAGGAACAGCTCGGGCGAGGCGGTGGCGATCTCCACGCCGTGCTCCGGCAGCCGGATGGTGCCCGCGTACGGCGCCGGGTTGCCACGGGCCAGCAGGGCGGTCAGGGCGTCCACGTCGGCGTCGGGGGCGACCGGCGCGCTGAGCACCCGGCAGAGGTTGGCCTGGTAGACCTCGCCGGCCGCGATGTGCTCGCGGATCCGGCCGACGGCCGCCGTGTAGGCGGTGTGGTCCAGGGAGGTGGTCCAGTCCCCCACGGCGGGGCCGTGCCAGCCGCCCGGCACCGGGGCGGGCACCGGCTCCTCCCGTACGTGCGCGAAGCGGGCGCAGGTCAGCCGGCCCTCGAAGTCGGCACAGACGGCCCAGAAGCCGGTGGAGTCCAGGGCTGCGGGATCGTCGGTGACATCGAGGAGGCCGGTGGCGAGGCGGTCACCGAAGCGGGCGAGAGGAGGGAGGCCGGAAGGGAGGTCGAGCACGTGGTCGAGTCTAGGGCGGGTGGCCGAAAGGTGGCCCGGGTATGTCCCCTCGGGGGTGCTGACCACGGCGTCCGTCGGGTGCAGCGCAGCACGCTGCGCAAACGCGTTTTTGTGCTGGCCCGGGAATCCGCTAGAGTTCAACACGTCGCCGGGACGCGGAAGCGGACCGAAACGACAAGCGGACGTAGCTCAGTTGGTAGAGCGCAACCTTGCCAAGGTTGAGGTCGCGAGTTCGAGCCTCGTCGTCCGCTCGAAGGAAGAAGGGGTCATCCCGATCCCCTACACTCCTGGTGGAGTGGCCGAGAGGCGAGGCAACGGCCTGCAAAGCCGTCTACACGGGTTCAAATCCCGTCTCCACCTCCAAGGACGATTAGCTCAGCGGGAGAGCGCTTCCCTGACACGGAAGAGGTCACTGGTTCAATCCCAGTATCGTCCACTGGATCTTCTCGTAAGATCCACGGGTCTTCTCGGAGATCCTTGCCCGCGCGATTAGCTCAGCGGGAGAGCGCTTCCCTGACACGGAAGAGGTCACTGGTTCAATCCCAGTATCGCGCACTGTCTGTGATCCACGCATCACAGTCCGCGGACGATTAGCTCAGCGGGAGAGCGCTTCCCTGACACGGAAGAGGTCACTGGTTCAATCCCAGTATCGTCCACACAGCAAAGAGCCCCCGGCCGTCTCGTACGGCCGGGGGCTTCTTCGTGTGCTCGGCTTGCGTGGCCTCAGCTGGAGAACAGCATGTGGCCGAAGCTCTTGTGGCGGTGGTGGCCGCCGTGGCCGCCGTAGTGACCACCGCCGTGGCCGCCGCCGTGCGGGGCGCCCCAGGCGGGGGCGGGCGGGGCCGGGTACGCCTGCGGAGCGGCGGGCGGGGCCGGCGGGACGGGCTTGGCCCACTGGGACTCCAGCTGGGTCAGCGCCTCCAGCTCGCCGTAGTCGAGGAAGATGCCGCGGCAGCCGCTGCACTGCTCGATCTGGACGCCGTTGCGGTTGTAGGTGTGCATCGGCGCATGGCACTTCGGACACTGCATGGTCGGCTCAACTCCTCGCCGGTTGGTCCTGCTTCGTGTTTCCCCAGGACAGACTCCGTCCGGCCCCGGTCGGTTGCACCTTACGCCGGGAATCCGTGCGTCAACTGGTGGGGTACGGGGTTCATTCGGGCACAGGCCTCCACCAGGGCCTGTTCCACCTCGTCCAGCGGGCGGTCGGCCGCGAGCGCCTTGGTGAGCGCGCGGGCCGCAGTCTGCACGGTGAGGGCGCGGGCCGGGACGTCCAGCGCGGGCCAGGGGTCGCCGTCGGCGGGTACGGCGGGGCCGCCGGCCTCACGGTAGGCGGTCAGGAAGCGGGTCCACTCGTCGGGCGGGAGGAGTCCGCAGGCGTACCAGGCGGCGGGGCGGGCGAGGTCCCAGGCGGGGACGCCGACGCCGAGGTCGTCCACGTCTATCAGCCGCCAGGGGCCGTCGGGTGTGGGATGGCGGACGAGCTGGCCGAGGTGGAGGTCGCCGTGACAGAGGGCCGGGGTACCGGGCATGGGGGCCTCGGCGCGGGCCCAGGCGGGAAGGGCGCGCCAAGCCCGCAGGACGGGGGGTGCGGCCGGGTGGGGCGCCGCGCTCAGGGTCGTACGCAGGCGGTGGACGGCGTGGGCCGCTTTGGCGGGGCCGCGCATCGGGGGCAGGGAGTGGTCGGGAGCGGGCGTCCGGTGCAGCCGGGCGAGGAGGGTGGCGGCGGCTTCCCAGGGGGCGGCGTCCGGGTCGTCCGGGTCCACGGGGGCGCCGTACGGCCAGAAGGTCACCAGGCGGTGGTGCAGGGGGGCCGGGGTGGGGGTGAGCGGGGCGAGGAGGACATCCGGGAGGCGGGCTGCCGTGGCGAGGCGGAGGGTCAGCTCGGCGGGGTCGGTGTCCGGGGCGTGGGCCTTGGCGACGGTGTCGGCGTGGCGTACGACGGTGGCGTCGGGGCGGTCTGCGAGGGGGGTGTTGGCGCAGGCGCAGGTGGCTCCGCCGGGTTGGGGGTGGGCGGTGGCTGTGAGTTGTGCGGTGAGAGCGGTGAGTAGGTTCACGGGGGCCTCGGTGGGTGGGGATCGGGGTGAGCGTACGCGCGGGGTGCGGTGGTGGGGGTGCCGGGGCTGGGCGGGGTTGGGCTGGAGCCCGGTGTAGGGGCTGGGCTGGGCTGGAGCCCAGTGCTGGAGCTGGGCGGGGCTGCGCTGGTGCCCGGTACTGGGGCTGGGCGGGGGTTGGGTCGCTTGCCCGCGCTTGCGGGGTGCCGCTGCGCCCACCCGTGCCGCCCCAAGCGGCACGACTGCCCGCAGCTATGTAGGCATGACTGCCGCTGCCGGGTGGGCGCCGGTCCAGCGCACGACTGCCCGCAGCTATGTCGGCATGACTGCCGCTGTCGGGTGGGCTCCGCCCCAGCAACACGACCGCCCACAGCTACGCAGGTACGACGGCCGCTGCCGGGTGGGCGCCGGTCCTGCGGCCAACTGCCCGCAGCTATGTGGGTACGGCGGTGCTGATGCCCCCACCGGGCCGCAGTCGGCTACGGCGCGGGCCCAGAAAGGCGTAATGCCGGCGCAGCTCCCCAGCTGCGCCGGCATTTGTGCCGTCCTCCGCACCCCCGTCCCCACGGGGTTTCATGGATGGATGTCCCCGCCCGGACCGCTCTTCCGGGCCTGGGGTCGCCGCTCAGCGCCCCAGCATCGCACCCACGGACGACGCCTGTGTGGCCACTGTCTCCCAGCCGTCGAAGACGATGAGGAGCAGCGCCGCCAGGGGAAGGGCCATGAGCGTCGCCACCAGGGGGTGGCGGCGGCCCGTCCGGCGAGGAGCGAACGTCGTGCGTCGCGGTGCCGGGTGGGCCATGGTCCCTCTCCTGACCGTCTCGGTTGTTGTTGGCAGCGGCGGGTGCCTGACCTCGGGGGACGAGTGCTGCACCCGCCGCTTGACCTCAAATCTAGGCGCGCGGCCCTCGGCGGGCGTCATGCCTTCGTACCGAATCGCGGGCCTCCCGGAGGATGAGCCACGACCTGCGGAGTACTCCCCTGGGTGGAGACGGAGACCTAGGTCTCGGGGTCTTCCCGGAGGGGACGCCCGCTGTGTCCTGCCATTTCCGGACCGGCGGGCGGGTGGCGTGAGTGACTTCGATCACTTCGCGTGGGGTGAGGGGGTGCGGTGTGTCCGTGCGGCGGTCGGTCCGGGGTGGCGGGCGGGCGGCCGTCCGCGGTGTTCTTCCGGAGGGCGCTGCTCCCCGACCATGGTCACCCTGGCCGGGGCCAACCTCCCTGCCGTGTCCGCATGTTGATGTCACAGGCACCCCAAAGGCACCGCAGGGAGCGGCTTCCTGACCGCGTTTCACCTCGTGCTCCCGCCGCGCACAATCCATCCGCCCCAGAGGGCGCGGCCTCTGCGCGCAGGCGGCTGTGGAAACGTAAGCTGTGCCACGTCACAGGGACCGGGCAGCGGGGATGAACATGGCGATGATGCGCCTGAGGCGCGAGGACCCGCGCGTCGTCGGCTCGTTCAGGCTTCACCGACGGCTCGGCGCGGGCGGAATGGGCGTGGTCTACCTCGGCTCCGACAAGAAGGGGCAGCGGGTCGCGCTGAAGGTGATCCGGCCCGATCTGGCGGAGGACCAGGAGTTCCGGTCCCGGTTCGCCCGTGAGGTCTCGGCGGCCCGGCGCATCAGGGGCGGCTGCACCGCACGGCTGGTGGCGGCGGACCTGGAGGCGGAGCGGCCGTGGTTCGCGACGCAGTACGTGCCCGGGCCCTCCCTGCACGACAAGGTCGCCGACGAGGGCCCGCTCTTCGCGGCCGAGACGGCGGCGGTCGGCGCGGCCCTGTCCGAGGGACTCGTCGCCGTGCACGAGGCCGGTGTCGTCCACCGGGACCTGAAGCCCTCCAACATCCTGCTGTCCCCTAAGGGGCCGCGGATCATCGACTTCGGCATCGCCTGGGCGACCGGCGCCTCCACGCTCACCCACGTCGGCACCGCGGTCGGCTCCCCCGGCTTCCTCGCTCCCGAGCAGGTGCGCGGCGCGGCCGTCACCCCGGCGACGGACGTCTTCTCGCTCGGCGCCACCCTGGCCTACGCCTCGACCGGCGACTCGCCCTTCGGACAGGGCAGTTCCGAGGTGATGCTGTACCGCGTGGTGCACGAGGAGCCGCAGCTGCACGGCGTTCCGGACGCCCTCGCCCCCCTGGTGCGGGCCTGTCTGGCCAAGGATCCCGAGGACCGGCCCAGCACCCTTCAACTGTCGCTGCGGCTCAAGGAGATCGCCGCCCGCGAGGCCCAGGGCCTGGCCGACGTACGGCCGCCCGCACCGCGCGCCGCGGAGGCGGACCGGCCCACCGGACGGCTCGTGGACACCTATCCCGAGCAGCAGCGCACCCAGCGGCGCACCGCACCTGGCACCCCGGTGCCGCGCGCCGGCACGCCCTCCCGGAGCGGTACGCCCTCTCGGGGCGGCAGCGCCTCGCGCGGCGGGGGCGTCGTCTCCCGGCCGGGCACCGCCCGCCCCACCCCGGCCCCCCGCGCCGGCGGCCCGCGCTCCGGCAGCGGGAGCAGGCCCGGTCCGCGCAGCGGTACCGGGCGTCCGGCGCCGCGCGCGACGGGGACCGGCCGCCGCCCGGCCAACCCCCGGCTGCTGCGCCAGCGGCTGTTCGTGTTCGTGGTGGTGACGCTGCTGGTGGCGCTCGGCATCGCGGTGGCGCAGGGCTGTCAGGGCCCGGCGCGCGGGCTCGGCGGCGACGACCGTCGGCAGGAGCACGTACAGCCGAGCCTCAAGCCGCTGGACGACGGGAAGCTGATGTCGCAGCGGTACGAGTCGACGTTCGAGTCCGGCTCCGGCTCCGGGAACTGACCTCCCCGGGACCGGCTCAGGCGCCCGGCCGTCCCGAGGCGACCGCGTAGAAGGCCACCGCTGCCGCCGCGCCCACGTTGAGCGAGTCGACCCCGTGGGACATGGGGATGCGCACCCATTCGTCGGCGGCGACCAGCGCCTGGGTGGACAGGCCGTCACCCTCGGCGCCGAGCATCAGGGCCACCCGGTCCATCCGGTGCGGGGCGGCCTCGTCGAGGGACCTGGCCTTCTCGTCCGGGGTGAGCGCGAGGAGGGTGAAGCCGGCCTCGCGGACCGACTCCAGGCCCTTGGGCCAGGTCTCCAGACGGGCGTACGGCACGGAGAACACCGCTCCCATGGAGACCTTGACGCTACGGCGGTACAGCGGGTCGGCGCAGTCGGGCGACAGCAGCACCGCGTCCATGCCGAGGGCGGCCGCCGAACGGAAGATCGCGCCGATGTTGGTGTGGTCGTTGACCGACTCCATGACCACCACCCGGCGGGCGGAGCGGAGCAGTTCCGCCGCCGTCGGCAGAGGCTTGCGCTGCATGGAGGCGAGGGCGCCGCGGTGCACGTGGTAGCCGGTGACCTGCTCGGCGAGTTCCGGGCTGACCGCGTACACGGGGGCCGGGAGTTCGTCGATGACGTCGCGCATGACGTCGATCCACTTGGCCGAGAGCAGCATGGAGCGCATCTCGTAGCCGGCTTCCTTGGCCCTTCTGATGACCTTCTCGCCCTCGGCGATGAACAGGCCCTCGGCCGGCTCGCGCTTGCGGCGCAGTTCGACGTCGGTCAGGCCCGTGTAGTCGCGCAGGCGCGGGTCGTCGGGATCCTCAACGGTGATGAGATCGGCCACAGGGTGATACTGCCTTGTCCTACGTGTGGTGCCAACGGCTGGGAACGGGTTGTGTTACCCCGGGTTACGCGCCGGCTCCGCCGGCCGGGGCAGACGCATCAGGCCGCGGGCTCCGGGCCGACGTTCACGACCTCGCCGATGACGATGACCGCCGGGGGCTTCACGTCCTCGGCACGTACGGTCTCGGCGACCGTGGCGAGGGTCGCGTCCACGCGGCGCTGGGCGGCCGTCGTGCCCTCCTGGACGAGGGCGACGGGGGTCTCGGGCGACCTGCCGTGCGCGACGAGCGTCTCGGCGATCTTCCCGATCTTGTCGACGCCCATGAGGATCACGAGCGTGCCGGTCAGCTTGGCCAGCGACGGCCAGTCGACCAGGGAGCGCTCGTCGTCGGGGGCGACATGGCCGCTGACCACGGTGAACTCATGGGCGACGCCGCGGTGGGTGACCGGGATGCCGGCCGCGCCCGGGACGGAGATCGAGCTGGAGATGCCCGGCACGACCGTGCACGGGATGCCGACCTCGGCGAGCGCCTGGACCTCCTCCATGCCCCGGCCGAAGACGAACGGGTCGCCGCCCTTGAGCCGTACCACGGACTTGCCCTGCTTGGCGTGCTCGATGAGCGCGTTGTTGATGGCCTCCTGGGCCATGTAGCGGCCGTACGGGATCTTCGCGGCGTCGATGACCTCGACGTGCGGCGGGAGTTCGGCGAGCAGGTCGCGCGGGCCGAGCCGGTCCGCGATGACGACGTCGGCCTCGGCGAGCAGGCGGCGGCCGCGGACGGTGATGAGGTCCGGGTCGCCGGGGCCCCCGCCGACCAGGGCCACGCCGGGGGTGCGGGTGCGGTGGTGGGGCGCCACCAAGGTGCCGTCGCGCAGGCCCTCCACCACCGCGTCGCGGATGGCGGCGGTGTGGCGGGGGTCGCGGCCCTTGGCTTCCGTGGTGAGGACGGCGATCGTGACGCCCTCGCTGTGGCCGGTCGCCGGGGTCCAGGCCGTCGCCAGGTCGGCGTCGTCGGAACGGACGCACCAGACGCGGTGGCGCTCCGCTTCGGCGGAGGCGGCGGTGTTGGCCTCGGGGTCGCTGGTGGCGATGAGGGCGTACCAGGCGGCCGCGAGGTCGCCGTCCGCGTAGGGGCGCCGCTCCCAGGTGATCTCGCCCGCGTCCGCCATCGCCTCCACGGAGGGGGTCGCCTCGGGGGACACGAGGACGATGTCCGCGCCCGCCGCGATCAGGGCGGGGAGGCGGCGCTGGGCGACCTGGCCGCCGCCGAGGACGACCACTCGGCGGCCGGAGAGGCGGAGGCCTACGGGGTAGGCGGGGTGTTCGGCCATGAGGGACGGCTCCTCTTGCGGCTTGCGGTGGCCCTGACGTGCGGATTTTACGTTGGCTGAGGGGAGGGCGGCTCGGGTGTCCGGTGGCTGGGCAGCGTCGCCGACTGCGCGGCTGTGGGTGGTTGTGCCCACCCGTTCCTCCCCCAGTGCCTGAACGGCCTGGGGGGACCCCCAGCGGAACGACTGCCCACAACCACCGGCCGATGGAAAGGAACCCGGAGCTGCCGCCCCCTACTTCTCGGTGACCCCCGCCGAGTCGAACGTGGCCACCTCGTGCATGGCCCTCGCTGTGCTCTGGACCAGGGGCAGGGCGAGGAGGGCGCCGGTGCCCTCGCCGAGGCGGAGGTCGAGGTCGACCAGGGGGCGCAGGCCCAGCTTGTTGAGGGCGGCGACGTGGCCGGGCTCGGCGCTGCGGTGGCCGGCGATGCAGGCCGCGAGCACCTCGGGGGCGATGGCGCGGGCGACGAGCGCCGCGGCACCGGCGCTGACGCCGTCCAGGATCACCGGGGTACGCAGCGAGGCACCGCCCAGGAGCAGGCCGACCATGGCCGCGTGTTCGAAGCCGCCGATCGCCGCGAGGACGCCGATCGGGTCGGCCGGGTCCGGCTGGTGGACTTCGAGCGCGCGGCGGACGACCTCGGTCTTGCGGGCCAGGGTCTCGTCGTTGATGCCGGTGCCACGGCCGGTGACCTCCGCCGGGTCGGCACCCGTGAAGACGGAGATGAGCGCGGCGGACGCCGTCGTGTTGGCGATGCCCATCTCTCCGGTGAGCAGCGCCTTGTTCCCCGCCGCCACCAGGTCGCGGGCGGTCTCGATGCCCACCTCGATGGCCGCCTTGGCCTCCTCCCGGGTCATCGCCGGGCCGGTGGTCATGTCGGACGTGCCGCCGCGGATCTTGCGGGGCAGGAGGCCCGGGGTGGCAGGCAGGTCGGCGACCACGCCCACGTCCACGACGCAGACCTCGGCGCCCACCTGGTTGGCGAAGGCGTTGCAGACCGCTCCCCCGCCGAGGAAGTTGGCCACCATCTGGGCGGTGACCTCCTGCGGCCAGGGGGTGACGCCCTGGGCGTGCACACCGTGGTCACCGGCGAAGATGGCGACGGCCGCGGGCTCCGGGATCGGCGGCGGGCACTGCCGGGACAGGCCCGACAGCTGCGCGGAGATGATCTCCAGCATGCCGAGCGCGCCGGCCGGCTTGGTCATGCGCTTCTGGCGCTCCCAGGCCTCGCCGAGCGCCTTGGCGTCGAGCGGGCGGATCTGTGCGACGGTCTCGGCAAGCAGGTCGTGGGGTTCCTCTCCGGGCAGGGCGCGGCGGCCGTACGTCTCCTCGTGCACCACCCAGGACAGCGGGCGGCGCTTGGACCAGCCGGCCTGCATCAGCTCGGGCTCGTCCGGGAACTCGTCGACGTACCCGACACACAGGTAGGCGACGACCTCCAGGTGTTCGGGCAGGCCGAGCGCGCGGACCATCTCCCGCTCGTCGAAGAAGCTGACCCAGCCGACGCCGAGGCCTTCGGCGCGCGCGGCGAGCCAGAGGTTCTCGACCGCGAGCGCGGAGGAGTACGGCGCCATCTGCGGCTGGGTGTGGCGGCCGAGGGTGTGGCGGCCGCCGCGGGTCGGGTCCGCGGTGACGACGATGTTGACCGGGGTGTCGAGGATGGCCTCGATCTTCAGTTCCTTGAACTGCTTGGCCCGGCCCTTGGGCAGCGACTTGGCGTACGCGTCACGCTGGCGCATGGCCAGTTCGTGCATGGTGCGCCGGGTGTCGGCGGACCGGATGACGACGAAGTCCCAGGGCTGCGAGTGGCCCACGGAGGGCGCGGTGTGGGCCGCCTCCAGGACGCGCAGCAGCACCTCGTGCGGGATCGGGTCGCTGCGGAAGCCGTTGCGGATGTCGCGCCGTTCGCGCATCACCTTCAGGACGGCCTCGCGCTCGGCGTCGTCGTAGGCCGGAGCGGCCGGTCCGGTGGACTGTCCTGCCTCTTCCACTGCGGCCGTGCTCTCTTCCTGGTCGGCGGCCCTGGTCTCCAGGTCCTCCGCGTGCTGTACGACATCGGGGGCGTGCTCGTCGTCCGGTGCGGCCGGTCCGGCGGCGGGCTCGGCCTCGCGCGGTGCGGGGACCGTGGCGACGGGCTCCTGCTGTTCCTGGGCGGGCAGGACGAGGGGGTGCGGCGGGGTCGGCGCCAGGTGCGGGGTGGTCGGCACCTGGCCCTCGACGGGCACGAACTGCCCGAGCGGCTGCTCGGGGTGCGGCTGCAGCGGGAACCCGGACGGGAGCGGGTCGGCGGCGGCAGCGGGCACCGGCTGCCCGGGAACGCCCTCCGGCGCGGCGGGCTCCGCCTCGGCGGCGGCCGGTGCGGGGGCTGGCTCGGCGGGCTGGAGCTGCGGGCCGGCGAGTACGGCGGAGCCGTCGGCCGGGGTCGGCGTCGCCGCGGCCGGGTCGACGGCGTCCTGTGCCTGAGGCTGCGGCTGCTGCGGGGCGGTCACGGCATCGCCGTCCTGCGGGACGGGACCCGCAAGCTGCGGGCCCTGGGCCTGCAGAAGGGCGGGCTCGGGCGCCTCGGTGGCCGCGAAGGTGCCGTCACCGGCGAGCGGGGGCTGTACGGCGTCCTGCGCCGGGGCGACGGGCTCGGGGGTCTGTGCCGGTTCGGGCACCTGCGCCGACTCCGGCGTCGGCACCGGCTCGGCAGCGGGCACGGACTCGGGCGTCGGCACCAGCTCGGCAGCGGGCGCCTGCGCCGGTTCGACCGGGGCCGGGACCTCGGCGGCGGGGCCGGGGACCGAGGCGGGCTGGGCCTCGACGGTGCCGGAGGCCTGCGGGTCGGGCTGGACCGGAACGGTCTCGGCGACTTCGGCGACGCCCTGAGCCACGACGACGACGGCGTCGGCCTCCTCGGCAACAGCCTCCACCGGAGCGGCCTCGGCAGCCTCGACCGTCACATCCGCACCCGAGGGAACCTCGGGCTGCACGGCTTCGGCGATCTCGGCACCCTCAACGGGCTGCACGGCCTCGGCCTGCTGTACGGCCTCGGCCTGCTGGACAGGCTCGGTCACGTGCACGGGCTCGGACACCTGAACGGCCTCCGCGACCTCCGCCCCATCCGCGACCGGCGCCTGGACCGATACGGCCTCGCCCTGCGTCACCAGAACCGGAGCACCCTGCTCCACCACGTCCACCGTGTCCGCCACGTCCGCCGCAGCAGCCACCTGGCCGGTCTCCGCGCCCGCCGTGGCCTCAGCGGCCTGGACCGGTTCACCGACCTCGGGCATCACCGGTACGACCCCGTCGCCAGCAGCATCAACCGCGGCGGCACTCACCGTGTCCACCGGAGCCTGGACCTGGACCCCCTCGGGGCCCTGCCCCAGGTCGCCCTGGGGGACGTACACCCCGTCGTGACCGTGCACAGGCTGCACCCCGTCATGGCCGTGCACGGCCTGCGCCTGGACCTCCTCGCCCGGAGCCTGCGCGGCCGCCTGGGTGGCCAGGCGGGTCATCGTGGCCTGGGCGGGGTCGGGCGTCGCCTCGGCGACGGCCTGCGGGACCGCGGCCGGACTAACCGTTTCGGCAGCCGGGGCCTCCATGCCGACCTGGGCCACGGCGACCGGTGCGGCACCCCAGGGGGCCGCGTTCTGCGGAGCCATGTCGCGCAGCGGCTGGACGTCGAGGTACTCGGGTCCGGCCGTGGCCGGGCCCGGCTGCCGTACCGGCGCTCCGGCGGGCCCGCGGTCGGCGAGGGAGCGGACCGGGCTGGCGGAGGCGTCGGGGATCGGCGGACCGAGGTGCAGCGGGCGGCGCGGCGGCTGGGGTGCCGCCGCCGGGTCGTGCTGAGCCGAGAGGATGGGCGACGGCGGCACGGAAGGCGGCGCCGGATTCGGCAGGCGGACGCCGCTGAGGTCGACGGAACCGCTGTCCCGGCCGGCCGTCTCGTGCGGGCCCGGCTGGTGGACGGCCTCGACGACCGGTTCCGGGGCGGGCGGCGGCACTTCGTTGCCCCACGCCCCCTGGGCACCCGGCAGCAGCAGGTCTTCGTCCTCGGCGGGTTCCTCGGAGAGGTAGGTGTACGCGCCGTGCGCGGGGACGCCCGGCTGCTCCACCATGCCTACGCTCTCCGGCTGCCCCTCGGCCGGGACCTGGCCGGTGTCGGTCATGCGTACCCCTCGCCCATCGGTTAGTGCTTCTACGACCAGCTCACCCGGAACGGCGCACCGACCGCCCCGTAGTGAAGAACGAGCGTGCGTGCCCAGCGGCACGAACGACCCGCCCAAAAAGGCGACAAAGCCATTCAGTGGCATTGTCCCGGCCGTTCAGCCGTCGCGACAGCATGATCCGCGACAGCCCGCTGTGGACTGCGCCACGTTGCGCGTCCTCGGGTTCTGCCGTACCACACCCACCCCAAAACGGGCGCGTTTTCCGGACATTGGCGAACGAAGTTCCGGGCCACCGGTGCGGTACAACGATCGGCCAGCCTACCGCGCGCAGTACGACAACAGGATCACGGGGCGCGATCGGGCAGGGCCCGCCCGTCGCCCGACCACCACCCCTCAACGAGGCGCTTCGCGCCGCAGCAATGTCCCTGTGAGCAGGAACGCTACGTTCCGCTCGGTCTCCGTCCAGGCCCTGGTGTCGAGTTCGACGGACTGGAGCAGGGCGCACTCGACCCGGTATCCGTGTTCGGTCAGGCCGCGGCCGACGAGTTCGGCCTCGTCGCGGGTGGCCGCGTGGGTCACGATGCGCTGCGGGCGCCGGTCGGCGACCGCGGAGACGACGGCCGCTCCCCCGCCGCCGACCCGTACGACGTCCGGTTCGGGCAGGTTTTCCAGGACATGCGGGGCGGTGCCCTGCACCACCTGGAGCTGGACGCCGAAGCGGCGGGCGGCCGCCTCGGTCCGGGCGCAGGCGTCGGGCAGCCGGTCGACGGCGATGACGGCGGCTCCGGCGCGTGCCGCCTCGGTGGCGAAGGCGCCGCTGCCGCATCCGATGTCCCAGACGAGGTCGCCGACCCGGGGGCCGAGCCGGGCGAGTTGGGCGGCCCGGAGCAGCTGGGTCTCCCCTTCGCCGAGGCCGCCGCCGTACGCACCATGCTCGTCGTGTGCGCCGTACGCGCCGTACTCGTGGTCCGGCTGCACCCAGCCGCGCGGGCCGGTGCCCGGGTCGCGCCCGGCGATCCAGCCGCCGCCCTCGGCGGCCCCGGCCGGGCCCCCGATGACGATGACGACGTTCGGGTCGCGCCAGGCGTGGTCGGGGGCGTTGTCGGAGGTGACGACGGAGACCTGCTCGCGTTCGGTGCCCAGCTCCTCGCAGATGACGAAGGTCCGGTGGATCCCGTCCATGAGCAGACCCAGCTCGGCGGGGCCGGCGCCCGGTGAGGTGAGGACGGCGACCTTGGTGTGGGCGCGGCAGACGTTCACGGCCCGGCGCAGGGTGCGCGGGTGGGCGACGACCACTTGGGCGTCGTCCCAGGGCATGCCGGCGCGGGCGAAGGCGGCGGCCACGGCGGAGACGGCGGGGACGACCTCGACCTCCAGGCCGAACTCCGGTGCGCGCAGGGTCCGTACGACGCCGAAGAAGCCGGGGTCGCCGTCGGCGAGCACGACCGCGGTGCCGCGGTGGGCGGCGATGCGGCGGGCGGCCAGCGCGAGGCTGCCGAGGCGGATGCGCTCGGCGGTGGGCGGGACCTCGGGGAGCGCCAGGTGGTGGGCCGCGCCTGCGACGAGCGTGGCGGCGCCGAGGGCGGCGCGTGCCGTGTCGGTCAGCGGCGAACCGTCCCAGCCGATCACCGTGACGCGGTCGGCCATCGTCGTCAGTCTCCAGGTTTTCGCAGCTCGTCAGGGGTACGGGGCCCGTGGGCGGGCTCCGTGAGAGTACCCGGTGAAGGTAGCGGACGCGCGGTGCGGCGGGGCCGGGCGCGGATCCGGTCGTGCCTCGCCGGGCTCAGTTCCAGTCGGAGTAGGAGGTGAAACCGCCGGTGTCGGCGAACTGCCCGTCGGCACCCTCCAGGTCCTCCGGGAGGAGGCTCCACACGATGAAGTCGGTGCGTACGTCGGTCCAGGACCCGTCCTCGGTCCGGACGTGGACTATGCAGGCGTTGCGCAGCACGCCCTCGCTGATGCAGCCGATCTTCTGGGCCACCTGCTGGGAGGCGGTGTTGTCGGCGGCGGTGCGGAGCTCGATGCGCTCGAACTTCTGGTCGCCGAGAAGCCATTGGGCGGTGGCGAGGGCGGCCTCGGAGGCGTAGCCCTCGCCGCGGGCCCAGGGGGCGATGATGTACGACAGCTCGGTGGAGCGGATGTGCCAGTTGGTCTTGGCCAGCTGGACGATGCCGACCAGGCGCTGGGTGAGGAACTCGGTGACGGCGAGGTCCAGGCCGCGGCCCGCGGTGCGCTCGGTGGGCGCGTAGTCGGTGATCCAGTGCCGGGCAGCGTCCGCGGTGAACGGCTGGGGGACGTCGGTCCAGGCGGCGACCTGCTCGTCGTTCATCATCTCGGCCAGGGCGGGCACGTCGTCCTCGTCGAGGGGACGCAGCACCAACCGCTCCGTGCTGATGGAGATGTTGGGGAAGGTGCTAGTCATGCGCCACTCCGTAACCTTCGGAAAACCTTCGGGGCCTGCTGAACTGCCCAGCATGCAGCATGAAACCACTGAACGACACGACAGGGCCCACCCCCAGTGAGGGAGTGGACCCCGTGCGTGGCGATACGCGGTATACGCCCCGTCAGAAAGAGGGGATGACCGAGCCCTGGTACTTGTCCTCGATGAACTTCTTGACCTCGGGCGAGGTGAGGAGCTTGGCGAGCTTCTTCACCCGCGGGTCCTTCTCGTTGCCCTTCTTCACGGCGAGGAAGTTGCCGTAGGGGCTGTTCTTCGCGGACTCCAGGACGAGGGCCTCCTTGGCGGGCTTGATGCCGGCGGAGATGGCGAAGTTGCCGTTGATCACGGCCGCGTCCACGTCGTCCAGGGAGCGCGCGGTCTGGGGCGCCTCGACCTCCTTGAACTTGAGGTTCTTGGGGTTCTTCGCGATGTCCTGCGGGGTCGCCTCGGTACCGGCGCCGTCCTTGAGCGTGATGAGCCCGTTGGCGGCGAGCAGCTTGAGGGCACGCGCCTCGTTCACGGCGTCGTTCGGGACGGCGATGGTCGCACCGCTCTTGAGGGCGTCGGCGCTCTTCACCTTGTGGGAGTAGAGGCCGAGCGGCTCCAGGTGCACCGTGACGACGGGCACGATGTGGGTGCCGCGCTTCTTGTTGAAGTCGTCCAGGTACGGCTGGTTCTGGAAGTAGTTGGCACCGACCGAACCGTCCTCGGTCGCCGTGTTCGGCGTGATGTAGTCGGAGAACTCCTTGACCTCGAGGTCGAGGCCCGCCTTCTTCGCCAGGTTCTTCTTGACGAAGTTCAGGATCTCGGCGTGCGGGGTCGGGCTCGCGGCGACGACCAGCGGTCCGCTGTAGTCGGAGGAGCCGGCGGAGGCCTTTTCCGAGCCGCAGGCGGTGAGCCCGAAGGTGAGGGCTCCGGCGGCGAGGACGGCGGTGGTGAACTTGGCGGTGTTACGCACGAAAAGTGCCTTTCCTTAAGGGTGGTGCGACCCCGTGATGGGTGTACGGGGGGTCTTTGGGGTGGGGTGCTCAGGCGCCGGGGTGCTCAGGCGACCTTGGCGATGTCGGCGGCCTCGGGCTCCTCGGCCTTCAGCAGGCGCAGCTTGGGAGCGGGGCCGGAGCGGGCGCCGCGGTGGTGCAGGGAGCGGGCCGCGTAGTCGCCGGCGAACTGGATGAGGGAGATGACGACGGCGAGGATCGCGACGGTGATCCACATCAGCTCGGTCTCGAAGCGCTGGTAGCCGTAGCGGACGGCGAGGTCGCCGAGGCCGCCGCCGCCGACCGTGCCGGCCATGGCGGAGTAGCCGATCAGGGCGATGATCGTGGTGGTCGTGCTGGCGATCAGCGAGGGCAGCGCCTCGGGGACCAGGACCTTGCGAACGATGGTCCAGGAGTTGCCGCCCATGGCCTGCACGGCCTCGACGAGACCGTTGTCCACTTCGCGGACGGCCGTCTCGACCAGGCGGGCGAAGAACGGGATACCGCCGATGGCGAGCGGCACGATGGCGGCGGTGGTGCCGATCGTCGTCCCGGTGAGCCAGCGGGTGAAGCTCATCAGCGCGACCATCAGGATGATGAACGGCATCGACCGGCCGACGTTCACGACCTGCCCGATCACCTTGTTGGCGACGACGTTCTGCAGCAGGCCGCCCCGGTCGGTGAGGACGAGGAGGATGCCGAGGGGAAGGCCGGCGGCGACGGCGATCAGGGTGGACCAGGCCACCATGGAGAACGTCTCGCTACACGCCTGGGACAGCAGCGGCTGCATCTCGGACCAGGTCACTTGGCACCTTCCTTCACCAGCACGGGCTCCTGGGCCGTGTGGTCGACGACGTCGATCTGCAGGCCCTGCTCGCGCAGGAAGCCGATGGGCACCACGTTCTCCTCGTAGCGGCCGGGCAGTTCGATGCGCATGCGGCCGATCTGGAGACCGCCGACGGTGTCCATGGCGGCGCCGAGGATCGAGATGTCGATGTTGTAGGTGCGCGAGAGCTGGGAGATGACCGGCTGGGTGGCGGCCTCGCCGTGGAAGGTGACGTCGAGGACGGTCCGGTCGGCGCCGGTGGCCTCGCCGCCCACCGGGAACAGGGCGGAGGCCAGCTCGGAGCCGGGGGTGGCCAGCAGCTCGCTGACCGTGCCGGACTCCACGATCCTGCCCTGCTCCATGAGGGCGGCGGAGTCGCAGACGGACTTCACGACGTCCATCTCGTGCGTGATGAGCAGGACGGTCAGGCCCAGCTGCCGGTTCAGGTCGCGCAGCAGCTGGAGGATGGAGCGGGTGGTCTCCGGGTCGAGGGCGCTGGTGGCCTCGTCGGAGAGCAGCACCTTGGGGTCGCCGGCGAGGGCGCGGGCGATGCCGACGCGCTGCTTCTGACCGCCGGAGAGCTGGGCGGGGTAGGCCTTGGCCTTGTCGGCGAGGCCGACCAGGTCGAGGAGTTCGAGCGCCTTGCGGGAGCGCTCCTTGCCCGACTTGCCGAGGATCTCCAGCGGCAGCTCGATGTTGTCCTGCACGGTCCGCGAGGAGAGCAGGTTGAAGTGCTGGAAGACCATGCCGATCCGGCTGCGCGCCCGGCGCAGTTCCTTGCCGGCGCGGGGGCCGTGTCCGGCGAGCGCGGTGAGGTCCTGCCCGTCGACACTGACCGTCCCGGAGGTCGGACGCTCGAGCAGGTTGACGCAGCGGATGAGCGAGGACTTTCCGGCGCCGGACTGGCCGATGACGCCGTAGACCTCGCCTTCGCGGACGTGGAGATCGACGCCGTCGAGGGCGGTGACCTCGCGGCCGTGGGAGCGGTGAGCCCGGTAAATTTTCGTCAGGCCCGAAGTGGTGATCACTGGGGTTTCCGTCACTGTCGAGTGCGCGGGCGTGGGTGTGCCCGGGCACGGGTGCATTCGTTGCATTCGTTCAGGGACGCGGCACAGTTCTCGCTGAGGCGGTGAACCGGGGAGAACGTCGTGTGCGCGGGGCGGCAGTCACGCGGGCCGGGGATCCGGCGCGGGACAGGCCACGGCTCTCGCTTCGGGGCGCGAGGCTCAGATGGTGCGGGGGCCCTCTAGAAGGCGCACATTCGGCACATCATGCGACACATACAACGAGCACCGGGCGTCAGGGTCGCCTCGGTCGCAAGGGTGCGGCAGCTCGTCGTGGTCATGCGATCAGTAAACCAGACCTACGGTGCTGACAGGCCGCCGCTGTCCGGATGCTGGACAGCGGCGGACAGTTCTCAGTCGCGAACGGAGATCTCCACTCCCCCGTCGGTGACCAGTGCGGACAGGGCCGACAGGTCCTTCACCACCAGGTCGGCGTCCAGCTCCTCGGCCCGGTGGGTTGTGGCCAACGCCACGGTGGTCATGCCGGCCGCGCGGCCCGCCTGGAGTCCGGCGGGGGCGTCCTCGAAGACGACACAGCGGGCCGGGTCCACGCCGAGCTGCCGGGCGGCGAGCAGGTAGGGCTCGGGGTCGGGCTTGCCGCGGGTGATGTCGTCGGAGGCGATCAGCGTCTTGGGCAGGATGCCGACGGCGTCGAGGCGGGCCTCGGCGAGCCGCCGGGTGGCGGAGGTGACGACGGCCCAGCGGTCGGCGGGGAGCGAGTCGAGGAAGTCCCGCGTCCCGGGCAGCAGGTGCACGCCCCCGTCGGGTACGTCCTCCACCTCCAGCTGTTCGACCCGGGCGACGGCCTCCGGCACGAGGTGGGCGGGCAGCAGATCGGCGACTATCTCGGCGGCCGGCCGTCCGTGCAGCTCCACCCGCCCGAACTCCTCGGCCGTGATCCCGTACTCGCGCGCCCAGCGCGTCCAGCAGCGCTCGACGGAGTCGAGGGAGGAGACGAGGGTGCCGTCGTTGTCGAACAGGAGGGCGTGCGCGTGGATCGTCATGACCCAGACCCTACGGTGGTCTAGACCCCATGGTGTACGACGGGGTCGGCGGCGGCGGGCCGTTTACGCCGTAATAAGGTCACCGCATGCTCAATGCCCTGACGCTGGTGACCGGGGTCGCCGCGCTGCTGCTCGCCGCCTGGTGCGGCTGGGCCGCGTACCGGGACCAGCCGACCAAGGACTGGCACTTCATCGGCATGGCCGTGGTGTCGCTGCTGGCCGTGGTCCAGCTGGTGGTCGGGATCGTCCAGCTGGCCCGGGGCGAGAAGCCGGACCAGGGCACGACCATCTTCGTGGCGTATCTGCTGGGCGCGTTCGCGTGCGTGCCGGCGGCGGGCTTCATGTCCCTGGCCGAGCGGACGCGCTGGGGCTCGGTGACGGTGGCGGCGGGCGGCGTGGTGCTGGCCGTGCTCGAGGTACGGCTCTACGACATCTGGGGAGGCTGAGATGACGGCGGTGGAGGAGAAGCCGACCCGGCTGATCAGCGGGCCGGGGATGCTGCTCGTCTGGTTCTACGGCGTGATGGTGGTCGGGGCGGTGTCGCGCTCGGCGTACCAGATCGCGACGGACTTTCAGCGGGCGCCGCTCGCCTATTCGTTGTCGGCGGTGGCCGGTCTTGTGTACGGGTTCATCACGTACACGTTGATCCGGGGCGGCGAAACGGCCCGCAGGGCGGCGCTGGTGTGCTGCGCCGCCGAACTCGCGGGCGTGCTGATCGTGGGTACCTGGACCCTGGTGGACCGCTCGGCCTTCCCCGACGCGACCGTGTGGTCGGACTACGGGATGGGCTACATCTTCATTCCGGTGCTGCTGCCGCTCTCGGCCATGTACTGGCTGAGGAAGGCGCGGAACACCGTCACGCCGTAGTCGCGTACGTCCCGGCCGGCTTCTCCAGGACGATCATCTCCACGCCGTCCGCGCCCTTGGACCTGCCCACCGTCTCGTAGCCGGAGCGGCGGTACAGGCGGAGGTTGCCCTCGCTGCGGTGGCCGGTGTGGAGGCGGAACCTGGTGGCGCCCCGCTCCTCCACCAGTGCCGCTTCGGCCGCGCGCAGCAGCCTCGCGCCGATGCCGTGGCCCTGGAGGCGCGGGTGGACGCAGAGCTTGCCGATGGCGGCGGCACCGTCCTCGGTGACCTTGCCGCGCACCGCGCCGACCACCTCGTCACCGAGACGGGCGACGAACACACAGTCGGCGGCGACCTCCTCGCGGACCGAGTCGAGACTCTGGACGAGCGGGTCGATGCGGTAGTTGCCGTACAGCGCCGCCTCACTCTGGAAGCACAGGTACTGGAGCTTGAAGATCTGCTCCGTGTCCTGCTCGGTCGCCACCGAGATGGTCACGCTCATGCCCATGTGCGCACGCCTCCCGCTCACCTGATCGCCTGTGGTCCCTCACTCCTATCCCCGCACTTCGCGGGCCGCAACCTCCGGCGCGAGCAAACGACGCAGACATCCCAGACATCTGGAACGTTCCGGTCCGAGACTGCCCTGTGAGATACCCAACTCCCCCGCGATCTCCCGGTATGTCAGGTCCCTCGGAGAGAGCAGCGCCTCGATCAGGCTGGGGCAGCGTCCAGGCAGACGGCGGACCGCGTCGCGCAGGGCGCGGTACCGGGCGGCCGTGAGCACCAGGTGCTCGGGGTCGGAGCGGGTGTCGTCGGCCGGCTCGGCGCTGTACGGCTGTTCGAGCCGGGTGGTGCGACGGCTGCGGCGGGCCTCGGCGCGGACGGCCTTGCGCAGCCAGCCCTGCGGGTCGTGCGGCGGCCCGGTGGTCTCCAGACGCTCCAGGAGACGGAGCCAGACGGCCTGCTCCAGATCGCCCGGCTCGCTTCCGGCGGCATATGCCTCGGCGGAGGCCTCGGCGGTGAGCAGCGGGCGCAGGGTGGTTACCAGCTCGTGCGTCATATGCGGAACGACGCGCCGCCCCGGCGGCAGGTTTCCGGGGCGGCGCGGAGTCACCCCTAAAGGGGTGCGGTACGACCTTGGTGTTGACGCGGGCGGCGCGGCTCAGCCGGCCAGGAAGTCGGCGCGGGCCAGCACACTGGTGTCGGCGTTGTCCGTGAAGACGCCGTCGATGCCGGTCGCGAAGTACGTCTTGAAGGCGCCGAAGACGTCACCGTAGGCGTCCGCCGCGCTGCCCTTGCGGTACTCCGCCGGGAGGAACGGGTTCTCGTTGCGCATGGTGTAGGGGTGCAGGATCAGACCCACCTTGTGCGCGTCGGGGACGAGCGTGGTCGGCTGGGCCAAGGTCCCGTCGGCGTTCTTCGGGATGATCAGGTCCAGCGTCGGGCCGATGCCCTGCGCGTAGCCGGCGATCTCCCTGAGGCCCTTGGGCGTGATCAGGTCGGCCACCGTGCGCGGGTCGCCCGCCTCGACGAAGTCGTAGGGGCGGCTGCTCGCCGAGGAGAGCAGGACGACGAGCGGGTTGTCCACCAGCTGGTTCAGCTTCTGGATGCTGCTGGGCTCGAAGGACTGCAGGATGACCGGCGAGTTCCGGTTGTCCTTGCCGTACTTGCGCAGCAGCTTCGCCACCCGCTCCTCCAGGCCCAGGCCCAGCTTGCGGAAGTAGGTGGGGTGCTTGGTCTCGGGGTAGATCCAGACCTGCTTGCCGCGCTTGCGGGTCTGCTCGTCCTGCCACTTCAGGACCTCTTCGAACGTGGGGATCTCCCAGCGTCCGTTGTAGAGGGTGTTGTGCGGGCGGTTGGCCGGGATGCGCTCGACCGCGCGCAGCGTCTTCAGCTCGGCGAGGGTGAAGTCCTCGGTGAACCAGCCAGTGGTGGGGACGCCGTCGAGGACCTTGGTGGTCTTGCGGTCGGCGAACTCGGGATGCGAGGCGACGTCCGTGGTACCGCCGATCTCGGGCTCGTGCCGGCAGACGAGGTGTCCGTCCTTGGTGGGCACGAGGTCGCCCGCCTCGACGACGTCGGCGCCGAGGTCGAGGGCCAGGTTGTACGAGCCGAACGTGTGCTCGGGGCGGTAGCCGCTGGCACCCCGGTGGCCGATGATCGTCGGCACCGGCAGGCTCTTCAGCCCGTGCCCGCCGTACCCGGCCGTCCGGGTGTCGGCCGCCCTGGCGGTTCCGGACAGTCCGAGGACCGCTCCGCCCGCACCGAGCACCGCTGCGCCGAGAAGCGCCCGCCGTCCCGTTCCCTGCGTCTGCCCGTTCGTCTGGTCGCTGTCCATGAGCGCCCCTCCTGCCGTCCTGCCGCTTCAGTGCGCGCCGATCGTAGGGGCGTACACGTGACCGACGGGAGACCTCGGTTCGAACACACGGGTGACGCCGTCTGTCGTGTGGGAGGCGGGACATGACGGACCGTCGGCGTCGGCCGCACGCGTACGGCGCGACCTCCGTCACACTGTCGCCGTACGTCACTGACGGACACCGGGACGTCACCGCAGGTAAACCAGTGTCAACATTGCGTAAGACCTCGGTGAACCGGCCACACCCGATGTGCGCATCCCCCGGAGCCGCGAGTAATGTCCTCACCTGCACAGACACATATCGCTTCCCTCGACATCGGAGGACCCGTTGTCCCGCTTCGCGCTCATCAAGGCAGTGCTCGGACCGATCATGCGCCTGATGTTCCGCCCACAGGTGGAGGGCGCGGAGCACATCCCCGGGGACGGGCCGGTCATCCTGGCCGGCAACCACCTGACCTTCATCGACTCGCTGGTGCTGCCGCTGGTCACCAAGCGGCAGGTGTACTTCATCGGCAAGGACGAGTACGTCACCGGCAAGAGCTTCAAGGGCCGGCTGATGGCCTGGTTCTTCACCGGCGTCGGCATGATCCCGGTGGACCGGGACGGGGCCAACGGAGGCGTTGCCGCGCTGATGACCGGACGGCGGATCCTCGAAGAGGGCAAGGTGTTCGGCATCTACCCCGAGGGCACGCGGTCGCCCGACGGGCGGCTGTACCGGGGGCGCACCGGTATCGCGCGACTGACGCTGATGACCGGTGCGCCGGTGGTTCCGTTCGCGATGATCGGCACGGACAAGTTGCAGCCGGGGGGTAACGGAATTCCGCGGCCCGGGAAGGTCACCGTTCGCTTCGGTGAGGCGATGGAGTTCTCTCGGTACGAGGGGATGGACCGGGATCGGTATGTGCTGCGGGCTGTGACCGATTCTGTGATGGCTGAGGTTATGCGGCTTTCTGGTCAGGAGTACGTGGATATGTACGCGACCAAGGCCAAGGCGGCGTAGCGCCGCTGGCGGTTCGGCAGGTTTTCGAGTGCGGGTGCGTGGGGGCTGATCGCGCAGTTCCCCGCGCCCCTGAGGTACTCGCCTTAACCGGCGCTTTCCAGTTTCTGCCCCTTCAGCAAAAACCATGCTGCCGCTGCCGTTGACAGCAGGACCGCTGCTCCTGCGCCGGAGGCCAGCTGCAGGCCGTGGACGAAGGATTCGCGGGCCGCTGTGAGCAGGGTCTCCGCCGTGTGCGGGGGCATGTTCGTCGAGGCCTGTACCGCCGCTCCCAGTGACTCGTGGGCCGCTGCCGGGGTTCCGGTCGGGCCCGTGAAGTCGCGGTAGACGCCGGTGACGATCGAGCCGAGCAGGGCGATGCCGAGGGCCGCGCCCAGTTCGTAGGCCGTCTCGGAGACCGCGGAGGCGGCGCCCGCCTGGTCCTTGGGCACGCTGGAGAGGATCACGTCGGCCGTCACCGTGAAGGAGAAGCCGGCGCCGATGCCGACGACCAGGAGCGCGGCCCCGAGGACCGGGTAGCCCGTCGACCGGCCCACCGTCGTGAGGACGGCGAGGGCGACGCCCACGGCGGCCAGACCGACCGAGACCACGGACCGTACCGAGAAGCGGCGGGCCGCGCGGCCCGCGACCAGGCCGGCCGCCACCGCGCCGACAGCGGCGGGCAGTTCGGCCAGACCCGCCTCGAAGGGGCTCCTGCCCTGGACGAGTTGCAGGTACTGGGAGAGGAAGAACACCAGGCCGGACATGCCCAGCACGGTCAGCAGGTCGGCGAGGACCGCTCCGCTGAAGCCGGGGCGCCGGAACAGGCGCATGTCCAGCAGCGGGGTCGGCATGGTGAGCTGGCGGTGCACGAAGCCGTAGAGGGCCGTCGCGCCCAGCAGGGCCGCGGCGAGCGTGGGCCAGGTGAAGCCGTGGGTGGCGGCCTCCTTGACCGCGTAGACCAGGGCGATCATGCCGACGAGCGACAGGACGACGCTGATCAGGTCCCAGGGGCCGGGGTTCGGGTTGCGGGACTCGGGCAGGGTGCGGATGCCGACGAGGACCAGGACCGCCATCACCGGCAGGTTGATGAGGAAGACCGAGCCCCACCAGAAGTGTTCGAGCAGGAACCCGCCGGCGATGGGGCCGACCGCCGTGCCGGCGGAGGCCGTGGCGCCCCAGATGCCGACGGCGAGGCTGCGCTCGCGCGCGTCGTGGAAGAGGTTGCGGATCAGGGCGAGGGTGGCGGGCATCAGGGTCGCGCCGGCGACGCCGAGCAGGGCCCGCGCCAGGATCATGAGTTCGGGGGTCGTCGCGTAGGCGTTCAGGACGGATATCGCGCCGAACGCCGTGGCGCCGACCAGCAGGATCCGCTTGCGGCCGATGCGGTCGCCGAGGCTGCCCATGGAGACCAGCAGACCGGCGATGACGAAGGAGTAGACGTCGCCGATCCACAGGAGCTGGGTGCCGGAGGGGTTGAGGTCTTCGCTGATGTAGGGGGTCGCGAGGCCGAGGACGGTGGCGTCGACGGCCACCAGCAGCACGGCCAGGACGAGGACGGAGAGCGCGAGCCAGCGGCCCGGGCGCTTCTCCACCTCCGCCGAGCGAGCCGGCTGCAGGGTGCTGGTCATGATTCCTCTCTCCGTAGTGCGCCGCCGAGCAGCAGCTCGGCGATCATGTGGGTGAAGTCCTTGGGGGCGACCCGGCCGTCGTGCATGGCCCAGGCACACGAGGCGATGAGGCCGTACAGCGCCTCGGTGAGCCAGACCGGGGTGAGATCGATGCGGAACTCGCCGCTCTGCTGACCGCGCACGAACACCGCGCCGATCCGCGTGTCGAGCCGCAGCCAGCCGGGGTCCCCGTCGGCTTCCCAGAGCTGGTTCTCTCCGTACAGGAAGGCGAGCAGCCCCGCTGCGGGCTGGATCTCGCGGACCATCCTGCGGACGGCTTCGCTCGCGGACCCCTCGTCCAGCCGGGCGCGGTCCAGCGCCGCCTCGCACTCCGCGATGCCGAGCGCCTCCAGCGCCCGTACGAGCGCGTCGCGCCCGGCGAAGTGACGGTGCAGCGTGGCCCGGCTGATCCCGGCGGCCTTGGCGACCTCGTCCATGGTCGCCGTGGACTTGCGGGTCAGCAGGGCGGCTGCGCTGCGCAGCACGTGGTCACGATCCAGGGCCATGAGACAAGAGTAGCCCATGTGAGACAATCTTGTCTCACATTAGGCATGCGTGACTCATAGGCGCTGGTCAGAGCAGGTGATCGGTCAGTGCCAGGGCAGCGATCCGCGCCGCTCCCAGTAGGTGTCCGGGTCTTCCACCAGCGTGGCGAGGCGGGTGAGCTGGTCCACGTCCAGGTCCACGACCGGGGCGTGGAGGTTGGAGGCGAGCTGGGTGACGGTCGCGGCGCCGGAGAGGACGACACCCACCCAGGGCCGGCGCAGGATCAGCGCGAGGGCGACGGCGTCGCAGCCGAGGTCGGTCTCCTCGGCCACGGCCTTCAGCACGTCCGGGGCGTGCGGTGCGGCGAGCCGGCCGTTGGCCATGCCCTCCTTGATGATCACGGTCAGTCCGGCGTCGTGCGCCTCGGCGAGCGCGGGCCCGGCCGAGGTCTCGAGGGCGTTGTACGTCGACTGGACGGTACGGAAGAGGGGCTCGCCCTCGACCCGCACGGCGAGGGCGGCGCGGATCGCGTCGGCCTGGGCGGGACCGCTGGTGGAGAAGCCGACGCTCAGGCCCTCGGCCGCGGCCTCGGCGAGTCTGGCGTGGAGTTCCTTGTCGGTGAGGGCCGGGCTGTCCGGGGTCACCGAGTGGATCTGGTAGAGGTCGAGCCGGTCGCCGAGCAGCGCGTCGGTCTCGGCGCGCTGGCGTTCGTACGTCGCCAGGCTGTGGTCCTTCACCTCGTGCTGCTCGGCGTCGGTGGACCAGCCCGCGGTGTAGGTGTAGCCCCACTTGCTGCCGACGACCACGTCGTCGATGTCCGGGCGGGCGTTCAGCCAGTCGGCGAGGAACTCCTCGGAGCGGCCGTAGGAGCGGGCGACGTCGAAGTAGCGCACGCCCTGGGCGTAGGCGGCGTCGAGCAGGTCATGGGTGCGGTCGCGCAGGGCGTCCACGGTGCGCTCGGCCGGGAGGTCGTCCTCCCGGCCGAGGTTGATGTAGCCCGGACGGCCGACGGCGGCCAGGCCGAGTCCGATGTGCGCGGTGGGTGTGGTCGCGGCGGCCAGGCGGCTGAACGGCATGCGAACTCCCTGCACGATCGGCGGAGGCTGATTCCGCACCAATCTACCCAGCCCGGTGCGGTTCAGCCCGTGCTGACGCAGCGCGGCACGAAGGCGGGGTCGGCCGGCCCCTTCCGCCCCAGGGCGTTGAGCACCCACTGCTCCACCAGTGGGGACTTGGGCGCCTGGTCGTGTTCGGTGATGTCGAGCGGGCAGCGGTCCTGGAGCAGCACGTTGGTCACCTGGGCGGCCGGGCCGTCGAGGAAAGCGCTGGTGTACGGCAGCACGACCTCGTCGTAGCGGGTGGCGATCGCCGTGTAGTCCGGGCCGACCGGGGTCTCGGGGTCCGAGTTGAGCTTCTTCAGGAAGTCCGAGCCCGCGGTCTGGTCGACGCAGGACGGGCACACGGTGGCGCCGGCCGCGAGGGCGAGCGGGTTCGAGGTGCCGTGGTTGGAGGGCACGATGCCGACGAGGTCGTCGACCTTGGTCGCGCCGCCGAGGAACTTCACGTAGTAGCGGGGCATCATGCCGCCCTGGCTGTGGCCGACGATGTCGACCTTCTTGGCGCCGGTCGCGCCGAGCACGGCGTTCACGAAGTCGCGCAGTTCGGCCGCGGAGTCCGGGATCGGGGCGGTCTCCAGATCGCCGTACTCGAAGGAGAAGACGCAGTAGCCGGCTTGCGCGAGCGCGGGCGAGAGGGTCAGCCAGTTCTCGTACGAGGTCTTGAAGGTGCCGTTGACCAGGACCACCGGCTGCGGGTGAGCGGAGTCCGGCTTGCAGGACCAGTCGTTGGCGCCGGGTGGCGGGGTGTCGGCTGCGCTCGCGGGGGCCGTGAGGCCGAGAGCGCAGAGCGCGGCCACCGCGGTGACGGCGAGGAGGCGGGCTGTCCGTCGTGTACGTCTCGCGCGCATGACGTCCCTTTCATGCTCGACTGTGATCGACCGGCGTTCGGCAATGCCGAACCGGTAACCGGAATAGTTACCTCCGGGTAGGCGAGCGTCAAGGTTTTGGACAGTGGCCGAATCCCATCTGTTATCGAGCGGTCCGGGCAGCACGAAGGGCCCGGACGGGGTGTCCGGGCCCTTCGTGCTCTGCTGCGGGTGCTCAGCCCTGCTTGGCCGTCGCCCACTCGTGCTGGGCCGCCACGTCCGCCTTGACCTCGGTGAGCTGGACGGCGACCGCGCTGGGTGCCGTACCGCCGCGGCCGTCGCGGGAGGCGAGGGCACCGGGGACGTTGAGGACCGTGCGGACCTCGGGGGTCAGGTGGGCGGAGATCTTCGCGAACTGCTCGTCGGTCAGCTCGTCCAGCTCCTTGCCGTCGGCCTCCGCGACCTTCACGCACTCCCCCGCGACCTCGTGGGCCACGCGGAACGGCACGCCCTGCTTGACCAGCCACTCGGCGATGTCGGTGGCGAGCGAGAAGCCGGCCGGGGCCAGCTCCTCCATGCGCTCGCGGTGCACCGTGAGCGTCGCCATCATGCCGGTGAAGGCCGGGAGCAGGACCTCCAGCTGGTCGATGGAGTCGAAGACCGGCTCCTTGTCCTCCTGCAGGTCGCGGTTGTACGCCAGCGGGAGGGCCTTGAGGGTGGCCATGAGGCCGGTCAGGTTGCCGATCAGGCGGCCCGACTTGCCGCGCGCCAGCTCGGCGATGTCCGGGTTCTTCTTCTGCGGCATGATCGACGAGCCCGTGGAGAAGGCGTCGTGCAGGGTCACGAAGGAGAACTCCTTCGTGTTCCAGATGATGATCTCCTCGGAGATCCGGGAGAGGTTGACGCCGATCATCGCGGTGATGAAGGCGAACTCGGCGACGAAGTCACGGGAGGCCGTGCCGTCGATGGAGTTGCCGACGCTGCCGTGCTCGAAGCCGAGGTCCTTGGCGACCGCCTCCGGGTCCAGGCCGAGGGAGGAGCCCGCGAGGGCGCCGGAGCCGTACGGCGACACGGCCGTCCGCTCGTCCCACTGGCGCAGCCGTTCGGCGTCCCGGGACAGGGACTGGACGTGCGCCAGGACATGGTGGGCGAAGAGCACCGGCTGGGCGTGCTGGAGGTGGGTGCGGCCGGGCATGGCCACGTCCGGGTGGGCCTCGGCGAGGCCGATCAGCGCGTCCTGGAGGTCGGCGATCAGGCCGCCGACGATACGGGCGTGGTCCCGCAGGTACATCCGGAAGAGGGTCGCCACCTGGTCGTTCCTCGACCGGCCGGCGCGCAGCTTGCCGCCGAGGTCCGGGCCGAGGCGCTCCAGCAGGCCCCGCTCCAGGGCGGTGTGGACGTCCTCGTCGGCGATGGTGCCGACGAAGGAGCCGTCGGCCACGTCCGCTTCCAGTTGGTCGAGTCCGGCGATCATGCGGGTCAGCTCGTCCTCGGAGAGCAGCCCCGCCTTGTGCAGCACGCGCGCGTGGGCGCGTGAACCGGCGATGTCGTAGGGCGCGAGCCGCCAGTCGAAGTGGACGGACGCGGACAGCTTCGCCAGGGCCTCGGCGGGACCGTCGGCGAAACGGCCGCCCCAGAGCCGTACGTCACCGCTGTTGCTGCTCACTTGCGCTGCTCCTAGAGAAGTGTGGGTTTACGAACCGTAGCTACGCGAGGTCTACGTCAGGCTCCGCCTGCAAGATCACGGCGCGCGGCGATCTTCGACGACAGGCTGTAGATGTCGATGAAGCCCTTGGCCGCGGCCTGGTCGAAGGTGTCGCCGGTGTCGTAGGTGGCGAGGTTGAAGTCGTACAGGGACGAGTCCGAGCGCCGGCCGGTGACGACCGCGCGGCCGCCGTGCAGGGTCATCCGGATGTCGCCGGAGACGTGCTGGTTGGCCTCGTTGATGAAGCCCTCCAGGGCGCGCTTGAGCGGGGAGAACCACTGGCCGTCGTAGACCAGCTCGCCCCAGCGCTGCTCGACCTGCCGCTTGTAGCGGGCCAGCTCGCGCTCGACGGTGACGCTCTCCAGCTCCTGGTGGGCGGTGATCAGGGCGATCGCGCCCGGAGCCTCGTAGACCTCACGGGACTTGATGCCGACCAGCCGGTCCTCGACCATGTCGATCCGGCCGATGCCCTGGGCGCCGGCGCGCTCGTTGAGCTGCTGGATGGCCTGCAGGACGGTGACGGGCTTGCCGTCGATGGCGACCGGGACGCCCTCCTTGAAGGTGATGATCACCTCGTCGGCCTCGCGCGCCACGGCCGGGTTCTGCGTGTACTCGTAGATGTCCTCGATCGGGGCGTTCCAGATGTCCTCCAGGAAGCCCGTCTCGACCGCGCGCCCGAAGACGTTCTGGTCGATGGAGTACGGGGACTTCTTGGTGGTGGCGATCGGGAGCTGCTTCTCCTCGCAGAAGGCGATGGCCTTGTCCCGGGTCATCGCGTAGTCGCGGACCGGGGCGATGCACTTCAGGTCGGGGGCGAGGGCGACGATGCCGGCCTCGAAGCGGACCTGGTCGTTGCCCTTGCCGGTGCAGCCGTGGGCGACCGTGGTGGCGCCGTGCTTCTGGGCGGCGGCGACCAGGTGCTTGACGATCGTCGGCCGGGAGAGTGCGGAGACCAGCGGGTAGCGGTCCATGTAGAGGGCGTTGGCCTTGATCGCCGGGAGGCAGTACTCGTCGGCGAACTCGTCCTTGGCGTCGGCGACCTCGGCCTCGACGGCACCGCAGGCGAGGGCGCGCTTGCGGATGACGTCCAGGTCCTCGCCGCCCTGGCCGACGTCCACCGCGACGGCGATGACCTCGGCGCCCGTTTCCTCGGCGATCCAGCCGATGGCGACGGAGGTGTCCAGACCGCCCGAATAGGCGAGTACGACGCGCTCGGTCACGGGTTTCTCCTCACACTGCACTTGCTGACATGCATGAGTATGCAGACCTATGCATGATTCGTCAATTCTCGGAACCCTTGAACAACTGAAACCGCTTTCTCGTACTTCCCACCGAACGCTGGCGCCGCGTTGATCACAACCCACTCCTGACCCAAGTGAGGCAGTCGCATGTCCAGGGCACTTCCGAAGTACAACAAGCGTCGCGTGGCGATCATCGGCGGCGCTGCCGCAGTGGTGCTCTCCGGCGCGGTGATCGCCGGTTCGGCCCTCGCCGGGACGCCCGCCAAGAGCAACGGCGCCACCGACGCCCGCACCCTCGCCAGTCCCGGCACGATCACCTGCCCCGACGTGAAGTCGAAGCTGCCCGCGATTCCGGCCTCCGCCCAGGCCGAGGTCGACCGCAACCTGGCCCTCCTCCAGACCCAGATCCAGGAGGCCAACACGCGGCTGAAGAACACCGTGGGACAGGGCGGGCCCAACTTCGTCAACAACGCGATCCTCGGCCCGCTCAAGGACAAGCGCGTCTCCACCATCGACCGCATCGCCATCTCCATCGGCCGCAAGGGGACCAAGCCGACGGGGCTGGACGCGCTGGCGCCGTGCACCCTGAACGCGGGCGGGGGCGCGAACACGGGCGGGGCCGGCGGCACGAACGCGGGCGGCGGCCAGGCGCCCGCCACCGCCACCCCGAGCACCGCGGCGAACCAGCAGTCGGGCGGTGGGGCCGCCGCGGGTGGCAGCGCGGCGGTGGGCACGATCTCCTGCCCGGACGTGGCCTCCAAGCTGCCGGCCGTCCCGGCCTCCGCGAAGGCCGAGGTCGACCGCAACCTGGCCCTCCTCCAGACCCAGATCCAGGAGGCCAACACGCGGCTGAAGAACACCGTGGGACAGGGCGGGCCCAACTTCGTCAACAACGCGATCCTCGGCCCGCTGAAGGACAAGCGCGTCTCCACCATCGACCGCATCGCCATCTCCATCGGCCGCACCTCGGCCAAGCCGACCGGCCTGGACTCGCTGGCCGCCTGCACGCTCACCAAGTGAGGTGACAGGCAGCCGTGGCCGCCCCGTGGGACAGCGCCGGCCGGGGCGGCCGCGGTGGATCCGGCCGAGCAGATCCAACAGAGCGGATCCGGTAATTCCTTAGACGGGCGAACGACTTTCCTCAATAATCGTTAGACATGGGAAAGACCTATGAGCGCATAGACGGCAGGCTCCGGACGTTCATCGAGGAGCAGCCAATCTTCTTCACCGCGACCGCGCCGCTCGCCGGCGACGGCACGGTCAACCTCTCCCCCAAGGGCCTCAAGGGCTCGTTCGTGGTGCTGGACGAACTCACCCTGGCCTACCTGGACTTCGCCGGGTCCAACGCGGAGACCATCGCGCATCTGCGGGAGAACGGCCGGATCACCCTCATGTGGTGCGCCTTCCAGGGCCCGCCGAACATCGTGCGGGTGCACGGCCGGGGCGAGGCGGTCTTCCGGGACGACCCGCGCTTCCGGGACCTGCTCGCCCGCTTCCCGGACATCGACCCGAACCTGCACGGCCTGCGCGCGGTCATCGTCGTCCACGCCGAACTGGTGCGGGACAGCTGTGGATACGCCGTCCCCCACATGGCCTACGAGGAGGACCGCGACCTGCACGCCAAGCGGTTCGCCCGCGAGAACGACGAGTCGCTGAGCGCCTACTTCACCAAGAAGGAGCACATCGCGACGAGCCTGGACGGCCTACCCGGGCTGCCGTTGCCGCTCCCGCCCTCTACCGTCTGAGCCATGCGCCCAGGTGTCGTCGTCGCCCTCGTGTCCGCGTCCCTCTGCCTGCTCGGCTTCACGCCCGGGCCGGGGCCGGTGCCGTTGCCCGCGCGGATGGCGGACACCGGGGGCGGCACCCAGCTGATCACCGCCCGGGCACCGGGCACCGGCTCGACCTCCGGCACGGTCACCTGGTGGGACCTGCGGGACGGGCAGTGGGTGCAGGCCGGGTCCGCTCCGGCGCGGTTCGGGGCGAAGGGCCTGGTGGAAGGGCAGTCACGGAAGCAGGGGACGAACACCACGCCGACCGGTCTGTACCGCCTTCCGTTCGCCTTCGGGATCAAGGGGGCGCCGAGCGGGACGCGGGTCGCGTACCGGGCGGTGAAGGCGAGTTCCTGGTGGTGCGAGGACGTCGGCTCCACCGCGTACAACCGCTGGGTGGATCCGCTGCCGGCCGACTGCCGCGCCTCGGAGTCCGAGCGGCTGAACGACTACGGGACGCAGTACGCGTACGGGCTGGTCATCGGGTTCAACTACGACCGGCCGGTGCGCGGACGCGGTGCCGGGATCTTCCTGCACGTCAACGGGAAGGCGGCCACGGCCGGCTGTGTCTCCGTCCCCGAGGACGCGATGCGGCGGATCCTGAAGTGGGCTGACCCCGGCAGGAAACCGCACATCGCGATCGGCACCGTGGACGGCGCCACGGCCATCACCCGTTACTGACCTCGCCCGACGGCAGCCGTACGGTGAACGTCGTCGCCCCCGGCCCGCTCTCCAGCCCGACGCTCCCGCCGTGCGCCTCGACGACCGCCGCCACGATGGACAGGCCGAGGCCGGCTCCGCCGCCGGAGGCGTCCTGGCGGCGGCGGTGTTCCGCGCGGGTGAAGCGCTCGAAGACGCCCGGCTGGACGTCCTCGGGGACGCCGGGGCCGTCGTCGTGGACCGAGAGGCGGGCCGAGCCGTCCTCGGTCTCCAGGGTCACCGTCACCTTCGTGCCCACGGGTGTGTGCAGACGCGCGTTGGCCAACAGGTTGGCCAGCACCTGTTGCAGACGGTGGGTGTCGCCCGTGACCGTGACCGGTTCCTCCGGGAGGTCCAGGGTCCAGCGGTGCTCGGGGCCCGCGGCCCGGGCGTCCGTCACCGCGTCCAGGACCAGGTGGGTCAGGTCGACGGGGCGGCGCTCCAGCGGGCGGCCCGCGTCGAGGCGGGCCAGCAGGAGCAGGTCGTCGACCATGTCGCCCATGCGGGAGGACTCGGCGGCGATGCGCTCCAGGGCGCGGGTCACCTCCGGTGGGACCGGACCCGGGTGCAGGAGGGCCAGCTCGGCGTGGCCGCGGACCGAGGCGACCGGGGTGCGCAGTTCATGGCTGGCGTCGGCGGCGAAGCGGCGCAGCCGCTCCTCGCTGGCGTGGCGCTTGGTCAGGGCGTCCTCGACGTGGCCCAGCATGCGGTTGAAGGCGGCCGACACCCGGCCGACCTCGCTGCGGGAGTCGGGTTCCGGGGCCCGGGGCGGCAGGGCCACCTCGCCGCTGGCGAGCGGGAGTTCGCTGACCCGGGTGGCGGTCGCCGCCACCCTGCTCAGCGGGCGCAGCGACCAGCGGACCCAGCCGGCCCCGGCCACGCCGGTCGCCACCAGGGCCAGGCCGAAGACGATGCCGGCCACCAGTTCCAGGCGGTGGACGGCGGCCTGGACCGGCTCCAGCGGCAGGCCGACGATCAGGACGTCCTTGTCCCGGCCCGGGGTGGCGACGACCCGGTAGTCGTCCAGGGCGGAGAGGTCGACGGTGTGGGGCCTGCCGTCGGCAGGGACGGCGGCCAGCCGCTTCCGGTCCCTGGCGGTCAGGTCCACGCTCAGGTCCGCGGACGGGTCGCCGGAGCGGATGAGGCCCATGTTGGTGACCTCGCCGTTCAGCAGCCGGGCGCCGAAGGTGCCGGTGGCCAGGCGGCGGGTGTCGCCGTGCTCGTCGCCGTCGTGATCGTCGGGCATGCGGCCGTGGTGCTCCAGGCTCTCCGGGAACCGGGTGCCGACCTGGGTGAGCTGTTCGTCGAGGCGCTGGGTGAGGAAGCCGTTCAGTTCGACGACCGCGGCCAGTCCCACGGCGGCGCAGCTCACCGCGAGCAGCACCACCAGCCCGACGGTGAGACGGGCGCGCAGGGTGCGCGGGCGGGGCAGGCGTCGTACGGACCTCACCGGGCCACCGGCTTCAGGACGTAGCCCGCGCCACGGACCGTGTGGATCATGGGCTCGCGGCCCGCGTCCACCTTCTTGCGCAGGTAGGAGATGTACAGCTCGACGACGTGGGCCCGGCCGCCGAAGTCGTAGGACCAGACCCGGTCGAGGATCTGCGCCTTGCTCAGCACCCGGCGCGGGTTGCGCATCAGGAAGCGGAGGAGTTCGAACTCGGTCGGCGAGAGTTCGATCAGCTCGCCGCTGCGGGTCACCTCGCGGGCCTCCTCGTCCATGACCAGGTCGCCCACGGTCAGCCGGGGCCCCTCCTCCAGCTGGCGGGCCATGCCCGCGCGGCGCAGCAGTCCGCGCAGCCGGGCGACCACCTCCTCCAGGCTGAAGGGCTTGGTGACGTAGTCGTCGCCGCCCGCCGTGATGCCGGCGATGCGGTCCTCGACCGCGTCCCGTGCGGTGAGGAAGAGCACACAGACGTCCGGCTTCACCTCGTGCAGGCGGCGCAGCACGGCGAAGCCGTCGGTGTCCGGGAGCATCACGTCCAGGACGACGGCGTCGGGCAGCAGCTCGCGCGCGGCGGTGACCGCGGCGGCGCCGTCGCCGGCCGCGCGCACCTCCCAGCCCTCGTAGCGCAGGGCGCCGGTGAGCACCTCGGCGAGGTCGGGGTCGTCGTCGACGACGAGGACGCGCAGCGGAGTGCCGTCGGGTCGGGTGAGGGCCGGGCGGCCGGAGCGGGTGGTGTTCATCGCGTCTACCAGCATCGCTCGTGCGCGGGGCGGCCGGCCGCCCGGGCGGCTCTGAGTTTCCTCTGAGTCGGCTGGGTACGGCGCCGCTCAGAGCAGTCTCAGAGGTTCGGACCGCACAGTGGCCTGGCACGACGGACGAAGGGACGACCATTCATGACCACCGTGGACGCGGGGCGGGCGGCCCCGCCCCGGCCCCTGACCGCGCGGCGCTCCCCCGCGGGGCCCGTGCTGGCCGTGCTGTGGGCGGGAGCGGCCGCCGTGGTCGCGCTCTGGTGGGCGGACACGGGAGCCGTGGTCGGTGCGGCGGGCTGGCTGACCGGGGCCGGGCGGATCGCCGGGCTGCTGTGCGGGTACGCCTGCGCGGTGCTGGTCGGTCTGATGGCGCGGGTGCCGCTGCTGGAGGTGCGGATCGGCTCCGACCGGGTGGCGCGCTGGCACGCGATGGCCGGCCGGTACACCGTCTGCCTGCTCGTCGCGCACATCGCGCTGATCCTGGGTGGGTACGCCGCCCAGGACCGGGCCTCGCTGTGGCACGAGGCCGTCACCGTCGTGCTGGACTACCCGGAGATGCTCAAGGCCACCGCCGGCACGGTGATCCTCTTCGCGGTCGGCGTCACCTCGGTACGGGCCGCGCGCCGCCGCACGAGCTACGAGTTCTGGTACTACGTCCACCTCCTCACCTACGCGGCCGTCTTCCTCGCCTTCGGGCACCAGCTGGCGCTGGGCGAGGAGTTCAACGGCAAGCCGGTGGCCACCGCCGTCTGGTACGCGCTGTACCTCGGGGTGACGGCCCTGGTGCTGTGGTTCCGGGTGCTCGCCCCGGTCCGGCTCAACCGGCGGCACCGGCTGCGGGTGGAGTCGGTGCAGAAGGAGGCACCAGGCGTGTACTCGGTCGTCGTGCGCGGGCGGCACCTGGACGAGCTGGGCGCGCGGCCGGGACAGTTCTTCCGCTGGCGGTTCCTCGGCGAGGGCATGGGCTGGACGTCGACGCCGTACTCCCTGTCGGCGCCGCCGCGCCCGGACCTGCTGCGGATCACGGTCAAGGCGCTGGGCGACCACAGCGCGGCCGTGGCGCTGCTGCGGCCGGGCACCCGGGTGTGGGCGGAGGGCCCGTACGGCTCCCTGACCGCGGAGCGGGCCACCGGGCAGCGGTCCCTGCTGATCGCGGCCGGTGTCGGCGTCACCCCGCTGCGGGCGCTGTTCGAGACGCTGCCCGGCGAGGTCACCCTGCTCTACCGGGCGCGCAGTGCCGAGGACCTGGCGCTGGGCGGCGAGCTGGAGGCGATAGCCCGCTGGCGCGGCGCGCAGGTGCTGTACGCGCTCAACGGGCCGCGCGGGGAGCGGCCGAGCATCACGGCCGAGTCGCTGCGGGCGACCTTCCCGGGGCTCACCGACCACGACGTCTACATCTGCGGTCCGCACGGCTTCGCCCAGGACGTGTACGGCGCGCTGCGGGCGGCCGGGGTCCCGGACCGTCGTATCCACCACGAGTCGTTCGAGCTGTGAGGCCTTCTGTGCACGCGTTGAAGAAGAACCGCCCGCTCCGCCGCATCGTGCTGGCGAGTGCGGCCACCGTCTCCGGGATGGTGCTGCTGCTGTCGCTGAAGCCGCACACGAGCCCCACGCTGGCGACGGCCAGCACCAAGTCACCCACGACGTCGAGCAGTTCGAGCCCGACGGCCGGTTCCAGCTCGGGGACCAAGTCCATCACCGGCGACACCGTCCAGACCCGGTGGGGCCCGGTCCAGGTGCGGGTGACCATCAAGAGCGGCACGCTCACGGACGTCACGGCCGTCAGCTACCCGCAGGACAACCCGCGCGACCAGGAGATCAACAGCTACGCCCTGCCCCAGCTGCGGCGTGAGGCCCTGGCCGCCCAGAGCGCGCAGATCGACACGGTCTCGGGGGCCACCTACACCAGTGACGGTTACCGCCAGTCACTCCAGTCCGCCCTCGACTCGGCAGGCCTCTGAACACTCAGCGCATGCGGCACGTATCTGTGGGCCAAGGGTCAAGTCCCCACGGAGGAACCGTGACCACCACGCTCGCAGGCGGACGTGCCGCCCGCCGCCAGACGATGCGCCGCATCCGCCCGCGCCGCTCCCCGGCCGTACCGCTGCTGCTCGCGGTCGGGGCGGGCGCGGTGGGCGTGCTGTGGCTCTGGTGGCACAACACCCCGTCCATCGCCGACGACAACGGCAAGATCCTCAATGCCGGCCGGATCACCGGCCTGCTGGCCGGCTACCTGATGGCGCTGGTCGTGCTCCAGATGGCGCGCGTACCGGCGCTGGAGAGGCGCGTCGGCTCCGACCGGGTGGCCCGCTGGCACGCGATGAGCGGCCGCTACACGCTCTCCCTGATCGTCGCGCACGTCTTCCTCACCATGTGGGGGTACGCGCTCCAGGCGGGCAAGTCGCTCGGCGACATCGTCCAGCAGACCATCGACTCCATCAACCAGCTGCCGGACATGGGCAAGGCCGCCATCGGCACGGGTCTGTTCGTGGTCATCGGCCTGACGTCGATCGGCCCGGTCCGCCGCCGGCTGCCGTACGACACCTGGTACCACGTCCACCTGCTCACGTACGCGGCCGTGTTCCTGACGTTCTGGCACCAGATCACCTCCGGCAACGACTTCGCGGTCGAGCCGACCGCCAAGACCTTCTGGTACGGGCTCTACGGCACCGTCACCGCGCTCGTGGTCTGGTACCGGATCCTCACCCCGCTCCGGCTGAACCTCCGTCACCGTATGCACGTGGCAGCCGTGATCGAGGAGACGCCGGGCATCGTGTCCGTGCTGATCGGCGGCCGCAAGCTGCACCGGATGGGCGCGGAGGCGGGCCAGTTCTTCCGCTGGCGGTTCCTCGCCCCCGGGATGCGGTTCAGCTCGCACCCGTACTCGCTGTCGGCTGCGCCCCGCCCCGACATGCTGCGGATCACGGTGAAGGCGATCGGCGACCACAGCGCCCGGCTGCGCGAACTCACGCCCGGCACCCGGGTGTGGGCGGAGGGCCCGTACGGCGCGCTCACCGCCCAGCGGCGCAGCAAGGGCAAGGTGCTGCTGGTCGCGGGCGGGGTCGGCATCACGCCGATGCGGGCGCTGTTCGAGACGCTGCCCGGCGCGTCCGGTGACATCACCCTGCTCTACCGGGCCAACACCACCCAGGACCTGGCCCTGTGGGGCGAGCTGGCCGCGATCGCCAAGGAGCGCGGCGCCCGGCTGATGTACGCGGTCAACAGCCCCGAGGGCGAGCGGCCGGACATCTCGGCGGAGAACCTCCAGCGGAAGATCCCGGACATCGATCACCACGATGTCTTCATGTGCGGCCCGCCCGGGTTCGCGCAGTCGGTGTACGAGGCACTGCGCGGCGCGGGAGTCCCCGCACGGCGTATCCACCACGAGTCGTTCGAGATGTGAGCGGGAGCTGCAAGCGATGAGGAAGAGCCACCCCATTCGGCGCGTCGTGCTGGCCACCGCCGCCACCGTGTCCGGTGTCGTGCTGCTGCTGTCGCTGAAACCCGCCTCGGACCCGGCGGCCGCGTCGGCCGCGGGCGCGGCACCGCAGCAGACGGCGGCGGCGCAGGAGGCGCCGCAGGGCGGTCAGCAGGGCGGAGCGCAGGATGCCGGGGCGTCCGCCGGCACGGTGACCGGAGACGCGGCGCAGACCCAGTACGGGGCCGTGCAGGTACGGCTGACCGTCGCGAACGGCAAGATCACCAAGGCGGAGGCGGTCCAGGCGCCCAAGGGCGGACTCAGCGACCAGAAGACCGCGCTCGCCGTGCCCAAGCTCAACCAGGAGGCCGTGGCGGCGCAGAGTGCGCAGATCGACGCGGTGTCCGGGGCGACGTACACGAGCACGGGGTACAAGAAGTCACTGCAGTCGGCGCTGGACAAGATGAAGGCGTCGTCCGGGTCGTCTTCAGGGTCGTCTCCCGGCTCGTCCTCCGGCTCCTCCTCCGGATCGGGCGCGGCCCAGGCCCGTACCGTCACCGGCAAGGCGGTCCAGACCCAGTACGGCACGGTCCAGGTCCGGATCACGGTCAGCGACGGGAAGATCACCAAGGCGGACGCGGTCCAGGCGCCCAAGGGCGGACTCAGCGACCAGAAGACCGCGCTCGCCGTGCCCAAGCTCAACCAGGAGGCCGTGGCGGCCGGGACCGCGAACATCGACGCCGTCTCCGGGGCCACCTACACCAGCACCGGCTACAAGCAGTCGCTGCAGTCGGCGCTGGACCAGGCCGGTGGCTGACACGGTGGCCGAGTCGGCTGAAGCTCCCGCCGCGGTGCGTCATGCGGAGGAGGTCATGGGGACCGTCTTCTCCTTCGACGTCCGCGGCGGGGAACCCCGTGCGGTACTGCAGGCCTTGGCGGAGGCGGTCGCGGGCCTGCACCGCGTCGACGCGCTCTTCTCCACCTACCGCGAGGACAGCGAGGTCTCGCAGCTGGCCCGCGGCGAGCTGACCGTGGCGCAGTGCGCTCCCGAGGTGGCCGAGGTGCTGGAGCTTGCGGCCGAGGCGGAGCGGGTGAGCGACGGGTGGTTCAGCACCCGGTACCGCGGGTCGCTGGATCCGACCGGGATCGTGAAGGGCTGGTCGGCGGAGCGGGCGGCGCGGCTGCTGGCGGCGGTGGACGGGGTGTGCGGGGTCAGCGTGAACGGGGGCGGTGACGTCCAGCTGCTGGGCGCGCCGGAGCCGCAGCGGCCATGGCGGGTCGGGGTGTCGGATCCGCTGCGCCCCGGTGGGCTGGCGGCGGTGATCTCGGCGGCCGGAGTGGACGAGCTGTCGGTGGCGACCTCCGGTACGGCGGAGCGGGGCGACCACATCGTGGATCCGCGTACCGGCAGGTCAGCGGTGACGGACCTGGTGGCGGTGACCGTGGTGGGGCCCCGGCTGACGTGGGTGGACTGCTGGGCCACGGCGGCGTTCGCGATGGGGTCGAGGGCCGGGCTCGCGTGGCTGGAGTCGCTGCCGGACGTGGAGGCGTTGCTGATCACGGCGGGTGACGAGGTGCGGTGCACCGGAGGGCTGGCGGCGCGGCTCGGCTGAACTTCGGCCCCGAGAGTAAGGAATTTTTGACGTTTCTACCAAGTTGCCCCTATTACGCCATCCAACTTCCGCGTTGGGACGTATCCCCTGTGGGGCAAGTTTCAGGAGGAACGCATATGGCCATCTTCAGCAGTCTGATGCCTGCGAAGCGCCACGACCACGGCGGTGACTCGTCGGGCCACGGTTCTTCGGGGCACGGCGACCGTCACGACCACGGCGACCATGGCGACCACGGTGGCCGTCACGGCGACCACGGTGACCACGGCGACCACGGTGACCACGGCGGTCACGGCGGTCACGGCGGCTACTGATCACACTCGGAGGCTGAGCGGACCGGATTCGGAAGGACCCGGTCCGTTTCGCCGATCTCCGAGGAACGCATGCCATGGCGCGTGTTCTGGGACGGTTGCTCTCGGTGGGCGAGACGTCCGACGCCGTGGTGCCGGCCGCGCCCCCGGTGCCCCTGCGCGAGGTGTTCCGGCGGTTCTGGCCGTACACCCGCGGTGGCCGGCGCTGGCTCGTGCCCATCCTGCTCTTCAGCCTGATCGGCCCCGTCGTCGACGCCGGGGAGATCTGGCTGTTCAAGATCGTGGTGGACGATGTGCTCGTCCCCCGCGATCTGCGACCGCTCCTGTGGATCGCGCCCACCTACCTGGGGCTCATCGTCGGTTCCGGCGTGCTGGGCTTCGCCGACGACCTGACATCCACCTGGGTCGGCGAAGGCTTCCTGCTCAGGCTTCGCTCCGATGTGTTCCGGCACGTCCAAGGGCTGTCGCTCGGATTCTTCGAACGGCGGCGGCTCGGGGACGTGCTGTCGCGTGTCACGGGCGATGTCGACGCGGTCGAGACGTTCCTGCTCTCCGGGGTGGCGGACGCCGTCTACTACGTGATCAGCCTGGGCGTGTACCTCGGCCTGCTGCTCTACCTCCAGTGGGATCTCACCCTCCTCGCCCTCGTCATCGTGCCGCTGTTCTGGGGCACGGCCCGGCACTTCTCCAAGCTGATCAAGGCGGCCTCGCGGGAGCGCAGGCGCCGTAGCGGCTCGCTCAGCGCGATCGCCGAGGAGTCGCTGGGCAACGTCGCGCTGGTGCAGGCGTACAACCGGCAGGGGTGGGAGGAGCAGCGGTTCGAGCGGGAGAACATCGGCAAGTTCCGGGCGGCGATGGCCTCGGCGCGGATCCGTGGCGTCTACGGACCGATCGTCGACGTCATCGAGGTGTCCGGCGGCCTCGCGGTCATGGGTCTGGGCACCTGGAAGCTGGCCCAGGGCCAGCTCACGCTGGGCGGGCTGCTGGTCTTCCTGGCGCTGATCGGCAAGCTCTACAGCCCGGTCCGCAGCCTGTCCCGCCTCGGCACCACCTTCTACGCTGCGTCCGCCTCGGCGGAACGGATCATCGAGCTGCTGGACCAGCGGCCGCAGGTGACCGAGGCCCCCGGTGCCCGGCGGATCGGCAGGGCACGCGGTGACGTGGAGTTCGACGGCGTCTGGTTCCGCTATCCCGATACCGCGTCCTGGGCGCTGTCGGACGTGTCCTTCCATGTGGCACCCGGCGAGACGCTGGCGCTGGTCGGGGCCAGCGGGGCCGGCAAGTCGACCGTCGCGAAGCTGCAGTTGCGCTTCTACGACCCGGACCGGGGAGCGGTCCGCCTCGACGGGACCGATCTGCGCACCCTGCGCCTGTCCGACGTACGGGAGAACGTCGCGGTGGTGCTGCAGGAGACGCTCGTCTTCCACGGCACCGTGCGGGAGAACATCGCCTACGGCCGGCCGGAGGCGACCGAGGCGGACATCGTCGCGGCGGCCCGCGCCGCGGACGCGCACGAGTTCATCGAGGCGCTGCCGGAGGGTTACGACACGCTGGTCGGCCAGCGCGGCCGGACGCTCTCCGGCGGACAGTGCCAGCGCCTGGCCATCGCCCGCGCGATGATCAGAAACGCGCCCGTGCTTCTGCTGGACGAGCCGACCACCGGGCTCGACGTCCGGTCCGGCCGGCGGATCATGGACCCGCTGCGCCGGCTCATGGCCGGGCGGACGACCGTCGTCATCTCCCACAACCTGCTGACCGTCCGCGACGCCACGCACATCGCGGTGCTGGACGGCGGCCGGGTGGTCGAGCACGGCACCCACGACGACCTGCTGCGGCGCGGCGGGACCTACGCCCGGCTGCACCGGCTGCACGCCATGACCGGGGCCGCGCCGCACGGGAGGGTCCTGTCGTGAGCGACTCCGCCCCGCCCTCCCTCGCACCGGGTGCGAGACCGGCCCCGGGCTATGAGGTCCTGGCGCATCTGACGCGCACCGGCTGGCTCGACGTCTACGACGCCTGGAGCGAGGAGCGGGCCTGCCGTTGTGTGATCAAGCTGGTGCGTCCCGACCGCCTGGACGAGGACCCGCTGCGCGAGCGGCTGCTGCGGGAGGGCCGGTGGCTGCGCGAGTTCACCCATCCCCACCTGGTGCGCGCCTACGAGACCTTCGAGTCGCCCGAGCCGCTCGTCGTCCTGGAGACCCTGACCGGTGAGACGCTGTCCCACCTGATCGGCCGGCTGCCGCGGCGGCCGACCGCGGCCGACGTGGCGCTCCTCGGGGTGCAGTTGTGTTCCGCGGTCCACTACCTGCACGGACAGGGCCTGCTGCACCTGGACCTCAAGCCGTCCAACGTGGTGGTGGACTGCGGTCATGCGAAGGTGCTGGACCTGAGCGTCGCCCGGCCGCCCGGTGACGCACCCGCGGGCTTGGGCACGTTCTGCTATCTCGCTCCGGAGCAGGCCCGCGGCGGGCCGCTCACGGCCGCGGCCGACGTGTGGGGGATCGGCATCACGCTGTACGAGGTCGCCTGCGGTGACGTGCCGTTCGACTGCGGAGGGACCGTGGACGAGCCCTACGAGTCCTGCGACTCCTACGACGGGGAGCGGGCGGATCGCTATCCGCAGCTGGAGCGGAGCGCCCCTTCGATCACGGCCCGGCGGCGTCTGCCGACCGCCCTCGCCGCCGCCGTCGACGGCTGTCTGCGCGCCGACCCGGCGTCCCGGCCCACCGTCGCCGAGCTGGCCGCCGCCCTCGACGCGACGTCACCCGGCCCACGGGCTCTCATCACCCACCCCTGAGGCCGCCTGGGCCGGGTTCAATCCACATCGGGGGTCTGGACCTGACCGACCTGCAGGTCGGCCGTGGCGAGGACGGTGCCGTCGGAGGAGGTCAGGCGGGCGCCCGAGATCGCCGAGGGGTCGACGGGGGTCGACGCGGCCCAGTTGCCGTGCCCGTTGCGCAGGGCGAAGTCGCCGACGTGGGTGGTGGTGCCGTCCGGATGCTCCAGGAGACAGGCCACCTTGCCGGTGTACGAGGCGTGGGAACCGGTGAGAGCGACGGACATGGCGACCCAGCCGGGGGGCCCGGGGTGGGCGTAGACCTCGCCGGCCGGCTGCTCGGCCCCGAGGGGCGAGGTCAGGTCGCCGACCAGCACGGGCTCGCTCTCGACCGCGGGGACCGGCGTGGCCGTGATCGCCTCGACGGCGGTGCTGATCCCCCAGCCGGCGAATCCGCAGGCGATGGCGAGGGCGGCCACGGCGGACGCCATACGCAGCCGGACCCGGCGGGCGCGGCCACGGACACCCTTGTGCTCGGGTGCCGACGGGTGCGCGTGCGGGCGGCCCTCGGGCGCGGTCGCGGCGCGGGTCAGTGCGCGCGACACCCGGGTCTCGAACCCGGTCGGCGGCTCGGCCGGCGGCAGCAGGCCGATCAGCCGGTCGCCGACGAGGGTCATGTGCTCGACGTACTCCCGGCAGTCCGCGCACTGCTCCAGATGCTCGACCGCTTCGGCCCGCTGACGCCCGGACAGCACGCCGAGTGCCAGCTCGGCGCCGTTCTCCCGGAGCCTCTCGCAGGTCACGTCACTGGCCATGGTCGCCTCGCTTCGGAGACGTGAGCGTGTTCCGCAGCTTTGCCATCGCGGTTCTGATCCGCGTCTTGGCGGTCCCCAGCGGGATCTTCTCCCAGTCGGCGATCTGCTGGGCCGTCATTCCGTAGATGCCCGCCATCACCAGGGCACGTCCCTGTTCCCGTGGCAGTTCCGCCACGGCGGCCCGCAGCCGGGCCGAGGCCTCGTCGGCCAGCGCCCACTGCTCGGGCGTCTCGCTGACGACGTCGAGGAGCACGTCGAGATCCTCCGGCGCCATCGGCTCGCTCCGCCGGGAACGAAGGGCGTCCACAGCGAGGTTGTGCGCGATCGTCGTCAGCCAGGTCGCCACCGAGCCACGGCGCGGGTCGTAGATCTGGGCATGACGCCACGCGCGCTCGAACGTCTGCTGGGCGATGTCCTCGGCGAGCTGTGGGTCCCCGGTGACGGCGATGGCGACACCGAAGACCGTGTGCTGGAACCTCCGTACAAAGGTGGCGGCGAGTTCCGGATCACCGGTGGCCAGCCCGGACAGCAGAGCCTCGTCCGGGAGCCGGCCCACCGGGAACCGAATCCCCTGCATACCTCCATATACGGTCCGCCCCCGCCAGGAGATTGCCCGTCCTTCGCGGCGGAAGATCACATTCCCATTGTCCGCCCGTCCCCCGGGCGGCGCCCGTCAGTGACCGTTCTGGGCCAGCCGCAGCAGATGGTCCGCCAGCGCCTGCCCGCCGGTGGGATCCCGGCTGATCAGCAGCAGCGTGTCGTCGCCCGCGATGGTGCCGAGGATGTCGTGCAGTTCGGCCTGGTCGATGGCCGAGGCGAGGAACTGGGCGGCCCCCGGAGGGGTGCGCAGAACCACGAGGTTGGCGGAGGCCTCGGCAGAGATCAGCAGCTCCTGGGACAGGCGCCGCATCCGCTCCTCCTTCGCCGACTCCCCCAGCGGAGCGCGCGGCGTGCGGAAGCCGCCCTCGCTCGGCACCGCGTAGATCAGGTCGCCGTCGTTGTTGCGGATCTTGACGGCGTTCAGCTCGTCGAGGTCCCGCGACAGCGTCGCCTGGGTCACGCTCAGCCCGTCGTCGGCGAGCAGCTTCGCCAGCTGGCTCTGCGACCGCACCGGCTGCCGGTTGAGGATGTCCACGATCCGGCGGTGCCGTGCGGTGCGGGTCTGCGGCACGGCCGGCCCGGCACCCGCCGCCTGCTCGTGGTCCTGCGCCTGGCTCATCGTCGTCTCATTCTCCGGATCGTCCGTCCCCATCCGCTGGGTCCGCTGTGCCGAGGATGCCGGGCAGCGCCTCGAGGAAGGCGCCTGTCTCGGCGTCGCTCAGGTTCAGCGGCGGCATCAGCCGTACGACGTCGGGAGCGGGCGCGTTCACCAGGAACCCGGCCTCCTGGGCCGCCTGCTGCACCTGCGCTGCGAACGGCCCGGTGAGCACGATACCCAGCAGGAGGCCCGCACCCCGGACATAATCGATCAACGGGTGGCCGAGCGCCTCGATTCCCTCGCGCAGGGCGCCGCTCTGCCGCTTCACGTTCTCCAGCAGCCCCTCGTCCGCGATGGTGTCGAGGACGGCGAGCCCCGCGGCGCAGGCGACCGGGTTGCCGCCGAAGGTCGTACCGTGCTGGCCGGGCTGGAGCAGTTCGGCGGCCCGCCCGAAGGCCACGGTGGCGCCGAGCGGCAGCCCGCCGCCGAGCCCCTTGGCGAGCGTGACGACGTCGGGCAGGACGCCCTCGTGGGCCTGGTACTCGAACCAGTTCCCGGTCCGGCCGATGCCGGTCTGCACCTCGTCCAGGACGAGCAGCGCCCCGGTGGCCGCGGTGATCGCCCGGGCCGCCTTCAGGTACCCGGAGGGGGGCACCACGACCCCGTTCTCGCCCTGGATCGGCTCGATGATGACGAGCGCCGTCTCCTCCGTGACCGCCGCGGCCAGCGCCTGGGCGTCGCCGTACGGCACGTGGGTGACCTCGCCGGGCAGCGGCAGGAACGGCGCCTGCTTGCCGGGCTGGCCGGTGAGCGCGAGGGCGCCCATGGTCCGGCCGTGGAAGCCGCCGGTGGTCGCCACCATGTGGGTGCGCCCGGTCAGCCGGCCGATCTTGAACGCGCCCTCGTTGGCCTCGGCACCCGAGTTGCAGAAGAAGACCTTGCCGTCCCGGCCGAAGACCTGCAGGAGGCGTTCGGCGAGGGCGACCGGCGGCTCGGCGATGAACAGGTTGGAGACATGGCCGAGGGAGGCGATCTGCTTGCTGACGGCCTCGACGACCGCGGGGTGGGCGTGGCCGAGCGCGTTGACCGCGATACCGCCGACGAAGTCCAGGTACTGCCTGCCGTCGGCGTCCCACAGCTTGGTGCCCGCACCGCGCACGAGGGGCAGTCGCGGGGTGCCGTAGTTGTTCATCAGCGCGCCCTGCCAGCGCGCGGTCAGCTCGGCGTTGGTCGCGGTGCCCGTCATGACTGTTCCCCCTCGGCTTCGTCGGGCACGACCATCGTGCCGATGCCCTCGTCGGTGAAGATCTCCAGCAGGATCGAGTGCTGGACCCGGCCGTCGATGACGCGGGCGGTGGTGACGCCGTTGCGCACGGCGTGCAGGCAGCCCTCCATCTTCGGCACCATGCCGGAGGACAGCTCCGGCAGCAGTTTCTCCAGCTGGGTCGCGGTGAGGCGGCTGATCACCTCGTCGCTGTTCGGCCAGTCCTCGTAGAGGCCCTCGACGTCGGTGAGGACCATGAGGGTCTCGGCCCCCAGTGCCGCAGCGAGTGCCGCAGCCGCCGTATCAGCATTGACGTTGTAGACATGTCCGTCGTCCTGGGATCGGGCGATCGACGACACGACCGGGATGCGGCCGTCGGCCAGCAGGGCCTCGATCGCGCCCGTGTCGATCGCGGTGATCTCGCCGACCCGCCCGATGTCGACCAGTTCGCCGTCGATCTCGGGCTGGTGCCTGGTGGCGGTGATGGTGTGGGCGTCCTCGCCGGTCAGGCCCACGGCGAGCGGGCCGTGCTGGTTGAGCAGCCCGACCAGCTCGCGCTGCACCTGTCCGGCCAGCACCATCCGTACGACGTCCATGGCGTCCTCGGTGGTGACCCTGAGGCCCGCCCTGAACTCGCTGACGATGCCGTGCCGGTCGAGGGCGGCGCTGATCTGGGGGCCGCCGCCGTGCACCACGACCGGCTTGAGGCCGGCGTGCCGCAGGAAGACGACGTCCTGGGCGAAGGCCGACTTCAGCTCCTCGTTCACCATGGCGTTGCCGCCGAACTTGATGACGACGATCTTGCCGTGGTGCCGGGTCAGCCAGGGCAGCGCCTCGATGAGGATCTGGGCTTTCGGCAGGGCCGTGTGCTTACGAGTGCTCATGACGAGTAGGCGCTGTTCTCGTGGACGTAGTCGGCGGTGAGGTCGTTGGTCCAGATGGTGGCGGTCTCGGCACCGGCCGCGAGGTCGGCGACGATGTGCACCTCGCGGTAGCGCATGTCGACCAGCTCGCGGTCCTCGCCGACCGAACCGTTCTTGCACACCCAGACGCCGTTGATGGCGACGTTGAGCTGGTCGGGTTCGAAGGCGGCGCTCGTGGTGCCGATCGCGGAGAGCACGCGGCCCCAGTTGGGGTCCTCGCCGTGGATCGCGCACTTGAGGAGGTTGTTGCGGGCGATGGAGCGGCCCACCTCGACGGCGTCGTCCTCGGTCGCGGCGTTGATCACCTCGACCTTGATGTCCTTGCTGGCGCCCTCGGCGTCACCGATGAGCTGCCGGCCGAGGTCGTCGCAGACCTGGCGTACGGCCTCGGCGAACGCGTCGTACTCCGGGGTGATGCCGGAGGCACCGGAGGCGAGCAGGAGCACCGTGTCGTTGGTGGACATGCAGCCGTCGGAGTCGACGCGGTCGAAGGTGGTGCGCGTCGCGGCGCGCAGCGCCCGGTCCAGCACCTCGTCGTCGAGGTCGGCGTCGGTGGTGAGCACGACCAGCATGGTGGCCAGGCCCGGTGCGAGCATGCCCGCGCCCTTGGCCATGCCGCCGACGGTCCAGCCGTTCCGGGTCGCCACGGACGTCTTGTGGACGGTGTCGGTGGTCTTGATGGCGATGGCGGCCTTCTCGCCGCCGTGCTCGCTCAGGGACCCGGCCGCCGTCTCCACTCCCTTGAGGACCTTGTCCATGGGCAGCAGCACGCCGATGAGTCCGGTGGAGCAGACGGCGACCTCGATGGCGCCCCGGCCGAGCACCTCGGCGACCTTCTCGGCGGTGGCGTGCGTGTCCTGGAAGCCCTTGGGGCCCGTACAGGCGTTGGCGCCGCCGGAGTTGAGGACCACGGCCGAGACCTGGCCGCCCCCCAGGACCTGCTCGGACCAGAGCACCGGCGCGGCCTTCACACGGTTGGAGGTGAAGACGCCCGCGGCGGCACGGCGCGGCCCGTCGTTGACCACGAGGGCCAGGTCGGGGTTGCCGTTCTCCTTGATCCCGGCGGCGATGCCCGCCGCCTGGAATCCCTTGGCTGCCGTGACACTCACGGTGCGACTCCGATCGTGGAAAGTCCCGTGGTCTCGTCGAGACCCAGGGCGATGTTCATGCTCTGTACGGCACCGCCCGCGGTGCCCTTGGTCAGGTTGTCGATGGCGCTGATCGCGATGATGCGGCCCACCGCCGCGTCGTACGCGACCTGCACCTGAACGGCGTTGGAACCGTAGACGGACGCCGTCGCGGGCCACTGTCCCTCGGGGAGCAGGTGGACGAACGGCTCGTCGGCGTAGGCCTTCTCGTAGGCGGCGCGCACGGACTCGCCGGTGACCCCGTCCCGGGCGGACGCGCTGCAGGTGGCGAGGATGCCGCGGGGCATCGGCGCGAGGGTCGGCGTGAAGGAGACGGAGATCCGCTCCCCGGCCACCCCGCTGAGGTTCTGGATCATCTCGGGGGTGTGCCGGTGGCCGCCGCCGACGCCGTACGGCGACATGGAGCCCATGACCTCGCTGCCGAGCAGGTGGGGCTTGGGCGCCTTACCCGCGCCGGAGGTGCCGGACGCGGCGACGATCACCGCCTCGGGCTCGGCGAGGCCGGCCGCGTAGGCCGGGAACAGGGCGAGGGAGACGGCGGTCGGGTAGCAACCGGGCACCGCGATGCGCTTGGACCCCTCCAGCGCGGCGCGGGCGCCCGGAAGTTCGGGGAGGCCGTAGGGCCAGGTGCCGGCGTGCGGGGAGCCGTAGAACGTCTCCCAGTCGGCCGGGTCCTTGAGCCGGAAGTCGGCGCCCATGTCGACCACAAGGACGTCCGGGCCGAGCTGCTCGGCGACGGCGGCGGACTGCCCGTGGGGCAGCGCCAGGAAGACGACGTCGTGCCCGGCGAGGGCCTCGGCCGTGGTCTCCGTCAGCACCCGGTCGGCCAGCGGCAGCAGATGCGGCTGGAGTGCGCCGAGCCGCTGGCCGGCGTTGGAGTTGCCGGTCAGGGCACCGATCTCGACCTCGGGGTGCGCGAGGAGCAGGCGCAGGACCTCTCCGCCCGCGTACCCGCTCGCTCCGGCCACCGCCGCACGTACCGCCATGTCCATCCTCCTCTGGATGGCATGACTATACGTATCGCTGCACTTTTATGCAATCGGCTCGGCCTCGGGGCGGCGGGACAGCATGATCCGGCGGGAGACGAGGAAGGTCACCGGGATCGCCGCCGCGGAGGCGAGGAGGGGGGCGAAGCGGCTGCCGGCGTGCAGGACGTCGACGATCACGTACACACCCGCGGTGGTGATCAGGAAATTGGTGGCGTTCGTCAGCGGGAACAGCAGGAATTTCCGCCAGGTCGGCCGCGTCCGGTAGGTGAAGCGGGCGTTCAGGAAAAAGGATCCGATCATGCTGATCAGGAATGCCAGAATATGCGCGGCCAGATAGGGCAGCCAGGTGAGGAACAACAGGTAAAGAACGTAGTAGGTGGCCGTGTTGACGACACCGACCGCGGCGAAGGTGAGGATCTGTCGCGAGATCAAGGGATGAGGTCTTTCGTCCGTTCCACGTTGGTCGCCTTCACCAGGAAGTGCGGGCGTCCCTTCACCTCGTAGTAGATGCGGCCGGTGTACTCCCCGATGACTCCCAGCATGACCATCTGTACGCCGGCGAGGGCGGTGACGGCGGTGATGATGGTCACATAGCCGGGCGTCTGGACCCCGTTGACGAGCGCGGCGCCCACGATCCAGGCGGTGTACACCCCGGCACACAGCAGCAGGCCCATGCCGAGCCAGAGGGCGGCGCGCAGCGGCCGGTTGTTGAAGGACAGCAGGCCGTCGAGGCCGTAGTTGAGCAGGCTGCGGAAGGACCAGGAGCTGGTGCCGGCCTCGCGGGTCGCGTTCTCGTACTCGAAGGTGGTGCTCGGGAAACCGACCCAGGCGAACAGGCCCTTGGAGAAGCGGTTGTACTCGGTGAGGTTCAGGACCGCGTCCACCACGCGGCGGGACAGCAGGCGGAAGTCGCCCACGCCGTCGACGAGTTCGACGTCGACCAGCCGGTTGATGAGCCGGTAGTACAGGCGGGCGGTGAGGGTGCGGGTGAGGCGGTCGCCGGTGCGGCTGCGCTTGGCGATGACCTGGTCGTAGCCCTGGCCTCGCAGCTCCACCATCCGTTTGATCAGCTCGGGAGGGTGCTGGAGGTCGGCGTCCATGACGACGACCGCGTCGCCCGAGGCGTGCCTGAGGCCCGCGAGCAGGGCCGCCTCCTTGCCGAAGTTGCGGCTGAAGGAGACGTAGCGCACCCGCGAGTCGCAGTCGGCGAGGTGCCTGAGCACGGCGAGCGTGCGGTCACGGCTGCCGTCGTCGACGTACACGAACTCCATGTCGTGGCCGAGCGGCAGCAGCTCGTCCGCGATCTTCTGGACCTCCTGGTGGAAGCGTTCGAGGACGTCTTCCTCGTTGTAGCAGGGCGCGACGATCGATATCAGCATGGCGGTCCCCCCTGGGGCGCGGTCAGCGGGCGGTGGTCACGCGCTCGCGCGCTGGTGTGGTCGTGGACGGTGCCGGGACGCGTCTGCGGCGCACGGCGGTGAGGGCGCCGAGCAGGGCGAGCGTGAGCAGCGAGGCGCCCCCGACGGCCGTGCCCAGCCGCAGGCCGGGCGGGTGGAAGGTGCAGGTCAGCGAGGTGGAGTCGCCGTCGAGGGGGACGGCGATCAGCCCGTGGTACTCCCCCGCGGGCCGTTCCCGGCCGCCGCCCGTGGCGCACCGCCAGCCCGCGATCCGGGGCGCGGCGACGACGGCGATCCCCCTGCTGCCCGGAGGCAGTTGGGCCCGCAGAGTGCCGTCGGAGACGGTCACCTCGGTGGCGGCGGTCGCCTTCAGGCGGGCGGCCGCGGTGCGCAGGCGCGCGGTGTCCAGGCAGCCGATCGCACCGCCCGGGATACGGCCGGGGCGGTCCGGGGTCAGCTCGATGCGCAGCCGCCCGGACGCCGGGGCCGGGCCGAGCGGCGCCATCGCGGCGCGGTTGCGCGGGTACTCGAAGCGGAAGCGGGCCTCGGTGCCGGCGCCGTGCTGCCGTGCCGTGCCCGAGTAGTGCGGGGCCCACAGGTACACCTGGGTCCCGGCCGGGCAGCGGGCCGTGATCGTCGGCCTCGTCACGGCGTTCCCGGACCCGACCCGGCCTCCCCGGGCCGGCTTTCCGGTGTCGCCGTGCACGGCGATGCGGGGCACGGTGTAGACGCGGCTGCCGAGCAGCAGTTCCTGGTTGCGGTACGGCGACGGCCCGAAGGGGGCCCGGTCGGGAGCGGTCCGCACGGTCACCAGCGGCGGCACGTCCTGCCGGGTCACGGTCACCGGGCCGGCGTCCTGCGCCACGTGCTTCTGGTGCGGGTCGGGCGGCGAGTGGACCCGGGCGCCGACCGAGAAGATGACGTCGGTGACGGCGTTGTCCAGGCTCTGCACGCTGCGGCCGCGCGAGGTCCAGCCGTCACCGAGCGCGGTGAGCGTACGGCTGAGGACGTCGGAGGTCAGGCTGCTGTAGTACTGGGCACCCTGGCCGCCCACCAGCAGCGGGTCGTTGCCGACGGTCTGCTCGCGTCCGGGGTCGGTACGGTACCGGGGCCAGCCGTCGGCCCCCGCGATGGCCTCCGCCTGCCGCTGCTGCCGCTGCCCCCAGGGCGCGTAGTCGTCCAGGTGCCCGAGGCGCAGCCGGGTGGCCACGGCGGAGGTGGCGGCCGTCTCGCCGAGCTGCGCACCGAGCAGGAGTACGACGGCGAGGCCGGCCAGCCGGGAGCGCTGCCCGGCGTCGGCGCGGCCGAGCAGGGCCAGTCCGCCGAGCGCGCCGGCGGTGGCGAGCAGCAGCACCGGCCAGGCGAAGGGCCGTACCAGGTCGCTGCGGCTCGCGACGAGGGTGATCAGGGCGAGCAGCCCGGCCGCCGCAGCGAGCGCGCGCCGGTCGGGCGGGCCGTACGACAGCGCGTGCCAGGCGGCGATCACCAGCAGCCCGCACAGCACGAACGCCTGGCGGTAGGGGCTGCCCTGCGGGGTGGCGAAGGCGTGCCAGACCAGGTGGGTCGGCGCCCACTGCATCGACAGGGTCACCGCCAGCACGAGGAGCGTCCAGCCGGTGCGCACCCGGGCGGGGACCGCGCGGTGGAACGGCAGGGCGAGGGCGAGCAGCAGGGCCGTGACGCCCACGTAGACGGCCGGGGAGCCGAAGCCGTACGTGGCGGGCAGCAGCCGGGCCAGCACGTCCTCGCTCGCCACCGGGGCGAACTGGCGGACGCGGCCGGGGTAGGCGTGCTGGGTGCCGAAGTAGATGACGGTCACCAGCGGGGCGGCGAGGCCCACGCCGAGGACGACGGTGAGCGCGGCGCGGCCGGCCGCCGCGAGCGCCCGCCGGCGGGGCAGGTCGGCCAGCACCAGGCGCAGCAGCAGGACCAGGCCCGCTCCCAGAGTGGCCATGTAGGCGGTGTAGAAGTTGGCGGTCCAGGCGAGGGCCACGACCAGGACGCCGAGCCGGCGGCGGCGCCCCGCAAGCGCCCATTCGCCGACCAGGCAGAGCAGGGGCAGGGCGATGAGCCCGTCGAGCCACATCGGGTTGTAGGAGGCGTCGGCGACGCTCCAGCCGCACAGTGCGTACGAGGTGCCGAGCAGGCCCGCCGCCCACCAGCGCCCCGGCCGCAGGGTGAGCAGCAGGCAGGCCATGGCGGCCGCGGCCGAGGCGGTCTTCAGGACGGTGACGACGTACACCGCGAGGTCGATCTCGTCCCGCGGGAAGACGGCCACGAGCAGGGCGAACGGGCTGCCGAGGTAGGTGCCGAGGTCGGGCAGGAAGCTGGAGCCGTAACCCGACTGCCAGTTGACGAGGAGACCGCCGTCCGCCCTGCCGTGCAGCAGGTCCCACAGGTGCGCGTGGAAGGGCACGTACTGGTTGCCCAGGTCGTTGACGCTGCGGGTGCGGGGGCCGAAGGGGTAGCTGCGGGCGAGGGCGTCGGCGGCGCAGAACGCCGTGATCGTGACGGCCGCGGCGAGCAGGGCGGCGGCACGCCTCGGTCGGAATTGCATTTTCGGCGCTCCCCCACGGAATGTATGCCTCGTCGATTCGCCGTCTTAGACGGGGCACGTTTCCCGTTGGTTGTGTGCTCACCGAAAAGTGAGGCGACTTCTTCCGAATACGGAAAACACCGCGTGAATTTCATGACGCCAAGGAAAACAAAGGATTTCCGATGGGTGTTCTGCAAGTGAATCGAGCAGCGCTTGACTTGGAGCGCACTCCAGGTTCTACCGTCCTCGTCATGACCAGCGGACACATGAACGAGAGCACCACCCGTGACGAGCGTTTCGCACACGGCCTGGAGGTGCTGAAGAAGGTCGACGGCGAGGCCGGGCAGCGGGTCGTCGACTCGCTCGCCGACATCAACCCGGAGCTGGGGCACCAGATCGTCGCGTGGGCCTTCGGGGAGGTCTACGACCGGCCCGGGCTCGCCCCGCGCGACCGGCAGCTGGTCACCCTGGGCATGCTCACCGCGCTCGGCGGCTGCGAGGCCCAGCTGGACGTGCACGTGAACGCGGCGCTCAACGTGGGCCTCACGCCCGAGCAGATCACCGAGGCGCTGCTGCACTCCGCGGTCTACTGCGGCATGCCGAAGGCGCTGAACGCCACCTTCGTGGCGAAGAAGGTGTTCGCCGAGCGCGGGCTGCTGCCGCTCGGACAGCAGCCCGCACCGGCCGCGGCTACTTCTGCTTGATCCTGAGGAAGGTGATGGAGTTCGCCGGGAAGGTGTAGGTGAACTTCCCCGCCGCTCCGGTGAACGTGGAGGTCTCGGGGGCGACCGCCGTGGACGTCTCGCTGTTCACCGCGTCGGGGGCGGCGGCGAGCGTGGTCACCTTCGCCGTGCGGGCGACCTTGGCGCCGCCCAGGTCGATCGCCGTACGGGCCGCCGAGGCCTGGGCGTTGACGACCTTGACGATCAGCTCACCGGTCTTCGCGTCCCGGGTGACGACCTGGCGGAACGGCTCGGCCGGCCTGTCGTCGGTGAAGCTGCCCCACTGCTGCCCGTCGAGGTACAGGGTGACCTGGCGGCCGCGCACCTTGACGTCGATGTCGTAGGCCCGGCCGGTCTCGACCGAGCCCGCCTTGGAGATCAGGGTGGACTTGCCGCCGTCCACGGCCTGCTCGACCGCGCTCTGGGTGTTGTTCCAGCCGCCCAGGTTCCACCAGTAGTAGTTGCCGGTGTCCTTGACGCCGAAGGCGACGAGGAAGCCCTCCTTGCCGGACTTCTTGGTGGCCTTCACGTGCAGGTCGTAGTCGTGCCAGGACGGGTCGCCCGCCTGGACCATGGTGTTCTCGGCGGTGTCGGACGTCTCGACGTACTGCCCGTCCTGGACGCTCCAGCTGCCGGCGCCGGTGTGGGTCCACTTCGAGGCGTCACCGGAGAAGTCGTCGCTGAGCAGGGTGCTCCCGTCGGCGGCGGTGACCTTCACGTCGTCATAGGCGGCGCTGGTGTTCCAGGTGGACAGGCCGACGGCGCCGGTGATGGGGCCGCTGACGTCCGGGGTGGTGGTGGCGGTGGACGGCACCACCCGGCTGCCCACGTTGGTCATGAACAGCTTCTGGACCTCGTAGTTGGCCGAGCCCCAGGAGGCGTGGTTGTTGAACCACACCAGGTCCGGCCGCCACTGGACGTAGTCCTCGTTGGCGAACAGCGGGGCGTAGGAGGCGAGCTTGACGACGTCCGCGTTGCGCTCCAGGCCGGTCATGTAGGCCGCCTCGGCGAGGCCGTTCTTGAAGGCGTTGCCCTGGGAGGCGTACTCGCCGAGGAAGACCTTCGGGCCGCTGCGGTCGTAGGAGTCGTAGCGGTCGTTGTTCTGCAGGAACCACTGCGGGCTGTTGTAGTAGTGCTCGTCGACCAGGTCGACCTTGGCGTCCTTGTTGAGCTTCCAGGCCGTGTCGAAGGTCGCGCCGGAGTCGTCCGGGCCGGAGTTGGAGATCACCCGCATGTACGGGTACTTCGCCTGGATGGCCTCGCGGAACTGCGTGAAGCGGGCGAAGAACTCGTTCGGCAGGTTCTCCTCGTTGCCGACCTCGATGTGGGTGAGGTGGAAGGGCTTCGGGTGGCCCATCTCGGCGCGCTTCCCGCCCCATTCGCTCGTCACCGGGCCGTTGGCGAACTCGATGAGGTCGAGGGTGTCCTGGATGTGCCGCTTGAGCAGCGCGTCGTCGGCCACGGCCTTGTTCTGGCCGCAGCCGGTCACCAGGGCCGGGACGACGGGCAGGGGCATCGCGCCGATGTCCTCGGCGAAGCGGAAGTACTCGTAGTAGCCGAGGCCGTACGACTGGTTGTAGCCCCAGAAGTTCGAGTTCGTCGCCCGCTGCTCGACCGGGCCGACGGTGTCCTTCCACTGGTAGGAGCGCTTGCGCTGCCAGCCGGAGGCCTCGCTGTAGTCCTGCATGGAGCCGGTGTTGACCAGGCAGCCGCCGGGGAAGCGGACGAAGCCCGGCTTCAGGGCGGCGACCTTCTCGGCGAGGTCCTTGCGCAGGCCGTTCGGCTCGTGCTTGTAGGTGTCGCGCGGGAAGAGGGAGACCATGTCGAGCGCGGCGGCGGCCGAGGAGGCGACGGTGAGGCGGCCGGTGCTGCTGGTGCGGGTCGCGGTGAAGGTGGCCCGGTACTGGGCCCAGCCGCTCTTCCTGACGGCGATCGTGTGCGCGGTGGCCAGGGTGCCGCCGGCGTCCTGGAGGTTCACGGTGAGCGTGGTGCCGGCCTCGGCGCGGGCCCACACCGAGAAGTCGTACTTCTTGCCGTCCTCCAGCGCGATGCCGGTGTTGTAGCCGGCGTTGGTGACCGACGAACCGGCGCCCAGGGAGAGGTAGTTCCGGTTGCGGTCGTTCAGCCGGCCGGCGTCGTCGACGACCTGCGCGGTGCCGGAGACCGTCCAGGCGGTCAGCGGCGTGTACGACCTGTTGTCGTCGGTGGAGTACTCGAAGGACCGGTTCTGCACGAGTTCGGCGTACAGACCGCCGTCGGCGGCGCGGTTGATGTCCTCGAAGAAGACGCCGTACATCGTCTTGTCGATCGTGGCGCCCTGGGCAGTGGGGTCGACGGTGATCGAGTAGTCGGTGACGTCGGCGGCGTGGGCGGGGGCCGGGACGGCGGTGGCGGCGAGCAGGAAAGCGCTTGCCGTGAGGCCGAGTCTCAGCCTGGTGCGGGTGGTGCGTGACATGGATACTCCGCGGCTCTTTGATTGTTCGAAATATCAGACAGTGGTCAGCACTTCGAACGGCAAGATAGGGAAGGGGTATGAGCACGTCAATGGGGCGGACAGACAGGGGTGATGATGGGCGGGTTCTGGCCCGTGGCCGATGTCCTGGCCCACCTGGCCGGACGCTGGCGGGTGGAGCGGACCGTGCGCGATCTGGCGAGCGGGGACGAGGGGCGGTTCGAGGGAGTCACCGTCTTCAGCCCGCTCGCCGGCGGCGGACTGCTGCACGAGGAGTCGGGCACCTTCACCTGGCAGGGCGTGGCCCGGCCCGCGACACGCACCCTGCGCTTCCTGCCCGGGGCCTCACCGGGCACGGCGGACGTCCGTTTCGCGGACGGCCGGCCCTTCCACGACCTGGACCTGACCTCGGGACGGCACGTGGCCGACCACCCTTGCGCGGCCGACCTCTACCGGGGCGAGTTCACGGTGACGGACGCCGACCACTGGCGCTCGGTGTGGCGGGTCGGCGGACCGGCGAAGGAGCTGCTGCTGACCACCGACTACGTGCGCGAGGGCTGAGCCGACACACCGTCCAGACGGAGGTTCCAACGGCCCGAGCGGCCCGTCACCGTGGTCGTGGAGAGCGGGCGCACGTCGATGTTCCAGTAGGTCGCGGGCGGCGCCTTCAGGGCGTACACCAGGGCGGCGCGGATCACCGAGGGCTCGGCGACGGCGACGATCCGGCCGCCGTCGCCCACCGGGCGCGTGTCGAGCCAGCCGCCGACCCGGGAGATGAAGGCCAGCAGCGACTCGCCGCCGTGCGGGACGGAGCGCGGATCGGCGAGCCAGGCGTCCACGGCGTCCGGTTCGCGGGCCATCGCCTCGCCCAGCGTCAGCCCGCGCCAGCGGCCCATGTCGCAGTCGCGCAGCGCGAGCTGGACCAGCGGGGCGTACCCCAGGGCGTCGCCGGTGGCACGGCTGCGCGGGGTCGGGGAGCAGTAACGCAGGTCGGCGGCCCGCAGCGGCAGCAGGTCCCAGGCCATGCGCTGCACCTCGTCCCAGCCGGCCTGGTCCAGCGGCCGGTCGTCCTCGAAGCGCTCCGCGAGCAGCGGGGAACTGCGCGCGGCGGCGACGAACGTGACCCGAAGTGGCATGCGGTGATGGTGAGCCTCGGGTGTGCGCAGGTCAAGGGCCGTTGTCTGTGAGTTACCCAGGGTGTGCGCCCGCTTACTGGGGGAGGTGGATCATCCACTGGTCGGGACGATCCAGCGGCCGGAAGCCCAGCTTCTCGTACACCCCGTGCGCGTCCTCCGTGGCCAGCAGGATGCGCCGCAGACCGAAGGGCCGCAGGTGGTCCCGGATACGGCCGACGAAGGCCGTGCCGACGCCCGTGCCGCGCACCGAGGGATCGACGTACACATCGGCCAGCCAGGCGAACAGCGCCCGGTCGGTCACCACGCGCGCGTACGCCACCTGCTCGCCCGAGGCCGTCGCGTACACCCCGAAGTTGATCGAGGACGCCATCGCGTGCTCGTGCTTCTCCCGGGGGCGGCCGATCGCCCAGTACGCGTCGGTCGACAGCCAGCCGTGGACACGGTCGACGTCCACGCGGGAGGTGTCGGCGGAGAACTCGTAGCCGTCGGGGAGGTCGGGTGCGTCGCTCATGCGGGGATCCTCACAGGGCGGACGGCAGGCGTCGACTCGTTTTACCCGGTGGTACGACCGCCTTCCCGCCCGGGAACACCCTGCCTCAGAGCACCTCGTCGCACGCCACCCGCAGCCTCCGTATCCCCTCCGCGATCTCCCCCGTCCCCGCCACCGCCGCGAAGCTCAGGCGGAGATGGCCCGCGGGGGGTTCGGCGCTGAAGTAGGGGCGGCCGGGGGTGAGGGCGACCCCCGCGCGGAGGGCGGCCGCGGTCAGGGCGGCCTCGTCGGCTCCGTCGGGGAGGCGGAGCCAGAGCTGGTAGCCGCCGGAGGGGATGTGGGGCAGGGCCAGTTCGGGCAGGTGCAGGGCGAGTTCGGTCGTCATGGTGTCGCGGCGGGTCTTCAGCTCGGCGGAGAGGGCCCGCAGATGGCGGGGCCAGGCCGGGGAACCGACGAGTTCCAGGGCCGCCTCCTGGAGCGGCCGGGGGACGAAGAAGCTGTCCACGACCTGGATCGCGCGCAGGCGCTCCAGCACGGGACCGCGCGCGGCCAGCGCGGCCACCCGGAAGCTGGGCGAGGTCGCCTTGGTCAGCGAGCCGACGTGGACGACCACGCCGTCGGGGTCGTCGGCGGCCAGCGGGCGGGGCAGCGGGCCCGCGTCCGCGTGCACGAGGCGCCGTACGTAGTCGTCCTCGACGACGAACGCGCCCGCGGCGCGGGCGATGCGCAGCACCTCGGCGCGGCGGTCGGGGGCCAGGACCGCGCCGGTCGGGTTCTGGAACAGGGGCTGGCAGACGAAGACCCGGGCGCCGGTGGCCCGGAAGGCGTCGGCGAGCAGGTCGGGGCGTACGCCGTCGGGGTCGACCGGCACCGGGATCGGGCGCAGTCCGGCCGCGCGGGCGAGGGCCAGCATGCCCGGGTAGGTGGGCGACTCCACGAGGACCGGGGCACCGGGCGGGGCCAGCGCCCGCAGGGCCGTGGCCAGCGCGGCCTGGCCACCCGCGGCGATCAGCACCTCGGCCGCGGTGACCGCGCCGCCGATGCCGCGCGCGAACCACTCGCGCAGCTCGGGCAGCCCCTCCAGCGGCGGCCTCCCCCAGGCGCCGGGCCGCCGCCCGGCCCGGGCGAGGGCCGCGGCCATGGCCCGCTCGGGCTGCAGGGAGGGGTGCGGATAGCCGCCGCTGAACTCCAGCACGCCCGGGGGCGGGGTGGTGAGCGAGACCGTGACCCCGGAAGCGTCCACCGTGCGCGGTACGAGGTCGGAGGCGCCGTCGGCGCTCAGCGCGAGTTCCTGCCAGGAGGTGTCCCCGGCGGGCGCGGCCACGGCATGCGGCCGGGCGCGGAAGGCGCCGGCGCCGGGCCGGGTGACCACCAGTCCCTCGGCGGCCAGCTGGGCCAGGGCCCGGGAGACGGTCACCGGGCTCACCCGGAACCGCTCGACCAGGGCCCTGCTCGACGGGAGCTTTCCACCTGGAGAGTAGCGGTCCAGTTCCCGCCGCAGCTGTTCTGCCAGTTCGCCCACACTGCTACGCTCATGCATGAGAGCACAGAGTAGCGCTACTACCGCGACGGCGATAGCGGTCCCCGCTCCCCGGGAGCACCGGTCCTTCGGCACCGGGATGGCGGCCCTGGGGGTGACCGCCTTCTCCCTCACCTTCCCGTCCACCGCCTGGGGCCTGGAGAGCTTCGGCCCCTGGTCCCTGGTGGCGGTGCGCAGCGTCCTTGCCGCGCTCATCGCGGGTGGGTGTCTGCTGGTGCTGCGGGTGCCGCTGCCCGACCGCCGGCATCTGCCGGGCCTCGCGGTCGTCGCCGCCGGAGTGGTGTTCGGCTTCCCGATGCTGACCACGCTCGCGCTGCAGACCTCGACCACCTCGCACGCGGCCGTCGTGGTGGGCCTGCTGCCGCTGACCACCGCCGTCTGCTCGGCCCTGCGCATGGGCCACCGGCCCTCGCGGCGGTTCTGGCTGGCGGCGCTGACGGGCGCCGCGGCCGTGCTCGCCTTCACCCTCGGCCAGAGCGGCGGCGCGCTCACCGCCGCCGACGGCTATCTGTTCGCCGCGCTGCTGGTGTGCGCGGCCGGCTACACCGAGGGCGGGCGGCTGGCCCGGGTCATGCCCGGCTGGCAGGTCATCGGCTGGGCGCTGGTGCTGTGCCTGCCGCTGAGCCTGCCGGCCGCCGCGCTGGCGCTGTCGTACGAGCCGGTGCACTTCACCGTGCACGGGGTGACGGGTCTGGTGTGGGTCTCGGTGGTCTCGCAGTTCCTCGGTCTTGTCGTCTGGTACCGCGGGATGGCGGCCATCGGCATCCCGAAGGCGAGCCAGTTGCAGTTGGCCCAGCCGCTGCTCACACTGGTGTGGTCGGCGCTGCTCCTGGGCGAGCACCTTACGGCGGCCGCTCCGCTGACCGCTGTCGCCGTGCTCGTCTGCATCGCCGTCACGCAACGGTCGTGACCGTGAGGAGGGCCTGATGCGCGCAACCGTCGGCGACCAGCTTGTCCAGCACGGCAGGGTGGTCGGCGAACACGACAAGATCGGCGAGATTGTCGAAGTGATGGGCCAGAAGGGCGAGCCGCCGTACCGCGTCCGCTTCCAGGACGGGCACACGGGCATCTGCTCCCCCGGCCCCGACACCGAGATCCGGCACAAGGAAACCCGGCCGTCATAGCTCAGCGCGGTGGCTTCGCCGGCTGCCCGTAGTGGTCGGCGACCACCCGCGCCATCGCCCCGACCGGATCCGCCGCCACGTCCTTGGCGGCGAAGAACACATGGCCGCGCACCTGCGGATACCCCCCGGCGAGCGTGAGGTGCCGGGACAGTTCGACCGGGTCCTGCCACTCCGAGGGCTGCCCCGCGGCCCCCGCCTTGTACAGCGCCTCCCCGATGTACAGCTGCGTCTTGGTGCCCTCGGCGACCTTCGCCCACCAGTCGACCAGGGTCGCGTAGTCGGCGGCGGCGAAGCCGATGTGCCAGTAGAGCTGCGGGACGATGTAGTCGATCCAGTGGTTGCGCACCCACATACGGGTGTCCGCGTGCAGGTCGTCGTACGTCTGCACGCCCGCCCGGGTGTCCGAGCCGCGGGAGTCGGTCGCGGCGTTGCGCCACACCCCGAAGGGGCTGATCCCGAACCGGGTGCCGGGCCGGACCTGCTTGATCGCCGCGGCCGTCTCCCGCACCAGCCTGTCGATGTTGTCGCGGCGCCAGGCGGCCCGGGTGGAGAAGTCGCCGCCGTACCGGTCGTACGCGGCGTCGTCGTCGAAGGTCTGCCCGGCGACCGGGTACGGGTAGAAGTAGTCGTCGAAGTGGACGGCGTCCACCGGGTACCTGACGACCGCGTCGAGCATGGCCTGCTCCACGAAGGCACGGACCTCGGGCAGGCCCGGGTTGTAGTAGAGCTTCCCGCCGTAGGGCACCACCCAGTCCGGGTGCCGGCGGGCCGGGTGCGAGGCGGCCAGCCGGGTCGGGTCGGTGTGGTTGGCGACGCGGTACGGGTTGAACCAGGCGTGCAGTTCCAGGCCGCGGGCGTGCGCCTCCCGCACGGCGGTGCCCAGCGGGTCCCAGCCCGGGTCCCTGCCCTGGGTGCCGGTGAGGTACTCGGACCAGGGCTCGTACGGCGAGGGCCACAGGGCGTCGGCCGTGGGCCGCACCTGGAGGATCACGGTGTTGAGCCGGTCGCGGACCGCCCGGTCCAGGTGGGCGATCAGCTCCGTGCGCTGTGCCTCGGCCGTGAGGCCGGCCTTGGAGGGCCAGTCGCGGTTGGACACGGTCGCCAGCCACACACCCCGCATCTCGGCGGCCGCGCGCGGCCACGGCCAGTGCCGGTGCCGCGGCCCCGGCACCGCAGCCGCGCCCTGGGCCGTCGCCAGCGTCGACAGCGCCGCCCTCGCGAACGCACGCCGTGACAGTCGCCCCATCTGCACACCCCCATACGCTCCGGATCCGCGCCGTCACGGATCGTTCCGCGCCCCAGGATGCCCCACCCGGGCGATCGATCATCGATACTTGGCGGTAACGTGCACGATCGGAGCAGGCGCCGAACCCGGAGGTCCTGCCGGAGCCGGAGAACACCAGCGAAGGGAACGATGTGACCGACATCGAGCGCGTCGGAGTCGTGGGCTGCGGCCAGATGGGCGCGGGCATCGCCGAGGTGTGCGCCCGCGCGGGACTGGACGTCAAGGTCGCCGAGACCACCGGCGAGGCCCTGGAGATCGGCCGTACCCGGCTGTACAACTCCCTGGCCAAGGCCGCCGAGCGCGGCAAGATCAGCGAGGAGGAGCGGGACGCCACGCTGGCGCGCCTCAGCTTCACCACCGACCTCGGCGAGTTCGCCGACCGTGACCTGGTGATCGAGGCGGTCGTCGAGAACGAGCAGGTGAAGACGGAGATCTTCCAGGTGCTCGACCAGGTGCTGACCCGCCCGGACGCGATCCTGGCCTCCAACACCTCCTCCATTCCGCTGGTGAAGCTGGCGGTCGCCACCTCCCGCCCCGACCACGTGGTGGGCATCCACTTCTTCAACCCGGCCCCGGTGCAGCAGCTGGTCGAGCTGATCCCGGCGCTCACCACCTCTGAGGGCACGCTCGGCCGCGCCCAGCTGTTCGCCGAGAAGGTGCTCGGCAAGCACGCCATCCGCGCCCAGGACCGCTCCGGGTTCGTGGTCAACGCGCTGCTGGTGCCCTATCTGCTGTCCGCGATCCGGATGTTCGAGTCCGGCATCGCGAGCCGCGAGGACATCGACAACGGCATGGAGATGGGCTGCGCCCACCCGATGGGCCCGCTGCGGCTGTCCGACCTCATCGGTCTGGACACCATCGTCTCCATCGCCAACTCGATGTACGCCGAGTACAAGGAGCCGCTGTACGCCGCTCCCCCGCTGCTCCAGCGCATGGTCGAGGCGGGCCGGCTCGGCCGGAAGTCCGGCTCGGGCTTCTACACCTACGGCTGATTACAAGGAGCGACGCTCCAGGGCCCGGCACCGATTTCGGTGCCGGGCCCATCTGTTTCACACACCGTGTGCGCGCCGGGCACGCATATGCCCTTCGCACACGCTCCCCACGCGCCCACCAGGCGAGTTGACTCCTCATGCGCATGCAAGGGATGCGGAACAACCAGATTCGACTACGGAAAGGAGTGGACCCGTGACCGCCGATCCGGAGCATCCCGTGGTCCATGGAGAACTCGCAGAGTTACGGCGCCGCCTCGACGTGGCGTACGCCAGAGTCGAGGGAGGACTCGCCCTGCTCAGTCATCGCACCGAGGAGGCCGCCAAGGAACTGGACGCACTGCACACGCGCATGAGGTCGCTGGAACACGCACGCTGGCCGCTGCCCTCGGTCGCCGCGCTCACGGCTCTGGGAGCGCTGGTCGTGACGGTCTGGCAGGCGCTGGCCCACTAACCATCCGCGAGCCTCATGTGATGCAGCAGGAGTAACGCGGCCGCCATGTTGGCGGCCGGGACCTCCCCTCGGGCGATCAGGTCGGGGACGACTTTGAGGGGGACCCATGCGCGACGGTCCGACTCGAAGTCGTCCACGGGATGTCCGACGTACTCGCCCCGGTCGGACCAGTAGATGTGGTGCCGGGCGTCGGTGAGGCCGTTGGACGGCTCCACGCTCATCAGGTGGTGCAGGGGCCCCGGCCGCCAGCCGGTCTCCTCCTCCAGTTCCCTGGCGGCCGCGCTCGCGATGTCCTCGCCGTCCTCCACCACACCCGCGGCCAGTTCCCAGCCCCAACTGTCGGTGATGAACCGGTGGCGCCACAGGAGCAGGACTTCGTTGGCCTCGTTGACCACCGTGGCGACGGCGACCGGCCGCAGCCGGATCAGGAAGTGGTCGAGGTGCCGGCCGTCCGGCAGCTCGACATCTGCGAGGTTGACGCTGAACCAGCGGTTTTCATACACAGTTTGTTCGTTCTGTTTCGTCCACTGCACGGTTCTGCCACCTTCCGACGAGTAAGTGGCAATATCGCAGCAGGGACTGGGTACCCACAGTGGGTCTACAGCGGTACGCGCAGTGCTCCGTCGATGAGTTCGGCGGCTTCGGCGGTCCCGGCCGAGCCGCAGTTCACCAAGTGCTCGCGCACCGCGCGGAGTCTGTCGCGCAGCCGCTGGGACTCCATCCCGCGCGCCTGCTCGGCCATCTGCACGGCGGTGACCACCGCCTTGTCCGCATTGCCCTGGCGCAGTTCGATGGTGCTGAGCATGGCGAGCCGGTGCACCCGGCCCCGGTCGTGGGCGGGGTTGTCGACCGCGGCCGCCGCGTGCTCCCGCGCGGCGGCGAGTTCACCGAGGCTGAGCAGCGCCTCGGCCACCTGGACGTTGACCAGGCCGGGCTGGACATAGCCGGTCTCGTCGGGTTCGTACCCGCGCCGGATGCGGTCGGCGGCCGTCTCGGCCCGGCGGATGCAGGACAGGGCGCTGCTGCTGTCGCCGAGGTGGGCGTACGCCTTCGCCTGCATCGCGTACAGGTCGGAGGCGAGGGCCGGGGTGATGTGCGGGCCCGCGGCGCGCAGCGCGGCCTCGGCGAAGGCGACGGCCTGCCGGTACTCCTTCATGAACAGCGCCTGGTTGACGAGCAGCGCGATCACGTACGCGCCAAGCCCTCGGTCCCCGCTGGCCTTTGCCAGCCGGAGCGCCTGGTGGAAGTAGCGCTGGGCGAGACCGTGCGCGTCGGAGTCGTACGCGCAGATGCCCGCGATCGCCACCAACCCGCCGGTGGCCCGGTGCAGTTGGCGGCCGGTGGCGTCGGTGTAGCTGCCGCGCAGCAGCGGAGCGGCCTCGGCGTTGAGGAACCCGACGATCCGGGTGCGGGTCGCGATACCGCCCGCCTTCCGGTACATCTGCTCGTAGTGCGTCCGGGCGGCGCGCAGCATCTCGATGTCGGCCGCGGTGACCCGGTGCCGGCCGCCGCGGGAGACGTCCACGTCCTCGGGCGGGTTCTCCCACTCCCACACCGGCATCACGGCCGGGGTGCCGGTGACCGCGGGAGCGCCGAGCACATGTGGGCGCTGCTGTTCGTCGGAGCGCCACAGGGCGGTGGCCCGCTCCACGAAGCCGGAGAGCGAGCCGGTGTGCGGGGTGCTGGGCTCGCCGGGCACCCCGAGGCCGATGTCGTCCAGGGTGACCGGCCGGTGCAGCCGTCCGGCGAGCACCTCGCAGATCAGGTCGGGCACCTGGCCGCGTGGCCGCTGCCCCTTCAACCACCGTGCCACGGCGGTGTGTTCGTACCGGAGCGCGAGGCCCCGTCGCCGGCCCGCCTGGTTGACGTGGGCGGCGAGACCGGCGTGCGAGATCCCCGCCTCGTCCAGGATCGCGTCGAGCAGAGTGTTGGGCTGCATGGATTGCCCCCCGAGTGGCCTGGTGCCGTCAGCGTAGTGCGTCCGCTTTCACACGGGGTGTGAACGGAGTGCGCGCATCCGCAGCGTGTGCACGCTATTGCGGAGCGTGTTCTGCCGGTTGACTGAGAGTCCTCGCAAGAGGCCGGCCAAGCCGCCGGCTCCCCCTCAGAAAGCGGCGGCTTGGCCGTTTGCGCGCGCCCCTGAGAACTCGAATTTTCTTCGGTCGTTCCGTAGGACCAGTACCGCTACGTCGTCCGTGGGTCGGCCGGCTGTGTGGTGCAGAAGGGACGTGAAGACCGTGCGGAGGACCGTCTGGGCCGTCATCGGGTGATCGTGCACCGCCTCCCTCAGCGCTGTCGGCAGTGAGAAGAACCGGCCGTGGGCATCCCTGGCGTCCTCCGCCCCGTCTGTGAAGAGGACCAGGGAATCCCCGGGGAGCAACTGCCCGCACGAGTGCGCCTCCAGCTCCGCGGGGAGTGGGAACGGACCCAGGGGCGGAAGCGGATCGGCCGCGGTGAAGGGCTCCACCCGGGTGCCGCTGAGCAGGTACGGCCATGGGTGACCGCAGTTGAGGGCGCGCACCTCGCCGTCCCGGGCGATCTCCAGGAGCAGGACGGTGACGAACTCCTCGGCAACCGGGTGCTCGGGCTCCTGGGCACCGTTGCACGGGTGTTCGGTGCGGGCCCGCTCACGCAGGTGACGGGCGTGGGCCCGCTCCAACCGCCGGAGCACATGGGTGAGTTCGGCCTCGTCGTGGGCGGCCTCACGGAAGCTGCCGAGGACGGCGGCCACGGTGCCGAGGGCGGCGAGACCATGACCGCGTACGTCGCCCATGACCACGCGGACGCCGTGTTCGGTGGCGACGGCCTCGTAGAGATCACCGCCGACGGCCGCGCCGCGGTCGGCGGACAGCTGGGCGGCCGCCACGTTCAGCCCGTCGAGCCGGGGCGGCAGAGGCCGCAACAGCACGCTCTGGGCGGCGCCGGCGACCCGGCGGACCTGCCTCAGCTCGCGCAGCAGGGCATGGCGGACATGGAATATCAGTCCGGTGCCGACGGCGAAGAACACGGCGCTGGTGACGATGCGCGCACCGAGCCCCTCCTGCTGGGCGAGCGGGCAGCCGAACTTGTACGTGACCGCCACGGCTCCCCAGACCGTGGGCAGTACGGCTCCCCGCGCGGTGGGTGCCCGTGCCTTGATGCGGATCATGCCTCTGGTCCCCCATGTGGGCCTGACAGAGCAGACGGACCGACCCCGAAAGGCCGGTCCGATTCTGTCGAGAGGCATGGCCCGGGAGGGCCAGATCCCTCCCGATTCCCACCCGAACGAGTGAGAACTCCCAGGCCAACCCGCATTTATGCAGCTGCCGGCGGGGTCGACTCCCTCAGGGGCGCGGGGCTGTGTTCCCTATGCGGCTCCGCCGCTTGGGCGCGACCGGCCACGGCGAACCCGCAGCCGGCCGCAAACAGAACCCCAACGGCGATCAGCCCCGCAGAACCGCACCCGTACGCTCGCCCGCCAGGGCAACAGCCGCATCCCGAGCAGCCGAAGCCTCATCGACGGTCAGCGTCCGGTCCGCCGCGCGGAAGCGCAACGCGTACGCCAGCGACTTCTTGCCCTCGCCGAGCTGTGCAGCGTTCTCGTACACGTCGAACAGCCGAATGGACTCAAGCAGCTCCCCCGCACCGGAACGCAGCGCCGCCTCGACCTCAGCTGCGGGAACGGGCTTGTCGACCACGAGGGCGACATCCTGCGTGGCAACCGGGAAGGACGAGATGGACGGCGCCTGCGGCACACCGTCGCCCACCGCCTCCAGCGCATCCAGGTCCAGCTCCGTCGCGCAGGTGCGCTCGGGCAGCCCCAGGGCCTTGAGGACCCGCGGGTGGAGTTCTCCCGCATGGCCCACGACCCGCTCCGTGCCGTCGGCGACGACCACCAGCTCGGCGCAGCGGCCGGGGTGCCAGGGACCGTACTGCCCCTTGCGCACGACCAGCTCCGCACCGGCCTCACGGGCGACGGCGCGCGCCGCCTCGACCGCGTCGGCCCAGCCGGACGGACGGCCACCGCCCCACCAGCCGGCCTGCTCACGGGCCCCGGCGAGGACGACAGCCACATGGCGCGGCTGCTCGGGCAGCGCGCCGTTCAGCTCGGCGATCTCCTCGTCGGTGGGACGACGGTCGACGGACAGGTGGCCACCGGAGCGCTGCTCCTCGTGCGGCAGGAAGACCAGGCCGGTCTCGAAGAGCGCCAGGTCGTGCGAGCCACGGCCGGCGTTGCGCCGCAGGGCACCCAGCAGGCCGGGCAGCAGGGTCGTACGGAGCGCGGGCTCCTCGTCGTTGAGCGGGTTGACCAGCTTCACGACGCGGCGGGCCGGGTCGTCGGCCGCCAGGCCGAGGTGGTCGAAGACCTGCTCGCCGACGAACGGGTAGTTCGGCGCCTCGACGAAGCCCGCGCCGGCCAGGGCGCGGCCGACCCGGCGGTGCAGCCGCTGCCGGTGGGTGAGGCCGCGGCCCGAGGGGAGCTTGGGCAGTGTGGAGGGCAGGTTCTCGTAGCCCTCCAGACGGATGACCTCTTCGGCCAGGTCGTTCGCCTCGTAGAGGTCGGGCCGCCAGGACGGGACGGTGACGATCAGCTCGTCCTGCCCGTAGACGTCGCAGCCGATCTCCTGCAGGCGGCGGACGACGGTCTCGCGGCCGTAGTCGACGCCCGCGACCTTGTCCGGGTGGTTCGCCTGGACGGTGATCGTGTGCGGGGCGGAGGGTGCGACGACCTCGGTGACGCCGGCCTCGGCGGTACCGCCCGCGAGCAGCACCAGCAGGTCCACGGTCCGCTGCGCGGCGGCCGCGGCGGCCTCCGGGTCGACGCCCCGCTCGAAGCGGCGGGAGGCCTCCGAGGACAGCTTGTGGCGGCGGGCGGTACGGGCGATCGCGACCTCGTCGAAGTGGGCGGCCTCGATGACCACGTCGGACGTGGCGTTCTCGAGGTCGTCGTGGTCGGCGATTTCCGTGTTGGCGCCGCCCATGACGCCGGCGAGGCCGATCGGGCCGCGCTCGTCGGTGATGACCAGGTCCTCGGCGTGCAGCTTGCGCTCGACGCCGTCGAGGGTGACGAGCTTCTCGCCCTCCTCCGCCCGGCGCACGCCGATGGTGCCCTGGACCAGGCCGCGGTCGTAGGCGTGCAGGGGCTGGCCCAGCTCCATCATCACGTAGTTCGTGACGTCGACGGCGAGCGAGATCGGGCGCATGCCGACCTTCTGCAGCCGGCGCTGCAGCCAGATCGGGGAGCGTGCCTCGGGGCTCAGACCGGTGACGGTGCGGGCGGTGAAGCGGTCGCAGCCGGCCGGGTCGGAGACCTGCACCGGGTAGCCGAACGCGTTCGGGCCGGGTACGTCGAGCAGCGCCGGGTCGCGCAGCGGCAGGCCGTAGGCGATGGCGGTCTCGCGGGCGACGCCACGGATGGACAGGCAGTCGCCGCGGTTGGCGGTGACGGCGATGTCCAGGACCTCGTCGACCAGCTCCAGCAGCTCGATGGCGTCCTTGCCGACCTCGGTCTCCGGCGGCAGCACGATGATGCCGTGGTTGCCGTCGTCGCCCATGCCCAGCTCCTCGGTGGAGCAGATCATGCCGTGGGACGTCTTGCCGTAGGTCTTGCGGGCGGCGATGGAGAAGCCGCCCGGCAGGGTGGCGCCCGGGAGGACCACGACGACCTTGTCGCCGACCGCGAAGTTGCGGGCGCCGCAGACGATCTCCTGGGGCTCGCCGGTGCCGTTGGCCTGGCCGACGTTCACCGTGCAGAAGCGGATCGGCTTCTTGAAGCCCTCCAGCTCCTCGATGGTCAGCACCTGACCCACGACCAGCGGGCCCTTGAGGTCGGCGCCGAGGTGCTCGACGGTCTCGACCTCAAGACCTGCGGAAATGAGCTTGGCCTGGACGTCGCGGCCGGTCTCCGTCGCCGGCAGGTCGACGTACTCCCGCAGCCAAGAAAGCGGGACCCGCATCAGATCTCCATCCCGAACGGCCGGGTGAACCGGACGTCACCCTCGACCATGTCTCGCATGTCTTCGACGTTGTGGCGGAACATCAGCATCCGCTCGATGCCGAACCCGAAGGCGAAGCCGCTGTACTTCTCCGGGTCGACGCCGCAGGCGGCCAGCACCTTCGGGTTGACCATGCCGCAGCCGCCCAGCTCGATCCAGCCCTCGCTGGAGCAGGTGCGGCAGGGCCGGTCGGGGTTCCCGACGGACTCGCCCTTGCAGACGTAGCAGAGCATGTCCATCTCGGCGGACGGCTCGGTGAAGGGGAAGAAGTTCGGGCGCAGCCGGGTCTTCATGCCCTCGCCGAACAGCGCCTGGACCATGTGGTCCAGGGTGCCCTTGAGGTCCGACATGGTCAGGCCCTCGTCCACGGCGAGCAGCTCGACCTGGTGGAAGACCGGGGTGTGCGTGGCGTCCAGCTCGTCGGTGCGGTACACGCGGCCCGGGCAGATCACGTAGACCGGCAGCTCGCGGCCGAGCAGGGAGCGGATCTGGACGGGCGAGGTGTGGGTGCGCAGCACGACACCGGACTCGGTGCCGCCGTTCGGGCCTTCGACGAAGAACGTGTCGGCCTCGCCGCGGGCCGGGTGGTCCGGGCCGATGTTGAGGGCGTCGAAGTTGAACCACTCGGCCTCGACCTCGGGGCCCTCGGCGACCTCGTAGCCCATGGCCACGAAGACGTCCTCGATGCGCTCCGAGAGCGTGGTCAGCGGGTGCCGGGCCCCGGCCGGGACGCGGTCGTACGGCAGCGTGACGTCGACGTCCTCCTCGACCAGCACACGGGCGTCGCGCTCGGCCTCCAGCTCGCCCTGGCGGCCGGCGAGGGCCTTGTTCACGGCGCCGCGGGCCATGCCGACGCGCTTGCCGGCCTCGGCCTTGGCGTGCGGGGGCAGGGCGCCGATCTCGCGGTTGGCGAGGGCCAGCGGGGAGGCGGGGCCGGTGTGGGCGACCTTGGCCTCGTGGAGCGCGTCGAGGGAGCCCGCGGCGGCGAAGGCGGCGAGCGCCTCGTCCCGCATGCGCTCGATCTCTTCCGGTTTCAACGCCTCGACCTCGACAGGGTCGTACGACTTATTGGGTGCGGACATCTCTTCCCGTGCTTCCGATTGGCTGGCGGATGGTCCCCGTCACCGACTCGCGAGGGCCGCGTGAAGGACACAAAGGTGCCAAAGGCCGAGTCTAACGGGGTGGGGGTGGACGAATGGCCCGCGGGCCGCTAGGCGAGATACGCCGGGGCGGCCACGGGCAACGTAAATCGGAACTCGGCGCCGCCGCCGGTGGCGCGGCCGACCGTGATGGTGCCGCCGTGGGCCTCGACGATGCCCTTGACGATGTAGAGCCCCAGGCCCGTGCCGCCGCGCTTGCTGCCCCGCCAGAAGCGGGTGAAGACGCGGTTCATGGATTCCTCCGGGATGCCGGGCCCCTCGTCGCTCACCGTGACCGACGTGCCGGTTTCCTCGCCTTCGCGCGGGGATGCCGAGGGCGTGACATCAATGGTGACGGTTCCCTCGCCGTGCCGCACGGCATTTTCCAGCAGGTTGCTGAGCACCTGGTCGACCTTGTCGGGGTCGGCCCACAGGGCGGGCAGCGGCTGCTCGATGCGCAGCAGGAACCGGTCGGCGGGCTGTCCCGCGGCGACGTAGGCCTGGATGTGGCGTCCGACGGCCGCGCCGATGTCCACGGGCTGGCGCCTGACCTCCAGCCGCCCGCTGTCGATCCGGGAGATGTCCAGCAGCTCGGCGATGAGCCGGGTGACGCGGTCGGCGTCGGCGTCGACGGTCTCCAGCATCAGCCGCTTCTGGTCGTCGGTGAAGCGTTCCCACTTGGCGAGGAGCGTGGCGGTGAAGCCCTTCACGGACGTCAGCGGGGAGCGCAGCTCGTGGGCGACGGTGGCGATCAGCTCGGCGTGGCTGCGCTCGGTGCGGCGGCGGGCCTCGGTGTCGCGGAGCGACACGACGACCCGCCGCACGGGCCCGAGGGGCTCTCCGCGCACGTACCGGGCGGAGACCAGCACTTCCCTCCCCCCGGGCAGCAGCAGGTTGCGCTCGGGCTGCCGTACCCGGATGGCGAGGCCGCCGTAGGGGTCGGTGAGCTGCCACCAGCGCCTGCCCTCCAGGTCCTCCAGGGGCAGGGCCTTGTCCAGCTGCTGCCCGAGGGCGTCGGCGGCACGGAGGGCGGTGATGCGTTCGGCGGCGGCGTTGAAGCAGATCACGCGGCCGTGGTCGTCGGCGACCACGAGGCCGTCGGGCAGCTGGTCGGGGTCGATGCCGAGGCCGGTCTCGGCGCAGTCGCCGTGCCGGGGCGCGGGTGTGCGGCGCACGTCCCGCCCGTCCGGCGCAGTGCTGGTGCCGACCACACTCATCCCCGTACCCCACCTCTCAGACGGCGCAGGGCCCCGAGCTGGCCACCCTACTAGCTCTCGGTGACGGTTCGGCACCCTCCGGAGGCGCGCTGTGCACGAGCCGACGCATAGAGACATACGGCGGCGGCCGTGGCGAGGTTCAGGCTCTCGGCCTTCCCGTGGATGGGGACGCGTACGACGGCGTCGGCGAGGGCGCGGGTCTCCTCCGGGAGCCCCCAGGCCTCGTTGCCGAACACCCAGGCGGTCGGCCCGCCCATCGTTCCCTTGTCCAGCTCCTCGTCCAGGTCGCGGTCACCGGCCCCGTCGGCGGCGAGGATCCGCACACCGGCGTCCTTCAGCCCCTGCACGGCCCGCTCGACGGGCACGCCGACGGCCACCGGCAGATGGAACAGGGAGCCCACGGAGGCGCGTACGGCCTTGGGGTTGTACAGGTCGACCGAGGCGTCGGTGAGGACGACCGCCTCGGCGCCGGCGGCGTCCGCGCAGCGCAGCACGGTGCCGGCGTTGCCCGGGTCGCGGACGTGGGCGAGCACGGCGACGAGCTTCGGCCGGGCGGCGAGGACGTCCTCGAAGGGGGTGTCCAGGAACCGGCAGACACCGACCAGACCCTGCGGGGTGACGGTGGTGGAGATGTCGGCGATGACGTCCTCGGAGGCGAGATGCACCCGGGCGCCGGCGCTGCGGGCCTCCCCGATGATGTCGGCGTACCGCTCCGCGGCCTCCACGGTGGCGAACAGCTCGACGAGGGTCGCCTCCCCGCCCACCCGGTGCCCGGCGGCCTCCCGCACGGCCTGCGGCCCCTCGGCGAGGAACAGCCGGTCCTTGCCCCGGAAGTTCCGCTTGGCAAGCCGCCGCGCGGCGCTCACACGGGCGGAGCGGGGGGAGATCAGCTCGGGGCTGACGGGGGGCATGTCATTCACCTTCAGCAGTTCAAGTTCCGCATCTCTTTTCCGCCGCAACGGCGATCAGCCACGACGGCGGCCGTCGGCGGTGCCGAACCGAGCCGCACCGCACAACGCAACGGACCCGCAGGCACAAAGCCCACGGGTCCGCACAATCACGTCGGCCTAAGGCCAGCGCAGCGTCACGCGGCCTTCGGCGCGTTGACGTCCGCCGGCAGCGCCTTCTGCGCGACCTCGACGAGCGCCGCGAAGGCACCCGCGTCGTTGACGGCCAGCTCGGCGAGGATCTTGCGGTCGACCTCGACGTTCGCGGCCTTCAGACCCTGGATGAAGCGGTTGTACGTGATGCCGTTGGCGCGGGCAGCGGCGTTGATGCGCTGGATCCACAGCTGACGGAAGTCGCCCTTGCGCTTCTTGCGGTCGTTGTAGTTGTAGACCAGCGAGTGGGTGACCTGCTCCTTGGCCTTGCGGTACAGGCGCGAACGCTGACCGCGGTAGCCGGAGGCCGCCTCGAGGATCGCCCGGCGCTTCTTGTGGGCGTTGACTGCCCGCTTGACGCGTGCCACTTGTTAACTCCTTGTAGCGGGGTCGTGGTGGTCTTCACACGACCCGGAAACGATTGGGTCCCGGTCCAGACGTACGGCGCTCAGTTGGCGCCGCGACGTCACTTGCCGAGAAGCTTCTTGATCTTCGCGGCGTCGCCCGGGGCCATCTCGGCGTTGCCGGTGAGGCGGCGCGTCACGCGGGACGACTTGTGCTCGAGCAGGTGGCGCTTGCCGGCGCGCTCACGGAGCACCTTGCCGGAGCCGGTGACCTTGAAGCGCTTGCTGGCACCGCTGTGCGACTTGTTCTTCGGCATAGCGCCGTTCTCTCCTCGTCGGTGGCGTTCCGGTGCCCGGTCGCGAAACCGGGCACGGTGGAACGTCGCTCTTGTATCGGTTACATCCTGGGGACTCGCGTCCCCCGGGATCACGCCTCGGCGGATGCCTCGGCAGGGGCCTCGGCGGATGCCTCGACGCTGTCGGCGCCTTCGGCGTCCTCGAGGTCGAGGTCAGCGGCGTTCTGCGAACGACCGGGGTTGGCCTTCGCTTCCGCCTTCCGGGCCTCCTGCGCCTGGCGAGCCTCGGCCATCGCCTCGGTCTTCTTCTTGTGCGGACCGAGAACCATGATCATGTTGCGGCCGTCCTGCTTCGGGTTCGACTCCACGAACCCCAGCTCCTGGACGTCCTCCGCGAGGCGCTGCAGCAACCGGTAGCCCAGCTCGGGCCGGGACTGCTCGCGACCACGGAACATGATCGTGATCTTGACCTTGTCGCCCTGCTTGAGGAACCGAACGACGTGACCCTTCTTGGTGTCATAGTCGTGCGGGTCGATCTTCGGCCGGAGCTTCATCTCCTTGATGACCGTGTGCGCCTGGTTCTTGCGCGCCTCACGGGCCTTCATGGCCGACTCGTACTTGAACTTCCCGTAGTCCATGAGCTTGCAGACCGGCGGACGGGCGTTCGCCGCCACCTCGACCAGGTCGAGGTCGTACTCCTGCGCAAGCTCCAGGGCCTTGGCAAGCGGGACAATCCCGACCTGCTCGCCGCTGGGACCGACAAGTCGCACCTCGGGAACGCGAATCCGGTCGTTGATGCGGGGCTCGGTGCTGATGGATCCTCCTCGGTAGCACCATACGGCGGTCTGGCGGACAGCCGCGTACGTCTCTTTTCGTAGGACCTAACCGCACCGAAGCACAAAAAATGCCCCGGACGATCACAGGCGGGGCTCCCATAGCAACCGGAGCACCGCCGCGATGACCGCGGGGCGCTGTTCGGGCGGCTCCATCGTCCGTACGGAACGATGGTGGCCGCCTGACCGGGTGACCCGCCGTCCCGGAGGACAGTCAGGTGGGAGATCGGAGCCTCCACTTGTGGGCCGGACACAGTCATGTCCAGCCGGTCGCCCACCAGATTAGCAGGATCGCTTGACAAGGGCTAATTGAGGACGGGTGGGGCTGATTAAGGTGCCCACCCGGCCTCGCCTATCGTGTGGGGCATGAGTGAGACCCCTCCTGAGAACACCGACTTCGACGCGATGACCCGGGACATCGCCGAGGTCCCCGCCGTCGAGGTGATCGTGACGGTCGCCGTCAACCTGATGAGCGCCGCCGCCGTGAAGCTCGGGCTGACCGAGGAGGGCGACAAGTACAAGGACCTGGACGAGGCCCGCAAGCTGGTGACCGCGCTCGCCGGTCTGCTGGACGCGAGCGCGACCGAGATCAGCTCCTTCCACGCGGCCCCGCTGCGCGACGGCCTGAAGTCGCTGCAGCTGGCGTTCCGCGAGGCGTCGATCGTCCCGGACGAGCCGGGTCAGGGCCCGGGCGAGAAGTACACGGGCCCCGTCTACGGCTAGCCACGAGGGGCTTTTCTACTCCCGTACGAACAAGGGCTCGCCCGGAGGCGTGGTCCCGGCCGGCAGCAGTGCCAGGTCGAGACCGCGCACCAGGCGGGCCCGCAGTGTCTCGTCGGCGGCCAGCCGCTCGGCGACCGCGCGGGCGGCCTCGGCGGGCGGGACGGCCGGGTCGAGGACGAGGGCGAGGGTGCCGTCGGCCTGTCCGGGCCCGAGGTGCGCGCGCAGGACGGCGGGCTCGGCGGCCACGGCGGCACGGACGGCCTCGACGACGGCCGGGTCGGCGAGCGGGTCGCCGCTGGTACGTCCCTCGGCGAGGGCGAGCAGCGCGGGGCCGGTCAGCTCGAAGGGCACCGGGCCTGCCAGGTCCAGGACGACCGTGTCCGCCTTCTCGTGCGCGGCGGCCTGCAGCGCCTGGTGCAGGGGTACGGCGACGGGGCGGGCCGCCGGGTCCCAGCGGGCCAGGGAGTCGGTGGAGGTGAAGGCGGGCAGGGCGGTGCGGCCGCCGGCCTTCAGGGTCGGTACGGCCATGTCGCTGGTCTTCTCGCGGCGCAGCCCGTTCTCGTCCTCCTCGACCTCGCCGAGCAGGGCGACGACCGGGACGAGCAGGCGGGCCCCCTTCAGCGCCTCCAGGACAGGCGCCAGAGCGCCGCGGTCCTCGGCCCAGGCGGCGAGCGCGGCGCTCAGCCGGGGGTCGGCGGAGCCGTCGTCGTCGGAGAAGCCGGGGTCGGGAATGTTCTTGTTCGCCACGGTCACCGACCCTATAGGGGGGAAGCTGCTGGGCTTGTGCGGGGCCGGAAACCGGGCCGTCACCCGACTCACAGGAATCTCAGCATTCCCTGACGCAGATCTAACGTCCGTCTAACGGACCGCACAGTCCCCGCCCCGAGCATCGCGGGCATGGAGTCCTCCAGAGCCAGCCGTCGCCGCCGTTCCCGTCGCTCCCGCCGCCGCCCGCTTCTCTTCACCGCGCTCGCCGCGATCGCCGTCAGCGGGGTCACCGCGGGCGGGACGGTCTATGTGAAGGCGCGGGCGCACTCCGGTGCGCGGGCCGTGGCGTCGGCGTCGGCTCCGGCACCGGCGTCGGTCTCCCCCTCGACCACGGAGGCGTCGGTGGAGCCGGCGGCGGTGGACCGCAAGGCGCTGCTGTCCCAGGCGATGGCCTCGGTGAGCGTGCCGTCCGGCGCGAAGGTGTCGGCTGCGGTGCTCGAAGTGGACTCCGGCGAGAGCGCGGCGTACGGCGGGGCCGCCTTCGACACCGCGAGCATCGTCAAGGTCGACATCCTGGCCACGCTGCTGCTGCAGGCGCAGGACGCCGGGCGGCAGTTGACGGTGGCGGAGAAGGCGTACGCCACGAAGATGATCGAGAACAGCGACAACGCCTCTGCGACGGCCCTGTGGCACACGATCGGGCGGGCGGAGGGGCTGGACACGGCGAACGAGCGGTTCGGGCTTGCGGGGACCTCTGGTGGTTCGGGTGAGCTGTGGGGGCTCACGCAGACCACGGCGGCGGATCAACTCGCTTTGCTTCAGCAGGTGTTCGGGGAGGAGTCGCTGCTGAGCGCGGCTTCTCGGACGTACGTCCAGGGGCTGATGAAGGGGGTGGAGGCCGATCAGCAGTGGGGGGTCTCGGCGGCGGCCGTGGGGTCTTCGTGGGCTCTGAAGAACGGGTGGCTGGCGCGTAGTACGACCGGGCTGTGGGACGTGAACAGCATCGGGCGGGTGACGGTGGACGGGACCGACTACCTGGTGGCTGTGCTGTCCAAGGGGACCGCCAGTGAGGCGAAGGGGATTTCGCTGGTGGAGGACGCCGCGAAGGCGGCGGTGTCCTCGTTCGCCGCGCCCCTTTAGGTGGTTGTCCTTCGGTTTCTCCAAAGGACCAGCCCCGCCACCAGGAGCACTCCCCCCATGCTCCCTGCCAGGGGGCCCGCCCAGTCGGAGGTGGAACCGGTGGACTTGGGGGCGTCCGGGCCGGGGCCGAAGTACTTCTCGTCGTACGACGCCGGGCGCAGACCCCGTGGCTTCAGTTTGGCCGCCGCCTTGAGGGCCGCTGCCGGGTCGATCATGCCGAAGCCTCGGGAGTCGTCGCGGCCACCCACCGGGGCGTCCCTGGCCGTGTCCTCCAACAGCTTCTTGATCTGGGCCGGGGTCAGGGTGGGGTGGGCCGCCTTGATCAGGGCCGCGGCGCCCGAGACGAAGGCGGAGGCGGCCGAGGTGCCCCAGCCTTCGTAGTACTTGTGGTCGGGGTCGGCGATCACGACGTTCACGCCGGGTGCGCTGACCGCGGCGTACCAGCGGCGGGTGGAGAAGGAGGCGCGGGTGCCGTACTTGTCCACGGCGGTGGCGGCGATGACGCCCGGGTAGGCGGCCGGGTAGGAGACGTGGTCGCCCTTGTCGCCGCCGTTGCCCGCGGAGGCCACGACGACCACGCCCTTCTTCAGGGCGTACTGCACGGCCTCGTCCTCGCTCGGCTCCGGGTGCGCGGAGTTGGAGTCGTCGCCGAGGGAGAGGTTGATGACGTCGGCGCCGTGGTCGGCGGCCCAGCGGATGCCGTCGGCCAGGGCGTTGCCTCGGGTGGTGCGGGCCTTGGCGCGGGCGGAGTCGCCGTCCTCCAGGATGACCCGCACGGGCAGGATCTTCGCCTCGGGCGCGACGCCCATGACGCCCTCGGTGTCGCCGGGGCCGTGGCCGTGCCCGGCGATGATGCCGGCCATGGCGGTGCCGTGCCGGGCCCAGGCGCGGTCGCCGGGCTTGGCGCCGAAGCCGATCATGTCCTTGGTGGGCAGGACGTTGCCGGCCAGGTCCGGGTGGTCGGCCTCGACTCCGGTGTCCAGGACGGCGACGGTGACGCCCTGGCCCTTGGTGGTGCGCCAGGCCTCCTCGAGGTGGAGGGCGGACAGGCCCCACTGCTGGCCGCGGATGCTGTCGGCGTGGGCGGTGGCGGACGGCAGCAGGACGAGGGAGCCGGCGAGCAGGAGGCTCACCGCCGAGCCGGTCATTCGCTTCACGAGGGCTTCTCCGTGGCCGAGCTGACGGTCTGACGCAGTCGCCGTTCGACACGGTCGGCGAGGCCCTGGGCCTCGTTGCCGAGGCCGGCCTGGGCGGGTGCCGAGGTGGCACCGGAGCGGAGGGCGTCCGCGGCGGGCAGGGGCGCGTCGACGGTGCGGCCGTCGGCCCAGCCGGAGACCGAGTAGGCGACGACGGGGGCGTCGGTGAGGACGGAGAGGGTCCAGGTGGCGCGCTGCTTGGCGCCGAAGCCGGCCGCGGCGGTGCCCTTGGCGGCGTACGGCCGGGGCATCAGGTCGCCCCGGCGGTCCAGGTGTTCGTCGCGGAAGCGTGCGGCGAGCGCGGACATGGCGGCGGAGTCGGCCTTGGTGAACAGCAGGCCGACGGTGGTGACGTAGGTCTGGGTGGCGTCGGTGTAGGTGGCGCGCAGGAGCCGCTGGCAGCCGACGGGGGCGAGGACCTTGTGCAGCAGTGGGTCGAAGGCGTCGGCGCAGTTGGTGTCCGGGGCGACGGCGATCCGCGTCCAGGTCCGGTCGGCACCGCCGGGTCCGGCACCGGTGCCCTGGAGGGTGGGCGGGAAGAGCTGGTCGACGGGCACGCTGTGCCACAGGGTCGCGGCCGCGGTGAACCCGCTCCCGGCCGTGCCGTCCCCGCCGTCCCCGGTGAGCCAACTCCCGGTCACGGCACCGCCGATGAGGCCCAGCCCGAGGACCAGGCAGGCGGCGGCAGCGGCGGTCCGCGGACCTACCCGCACCCCCAGCGGCCGCGCCCGTGTCCGCTCGTCGTACCCCTCGGGCTCCCCGAACGACACGACGGGCCGAGCGGCCGCCCCCGCGCTCCAGGAGAACGCGGGATCCGGCGAAGCCGGCGGAGGGCTCACGGGGTGCGCGGGGTCGCTCGGACTCCAGGCGCCCCGGAGGTCTCGCGCGGGGGGCCTGGGGGGCGGCAGCGGGGAGGCCGGGCGGGTGGCGGCAGGGTCCTGCACGGAGGCCGGGCGGCCGGGGGCAGGCGTGGCCGCGGCCTCCTGACGGCCGGGAGCGGACTCCCCCGGACGGCCGACGGCCGGCGTGGCCGCAGAACCCGCACGGCCCGGAACCGACTCCCCCGGACGGCCGGCAGCCGGCGTGGCTGCCGGGCCAGGGCGCTGCGGCTCGCCCGCCGACCGAATCGGCCGCAGCGGGGCCGTCGTCTCCGAGAGGGACTCCGCGGGCGCCGCGGGGCGGGGCGGTGTACCCGCGTACGGCGTCGGCGCGGAATCCGAACGGCCGGGAGCGGACGGCCCCGGGCGGCCGACGGACGGCATGGCTGCAGAACCCGCACGGCCCGGAACGGACTCACCCGGACGACCAGCGGCCGACGTGGACGCGGAACCGGGACGGCCCGGAACCGACTCACCCGGACGACCAGCGACCGGCATGGACGCGGAACCAGGACGGCCCGGAACCGACTCACCCGGACGACCAGCGACCGGCATGGCTGCAGAATCCGAACGGCCCGGAACGGACTCCCCCGGACGACCAGCAGCCGACGCCGACGCGGAACGGCCCGGAGCAGACTCCCCCGCACGGCCCACGGTCGGCATAGCCGCCGGGCCAGGACGCTGCGGCTCGGTCGCCGGTCGGATCGGGCGGAGCCGGGTCGTCGTCTCGGTCAGGGACTCCGCAGGTGCTCCCGGGCTCGGCGGCACCTTCGTGCCGGCCCGCTCGGCGCGTGCCCTGCGGCCCGTGCTCGGTGCCGTGTCGGGGAGGCGGCCCGCGCTCGGCGGGGTGTCGGGGAAGCGGGCCGAGGCAGGGGGCGGCGGCGGGCTCACCGGGTCCGGGGCCTGGGGTACGGGGAAGGGCCGTCCCGCGGCGGACGGCTGCCCCGGCGCCCGCGTGGCGCGGGGTGCGAACACGGAGGGTTCGTCGTCGAGGTCCTCGGAGCCGGGAGTGGCCGGGATCGCCGCCGACCCTGCGGAAAACGTCCGGTACCCGGCCGGCTCGCGGGCGCCCGTGGCCGCCGACGGTCCGGGCGTCGCCGGTGACGGCGGTTCGGTGGTGGGGCCGGGAGGCGGATTCGTCGGGCGTGGCGGTACGGGGGCGCGGCGCGCTTCCGTGCTCATGCACCCCCCGTTTCCTCGTGCCCGGGCCGTTTCCTCGTACGCGGGCCGTCGTGCTCCTCGGCCGCGCCCGGTGCGGAGACCTCGTCCGGGCACGCATACCCGTACGGCTGGACAGGCATCCCGGTTCAGGTGAAGCGGCCGGGCGTGTTCCGCCGTACGTGCGCGTCACTCTACGGGTTGTCCGGGAGAGAGGGAGAACCAGTCCACGAGCCCGGGGCATCTGCCCGGAACGTCCCCCTACCCTGCGGTAATCCTGTCTGGCAGGCTTCCGTCATGACTGCGCGTGCCGCTGATCGGGCCCGTTACGACCGGGCCACTGCCCATCTCGACGCCCCTCTCGCGATCGTGGATCTGGACGCCTTCGACGCCAACGCGGACGATCTCGTCCGCCGTGCCGCCGGAAAGCCGGTCCGGGTCGCCAGCAAGTCGGTTCGCTGCCGGGCCCTGCTGGAACGCGTCCTGGCCAGGGACGGCTTCCAGGGGATCATGTCGTTCACCCTCGCCGAGTCGCTGTGGCTCGCGCGTTCCGGGTTCGACGACATCCTGTTGGCCTATCCGTCCGCCGACCGGTCCGGTTTCGCGGAGCTGGCCGCCGATCCCAAGCTCGCGGGCGCCGTCACCGTGATGATCGACGACGTCGCCCACCTCGACCTCATCGACGCGGCTCGCGACGGCGGGCGTGAAGTGGTGCGGGTCTGCCTGGAGTTGGACACCTCGCTGAAGCTGCTGGGCGGCCGGGTCCGGGTGGGGGCGCTGCGTTCGCCGCTGTACTCGCCCGCCCAACTCGCCGAGCTGGCCCGGGCCGTGGCCCGGCGACCCGGCTTCAAGCTGGTGGGGATCATGGCGTACGAGGGGCACATCGCCGGGGTCGGGGACTCCGTGGCCGGGCGGCCGCTGCGTTCGCGGGCCGTCCGGCTGATGCAGGCCGCCGCGCGGCGGGAGCTGGCCGAGCGGCGCGGTGCCGTGGTGCGGGCGGTCCGGGCCGTGGCGCCCGACCTGGAGTTCGTCAACGGCGGTGGCACGGGCAGCGTGCAGCACACCGCCGCCGAGGACGCGGTCACGGAGATCGCGGCGGGTTCGGGGCTGTATGTGCCGCGGCTCTTCGACAACTACACGTCCTTCAGCGGCCGTCCGGCCGCCCTGTTCGCGCAGCCCGTCGTACGGCGGCCGGGCGTGGGGGTCGTCACCGTGCTCGGCGGTGGCTATCCGGCCTCCGGCGCGGCCGGTCCCGACCGGCTGCCGGTGCCGTACCTGCCGGAGGGGCTCAGGTACGACCCGCAGGAGGGCCCCGGCGAGGTGCAGACCCCGCTGCTCGGCTCGCCCGCCGACGATCTGCTCATCGGCGACAAGGTGTGGTTCCGGCACGCCAAGGCGGGCGAGCTGTGCGAGCGGTTCGATGTGCTGCAGCTGGTCGAGGGGGACGCGGTGACCGCGACCGTGCCCACCTACCGGGGCGAGGGGCAGACCTTCCTCTGAGCGCCGTTCAGTAGACGGTGTCGGCTCGGTCCGGCACCACCGTGCCGTCGGCGCGCCGGAGCGGTCCGAGCATGCCGTCGGGATGGGTGCGGGCGGTGGTCGCGCACGGGTACGGCTCCGGCCTGCGCGGCAGCGGGGCGATGAACATGGGGTTCACCAGCCAGTGGCCGTCGGCGTCGTCGTAGGCCCGGCACATCAGCTCCGGCTTGTTGCGGTTGATCACGAGGTGGGCGCCGGTGGCGTCCCCGACGAAGGTGACGTCGGTGTCGGCGTCACCGGCCGCGAGCGCGGGCCGCCGTTTCCAGGGCTGCCGCTGCCAGGCGGCGGCGCCCTGGACGCCGTAGATCTCCTGGTTGATCCAGCAGCGCTTGCCGTCGATGTACGGGATCACCGCGCCCCGGGTCGCCGGGACGCCGCCGCAGCCCTCGTTCCGCACGGTGATCCGGCCCCGGCGGTCCAGGACCGGGCGGATGGCGATGGTGTGGGCCGCGTCGACGCCGACCGCCCGGGACCAGACCTCGGTGACGGGTTCCGCGCCGGCCGAGACGACGTACACCTCGAATCCGGCTCGCATCAGGGTGCGGATCAGGTCGCGCTGCTGGTCGTAGTAGCGGACGTAGGCGGGGACCGTGCGGGTGCCCAGGGTGCGGGTCGCGCCGACGGGGGCGGCCAGGGCCTCGCGGCGGGCGGAGCCGGCGTAGGAGGCCAGTTCGGCGGGGGTGCGGCCGGCGAAGAGCTGGGGGATCCAGGCGTACTGCGGGACCGTGCGGCGGTGGTTCCAGCGGCCGGCGAAGGCGGGGGCGCCGCTCGTCGTGGTGCCGGTCTCGCGGATCCGCACGATCTCGTCGGTGCAGCGGGGGCGGGTCGAGGTGCGCAGGGGTGCGCCCGCTCCGGTGCCGCAGGCTGCCGTGAGGGCGTGGTCGGCGGCGTCGGTCAGCCAGGCGCTGGTGTCCTTCCAGCGGACGGGGCGCAGGAGCCGGTCGTGGCGCAGGGCCCAGGAGAGGGTGGCATCGGTGACGTCGTTCTTGGTGACCGTGTTGTCCCAGTCGAACGTGGCCACCGCGCCCCGGTGACCGGAGCAGGTGCCATGACTGTCGATGACCTGCTGGAGGCGGGCACGGTTGTCGCCGTACCAGGTACCGGTCAGCCGAGGGCAGTTGTGAGGGGCCGCCGTCGATGCGGTGGGCGCGGCCGCCAGGGCGGCGGCCGCTGCCAGGGTCCACGCGAGATGCTGTCGCATACGCGCGGACCGTACACCTTTGTCCCTACAGGGGCGTGACGTACGCGCCCGAGATTCCGCCGTCCACCAGGAAGTCGGTGGCGTTGACGAAGGAGGAGTCGTCGCTGGCCAGGAAGGCGACGGCGGCGGCGATCTCCTCGGCCTCGGCGAACCGGCCGACGGGGATGTGGACGAGCCGGCGGGCGGCCCGCTCCGGGTCCTTGGCGAACAGCTCCTGGAGGAGCGGGGTGTTCACCGGGCCGGGGCACAGGGCGTTCACCCGGATGCCCTCGCGGGCGAACTGCACGCCCAGTTCGCGGGACATGGCCAGCACACCGCCCTTGGAGGCCGTGTACGAGATCTGCGAGGTGGCCGCGCCCATCCGGGCCACGAAGGACGCCGTGTTGATGATGGAGCCCTTGCCCTGGCGGCGCATGTACGGGATGGCGGCCTTGCAGCACAGGTAGACGGAGGTGAGGTTGACCTCCTGGACCCGCTTCCAGGCCTCCAGCCCTGTCTCCAGGATGGAGTCGTCGTCGGGCGGGGAGATGCCGGCGTTGTTGAAGGCGACGTCGACGCTGCCGTAGGTGTCGTACGCCGTCTTGAACAACGCCTCGACCTGCTCGGGGTCGGTGACGTCGACCTTGACGAAGATCCCGCCGACCTCGTCGGCGGCGGCCTTGCCGCGGGCCTCGTCGACGTCGCCGCAGACCACGTGCGCGCCCTCGGAGGCGAGGCGGCGGGCGGCGGCGAGGCCGATGCCGCTGCCGGCTCCGGTGACGACGGCGGTACGGCCGACCAGGCGGCGACAAACAGTTTCTGCGGTCACTGTGCGGGGCCCTCCGTGCTGATGAAGACGTTCTTGGTTTCGGTGAAGGCGGTCAGGGCGTCCGGGCCGAGTTCACGGCCGAGTCCGGACTGCTTGAAGCCGCCGAACGGGGTCGAGTAGCGGACGCTGGAGTGGGAGTTGACGGACAGGTTGCCCGCGCGCACGGCCTGCGAGACGCGCAGGGCACGGCCCACGTCCCGGGTCCAGATGGAGCCGGAGAGGCCGTAGGGGGTGTCGTTGGCGAGGCGGATCGCGTCCTCCTCGTCGGTGAAGGGGAGGAGGACGGCGACGGGGCCGAAGATCTCCTCGCGGGCGGCCTGGCTGTCGTGCCGCTCCCCCGTCAGGACGGTCGGCGGGAACCAGAAGCCGGGTCCGTCGGGTGCGCTGCCGCGCAGGGCCGAGGCGTCCTCGGGGACGTACGACCGGACGCGATCGAGCTGCTGACGGGAGATCAGCGGGCCCATCTGGGTCTTCTCGTCGGCCGGGTCGCCCACCACGACGCCGGCCAGCGCGTCGGCGAGGAAGTCGCGGGCCTCGTCGTACACCGACTCCTGGACGAGGATGCGGGTGCGGGCGCAGCAGTCCTGGCCGGAGTTGTCCAGGAAGGAGAAGGGGTCGAGGGCGGCCTTGAGGTCGGCGTCGGCGAAGACGACGTTGGGGCTCTTGCCGCCGAGTTCGAGGGTCAGGCGCTTGGTCTGGTCGGCGCAGAGCGCCATGATCCGCCTGCCGACCCGGGTGGAGCCGGTGAAGACGATCTTGCCGACGCGCGGGTTCAGCACGAGGGACTCGCCCGCGATGTCGCCACGGCCCGGCAGGACCTGGAACAGGTGCTCGGGCAGGCCCGCCTCCAGCGCGAGTTCGGCCAGGCGCAGGGCGGTCAACGGCGTGGTCTCGGCGGGCTTGAGCAGCACCGCGTTGCCCGCCGCGAGCGCCGGGGCCATGCCCCACGCGGCGATCGGCATCGGGAAGTTCCAGGGCGCGATGACCCCCACCACACCGAGCGGTTCGAGAAACGTGACGTCCAGCCCGCCGGCGACCGGGATCTGCCGACCGGTCAGCCGCTCCACTCCCCCAGCCGCGTAGTCCAGCAGATCGCGGACGTTGCCGGCCTCCCAGCGGGCGTTGCCGATGGTGTGGCCGGCCTCGCGCACCTCCAGCCGGGCGAGTTCCTCGATGTGGTCGTCGACGACGGCGGCGAAGCGGCGCAGCAGCCGGGCCCGGTCGACGGGCGCGAGTGCGGCCCAGGCCCGCTGGGCCCGTTCGGCTCGGTACGCGGCCGCGTCGACGTCCTGCTCGACGGCGCCGGGTACGGTCGCGATCACCTCTTCCGTCGCGGGGTTGAGGACGTCGAGTTCATACAGTTGCGACACGTCATGCCTCACAAGCGTTCGAAGGAGCGGCGCAGCTCCCAGTCGGTCACCGCCGCGTCGAAGGCCTCCAGCTCGACGCGTGCCATGTTGCGGTAGTGCGCGACGACCTCGTCGCCGAAGGCGGCCTTGGCGATCGGGCTGTTCTCCCAGAGTTCGGCGGCCTCGCGCAGGGTGGTCGGGACGTGCTCGAAGTCGGCGGTGTAGGCGTTGCCGGGGCAGGGCTCGGGGAGTTCCAGCTTCTGCTCGATGCCGTACAGGCCGGCCGCGACCAGTCCGGCGACGGCGAGGTACGGGTTGACGTCTCCGCCGGGGAGGCGGTTCTCGAAGCGCAGGGAGCGGCCGTGGCCGACCACGCGCAGGGAGCAGGTGCGGTTGTCGTGGCCCCAGGCGACGGCGGTGGGCGCGAAGGAGCCGGGCTGGAACCGCTTGTAGGAGTTGATGTTGGGGGCGTAGAGCAGGGAGAAGTCACGCAGGGCCGCGAGCTGTCCGGCGAGGAAGTGCCGCATCACGTCGGACATCCCCTCGGACCCGGCCATCGCGTTGTCGCCGTCGGCGTCCGCGAGCGAGAGGTGGATGTGGCAGGAGTTGCCCTCGCGCTCGTTGTACTTGGCCATGAAGGTGATCGAGACGCCTTCCTGGGCGGCGATCTCCTTGGCGCCGGTCTTGTAGAGGGCGTGCTGGTCGCAGGTGCGCAGGGCCTCGTCGTAGCGGAAGGCGATCTCGTGCTGGCCGGGGTTGCACTCGCCCTTGGCGGACTCGACGGTGAGGCCGGCGCCGGCCATGTCGTTGCGCAGCCGGCGCAGCAGGGGCTCGATGCGGCCGGTGCCGAGGATGGAGTAGTCGATGTTGTACTGGTTGGCCGGGGTCAGGCCGCGGTAGTTCGCGTCCCAGGCCTGCTCGTAGCTGTCCTTGAAGACGATGAACTCCAGCTCGGTGCCGACCTGGGCGGTGTAGCCGAGTTCGGCGAGCCGGTCGAGCTGGCGGCGCAGGATCTGGCGCGGGGCGGCGACGACCGGGGTGCCGTCGTTCCAGGCGAGGTCGGCGACGAGCAGGGCGGTGCCGGGGTGCCAGGGGATGCGGCGCAGGGTGGACAGGTCGGGGTGCATGGCGAAGTCGCCGTAACCGCGGTCCCAGGAGGACATCGCGTAACCGTCGACGGTGTTCATCTCGGTGTCGACGGCGAGGAGGTAGTTGCAGCCCTCGGTGCCGTGCTGCAGGACCTCGTCGAGGAAGAAGCGGGCGGCGAACCGCTTGCCCTGGAGACGCCCTTGCATGTCGGGGAAGGCCAGGACGACAGTGTCGATCTCACCACCGGCGACGAGGGCGTGCAGCTCCTCGACACTCAGCGGGGGTGTGCGGTCTGCCACGGGAGAACTCCTTCGGCTTCTTCACGCTTTTTCGGCCGGGCCGGGAGCCATAAGGTATTGCCGAGAACCATTGCTTGGGAAGGGGGTACGGCCGGATGTCGCAGGAGACGGACGCGTACAGCGTGAACGACCGGCTCACTCCGGTGTTGCGGCCGGTACGGGCCGGCAACGGCTTCGAGGAGGCGCTGGAGCAGATCCTCCAGGTCGTGCGGCTCGGTCTGGTGCCGGGCGGCGAGCGGCTGCCGGCCGAGCGGGAGCTGGCGGAGCGGCTCGGGATCAGCCGGGTGACGCTGCGCGAGGTGCTGAAGGTGCTGCAGGACCAGGGGCTGGTGGAGGCCCGGCGCGGGCGGTACGGCGGAACGTTCGTGCTGCCGCGCACGGACGCGGGCGGCGAGGACGAGCTGCGGCGGCGGATCGCCGAGGTCGACATCGAGGACGTGCTGCGCTTCCGCGAGGTGCTGGAGGTGGGCGCGGCCGGGCTGTGCGCGGCGCACGGGCTGACGGACGAGCAGGCCGGCCGGTTGCGGGAGGCGCTGGACCGGACCCATGAGGCGCCGCTCGCGGAGTACCGGCGGCTGGACACACTGCTGCATCTGACGCTGGCCGAGCTGTGCGGTTCGCCGTCGCTGACCGCGCAGTACGCGGCGGTGCGGGCGACCGTCAACGACCTGCTGGACTGCATCCCGCTGCTGGTGCGCAACCTGGAGCACTCGCAGCGGCAGCACATCGCGCTGGTGGAGGCGGTGCTGGACGGGGACGCGGACGGGGCGCGGGAGATGATGCGGGAGCACTGCGCGGGTACGGCGGCGCTGCTGCGGGGCTTCCTGGCGTGAGCCGGCTCTGCAAAGGTATGGGCATGGACCTTTGGATTCCTGGGAGGGCGGCATGACCGTACGACCGCTGATCGGTGTGAGCACGTACCTGGAGGCCGGTACGCGCTGGGGCGTGTGGGAGCTGGACGCGGCGCTGGTGCCGGCCGGTTATCCGCGGCTGGTGCAGCGGGCCGGGGGGCTCACCGCCATGCTGCCGCCGGACGCGCCCGAGCGGGCCGCGGATGCGGTGGAGCGGCTGGACGGGCTGGTGATCGCGGGCGGACCGGACGTGGATCCGTCCCGGTACGGCGCCGAGCGCTCACCGCGTACGGGACCGCCCGCGCCGGAGCGCGACGCGTGGGAACTCGCGCTGATCGAGGCCGCGTTGGCGGCTGGGGTGCCGGTGCTGGGGATCTGCCGGGGGATGCAGCTGCTGAACGTGGCTCTGGGCGGGACGCTGGTGCAGCACATGGACGGGCACGCGGAGGTGGTCGGCGTGTTCGGGAGCCATCCGGTGAAGCCGGTGCCGGGCACGCTGTACGCGGGGATCGTCCCCGAGGAGACCTCCGTGCCCACCTACCACCACCAGGCGGTGGAGCGGCTCGGTACGGGCCTGGTGCCCTCGGCTCACGCGGAGGACGGGACCGTGGAGGCGATCGAACTGCCGTCGAGCGAGGGATGGGTGCTCGGGGTGCAGTGGCATCCGGAGATGGGGAAGGATCTGCGCGTCATGCAGGCGCTCGTGCGGGCCGCATCCTGACCTCACCCCCTCGTCAAGGAAAGCAACTCCCGTGCCGGCCCCGTGGGCCGATGCCCCGTGGGCCACACCGCACGCAGGTCCCGGCGCAACGACACGCCTTCCACCGGGATACCCACCAGCCGCCGCATCGCCAGCTCCTCCCCGACCGCCAGTTCGCTGAGGACGGAGGGGCCCGCGCCGCTCACCGCCGAGGCCTTCACCGCCGTGGTGGAGGACAGTTCGATCAGGGGCCGGGCCAGGCCGCCCAACGCCGTGTCCAGGACCTGGCGGGTGCCGGAGCCCCGCTCGCGCAGGATCAGGGGTGTGGCGGCCAGCTCCTGAGCCGTCACGGGGCGCCGGCGGCGGGCCCAGGGGTGGCCGGGGGCCGTGACGACGATCAGGCGGTCGTGGGCGATCACCGCGGAGTCCAGGCCCGCCGGGACGGTGAGGCCCTCCACGAAGCCCAGGTCCGCCTCGTCGGCCAGCAGGAGTTCCGCGACCTTCGCCGAGTTGCCCGCGAGCAGGGACACCGCGGTGTCGGGGCGCTCGGCGTGCAGGGCGAGGAGCCAGCCCGGGAGCAGGTACTCCGCGATGGTCATGCTCGCCGCGACCCGCAGCCGGGAGTCCCGCCGGTCGCGCAGGGCCCGCGCGCCCGCGTCGAAGGCCGCCGCCGCCTCCACCACCCGGCGGGCCCAGTCCGTCACCAGGGCACCCGCGTCGGTGAGCCGGGAGCCGCGCGGGGAGCGGTCGACCAGGGCGACGCCCAGTTGCCGTTCCATGGACCGGATGCGGCTGCTGGCGGCCGGCTGGGTGATGCCGACCTCCCGCGCCGCCGCCCCGAGACTGCCCAGCCGCGCCACGGCCAGCAGCAGCTCCAGCGCGCCGAGGTCCGGCACCCGGTGCGCCAGCGGGCCGCCGGGGCGGCCGTCGTCCGTCGCGTACTCCTCGCTCATAAGACCAGCTTATGCCCTCATAGACGTGAACTCCCTGGTCAGCGCCGATCGGCGGCGCGAGGGTGAGGACATGGTCACCGCAGCCCATCCCCTGCCCGCCACACGCGCGATCCGCGTCCGGCACCTCGGTCCCAACTGGTACGCCTCCGTGATGGGAACCTCCATCGTCGGCACGGCCGGTGCCGCGCTCCCCCTGCACCTCCCCGGGCTCCGCGAGGTCTGCACGGCCGTCTGGGCGCTGGCCCTGCTCCTGCTGCTGACCCTGCTGACCGCCCGCGCCCGGCACTGGACCCACCACCGCGACCAGGCCCGCGCCGACCTCCTCGACCCCTCCATGGCCCCCTTCTACGGCTGCCTGTCCATGGCCCTGCTGGCGGTCGGCGGCGGCGCCCTGACCCTCGGCCGGGACTGGATCGGCACCGGTCCGGCCGTCGCGCTCGACACGGTCCTGTTCACCGCCGGTACCGCGGTCGGGCTCGCGGCCGCCGTGGCCGTGCCGTACCTGATGGGCGTACGCCACCGCGTCCAGGCCGCCCAGGCCACCCCGGTCTGGCTGCTGCCGCTCGTCGCGCCGATGGTCTCCGCCGCGCTCGGTCCGCTGCTGGTGCCCTATCTGCCGCCGGGGCAGCCCCGGGAGACCCTGCTGCTGGCGTGCTTCGCGCTGTTCGGGCTGAGCCTGCTGGCGACGCTGCTGATGCTGCCGCTGGTCTTCGCCCGGCTGATCACCTCGGGGCCGCTGCCGCTCGCCCTCACCCCGACCCTGTTCCTGGTCCTCGGCCCGCTCGGGCAGTCCACCACCGCCGTCGGCCTGATCGCGGACACGGCTCCCCGGGTCGTACCGGCCCCGTACGACCGCGGTTTCGCGGTGTTCGCGCTGCTCTACGGGGTGCCGGTCATGGGGTTCGCGCTGCTGTGGCTGGCGCTCGCGGCCGCGCACGTGGTGCGGGCCCGGCGGCACGGCATGGGCTTCACCATGACCTGGTGGGCGTTCACCTTCCCGCTGGGCACCTGTGTCACCGGCGCCGCCACCCTCGCCCGGCACACCGGGCTCGCCGGGTACGAGGTCCTGAGCGTCGGACTGTACGGCCTCCTGGTCACCGCGTGGCTCGCGGCCGCGTCGGGGACGGTACGGGGACTGCTCAGCGGTGAGCTGCTCGCAGGGCCTCGCCCAGCACCCGTGGCGCCTCGGCCAGCGACGGTCCGTACCAGGTCAGGTGCCGTCCGCTGACCAGGGCGCAGCTCAGTCCGGGAAACGCCTCGGGGCCGTCGTCGGCGGTGAACCGGTAGGGCTCGTCCGGCAGGACCACGACGTCCGGGGCCGCCGCCCGCAGCTCGTCCAAGGGCACGCGCGGGTAGCGGTCGGGGTGCGTGGCGTACAGGTGGTGCACGCCCAGCCGGGTCAGCACGTCACCCGCGAAGGTGTCCCGGCCCAGGACCATCCAGGGCCGGCGCCAGATCGGCACGACCGCCGTCGTACGCCTCTCCGGCTCGGGAAGCCCGCTCCAGACGGCCTCCGCCTCCTCCAGCCACGGCGGCCGGTCCGGCGCGCCGCACGCGGCCAGCACCCGCTCCAGCTCCCGAAAGGCCTGCGGCACGCTCCGCACCTCGGTGACCAGCACCTCCAGTCCCCCCGCGCGGAGTGCGTCCAGATCGGGGGCGCGGTTCTCCTCCTCGTTGGCGATCACCAGGTCAGGGGCGAGGCCGAGGATCCGCTGCACATCGGGGTTCTTGGTCCCCCCGATCCGGCCGACGTCCAGATCCACCGGATGGCCGCACCAGTCCGTGGCGCCGACGAGGACCCCGGGCAGCGTGACAGCCACCGCCTCGGTGAGGGAGGGAACCAGGGAGACGACGCGCACCCGTTCTCAGCGAGCCCTGTCCTGAACAGCCTCGATATGTTCGGCGACCGCCACCACGATGACCCGCGTGTCCGGAACCGTCGCCCGCCAGCGGTGCCGAACCCCGCCCGTCAGATACAGGGTGTCGCCGCGCCCGAGGCGATACGCCCGCCCCTCCGCCTCGATCTCGACCGCCCCGTCGGCGACGTACATCAGCTCGTCGTTACGGTGCTGGAACTCCCGCCCGGCGTCATGGTCGCCGGTGAACTCGGAGGCGTGCAGCTGATGGTGGCCGCGCACCAGGGAGCGGGTGCGCGGGTCGAAGTCGCCCTCGGCGACGGGCTCGGCGCGTACGACGTCCACGCTGGCCGCCGGGTCGGCGGCGGCGAGGAGCTCCACGGCCGTGGTGCGCAGGGCGTCGGCCAGCTTCTCCAGGGAGGTGCGGCTCGGGCGGGCCTTGTCGTTCTCGACCTGGCTGAGGAAGGGCACCGAGAGGCCGGTGCGCTCGGCCACGACGGCGAGGGTGAGTTCCAGCGCACGGCGACGCCGCCGGACGGCCGCGCCCACCCGCACGGCCTGTTGCTCTTTGTGGTCGCCCATCGCTCCGGCTCCCTCCTTCACTCGTCGTGCCGCCGACCGGGTGTCCGTCGCGGGACACACCTCTGATGAGTTGTCTGCACCCTACGCATGTTCGGCAAACCGTTTCATGCGGCTGTCACATCCCTGACACGCCGGTGGGCCCGCACCCCCATGGTTCGCGCCAGTGCGGCTGCTCGCCGTGCGGGACGGGTCTCCCCTGGTTCAAGGCCGAAGCGGGCCTCGGTGTTCCCGTCGGGGCAGGCCCATGGCGCTCCGTGGTTGGCCGGATCCAACCCGTAGGGGACTCCCGGGATTCGGCACCTGGATACGCCACGAGATCCGGCACCCGGATACGCACCGAGGGGTGGGCGGCGCCCCACGCCCACGGGCGTACGGCGCTGCCCACCCCTCGGGCGGCGGTCCGGGAGGTCAGGTCACCCGGCCGCCCGGCTCTTGGCGCCCTGCCGGGCCACCGGCGCCCACCGGTCGACCAGGCCCGGGTGCTGCTTCAGCCAGGTGCGCGCGGCGTCCTGTTCCCCGCCCTTGCCGGACTTCTGGATCTGCGCCTCCAGGCCGGTGAGCTGCTCCTCGGTCATCGAGAAGTTCTTCAGCCAGGTGCCGACCTCGGGGTTGTCGGCGGCGAAACCCTTGCGGGCGAGGGTGTGCACGCCGTCGCCCGCGCCCCAGGCGCCCTTCGGGTCCTTCAGCTTCTTCAGGTCGTAGTCGCTGTACGCCCAGTGCGGGGACCACAGGGTGACGACGACCGGCTGCTTCTTGGCGTAGGCGCGCTGCAGCTCGGCGAGCATCGCGGGCGTGGAGCCGTCGACGACGTCGTACGTGCCGTCGAGGCCGTACTCCTTGAGGACCTTGCTCTTGAGCAGGCCCATCATGCCCGCGCTGGGCTCGATGCCGACGATCTTCCCGCCGAACTCGGAGGCGTGGTCCTTCAGGTCCGCCAGGGAGTTCACGTCCTTGACATAGGAGGGGACGGTCAGCTCCAGGGAGGTGGGGCCGTACCACTTGCCGAGGTCGTCCAGTTGCTTGCCGTACTTCTTCCAGTACTCGGCGTGGGTGGTCGGCAGCCAGGAGTCGGTCTGGAAGTCGACCTGGCCGGTGGCAAGGCCGGTGTAGAGGGGGGCGGCGGTGTACTGGGTGGTCGTCACCTTGAAGCCGCGCTCCTCCAGCAGCTCCTTCCAGAGGTAGGTGGAGGCGATGCCCTCGTCCCAGGGGATGTAGCCGATCTTGATCTCCCGGCCCTTGCCGATGTTCGTGGCGGAGGCCCGGGAGGTGCCGGAGGAGGAGCCGAAGATCCCCATGCCTCCCGCGACGAGGGCGAGGACGACCACGCCGACGACGGCGACCGCCGGGCGCGGGCGGTACGACCACGCGGTCGTCCGGGCCTTCGCGGCGGCCCTGCGGCCCAGCGGGGAGAGCTGGGTACCGAGGGCGCTGGTCATGCGGTCCAGGTAGATGGCGAGGACGACGATGCCGACGCCCGCCTCGAAGCCGAAGCCGATGTCGAGCCGGCCGATGGCCTCGTTGACCGCGCCGCCCAGGCCGCCGGTGCCGACCATGCCGGCGATGACGACCATGGACAGGCCCAGCATGATCACCTGGTTGACGCCGGCCATGATGGTCGGCAGGGCGAGCGGCAGTTGGACGCGGAGCAGGGTGTCGCGCGGGGTGGTGCCGAACGCCTCGGCGGCCTCGACCAGTTCGGCGTCGACCTGGCGGATGCCCAGCTCGGTCATGCGGACGCCGGGGGCGAGCGCGAAGACCAGGGTGGCGATGACACCGGCGGCGGTGCCCAGGCCGAAGAAGAGGATGGCCGGGATCAGCAGGACCATCGAGGGCATCGTCTGGAGCAGGTCCAGGACGGGCCGTACGGCCGCGCTGACCGCCCGGGAGCGGGCGGCCCAGATGCCCAGCGGGATCGAGATCACCAGGGCGATGACGGTGGCGACCAGGACCAGCGCCAGGGTGGACATGGCCCGGTCCCACAGGTCGAGCGAGTCGACGAGGGCGAACCCGGCGAAGGCGAGGACGCCCGCGACCAGGCCGCGCAGCCACCAGGCGGCGACCGCGAGGATGCCCGCCAGCAGCAGGGGTTCGGGCGCGGTGAGGACCGCGTCGATGCCGTCGTACATGCCCTCCACGACCGCGCGGATCGCGTCGAACAGCCAGGAGAGGTGGGCGACCAGCCAGTCGACCCCTGAGTCGACCCAGTCGCCGAGGTGCAGCCTAGGCACGGGCGATCACCTTCTTCCCGCCGTTGTCACAGGCCGTGGGCACGGCCTGTTCGTCGCCGAGGAAGCCGACGAGGCGCTGCCGGGGTACGACGCCGACGAGCGCGCGGTCGGCGTCGAGGACGGCGACCGGGTGGGTCAGGCGGGCGCTGATCGCGCACAGCTCGGCGAAGGGCGTGGCGGGGGTGGCCGTCTCGCAGCCGCAGTCGGACTCGTCGCCGCGGAGATCGGTGTCCATGACGGCGGCGGCGGTCAGCACACGGGAGCGGTCGACGTCCTGGATGAAGGAGGCGACGTAGTCGTTCGCGGGGCGCAGCAGGATGTCCTCGGCGGTGCCGGTCTGCACGATGCGGCCGTCGCGCATGACGGCGACGCGGTCGCCGAGCCGCATGGCCTCGTTGAGGTCGTGGGTGATGAAGACGATGGTCTTCTTCAGGGTCTTCTGCAGCTCCAGGAGCTGGTCCTGCATGTCGCGGCGGATCAGCGGGTCCAGGGCGCTGAAGGACTCGTCCATGAGGAGCAGGTCGGCGTCGGTGGCGAGGGCGCGGGCGAGGCCCACGCGCTGCTGCATGCCGCCGGACAGCTCGTCGGGCCAGGAGTTCTCCCAGCCGGCCAGCCCGCACAGGGCGAGCGCCTCGTCGGCGCGGCGCTCGCGCTCGGCGCGGGGCACGCCCTGCACGGCGAGGCCGTAGGCGGCGTTGTCGCGGACGCTGCGGTGCGGGAAGAGCGCGAAGTGCTGGAAGACCATGCTGATCTTCTTCGAGCGCAGTTCGCGCAGGGCGCGGTCGGTGAGCGCGGTCAGGTCCTGGCCGTCGAAGCGGACCTGGCCGGCGGTCGGCTCCAGCAGGCCGTTGAGCATGCGCAGCAGGGTGGACTTGCCGGAGCCGGACAGGCCCATGACGACGAAGATCTCGCCGGCCTCGACCTCGAAGGAGGCGTCGATGACGGCGGCCGTGGTGCCGTCGGCGCGCAGTTCCTCCCGGTCGGCGCCCTGGCGCAGCCGTTCGACTGCCTGGTCCGGTCGTCTGCCGAACACCTTGAACAGGTGTTCCGCCTCAAGCCTGGATGACACGCGTACCTCTCGTCGCGATGGACAGATCAGAGGCCGCGCCTCCCCAGGACGGTCTTGGTCAAACTTTTAAGTGGCCCAGCTCACAGGGGTGGATCCGTGGCGGCAGATGACTGTCAGTGCCGTACGGCATGATGCGAGCGTGACCGGACGACTCATGCTTCTCGACACCGCCTCGCTGTACTTCCGCGCCTACTTCGGCGTTCCGGACTCCGTGCGGGCGCCGGACGGCACGCCGGTGAACGCCGTGCGGGGGCTGCTGGACTTCATCGACCGGCTGGTGCAGGACCACCGGCCGGCGAAGCTGGTGGCCTGCATGGACGCGGACTGGCGGCCGCAGTGGCGGGTGGACCTGATCCCCACGTACAAGGCGCACCGGGTCGCCGAGGAGCACGAGGGCGCCCCGGACGAGGAGGAGGTGCCGGACACGCTCACCCCGCAGGTGCCGGTCATCGAGGCCGTGCTGGACGCGGTCGGCATCGCCCGGGTCGGGGTCGCGCAGTACGAGGCCGACGACGTGATCGGCACGTTCACCGCGCGCGCCGACGGACCGGTGGACATCGTCACCGGCGACCGCGACCTGTATCAGCTCGTCGACGACAAGCGCGACATCCGCGTGCTGTACCCGCTGAAGGGCGTCGGCACGCTGCAGCTGACCGACGAGGCGGTACTGCGCGAGAAGTACGGGGTCGACGGGCCAGGGTACGCGGATCTGGCCCTGCTGCGGGGCGATCCGAGCGACGGCCTGCCGGGCGTGTCCGGCATCGGCGAGAAGACTGCCGCCAAGCTGCTCGCCGAGTTCGGTGACCTGGCCGGGATCATGGCCGCGGTCGACGACCCGAAGGCGAAGCTCACGCCGTCGCAGCGCAAGCGGCTGACCGAGGCCCGGCCGTATGTCGCGGTCGCGCCGAAGGTGGTGCGGGTGGCCGACGACGTCCCGCTGCCGGAGGTCGACACCACGCTGCCGCGGACCCCGCGCGATCCGGCGGGACTGGAGGCGCTGGCGGCACGCTGGGGGCTGGGCGGCTCCCTGCAGCGGCTGCTGACGACGCTGGGGGAGTGATCCCGACCGGAATATTCCGGCAAAACGCGTTCATCAAGCCCTCATGGAACCCGTGTTAACTGGAGAGAGATGCTAACTTAGGTAAACCTAACCAACGCAGCAGGAGGCCGTGATGGCAGAGCGTCCGGGACGAAAGCCGCGCAAGCCCCATACCGCCCAGGTGGTGCGCACCGAGCGGCTGACCCCGCACATGCAGCGTGTCGTGCTCGGCGGCGAGGGCCTCGCCGGTTTCGCCGCGGACACCTGCACGGACCACTATGTGAAGCTGCTGTTCGGCCCTCCTGGCGTGACCTACCCGGAGCCCTTCGACCTGGAGCGGATCCGTGCGGAGTTCCCCCGTGAGCACTGGCCGGTGACCCGGACGTACACCGTGCGCGCCTGGGACCCCGAGCACCGCGAGCTGACCCTGGACTTCGTGATCCACGGCGACGAGGGTCTGGCCGGGCCGTGGGCCACCCGCGTGCAGCCCGGTGAGAGCGTGCACTTCATGGGCCCCGGGGGTGCGTACGCGCCCGACCCGAGCGCCGACTGGCATCTGCTCGTGGGGGACGAGAGCGCGCTGCCCGCGATCGCCCGCGCCCTGGAGACGCTGCCGTCCGACGCCCGGGCGCACGCCTTCGTGGAGGTGTCCGGCCCCGAGGAGGAGCAGAAGATCGACTCCGAGGTGGAGGTCGTCTGGGTGCACCGCGGGGACCGGCCGGTGGGCACGGCCCTGCTGGAGGCCGTACACGGGCTTCGCTTCCCGGAGGGCCGGCCGCACGCGTTCGTGCACGGCGAGGCGGGCTTCGTGAAGGAGCTGCGCCGACTGCTCCGGGTCGAGCTGCAGTTCCCGCGCGAGGACCTGTCGATCTCCGGCTACTGGCGCCTCGGCCACAACGAGGACGGCTGGCAGGCCTCCAAGCGCGAGTGGAACGCCCGCATCGAGGCCGAGCAGGAGAGCGGCGGCGCGGCGGCAGCCTGAACACCTGGAAAGCGGCGGCACCCTGACGGGGTGCCGCCGCTTTCGCGTGCTCGCACCGACACCCTCCCTTGAGGGCGTGAGGACTTGGGCCCGTTACGGACACGCCCGTGTGACGCGGGGGAAACAGCGCGTCCCTAATTTCTGTCGCTCGACAGGAATTCACTCCCCGCGACCCCGGGCAGGTGCCGCCGTGACGACGACCGACGACCGCTCCCTGGAGGAGTTCGGCTACCGCCAGGAGCTGCACCGCAGCCTGGGCCGGTACGCCTCCTTCGCCGCCGGCTTCTCCTTCATCTCCGTCCTGACCACCGTCTTCCAGTTCTTCGCCTTCGGCTACTCCTTCGGCGGGCCGGTCTTCTTCTGGGCCTGGCCGGCCGTGCTGATCGGCCAGCTGGCGGTCGCCGCGTGCTTCGCGGAACTGGCCGCGCGCTACCCCATCTCCGGAGCGATCTACCAGTGGTCCTCGCGCCTGGCCACCCCCGCCTTCGGCTGGTTCGCCGGCTGGATCATGGTGATCGGGCAGATCGTGGTGGTCTCGGCGGCCGCGCTGGCCCTGCAGATGGTGCTGCCCGCGCTCTGGTCCGGCTTCCAGCTGATCGGCACCGACACCTCGCCCGCCTCCGCCGACGGCGCCGCCAACGCGGCGGTGCTCGGCGTGGCCCTGCTGGCGCTGACCACGCTGGTCAACCTCGTGGACAACCGTGTGATGTCCCTGGTCAACCGGGTCGGCGTGACTGCCGAGATCATCGGCGCGGTGCTGATCGTGGTCCTTCTGCTGACCCATTCCCGGCGCTCCCCCGGCATCACCTTCCACACCACCGGCGGCGCCGGGAGCGGCCTGTTCGGGGCGCTGCTGATCGGCTCGTTCACGGCGGCGTACGTGATGATCGGCTTCGACAGCGCGGGCGAGATGAGCGAGGAGACCCACCAGCCACGCCGTACGGCACCGCGCACCATCCTCACCGCCCTCGGTGCGGCCGGGCTGCTCGGCGGCCTCGTCGTCCTCGGCGGCATCCTCGCCGCGCCCAGCCTCACCGACGGGAAACTGGCGGTGGACGGGCTGAGTTACGTCCTCACCAGCAGCCTGGGCGACGGGGTGGGCCGGGTGCTGCTGGCCGACGTGGCGGTGGCGATCGCCGTGGCCACGCTCGCGATCCAGACGGCGGCCTGCCGCATGCTGTTCTCCATGGCCCGCGACGGCCGGCTGCCCTTCGCCCGCCATCTGGCCAGGGTCAACCCCCGCACGGGCATGCCCGGCACCCCCGCCCTGGTGGTCGGTGTCCTGGCCGCCGCCCTGCTGCTGCTCAACTTCGCCTCACCGGAGGCGTTCCTGGCCATCGGCACGACCTGCATCGTGATGCTGTACCTGGCCTACGCGATGGTGACGGGCCCGCTGCTGCTCAGCCGCCTGCGCGGCCGGTTCACCACGACGGGCACGGACGAGACGGGCGCCCCGCTCTTCTCCCTCGGCCGCTGGGGGATCCCGGTCAACGCCCTGGCCCTCCTCTACGGCCTCGCGATGACTCTCAACCTGGCCTGGCCCCGCGCGGCGGTGTACGACCCGGCGGGCGGGCACTGGTACTTCCAGTGGTTCACGGTGCTGTTCCTGCTGTTCACGCTGCTGTCCGGCTTCCTGTACCGGGCACGGAAGGCACATCAGCCGCACACCGCGCCGGAAGCATCAGCAGTGGCCGTACCCGCGGAATCCTCCTGACCGCACTCACCGGGCCACGGCATGCCCGTGCGATCCGGATGCGAAGGCCAGGATGTGCGGGACCGCCGCACTCAGGCTCCCGAAGTGGCGGTGCACGCCCTCCACCGCGGCAGCGGCGTTCACGCCCCACACCGTCATCCCGGCCCGCAGCCCGGACTCGACTCCGGACGGGGCGTCCTCGACGACCAGGCAGTCTTCCGGCTCGGCACCCAGCAGTGCGGCGGCCCGCAGATACGGCACGGGCGAGGGCTTGCCCTCCTCGACGGCGGCCGCGTCCACGATCAGGCCCGGCACCGGCAGGCCCGTCCGCAGGAAACGGCCGCGCACCCGGTGCTCGTAGTTCGAGGTCACCAGCGCCCAGGACCCCGGCGGCAGACCGTGCAGCAACTCCGACGCGCCGTCGAAGGCCGCGTAGACCCCGGACCGTACGTCCTCGTCCTCCAGCTCGTGCAGCGCGGCCAGGCACGCGTGCGGATCGCGGTCCGCGGCGACCTGGGCGAACGTCTCCATCGGCCGTGTCCGCAGGGCCACTTGGTACACCTCGTCGGCGTCCAGCCCGTATCGCTCGGCCCACGCTCGCCATACCTGGCGCTGGTTGCTCACCGCGTCCATCAGCGTGCCGTCGACATCGAACAGGACATACCTCGAACGGCCCGACTGCGCAGATTCCCTGGTCACACGTCGATCATGCCAGGCACCGCCCACAGACACCGCCCTCGTACCCTTGACCGGTGAGACGACGTACCCCGCCCCCGCCCGCCCCGCTCCCCCAGCGCGACGGTGTCGACCCGGTGCGGGTGCGGCTGCCGTTCGGCGGGGTGTGGGCGACCGTGCGGGAGTATCTCGTGGCGCGGCTGACGGGGGCCGGGCCCGGGGTGGTCGAGGCGATGTTCGGTGCCGGGCTGATCGTGGGCGCCGACGGGCGGGCGGTGGCGCCGGACGCGCCGTACGAGCCCGGGATGTTCGTGTGGTTCCAGCGGGAGCTGGCCCCCGAGGTGCCGGTGCCGTTCCCGGTGGAGGTGGTCCACCGGGACGCGCACATCGTCGTGGCCGACAAGCCGCACTTCCTCGCGACGACCCCGCGCGGCACCCATGTCGCCCAGACCGTGCTGGCCCGGCTGCGGAGCGAGCTGGGCATCCCGTCGCTGTCCGCCGCGCACCGGCTGGACCGGCTCACCGCGGGTCTCGTGCTGTTCACGGTGCGGCCCGAGGAGCGCGGCGCGTACCAGACGCTGTTCGCGGACCGGCTGGTCCGCAAGGAGTACGAGGCGATCGCGCCGTACGACGCCTCGCTCGCTCTGCCCCGGACCGTGCGCAGCCGGATCCTGAAGGAACGCGGAGTTCCGGCCGCGCGGGAGGTCGAGGGCGAGCCGAACGCCGTGACCCGGGTGGAGCTGGCCGAGCACCGGGCCGCGCTGGCCCGGTACCGGCTCGTCCCGGAGACGGGGCAGACCCACCAGCTGCGGGTGCACCTGAGCGCGCTGGGCGTGCCCATCCTCGGCGACCCGCTGTATCCGGAGGTGACCGCCCCCGTGCCGGACGACGACTTCCGGCGTCCGCTGCAACTGCTCGCGCGGAGGCTGGAGTTCACCGATCCGGTCACGGGGGCGGAGCACACGTTCGTCAGCGGACGGACGCTCCAGGCCTGGCACTCGCCCGAGCGGTGGGCCGCCGGCCAGGAGCCGTAGCCCCGTCCCCCGCGCTCACTCCCCGCGCCACCAGCGCAGCATCCGCTGCCACACGTTCTGGCGGCGGGGCTGCACCGGTGCCGCGGGGACGGGCTCGGGGGCGGGGCGGGGGATCTCCGGAGTGACGTCCGGCGCGGGCGTCGGTTCCGTGCGGACGCTGCCGACCTGCCACGTGGCCCGCTGGTTCGGGATGTGCGACGCGCTGGGCGGAAGTTCCACGTCCTGCTGGGGCTTCGGTTCGAAGCGCACCGGCAGGGCCACCAGGTGCCGGGAGGCGATGGAGGAGCGCCAGCGCAGGTCCTCCTCGGGGCAGTCCAGCTGGATGTCCGAGAGCCGCGTCAGCAGGGCGTCCACGCCGACGTCGGCGATGGCACGGCCGATGTCCTGGCCGGGGCACTCGTGCGGGCCGCCGCCGAACGCGAGGTGCGAGCGGTTGCCCTGCATGTTGGCCGACAGGTCGGGACGCACCCGCGGGTCCACGTTGCCCGGGGCGGGCGCCATGAGCAGCCCGTCGCCCTTGCGGATGCGCTGGCCGCCCAGCTCGGTGTCCTGCTTGGCGAAGTAGCCGAGAACGGTGCTGAACGGCGGCTCGTCCCACAGGGACTGCTCGATCGCCTCCGGCACGGTCATCTGGCCGCCGTTGAGCTGGGCACGGAAGCCCGGCTCGGTGAGGACCATGCGCAGCGCGTTGGCGAGCAGGTTGGCGGTGGCCTCGTAGGCCGCGAAGAGGACGAGGCGCAGGTGTTCGCGGACCTCGTCGTCGCTCAGTCCCGCGGGGTGCGTGATGAGGTGACTGGTGACGTCGTCGTCGGGCCGGGCGCGGCGGCGGGTGGTGAGCCGGCTCAGCGCGTCCATGACGTAGGTGTGGCTCTGGATGGCGGTCTCGGTGCCCTTGAGCGCGTCGCGGGCGGCCTGCACCATCCGGTCGTTGTACTCCTCGGGCATGCCGAGGATCTCGCACATGACGGCCATCGGCAGGTGCTCGGCGAACTGGGAGACCAGGTCGGCCCGGCCCCGCTCGCAGAAGTCGTTGACCAGTTCCTGGGTGTAACGGCCGATGTGGCGGCGCATGGTGCGGTGGTCGATGGTCGACATGGCGCCGGTGACCGCCGCGCGCAGCCGCTGGTGCTCGTCCCCCTCGGCGTGCGAGCAGATGGGCTGCCAGGCGATGTGCGGCATGAGCGGGTGGTCGGGTTTGACCATGCCCTCCTGCAGCGGGGTCCAGATCCGGCTGTCGCGGGCGTACTGGGAAGGGCTGCGGACCAGGTGCAGGTTCTCGGCGTGCCCGAGGACCACCCACATGGGTACGTCCTCGTGGAGCAGCACGGGCGCCACGGGGCCGTGCTCCTCCCGCAGCCGCTCGTAGAGGTCGCCCAGATCGGCCGCGTCGGGGCCGTAGAGCCGGTGCAGCCCCCCGGGGCCCAGGCCGTGCGCCGGGCAGCCCGGCGGCGGGCCGGCGGTGGGGTCGGTGCCGGTCAGGGATTGGGGTTCAGGCGTCACAGTGTCGCTCCGGAACGGAAGGTGTGGGGGTATGGACGGATACGGGTCAGGTGAGGGCGCCGGACAGGGCGATCGAGTGCAGGAAGCGCATCAGGGTCATCAGCACCTCCTTGCTGGAGGCCCGGCGGCGCACGTCGCAGTCGAGGATCGGGATCTCCGGGGCCAGGTCCAGCGCGGTGCGCAGTTCCTCGGTCGGGTAACGGGGCGCGTCGGGGAAGGAGTTGACGGCGACGACGAACGGAACGCCCCGTTCCTCCAGTCGTCCCATGACGTCGAAGCTGACCTCCAGGCGCCGGGTGTCGACCAGGACGACCGCGCCGAGCGCGCCCTCGAACAGGCCGTTCCACAGGAACCAGAAGCGCTCCTGGCCGGGGGTGCCGAAGAGGTAGAGCACCAGCTTGTCGGTGATGCTGATGCGGCCGAAGTCCATGGCCACGGTGGTGGCGGTCTTGGTCTCGGAGCCGTAGTTGTCGTCGACCCCGATACCGGCCTGGGTCATGGTCTCCTCGGTGGTCAGCGGTCTGATGTCGCTGACCGAACCGACCATGGTGGTCTTGCCGACGCCGAAACCGCCCACGATCACGATCTTCACCGCGGCCTGTGCCGTGTGCGGCAGATGGTCCTCGGTGCGTGGGCCGGGAATGGTGTCAGAGCCGTTGAAGTCCATGCATCACCGCTTCAAGGAGTGAACGGTCTGGGAGCGCCTTGCGGACGATCGGGGCGCGCGCCTGCACCAGTTCGGTCGTGATCAGCTCGGTGATCAGGACGGTCATCGCGCTGAACGGCAGATTGAGGTAGGCCGAGAGCTCGGCCACGGACAGGGGGGCGGTACAGAGCCGGAGCACTGCCGCCTCCTCCGGTGAGGCGGACGGCGGCGGCGCGGAACGCGCCACGATTAAGGTGACCAGGTCGAGTTCGGCCCGGCCGCCGTCGGCGCTGCCGGCGATGGTGTACAGCCGTTCCGGGTACCTGGGGTTCTCCTCGCCCTCCGCCGGTTTGGGGGGCGGCGGAGGCGGGGGCGGCAGTGGTTGCGGCTGGCGCCGTTTGCGTCGCGGAGGAGTCATACGGTCTGCCCGTTCCGCCGGGGCGGACTGGTGAGATGGGCGCCCATCCGAACGACGAGGTCGCGCATCATGCCGCTCATCCGGCCCGGCTCGCAGGTCACGTCGGCGAGCACGGCGAGGAAGGCGTTGGCACCGGCGTTCATGAGGTAGAAGTAGCCGCCCTCGATCTCGATGACGACGAGCTTCATCTCGCCGGCACCGGGCAGTTCCTGGATGATGGCACCGGCGAGGCTCTGTACGCCCGCGCAGGCGGCGGCCACCCGGTCGGCGGCGTCGGGGTCGCCTCCGTGGCGGGCGATACGCAGTCCGTCGGCGGAGAGGACCACGATCATCTCGATGCCTGGTACGCCGTCGTTCAGCTGCTTGAGCATCCAGTCCAAGTTGCCTCGCTGCTGGATCACTTGAGGTTCCCCTCGTCGTCGTCGGTAGCGCCCTCGGTGGCGGTGTCCGAATCGTTGAGCAGGTGCAGGTACGCGGTCGGGTTCAGCGTGAAGTCGGTCAGTTCGGCCGCGGTGGCGTCCTCGGGCATGCCCTTGCGCAGGCCGTTCCAGAAGTCGTCGACCCACATGCCCGGCGGCCGCTCCCGGAGCTTCTTCAGCTCGGGGTCCATCTCCGGCTCGGGCTCGGGCTTGGGCTGGGACCAGATGGTCGGCCGGCCCTCGCGCTCGGCGCGCTCGATGGCGGCCTGTTCGGCGTACCGCTGGCTGAGCGGGGTCTTCATCCGGCTGCGGCGCTGCGGCAGACCGCCCGCCGTCCACTCGGTGACCTCGGGGACGTCGTCCTCCATGGAGATCCCGGCCGGGATGCGGGGGCTGGTGGGGCGGCGCTTCTTGGGCGGGCGCTTGGGGCCCTCGACCGCGCCGAGTTCGGGCTTGGGCACGGCGGTGGCACCGATGCCGTGGGCGGCGCCGACACCGGGCTCGGTGGTGGTCATGACGCGCGGCACGATGAGGATCGCGCGGACGCCGCCGTAGGCGGAGGCGCGCAGCGAGACCTGCATGTCGAAGCTCTTGCAGAGGCGGCCCACGACGGCGAGGCCGAGCTGCGGGTTCGAGCCCAGGTTCTCCGCGTCGTCGCGCGCCATGGCGTCCGCGATCGCCTTTTCGATGCGGGCGCGGCCTTCGTCGCTGAGGCTGACTCCGGCGTCCTCGATCTCGATGACGACGCCGGTCTGCACCTCGGTGGCGGTGACGTGGACCTTGGTCGTCGGCGGCGAGTAGCGGGTGGCGTTGTCGAGGAGTTCGGCGGCCGCATGGATGATCGGCTCGACCGAGGTGCCCTTGATGTTGATGTTGACGATGGAGTTCAGCTCGATGCGCCGGTACTCCAGGATCCGGGACATGGCACCGCGCAGCACGCTGTACAGCGACACGGGCAGCGGCCACTGACGGCCGGGGCGGCCGCCGCCGAGCACGGAGATGGTGTCGGCGAGGCGGCCGATCAGCGCGGTGCCGTGGTCGATGCGCAGCAGGTCGTCGAAGACCTCGGGGTTGCGGCCGTGGTCCTCCTCCATCTCCCGCAGTTCGTTGGCCTGCTGGTGGACGATGGCCTGGATGCGGCGGGCGATGCTGACGAAGGAGCGCTCGGTGGCGTCGCGCATCGAGATCTCGTGGTCGGCGCCTTTCAGCGCCGTGCGCAGCAGGTGGCGCTGCGAGTCGGGGATGTTGCGCAGTTCGGGGTCGACGTCGACCGCCTTGCGCATCACCTCTCTGAGCGGTTCTCCGTGGCGCAGCCGGTGGAGCGCGGTGGGCAGGATCTCGGTGCCGAGGCGGACGATCTCCGCGTCATGGGCAGCGAGGCGGCGCTCCAGATACGCGGTGTGACGGGCGTGCTCGGCCTGCGCCGCGCGGAGTCTGCGTCCGCGGCGGACCACTTCGGTGGCCGTGGCGAGGACCAGCAGCAGGGCCACGGCCCCGCACCCGCCGACGGCGATCCGGGCCGAGGCCGGGGCCAGGGTGACCGCCGCCGCGGTCGCCGCGGCCATCGCTATGGCCGGGAGCAACAGCACGCGCGCGTAAGGACGTTCACGGCCGCCGGGAGGCTTTTGAACACTCACCATGGATGCCTTCTGAGACGAGTCGGCTGGGTGTCAGGGGAGCTTGCGTGGGGAAGGTTCATGGAACTGAAGGGGATCATCGGGAAGTTTGGGAACAGGCGCACGAATTCACCTCAACTCGGTGCGCCGCGGGCGAGCTTAGTCCGACCGGATCATCGCCGTGTCATATTCGGCAAGCACCTGAAATCGCCCACGCAACAGGAGTACGCTCGCCCCATTTACACGCTCGGCGATCATTCGAACACGACACGTGACGGCGTACGGGCGTACGAAAATCACTCATCGTGATGAGTGAAAAGGCGGGTCAGACCCCGACGATCCGCAGTGCCGCGTCGGCGGTGGCGCGGGCGAACTCCGCCACGGAGCGCTCCGGTTCGGAGCGGTGCACCAGGATGACGCCCTCGATCAGACCGAAGACCAGATCCGTGCGCAGATCCAGCTCGCTCTTGGCCAGCGCCCCGCCCGCGGCGGTGGCGGCCAGCAACTGCCGGTAGCCGTCCTTGAGTTCGGCCCGTACGGCATGGAAGCCCGCGAACCGCTCGGTGCGCACCTCGGGCAGCAGATAGAGCCCGCCGAGGTTGTGCGGCCCGCCGCACAGCAGCTCCACGTCGGTGCGGCACAGCTCCCACAGCCGGTCCTCGGCCGGGGCTGCGCCCTCGGCGTCCTCCGCGAGCAGCTCACGGGCCCGGGCCAGCGAGGGCGTGACGGTGGACTCCAGCAGGTCGGCGAGCAGTTCCTCCTTGCCGGAGACGTAGTGGTACATGGACGCCTGCCGCATGCCCGCGCGCTCGGCGACGGCCCGGGTGGTGGTGGCCGCGTAGCCACGGGTGGTGAACAGCTCGGCGGCCGCGGCGAGCAGTTCGGCGCGCGGTTCGAGGCCGCTGTCCGGCCGCTGCGCGGCCCTCGGCCGGCCCACCCGGCGACTGCTGCCCGTTCCCATGCGTTCGATCCTCGCACACCGCCTCCTCCGGCGATCTCCGCGGATCTCCGTGAGGGCTCGGTAACCGCCCGGCAACGCACCCGCAATGGCGGCGACCCGGCCCGCCCCTAATTTCTGTCGCACGACAGAAATCCACTCCTTCCGGCGAGAGGTCCCGCGATGGCGACAGCGACCACCCACGGAGCCCGTGCCCACGCCCGCGCCCAGGAGGGCAGCCGTGCCGAGGCCATGCCCGTCGTACCGGCCCGGGACTGGCCCGAACCGCCCTGCGAGGCGGGCCATCTGGTGTGGGCCGAGACGGTGGCGGGCGGCAACTACACGCACCGGGTGCTGGCCCGCGGCACGGAGCTGCGCCTGACCGATGTGCGCGGCGACGCCTGCGCGCATCTGCTGCTGTACGTGGCGGACCGCCCCTGGGAGCGGCTGAACGTCGCCGACACGGTGAAGGTGCAGTGGAACGCCTACCTCGGCGAGGGCGTACTGCTCCTGTCCGACCAGGGACGTGTCCTCGCCTCGGTGGTCGCCGACACCTCCGGACGGCACGACGCCCTGTGCGGCACCTCCACCCTCGTACGCAACACCGAGCGGTACGGCGACGGCACTCCCCAGTCCCCCTCCCCCTCCGGCCGCGAGCTGTTCAAGCTGGCAGCGGCCAAGAACGGGCTGGAGGCGCGCGATCTGCCGCCCTCCCTCTCCTTCTTCCAGGGCGTCGAGGTACGCGACGACGGCGCCGTGGAGTTCACCGGCTCGGCCGGACCCGGCGGCAGCGTCACGCTCCGCGCGGAGCAGGACGTGACCGTGCTGATCGCGAACGTGCCGCATCCGGTGGATCCACGCCCCGACTACGTCAGCACCCCCTTGGAGGTGCTCGCCTGGCGGGCCGCGCCGACCGCGCCCGGCGACCCGCTGTGGGACGCCACCCCCGAGGGCCGCCGCGCCTTCCTCAACACCGCCGAATTCCTCGCCGCGAGGGGGCTCGCATGAAGACCGTGGTTCCGGCCCGCGCCGCCTGGTCGTCCGTCGTCCGCGCCGGCGGCACGCTCACCATCACGGACCTGCACGGCAACCAGGCCGTCGACTTCCTCGTGTACGACGCCCAGGACCCGTCCGTGCGCTACAGCGCCCCCGACACCATCCAGGCGCAGGGCACCCTCTTCCTGACCACCGGCAGCGTGCTGCTGTCCAACGAGCACACCCCGCTGATGACGGTCGTCGCCGACGAGGTGGGCCGGCACGACACGGTCGGCGGCGCCTGCTCCAAGGAGTCCAACACCCTCCGCTACGGCCACCACACCTGGTCCCAGCACGCCTGCGTGGACAACTTCCTCGCGGAGGGCGCGAAGTACGGCCTGGGCAAGCGGGACCTGGTCTCCAACATCAACTGGTACATGAACGTGCCGGTCGAGAAGGACGGCACCCTCGGCATCGTCGACGGCATCTCGGCGCCCGGTCTCTCCCTGACCCTGCGGGCCGAGCGGGACGTCCTGGTGCTGGTCTCCAACTGCCCCCAGATCAACAACCCGTGCAACGGCTTCGAGCCGACGGCGGTGGAGATGACGATCACGGGGCCCGTCGGCGACGAGGGCACAGCATGAGTTTCCAGAAGGTACTGGTCGCCAACCGGGGCGAGATAGCCGTCCGGATCATCCGCACCGCCCGCGAACTGGGCCTGCGCACGGTCGCCGGGTACTCCGACCCGGACCGCTCGGCACCGCACGTCCGGCTGGCCGACGAGGCGGTGCGGCTCGGCCCGGCGCCCGCGAAGGAGTCGTACCTGGACGCGGACCTGGTGCTGAGGGCGGCCAAGGACACCGGGGCGGGCGCGATCCATCCCGGGTACGGCTTCCTGTCCGAGGACGCGGCGTTCGCGCGGCGCTGCGAGGACGCCGGGATCGTGTTCGTGGGGCCGACGCCCGGGCAGCTGGAGCTGTTCGGCGCCAAGCACACGGCCCGCGCCGCGGCCGAGGCGGCCGGTGTGCCGCTGGCGCCGGGGACCGGGCTGCTGAGCAGCCTGCCCGAGGCCCTGCGCGAGGCCGCCCGGATCGGCTATCCCGTCATGCTGAAGGCGACCGGCGGGGGCGGCGGTATCGGGATGTCGGCCTGTCGCTCCGCCGCCGAACTGACCGAGGCGTGGGAGCGGGTGCAGCGGGTGGCCGCCGCGTCCTTCGCCTCGGCCGGTGTGTTCCTGGAGCGCCTGGTCGAGCACGCCCGCCATGTCGAGGTGCAGGTCTTCGGCGACGGCGCGGGGAAGGTCGTCACCTTCGGCGACCGCGACTGTTCCCTGCAGCGCCGCAACCAGAAGGTGGTCGAGGAGGCCCCGGCCCCCGGGCTGCCCGACCACGTCCGTACCCGGCTCGCCTCGGCCGCCCGGGACCTGTGCGCCTCGGTGGGCTACCGCTCCGCCGGCACGGTCGAGTTCGTGTACGACGCGGCGCACGAGGAGGCGTACTTCCTGGAGGTCAACACGCGCCTCCAGGTGGAGCATCCGGTCACCGAGGAGGTCTACGGCGTCGATCTGGTCGCGTGGATGCTGCGCCTGGCGCGCGGCGAGCGGGACGTCGTCCGCGACCCCGGCCGGCCGCGTGGCCACGCCGTCGAGGCCCGCCTGTACGCCGAGGACCCCTCGCGCGGGCACCGGCCCAGCGCGGGCCTGCTGACCCGGGTGGAGTTCCCGGCCGGGGTGCGCGTCGACGGCTGGGTGGAGACCGGCACCGAGGTGACGACGTCGTACGACCCCCTGCTCGCCAAGGTGATCGCGTACGGCCCCGACCGCGCGCACGCGCTGCGCCGGCTGGACGAGGCGCTGGCCCGCACCCGCGTGGACGGCATCGAGACGAACCTGGGCCTGGTGCGGGCGGCGCTCACCGCACCGGAGTTCCGGGCTGCCGCCCACTCCACGGCCACCCTCACCGGCGTCACCGATCCCACCCCGCGCATCGAGGTGGTCTCCGGCGGGACGCTCACCACGGTCCAGGACTGGCCGGGCCGCACCGGCTACTGGCAGGTGGGCGTGCCGCCGTGCGGACCGATGGACGACCGCTCCTTCCGGCTGGGCAACCGGGCGCTCGGCAACCCCGAGGGCGCGCCCGGGCTCGAATGCACGCTCCAGGGGCCGGCGTTGCGGTTCAGCCACGCCACGACGGTCTGTGTGACCGGTGCACCGGCCCCGGTGACCGTGGACGGCACACCGGTCGGGCAGTGGGAGCCGGTCACGGTCCCCGCGGGCGCGGTCCTGGAGGTCGGCGCACCTCTCGAACACGGCCTGCGCACCTACGTCCTCTTCGCGGGCGGCGGGCTCGACGTGCCGCCGTTCCTGGGCAGCGCGAGCACCTTCACGCTGGGTCGGTTCGGCGGCCACGGCGGGCGGGCGCTGCGCACCGGCGACGTCCTGCACGGCGGGGCCGTCGCCCCGGGCACCCCCGTCACGGACCGCCCCGAGTTCACCGCGGTCTGGCACATCGGCGCCGTCGAAGGGCCACACGCTGCACCGGAGTTCTTCACCGAGGACGACATCCGCGACTTCTACGCGGCGGACTGGAAGGTCCACTTCAACTCGGCGCGCACCGGCGTCCGCCTGGTCGGCCCGAAGCCCCGCTGGGCCCGCTCCGACGGCGGCGAGGCGGGACTGCACCCGTCCAACATCCACGACACCCCGTACTCGGTCGGCGCGGTCGACTACACCGGTGACATGCCGGTGCTGCTCGGCCCGGACGGGCCCTCGCTCGGCGGCTTCGTGTGCCCCGCGACCGTACTGAGCGGCGAGCGATGGAAACTGGGGCAGCTGCGGCCGGGTGACACGGTCCGCTTCGTGCCCGTGGACGTGACGGGCGCGCCCCGCCCGGAGATCGCCGACGGCGGGGTACTGGCCCGCGACGGTGACGTCACCTACCGCCGCAGCGGCGACGACAACCTGCTCGTCGAGTTCGGCCCGATGCAGCTCGACCTGGCGCTGCGCATGCGGGTGCACGCCCTGATGGAGGCGGTGACGGCGGCCGACCTGCAGGGGGTCACGGACCTCACACCGGGCATCCGCTCACTCCAGATCCAAGTGGACCCGGGCGTCCTGCCCCAGCACGAACTCCTCACCGCCGTACGGCGGATCACGGCGGCCCTGCCCCCCACCGCCGCACTGACCGTCCCCTCCCGCACCGTCCACCTCCCGCTCTCCTGGGACGACCCGGCCACCCGCGAGGCCATCGCCCGCTACATGGCGGGGGTCCGCGACGACGCCCCCTGGTGCCCGTGGAACATCGAGTTCATCCGCCGGATCAACGGCCTCGCATCGGTCGAGGACGTGTACCGCACGGTCTTCGACGCGGAGTACCTCGTCCTCGGCCTGGGCGACGTGTACCTGGGCGCCCCGGTCGCCACCCCGCTGGACCCGCGCCACCGCCTGGTGACGACGAAGTACAACCCGGCGCGCACCTGGACCGCCGAGAACTCGGTCGGTATCGGCGGAGCCTACCTGTGCGTCTACGGCATGGAGGGCCCCGGCGGCTACCAGTTCGTGGGCCGTACGACCCAGGTGTGGTCGGGATGGCAGCAGCGGGGCGCGTTCGAGCCGGGCTCGCCGTGGCTGCTGCGCTTCTTCGACCGGATCAAGTGGTATCCGGTGGAACCGGACGAACTCCTGGACCTGCGGGCCGACATCACCTCCGGCCGCTTCGTCCCCCGCATCGAGGAGGGCACCTTCTCGCTCTCCGCGTACGAGGCCTTCCTGGACGAACACGCCGAGTCCGTCGCGGAGTTCCGGGCCCGGCAGCGGGCGGCCTTCGCGGCGGAACGGGACGCCTGGGAGGCGGCGGGCGAGTTCGCGCGGGCGGATGCGGCGGCCGCGCCGTCCGCACCGCCGGCCGAGGTAGTGGCACCGCCGGGCGGCCGACTGGTCGAGGCCGAGTTCGCCGCGTCCGTGTGGCAGGTGAACGTGGCCCCGGGCGACACGGTCACGGCGGGGCAGCCGCTCCTCGCCCTGGAAGCGATGAAGATGGAATCAAGGGTGCCCGCACCGGCCGACGGCCTGGTCGCGGAGGTCCTGGTGAGTCCGGGTGACCAGGTCGAGGCGGGCAGGGCCCTGATCGTCCTGGCCCCGGCCGTGAGCCGGGCCGAAGAGCGCACACTGGAGATCGAGGAGCACGCATGACCCCCACTGTGTCCCGGGTGCGCGCCGCGTACGACCGGATCGAGGCCGTCGACCGCCCCGAGATCTGGATCGACCTGCGGCCGCGCGAGGAGGTCGAAGCGGAGGCGCGGGCGCTCGACGCACGCGTGGCCGCCGGGGAGCACCTCCCCCTCGCCGGCCGGCTGCTGGCCGCGAAGGGCAACATCGACGTCCACGGACTGCCCACGACGGCGGGCTGCCCGGCGTACGCCTACGACCCCCCGGCCGATGCCCCGGTCGTCGCGCGGCTGCGCGCGGCGGGCGCGCTCGTCCTCGGGACGACCAACCTCGACCAGTTCGCCACGGGCCTGGTCGGCACCCGCTCCCCCTACGGCGCGGTACGCAACGCCCACGACCCGGCGAGGATCAGCGGCGGCTCCAGCTCCGGCTCGGCGCTCGCGGTGGCCCTCGGCATCGTGGACCTCGCGCTCGGCACGGACACCGCGGGCTCGGGCCGCGTGCCGGCCGCCTTCAACGGCATCGTCGGCATCAAGCCCACCCGTGGCCTGGTCCCGACGGAGGGCGTGGTCCCGGCCTGTGCCTCGATCGACTGCGTGACGGTGTTCGCCCGCACGCTCCCGGAGGCCGAGCAGGCCCTGTCCCTCATGGCGTCCCCGCCCGCCCGCACCCTGCCACCCCTCCCCCAGCGGGCCCCCGGCCCATGGCGCATCGCGGTCCCGTCCCGGGAGGACCTCGGCGAACTGGACGAGGGCTGGGCCGAGGCCTACGAGCGCGCCGTGGAGCGACTCCGTGAGGCGGGCGCGTCACTACGACAGATCGACCTCACGCCCTTCACGGAAGCGGCGGCAATGCTCTACGAGGGCGCTTTCGTGGCCGAGCGCTACACAGCGGTGGGCACCTTTGTCGACAAGTTGATCGCACAGGGCGGGGAAGGCCTGGACCCCACGGTCGCCGGCATCATCACCCGCGCCCGCGACATCCCGGCCCACCAGCTCTTCACCGACCAGACCCGCCTGGCGGACCTGCGCGCAAGGGCCCTCGCCGCGTTGGCCGACGCCGACGCCCTCCTGCTCCCGACCACACCGGGCCACCCCACCCTTTCCGAGGTGGCCGCGAACCCCCTGGGCGCCAACGCCCGCCTGGGCCGCTTCACCAACTCCACGAACCTCTTCGACCAAGCGGCGGTCGCCGTACCGGCGGGCGAGGTCGGGGGCCTCCCGTTCGGGGTGATGCTGATCGGCCCCGCCTTCACCGACGACCGCCTGGCCACCATCGCCCGCACCCTGGAGCCGGAAACCCACCTGGCCGTGGTCGGCGCCCACCTGACGGGCCAGCCCCTGAACCCCCAGCTCCTGGCATTGGGCGCCCGCCTGGACCGTACGACGACCACGGCGCCGGTCTACCGCCTGCACGCACTGCCCACCGACCCACCGAAGCCGGGCCTGGTGCACGTGGGCGAGGGCGGCGCCCCGATCGAAACGGAGATCTGGCGCCTCCCGGCCGAGGGCCTGGGCCACCTCCTGACCACGCTCCCGCGTCCCATGACGCTGGGGAGCGTGGAACTGGCGGACGGCAGCCGGGTGCCGGGCTTCCTGTGCGAGCCGGAGGCCCTGACACATGCGGAGGACATCACACGCTACGGCGGCTGGCGGGCATACCTGCGCCGTTGAAGCACCGGCGAGGGCAACTCCCCAGGGGCGCGGGGCTGAGTAGATATGCGGCTCCGCCGCGTGGGCGCGACAAGCCACAACGCACCCGCACCCGCCAGAGAACAGGTCACCCCACCGACGAGTAGGCCACCACACCCCGCAGCAACTGATCAACCGCCTTACGCGCAGCCTTCGCCACAGTCGACCCCTCCACAGGAGAAGCCGCCGAAATCTGCCCCAGCACATCGATCACCTGCTTACACCACCGCACAAAGTCCCCCGCAGGCATCTCCGCCTCACGCAGCACCTCATCGAGCCCCGTCCCCGAGGCCCACATGTACGCGGCCCAGGCGAAGCCGAGATCCGGCTCCCGCTGCCCGACACCCTCGGTCTGGTTGATCCGGAACTCCTCCTCCAGACCGTCGAGTCGGCCCCAGATCCGGACCATCTCACTGAGCGCGGCCTTCGCCTTGCCCGAGGGCAGCTTGGGCGCCATGGCGTCGTCGCCGACCCGTGCCTCGTACACCAACGCCGAGACGCACGCGGCGAGTTCGGCGGGAGCGAGCCCCTCCCAGACACCTTCCCGCAGGCATTCGCTGGCCAGCAGGTCGAGTTCGCCGTAGAGCCGGGCGAGCCGCTTGCCGTGCTCGGTGACCTCGTCGCCGCGCAGGTAGTCCAGTTCGGTGAGCAGCGCGACGATGCGGTCGAAGGTCCGCGCGATCGTGTTGGTGCGGCCCTCGATGCGCCGCTCCAGCTGCGAGGTGTCGCGGAGCAGCCGGTGGTACCGCTCGGCCCAACGGGCGTGGTCCTCCCGGTCGTTGCACCCATGGCACGGATGCGCCCGGATCGCCGTGCGCAGTCGGGCGATCTCGCGGTCGTCGGCGGCCTGCGACCGCTTCTTGCGGGCCCGCTCCGGCGGGATGTGCCCGGCCTTGCTGCGCAGCGCCGAGGCGAGGTCCCGACGGGACTGCGGCGAGCGCGGGTTGAAGCTCTTCGGGATCCGCATCCGGTCCAGCGGCTCGACCGGCACCGGGAAGTCCATCGCCGCCAGCCGCTTGACCTGCCGTTCGGCGGTCAGCACCAGCGGGCGCGGACCGTCGTTGTGGTCGAAGCCGCGGTGACCGTTGGAGCGACCGGCCGGAAGGCCCGGGTCCAGCACCAGGGCCAGCCCCGCGTACTTGCCGGTGGGCACGTGGATGACGTCGCCCGGCTTGAGCTTCTCCAGGGCGACGGCGGCCTCCGCGCGGCGCTCGTTCGCGCCCTGCCGGGCCAGCTCGGTCTCGCGGTCCTTCAGCTCGCGACGCAGCAGCGCGTACTCCTCGAAGTCGCCGAGGTGGCAGGTCATGGAGGCCTTGTAGCCCTCCAGGCCCTCCTCGTTGCGCTGCACCTGCCGGGAGATCCCGACGACCGACTTGTCGGCCTGGAACTGCGCGAAGGAGGTCTCCAGCAGCTCGCGCGAGCGGTGCCGGCCGAACTGCTGGACCAGGTTGACCGCCATGTTGTACGACGGCTTGAAGCTGGACCGCAGCGGGTACGTGCGGGTGCCCGCCAGACCGGCGAGGTGTTCGGGGCTCATCGCGCGCTGCCACAGCACCACGGCATGGCCCTCGACGTCGATGCCACGCCGGCCCGCACGTCCCGTCAGCTGGGTGTACTCACCGGGCGTGATGTCGGCATGCTGCTCGCCGTTCCACTTGACGAGCTTCTCCAGGACCACCGAGCGGGCGGGCATGTTGATACCCAGGGCGAGGGTCTCGGTCGCGAACACGGCCTTGACCAGTCCGCGCACGAACAGCTCCTCGACGACCTCCTTGAAGGTCGGCAGCATGCCCGCGTGGTGGGCGGCGATACCGCGCTCCAGACCCTCCAGCCACTCGTAGTAGCCGAGGACGTGCAGGTCCTCGGTCGGGATGGCGGAGGTGCGCTCCTCGACCAGCGCACGGACCTGCTCCCGCGCCTCGTCGTCGTTGAGCCGCAGGCCGGCGTACAGGCACTGCTGGACGGCGGACTCGCAGGCGGCGCGGCTGAAGATGAAGGTGATCGCGGGCAGCAGGCCCTCGGAGTCGAGGCGCTCGATGACCTCGGGCCGGCCCGGCGTCCACACGCGCGAGCGCTGTCTGCGCTCCCGCTCGCGGTCGGCCTCGCGCATCGCGCGGCCACGGCGGCGGTCCTGGTACGACGGCCGGGTCGACTCCATGCGGGCGAGGCGGGCGAGGTCGGGGTTGACGGCCTTCTTGTGGCCCTCGCCCTCCTCGAACAGGTCGTACATCCGGCGCCCGGCGAGCACGTGCTGGAACAGCGGCACGGGCCGGTGCTCGGAGACGATCACCTCGGTGTCGCCACGGACGGTGTCCAGCCAGTCACCGAACTCCTCGGCGTTGGACACGGTCGCCGACAGCGACACCAGGGTCACCGACTCGGGCAGGTGGATGATCACTTCCTCCCAGACGGCGCCACGGAAGCGGTCGGAGAGGTAGTGCACCTCGTCCATGACCACGTAGCCGAGGCCGAGGAGGGTCTGCGAGCCGGCGTACAGCATGTTCCGCAGCACCTCGGTGGTCATCACGACCACCGGGGCGTCGGAGTTGATGCTGTTGTCCCCGGTGAGGAGTCCGACCTTGCTGTCCCCGTAGCGGCGGCACAGGTCGGCGTACTTCTGGTTCGACAGCGCCTTGATGGGTGTCGTGTAGAAGCACTTCTTGCCCTGCTGGAGGGCGAGGTGGACGGCGAACTCGCCCACGATCGTCTTGCCCGAGCCGGTGGGGGCGGCCACCAGCACGCCCTTCCCCTCTTCGAGGGCCTGACAGGACTCGATCTGGAAGGGGTCGAGGCCGAAGTCGTACATCTCGCGGAAGGACGCGAGCGCGGTGGCCTGCTCGACTGCCCGCTTCCGGGCTGCCGCGTACCGCTCGGCCGGTGAGAGATCCTCTGTCATCGTGCTTTCGAGCGTACCGGGCGCCACTGACAACAGGACGATCATTATCCGGATCTTGGGTTGTTCAACAACGGCGGATGCCCCCGTCCTCGGGGACGGGGGCATCGCGTTCTGCGGCTCTGCGCGGACTCAGGTCACGTCGTCGTAGCCGTTGACCCGGTCCGTGCTCGTCTGCTCGGGCAGGGCCCGGTGCGCCGGAACGGGCTCGACCTCGCCGATGTCCTCGGGGGTGAGGTCCAGGTCGGAGGCCTCGTCGTCGTCGGGACCCTCGGCCTCACGACGGCGCTTGCGCTTGTCGTTGGCCAGGGAGAAGGCGACCGCGCCGAAGTACAGCACCCAGATCGGTCCGGCGAGGGCCAGCATCGACAGCGGGTCCGTGCTCGGGGTCGCGACGGCCGCGAAGACCGTGATGCCGAGGATCATGCCGCGCCACCAGCCGAGCATGCGCTGGCCGGTCAGTATCCCGGTGAGGTTGAGCATGATCAGCAGCAGGGGCAGCTCGAAGGAGAGCCCGAAGACGATCACCATGCGGGTGACCAGCTGGAGCAGATCGTCCAGCGGCAGCAGGTTGGTGATGCTGCCGCTCGGTGTGAAGTCGATCAGCACCTTGGCGGTGGTGGGCAGCACCGAGTACGCGAAGAACGCGCCGGCGAGGAACAGCGGGGCGCCGGTGAAGACGAAGGCGTAGGCGTACTTCTTCTCGTGCCGGTGCAGACCCGGTGCGACGAAGGCCCACAGCTGGTAGAGCCAGACCGGCGAGGCGAACACGACGCCGGCGGTCAGGGAGACCTGGAGGGCGAGCGTGAAGGGGGCGAGCAGACCGTCGATGGTGATCTGTGCGCACTTCTGCTCGTCGCTCGACCTGGCCAGCTGCGAGAACGTCTGGTGGCACCCGACCGAGTCGAGGATCGGCTTGGTCAGGAAGTTGATGATGTCGTTGTAGAAGAAGGCGGCGACGACCGTCACGACGACGATGGCCAACAGCGCCTTCGCGAGCCGGTTGCGGAGCTCACGAAGGTGATCCGCAAGGGGCATGCGCCCCTCGGGATCCTTCTCCGTCTTGCGGGCAGACTTGAGCAACCCACGTCCTCATCTCGTGCGGCAGGCCGGAGGGTTCCGGCGCTGCGTCAGCGCTGGGTGGTGTCCGTCGGCTCGTTGACCGGCCGCGAGCTGGTCACGTCGCCGGGGGCCGCCTGGATGGTGCGCTGGGACGGAGGCTGCTCGTTGGAGGTGGGAGCCTGGGCGGAGGCGTTGCCCTCCTCCTTCATCGCCTTGGCTTCGCTCTTGAGGATGCGCGCGGACTTGCCGAGCGAGCGAGCCATGTCCGGAAGCTTCTTCGCGCCGAACAGCAGCACGATGACGACGAGGATGAGAATGATCTCGGGGGCTCCGAGCCTTCCGAACATAAGTCTTTACCTTCTCACCGAGGCGACTGGATGGGGTGCTGTCCGACCAGTCGGACATGTGTCCGATGGTCGTGCTGGCAGCGATCGTAACGCTCGGGGGTGAACGTGAGGCAATCCCCGTGCGTACTCCCGGTCCGCGGCACGCGCCTCGTTCTCCGCACCGCGATCAGAGCGTACCTGTCCCGGTAGTCAGCATGACAGGGCGAAGTGACCCAAACCGCTGCCCCCGGCCGACTCACAGGTTCCGGCATCGCCCTTCACAGCGTGTCCACGGCGCGGGCCGCACTGACCGCCGCCCGCTCCAGGTCCTCGGCCGCCCTGTTGATACGGCGCGCGGAGGCCGAGACCTGCTCCCCGAGGCGCCGCGCCTCCAGGAAGACCCGGACGGCGAGCACCCCCAGGACGGCAAGACCCAGGAAACCCACGGCTACCGCGAACATCGGCCAGAACATGACGTCGAGCCTAGACGGTCCTACACGGTGGAGTGCAGCCGCAGGGTCCTGACACCGCCGCCGGTGAGCAGCTCGACGATGCGCTCCCCGGCGGGCTTGCGCACCGCGGTGCCGCAGTCGGGGCAGGTGAAGGAGTAGAACGTCGTCCGGCTGGTGGCACCGATGGCGAGGCGCAGCGCGCTCGCGGCGAGCTCGAAGCGGCCCCGGCAGTCCGGGCAGCCGGCCTTGAACACCACGGGGACCACTCTCTTCATCCCGGCGAATGCGGCCGCCACCGTCATCTCACCCGCACCGGACACCGGAGACTCGTTCAAAGCCCTCGCTCCTGCCTGTCGCACTGCCCGTCGTGATCACCGTGCACCGCCGTCGGCGGTGTGTCGTACGCCGCCAGGGCCTCGCGGGCCGCCCGGCGGGCGCTGTCGGCCAGCTCGGGTGGCGAGACGATCCTGCCGTCGCGGCCCAGGCGCAGGGCCAGCCGGCGCAGGGAGGTCGGATCGGGGGTGCGCAGAGTGATACGCAGCCCGCCGTCGGGAAGCTCATCGGCGCTGTCGTGCGGGTAGTACTCGGCCACCCAGCGGCCGCCGGGGCCGACCTCGATCACGACCTCGGGGTCCTCGGCGGCCGGCTGCACCAGGGCCTCGGAGAGGTCCCGCAGCTCGATCTCCGGCGGCGCGGAGGGCTCGTCCAGGATCCTGATCTCGGCGACCCGGTCGAGCCGGAAGGTGCGCCGGGCCTCGGAGCGGCGGCACCAGGCCTCCACATAGGTGTGGCCGACGCTGACCAGGCGGATCGGGTCGATCTCGCGCTCGGTGACCTCGTCACGTGCGGGTGAGTAGTAGCGGATCCACAGGCGGCGGCGCTCCGAGATCGCCCGGTCGACGTCGGCGAAGACGCCGCCCTCGGACTCGAAGGTCACCGAGAGACGGGAGCTGGCGCCGGCGGTCTCACCGGCCGCCGTCTCCACCTTGGCCGTCGCCCGCAGCAGGGCCTGGCGGTCGCTCTCCCGCAGGCCGGGCAGGGTCGACACCGCGCGGGCGGCCACCAGCAGGGCCGTGGCCTCGTCGGCGGCGAGCCGCAGCGGCTCGGCCGCCTCCTCGCCGAGCGCGGCCGGGTTGTGCCACCAGATGCGCTCGCCGTCGGTGTCGATGTCCAGCAGGTCGCCGCCGCGGAAGCTGGTGCCGCACATGGGCAGCAGATCGAGGTCGGAGACCAGCTCGTCCTCGGTGATGCCGAAGGCGCGCGCGACGTCGGCGATCCGGGCGCCGGGGCGCTCCCTGAGGTAGGTGACCAGGGAGAGCATCCGCCGGGTCTGGTCGATGGCGTTCACGGGCCTGGCCGGTTTGCCTGCCATGGTTCTGCTCCGATCCCCTCAGCCCTTGGCCACGGCGCGCAGCCGGTCCACCACGTCGGCCCGCAGCTCGGCCGGCTCCACCACGACCACGTCCGGCCCGAACTCCACCAGCCAGGCGTCCAGGCCGTGCCCGTACGGAATCTCCAACTCGTCCCAGCCGTCGCCGAGTTCCCGGACCTCGGTGGCCTTCGCCCGAAGGGGGTACCCGGCACCGGAACGCAGCCTGATCAGCGCCGAACGGTCGGCGATCTCGCCCGCCCAGCCGGCGACGGTCTCGCGCACGGTGACGACGTCGGGCACGGGCGCGGTGAAGCCCGTACCGCGCGAGCGGACCCGGCCGGTGATCCGGGAGAGCCGGAAGACGCGCTCGGCGCCCCGGTCGCGGTCCCAGCCGGCCAGGTACCAGTGGCCGCGCCAGCACTCCAGGGCCCACGGCTCGACGTGCCGGGGCTCGGGGTGGGCGGCGGAGGCCTTGCGGTAGTCGAAGACGACCGGGCGCCGGTCGCGGCAGGCCAGCATCAGCGGCTCGAAGGCGGCCTCGTGCACCGGGATGCGCGGCTCCAGGGCACCGTGGACCTCGTACGGGTCGACGTCCTCGGGCAGCCCCGCCGCACGCAGCTTCTGCAGGGCGCCGCTGGCCGCTCCGGCGAGGCGGGCCTGCTGCCAGACCTTCGCGGCGAGGCCGAGGGCGGCGGCCTCCTCGGCGTCCAGGGTGATGGGGGGCAGACGGTTGCTGTCGCGGCGGGCGAGGTAGCCGACCTCTCCGTCGAGGTTCTCGACGGTCTCGATGACCAGGCCCAGCTCGCGCAGATCGTCCTTGTCCCGCTCGAACATCCGGTTGAAGGAGTCGTCGGAGCCGGCTTCAAGGTAGGCCTCAATGGACTCGCGCAGCTCTCGCTTGCTGAGCGGCCGCCGCGTCCCGAGCAGACACAGCGCGAGGTTCATCAGCCGCTCGGCCTTGGCAATGGCCATCGACGCCCTTCGCCTTCTTATGGTGCTTACGGACGATGACCGTACCGCTCCCAAGGGGCCTGGCAAAGCCGAGGGCCCATGCCCGGACAGGCATGGGCCCCAGGTGATCGGGTCCGGTCGGAACCCGTAAACAGGCCGTACGACGATCAGACCGCGATCAGGTCCACCACGAAGATCAGGGTCTCGCCGGGCTTGATCGCCGGGGTCGGGCTCTGGTTGCCGTAGGCGAGGTGGGCGGGGATGGTCAGCTGGCGGCGGCCGCCGACCTTCATGCCCTGCACGCCCAGGTCCCAGCCCTGAATGACACGGCCGCCACCCAGCGGGAAGCGGAACGGGGTGCCCCGGTTCCAGCTGGCGTCGAACTCCTCGCCCGTGCTGAAGGCCACGCCGACGTAGTGGACGGTGACGGTCTGACCCGCCTGCGCCACCTCGCCGTCGCCCTCCCAGATGTCCTTGATCTCGAGGTCCGCCGGGGGCTCGCCGCCGGGGAAGTCGATCTCGGGCTTGTCGATGCTCACGTCAAAAGCTCCTGCTTGTGTACGACACGAAACACGGACAGTCTTTCATCCCGACTGGTCTGCCGCCCGCCATTGCCGGCGCAGCGCGGCGCCGGCTACATCGCGGCCAGGATGTCCACCGAGAACACCAGCGTGGAGCCCTTCTTGACGGCACCACCGCTCGGCGGGTTGTCCCCGTAGCCCAGCTCCGGCGGTACGACGACGAGCACCCGGCTGCCCACCTTCTTGCCGGTCAGCCCCTGGGCCAGGCCCTTGACGGCCTGCTGCATCTGCTCCAGCGAGAACTGGCTGAGCCGCCCAGAGCCGTACGTCTGCTGGAACGTCTTGCCGCCGTCCCAGACCACGGCCTTGAACTGGCACAGGATCGCCTGGTTCGCCTTGAGCTCGTCGCCGTCGCCCTCCAGGACGTAGTTCGACACCAGCTTCTTCGGCGGCTCGGACTTCGGAACGGTGATCGACGGCTCTTTGCCGTCGGTGTTGGTGCCGACCTTGGGCAGGGCGGCGTCGGTCTGCGGGACGGGCTTGCCCTTGACGGAGCTCTTGGAGTTGAAGGCATCGATCAGGTCGATGACGAAGACCAGGGTGTCGGTGCCCTTGATGCCCGCCTGCGGGTTGCCCGACTTGCCGTACCCCAGCTCCGGCGGGACGGAGAGCTCGATCCGGCTGCCCACCTTCTTGCCCGCGATCGCGTACCGCCAGCCGTCGATGATGCTGCCCTTGGCGAGCTGGATGAGCAGCGGGCGGTTGCGGTCGTAGGAGTTGTCGAAGACCTTGGCGGTGCTCCAGATCTGGCCCAGGTAGTTCGCCTGGATGAAGTCGTTCTCCGCGATCGTGCGGCCGTTGCCCGCGATGACCGTCTTGACCGCGAGGTTCTTCGAGGGCTCGCCCTGCCCCTTGGCGACGGTGGGCTTCTCGCCGAACTTCGTGCCCGCCGTGATCGCCGGCAGCGGCCCCTCCACGATCTTGGGCGGGGGCGTGGACGCCGAGGCCGACGGCGACGCCTTGGCCTTGCTGGAGTCGGACTTGTCGTCGCCGCACGCGGCGAGCGTGACCAGTCCTGCGGGAACGGCGGCCAGGAGGAGTGAGCGTCGGCGCACGGAGATGCCTCGTAATCGGTCGATCTTGTGGATTGGCGTGCGCGCAACTCTACGGCGTGAGAAGGGCGCCGTACGGGAAACGTACGGCGCCCGTGTGGCGTTCCGGCAATTCGGTGCGGAAACGCTTGACTCACATACCTTTGTCACATTCCGGCGATGAGCTTCTCCACCCGGTCGTCCACCGAACGGAACGGGTCCTTGCACAACACGGTGCGTTGTGCCTGGTCGTTGAGCTTCAGGTGCACCCAGTCGACCGTGAAGTCCCGGCGCTGTTCCTGCGCCCTGCGGATGAAGTCGCCGCGCAGCCGGGCCCGAGTGGTCTGCGGGGGAACCGACTTGCCCTCGAAGATCTTCAAGTCGTTGCAGATCCGGGCGGCTTGGCCCCTTTTCTCCAGCAGGTAGTACAGACCACGACGCCGGTGGATGTCGTGGTAGGCGAGGTCTATCTGGGCGACCCGCGGGTGCGACATGGTCATGTTGTGCTTGGCCCGGTACCGCTCGATGAGCTTGTACTTCATGACCCAGTCGATCTCGGTGCCGATCCGGTCGAGTTCCTCTGTCTCGATCGCGTCCAGGGTGCGGCCCCACAGCTCCAGGACCTGCGCGACCGTGCCCGTGCGGATGCCACGGCGGTCGCAGAAGTCCACGGCCTTGTCGAAGTACTCGCGCTGCACCTCCAGCGCGGAGGCCTCCCGGCCGCTGGCCAGGCGCACCTTGCGCCGGCCGGTGATGTCATGGCTGACCTCGCGGATCGCCCGGATCGGGTTCTCCAGGGTGAGGTCGCGCATCACGGTGCCCGCCTCGATCATGCGCAGCACCAGGTCGGTGGCGCCGACCTTGAGCAGCATCGTCGTCTCGGACATGTTCGAGTCGCCCACGATGACGTGCAGGCGGCGGTAGCGCTCGGCGTCCGCGTGCGGTTCGTCGCGGGTGTTGATGATGGGCCGGGAGCGGGTCGTCGCCGAGGAGACGCCCTCCCAGATGTGCTCCGCGCGCTGGCTGACGCAGTAGACGGCACCGCGCGGGGTCTGCAGGACCTTGCCCGCGCCGCACAGCAGCTGCCTGGTCACCAGGAAGGGGATGAGGATGTCCGCGAGCCGGGAGAACTCCCCGTGCCGTGCCACCAGATAGTTCTCGTGGCAGCCGTAGGAGTTGCCCGCCGAGTCGGTGTTGTTCTTGAAGAGGTAGACGTCGCCCGCGATTCCCTCCTCGTGCAGGCGTCGTTCCGCGTCCACCAGGAGTCCCTCGAGAATGCGCTCGCCGGCCTTGTCGTGGGTGACCAGTTCGGTCACGTTGTCACATTCGGGTGTCGCGTATTCCGGATGTGAGCCCACGTCGAGATAGAGCCGGGCGCCGTTTCGCAGAAAGACATTGCTGCTGCGGCCCCATGACACGACACGGCGGAAGAGGTACCGCGCCACCTCGTCAGGAGACAGGCGCCGCTGTCCCCTGAACGTGCACGTGACGCCGTACTCGTTCTCCAGCCCGAAAATGCGGCGGTCCATGACTGAACATTACGCCCGATCCCCTGAGCTGAAACGGGGTTCGGCAGCACGATTTGGATCATTTTCCGATGAAGCCGCAACAACCCCGCTCCGCACGGGAGCTGCGAGGACCCGTCCGGTGGCGAGCAGGACCAGCAGGGACACGGCCCCCGCGACGCCCGGAAGCGCGAATCCCCACAGCGCGCCACCGGCCTGGACCACCGGGCCCGCCAGCCCCGTTCCGACCGAGGCACCCACGGTGAACGTCGTCACAAGCCAGGAGAACGCCTCGGTGACGGTCCCCCTCGGGGCGTGCCGGTCGACGATGATGAACGCGCAGGCGATGCACGGGGCCAGGAACACTCCGGAGACCACCGTGAGCAGCACCATGGCCACCGCGCCGGGCATCAGCAGCAGCGGCAGGTAACACACCGCCAGAAGCGCCACCAGGATCCGCAGTCGCCGTTCGGGCGTACCGCTCCACTGGCGCGCGCCGTAGACGCTGCCGCCGACGAGAGCCCCGAGGCCCAGCGCGGCCATCAGCCAGCCGTAGACCGCGTCACCGCCGTGGGCGTCGGCGTAGGGCACCGAGGCCACGGTGATGGAGCCGAGCGCGATGCCCACGAACAGGAAGGCACCGAGCAGCACCAGCAGGCCCGGCGAGCGCAGGGCGCCCAACCAGTGTGCCTCACGCGGGGCCGAACGCCACGCGCGCGAGGGCGGCGAGACGACCACGGACAGGGCACCGAGCACCCCGACGACGTTGAGCACCAGCAGGGCCGCACGCTCCGACCACAGCGACACGCACAGGGTCACCAGCAACGGGCCCACCGTGAACATGACTTCCTGCGCGACGGCGTCCATGGCGTACGCGGTGTGCACCTGCTCCTCGCGGCGCAGCACGGACGGCCACAGGGCACGCAGGCCGCCCTCCAGGGGCGGGGTGAACAGGCCGGCCGCCGCGACAGTGCAGTACGCCACGGGCAGCGGGTCGGTGCCGGAGAAGGCGAAGGCCGTCATCGCGAGGGCGGACAGGACGGATGCGGGCAGCTGGACGCGCGGCTGCCCGTACAGGTCCACGAGACGGCCCAGCACCGGCTGGCCCACCGCGTTGGCGACGCCGTACACGGCCGCGAGGGCGCCCGCCAGGCTGTACGTGCCGCCCTCGGCGCGGACGAACAGCACCAGCGCGATAGCCGCGGTCGCGTTCGGCAGCCGGCCCACCAGGGTGCCGGTCAGCAGGCGGGCCGCGTGCCTCGCCCTGAGGATCTCCAGGTATCCCGCGGCCATGTCCCGCCTCCAAGTGTTACGTATAACGTCCCCTCTCATACGTACCATGTGCGCTGTTCACACGTCCACACGAAGGAGCAGGCCCACGGTGGCACGCAGCAGCACGCGCCCGACCAGCCGTGACGTCGCACAGGCGGCCGGCGTCTCCCAGGCGGCCGTCTCGCTCGTGCTGGGCGACAAGTGGCGCGGCCGGGTCTCCGAGACCACCGCAGAGCGCGTACGCGAGGCCGCACGCGAACTGGGCTACCGGCCCAACCTCGCCGCCCGCAACCTGCGCCTCGGCCGCACCCGCACCGTGCTGCTCGTCGTCCCCGCGCTCACCACCGAGTTCTTCGCCGGCGTCTACACGGGCGCCGCACGAGTCGCCGCCCGGCACGGCTTCGGCGTCGTCCTCTACCCCTCCCCCGAAGGCATCGGCCCCGCCCGCGACCCCTTCGCCTCCGCACAGGCCGCCCTGGACGGCGTCATCGCCTCCTCCATGGCCGCCGACGCCCTCACCGCCATCCGCGGCGACCAGCTCCCCCTGGTCATGCTCGACAGCGACCCCGAGGGCAGCCTCGGCGCGGCGACCGTGAACCTGGACATCGCCGACGGCGTCCGCCAGGTCGCCGAGCACCTGCTGGCCCTCGGCCACCGCCGCATCCTGCACCTCGCCGCCGACGTGCCCTCCTGGACGTTCGAGATGCGCGCCCGGGAACTGGCGGCACGCCTCGCCGCCGTACCCGGGACGGAGATCCGTACCGCCCCCGCACCCATCTCCATCGAGGGCGCCCTGACCGCCACCGAGGCCGCGCTCACCGCCCCCGGCCCCCGGCCGACCGCGGTGGTCTGCGACGACGACAAACTCGCCGCCGGCGCCTACAAGGCCCTGCGCCGCCTGGGCCTGCGCGTGCCGGACGACGTCTCCGTGACCGGCCTGGACGACCTGGCCCTGGCCACGGCCCTCGACCCCGAGCTGACGACGGTACGACTCGACGCCGAACTGTTCGGGGAACGCGGAATGGAGGCCCTGCTGGCCGTCCTGGAGGGCCGGGAGCCCGAGCACGGGGACATTCCGGTGGAACTGGTCGTACGGGCCTCCACGGCGCCGCCTCGCACGCCCTGAACGCCGTGTGCCCCGACCGGAGAACCGGACGGGGCACACCAGAGCGGGACGAGACGGGGCCTACTCCTCCTCGGAGCCCTCCTCCTCGGAGCTCTCCGCCTCCGTGGCCGCACCGTTCTCCTCCAGGAGGCGGCCGAGCTGGCGGCCGACGATGCGCTTGAACTTGCGCGACTGCGGGCGGGTGCGGTCCAGCACCGCGACCTCCAGCCGCTCGGCGGGGATCTCCCGCTGCGTGCCGTTCGACTCACGGGACAGCGCCTGCACAGCCAGCTTCAGCGCCTCCGCCAGGGTCATACCGTCCTGATGGCGCTGGTCCAGGTAGTTGCTGATCAGCTCCGCGTTGCCGCCCACCGCCACCGAGCCGTGCTCGTCGACGATCGAACCGTCGTGCGGCAGCCGGTAGATCTGGTCACCCTCGGGGGTCTCCCCCACCTCGGCGACGACCAGCTCCACCTCGTACGGCTTCTCGGCCGCGGAGGAGAAGATCGTGCCCAGCGTCTGGGCGTAGACGTTGGCCAGACCGCGGGCGGTCACGTCGTCCCGGTCGTAGGTGTAACCACGCAGGTCGGCGTACCGGACACCGCCGATCCGCAGGTTCTCGTACTCGTTGTACTTACCGGCGGCCGCGAAGCCGATCCGGTCGTAGATCTCGCTGAACTTGTGCAGCGCGCGGGACGGGTTCTCGCCGACGAACACAATGCCGTCGGCGTACTGCAGCACGACCAGGCTGCGACCGCGGGCGATGCCCTTCCGGGCGTACTCCGCCCGGTCGGCCATGGCCTGCTGGGGTGAGACATAGAACGGCGTCGACACCGGTTATCCGTCCCTTTCTGTCATGGTCACTGGATCACCTCGATAAGAACGGGCCCGCGCTCAGAGCAGGGCGGCCTTGGGGCCGTCCGGCTCCTCCAGGCGGTGCTGGAGCACCGCACGGGACAGCTCGGAGGCCTCGTCCTCGGAGAGCCGGCGGAAACCGTCCTCGGTGATCACCGTGATGATCGGGTAGATCCGGCGGGCGACATCGGGACCACCGGTCGCCGAGTCGTCGTCAGCCGCGTCGTACAGGGCCTGGACCACCAGGGTCGTGGCCTGCTCCTCGGTCAGGTCACCGCGGAACAGCTTCTTCATCGCACCCCGCGCGAAGATCGAGCCGGAGCCCGTCGCCGCGAAGTTGTGCTCCTCGGAACGACCGCCCGTGACGTCGTAGGAGAAGATGCGGCCCCTCTCCCGATCCAGGTCGTACCCCGCGAACAGCGGCACCACCGCCAAGCCCTGCATGGCCATGCCGAGGTTGGAACGGATCATGGTCGACAGCCGGTTCGCCTTGCCCTCCAGCGACAGCTGGGCACCCTCGACCTTCTCGAAGTGCTCCAGTTCCAGCTGGAAGAGCTTGACCATCTCGACGGCCAGACCGGCGGTGCCGGCGATACCGACGGCCGAGTACTCGTCCGCCGGGAACACCTTCTCGATGTCCCGCTGCGCGATCACGTTGCCCATCGTGGCCCGGCGGTCACCGGCGAGCACCACGCCACCGGGGAACGTCACGGCCACGATGGTCGTCCCGTGCGGCGCCTCGATCACGCCCTGCGTGGGCGGCAGCTGCCGGTTGCCGGGCAGTAGCTCCGGCTGGTGGTCCGACAGGAAGTCCATGAACGAAGAGGACCCAGGCGTCAGGAAGGCAGCTGGTAGACGCCCGGTGCTACGAGTGTTGGCTTCCACGCGTTTCCTTCCAGGTAGTCGGCAGCTCGGTGCATCGCTTCGGGATCGTCCCTCAACAGGCCGAGGCCGGAATTGCAGTTGAAGCACAGTACGCCAGGGACCCTACCCGTCATTCGGCAGTGATCCACATGCGTTGCGGGAGTCCCGGCAATGCCGCTGCAAGCCATCCGGGTTCGCAGCGCTTGCAGGCGAGCGTTGCGCGCGGCTTGTACTCACCACACCGCACGCAACGCTTCATACCCTCTTCGTTCACCAACCCGAGCGCCCCCGCAACCATCGAATCGAAGGTTACTCGCCGCCCTTCTGAACGAAACTACGAACGAAGTCCTCCGCATTCTCCTCGAGGACATCGTCGATCTCGTCCAGGACGGAGTCCACGTCATCGCTCAGCTTCTCGTGCCGCTCCTTGAGGTCCTCGGAAGCCTGCGCGTCCTGCGCCTGCTCCTCGACCTCCTCGGTGGAGCGCGTCGCCTTCTGCTGCCCGCCGCCGGTGTCCTTGGTCGCCATAACCCTCACCCCGCTCAGTTCGCCTGCCGATCGGTGATGATCAGACCCTACAAGCCGGGTCCGACATCGGCCCCGCAGTTTCGACAACGTACGGGGACCACCTCGATGATTCCCGGGCGGTGGGATTTCCACCCTGTCCGCCCGGGACGGTGCACGTGCCGGCTCCTCGCGCTCAGCCGCCTGACAGGACCCTGACCAGGTCTTCTGCCGTGCGACAGCGGTCCAGCAGCTCCTTGACGTGATTTCGCGTTCCGCGTAGCGGTTCCAGGGTTGGAACGCGCTGGAGGGAGTCCCGGCCGGGCAGGTCGAAGATGACCGAGTCCCAGCTCGCCGCGGCCACGTCGTCCGCGTACTGCTCCAGGCAGCGGCCGCGGAAGTACGCGCGGGTGTCCTCCGGCGGCTTGGTACGGGCCCTGTCGACCTCGGACTCGTCCAGCAGCCGCTTCATGCGTCCGCGGGCCGCCAGACGGTTGTAGAGGCCCTTCTCGGCGCGTACGTCGGCGTACTGGAGGTCGACCAGGTGCAGCCGGGCGGCGTCCCAGTCGAGGCCGTCGCGGCGGCGGTAGCCCTCCATCAGCTCTCGCTTGGCGACCCAGTCCAGCTCGCCGGCCAGGCTCATCGGGTCGTTCTCGAGCCGGTTCAGGGTGTCCTCCCAGCGGGAGAGGACGTCCTTGGTCTGCTCGTCGGCGTCCGCCCCGAAGCGCTCCTCGACGTACTTGCGAGACAGCTCGAAGTACTCCATCTGCAGTTGGACCGCTGTCAGGGTCCGGCCGCTACGCAGGATGACCAGTCGCTTCAGTGAGGGGTCGTGGGAGACCTGGTGGAGCGTGCGGACGGGCTGGTCCACTGCGAGGTCGACCGCGATGAAGCCGTCCTCGATCATGGACAGGACCAGGGCGGTCGTGCCCAGCTTCAGGTAGGTCGAGATCTCGGAGAGGTTGGCGTCGCCGATGATCACGTGCAGGCGGCGGTACTTCTCCGCGTCCGCGTGGGGCTCGTCGCGGGTGTTGATGATCGGGCGCTTGAGGGTGGTCTCCAGGCCCACCTCGACCTCGAAGTAGTCGGCTCGCTGGCTGAGCTGGAAGCCGTGCTCGTGGCCGTCCTGACCGATGCCGACGCGACCGGCGCCGGTGACGACCTGGCGGGAGACGAAGAAGGGCGTGAGGTGGCGCACGATGTCCGAGAAGGGGGTCTCCCGCTTCATCAGGTAGTTCTCGTGCGTGCCGTAGGAGGCGCCCTTGTTGTCGGTGTTGTTCTTGTAGAGGTGAATGGGCTGGGCGCCGGGGAGCTGGGCGGCTCGTTCGGCGGCCTCGGCCATGATCCGTTCGCCGGCCTTGTCCCAGAGGACGGCGTCGCGGGGGTTGGTGACCTCGGGGGCGCTGTATTCGGGGTGGGCGTGGTCCACGTAGAGGCGCGCACCGTTGGTGAGGATGACGTTGGCGAGGCCGATGTCCTCGTCGGTGAGCTGGCTGGCGTCGGCGGCTTCCCGGGCGAGGTCGAAGCCGCGGGCGTCTCGCAGCGGGTTTTCCTCCTCGAAGTCCCAGCGGGCCCGGCGAGCCCGGTGCATCGCCGCCGCGTAGGCGTTGACGATCTGGGATGAGGTGAGCATGGCATTGGCGTTCGGGTGGCCGGGGACGGAGATCCCGTACTCCGTCTCGATGCCCATTACTCGCCGTACGGTCATGCGGCCCTCCTTGCCCGGCGGCACCCTCGGTCGTGGGCGCCGCTCAAGTACCGCTGGAGCTCCGGTGCGTGTGCGGTGCCCGTCCCCGCACTGCGCGACTCGGCGGTAGGAAAGAGCCTAGAACGCCTTTGCGCTGGTGGGGAGATCATTTGCGTCATTGCCTGCTCCGGTCGTGGCCTGAAAAACAGTCGGCTGCGGGTACCCGTCGAGGGCACCCGCAGCCGCCCTGCCTTTACAGGTACTGACCGGTATTCGCCACCGTGTCGATGGAGCGGCCGGTGTCGGCGCCCTGCTTTCCGGTGATGAGGGTACGGATGTAGACGATCCGCTCGCCCTTCTTTCCGGAGATCCGGGCCCAGTCGTCCGGGTTGGTGGTGTTGGGCAGGTCCTCGTTCTCCTTGAACTCGTCCACGCAGGCCTGGAGCAGGTGGGAGACGCGGAGACCCTTCTGGTTCTTCTCCAGGAAGTCCTTGATCGCCATTTTCTTGGCGCGGCCCACGATGTTCTCGATCATGGCGCCGGAATTGAAGTCCTTGAAGTAGAGGACTTCCTTGTCGCCGTTGGCGTAGGTGACCTCCAGGAAGCGGTTCTCCTCGGTTTCGGCGTACATGTGCTCGACCGCCGTCTGGATCATGCTCTGGACGGTCGTCTCCTTGCTGCCGCCGTGCTCGCCGAGGTCGTCGGCGTGCAGCGGGAGCCGCTCGGTGAGGTACTTGCCGAAGATGTCCCTGGCCGCTTCGGCGTCGGGACGCTCGATCTTGATCTTCACGTCGAGCCGGCCGGGGCGCAGGATGGCGGGGTCGATCATGTCCTCGCGGTTGGAGGCGCCGATGACGACCACGTTCTGCAGGCCTTCGACGCCGTCGATCTCGGCGAGCAGCTGCGGGACGATGGTGTTCTCCACGTCCGAGCTGACGCCGGAGCCGCGGGTGCGGAAGAGCGACTCCATCTCGTCGAAGAAGACGATCACGGGGGTGCCCTCGCTGGCCTTCTCACGGGCACGCTGGAAGACGAGGCGGATCTGCCGCTCGGTCTCGCCGACGTACTTGTTGAGCAGCTCGGGGCCCTTGATGTTGAGGAAGAAGCTCTTGCCGGCGGCCTGGCCGGTCACTTCGGCGACCTTCTTGGCCAGGGAGTTGGCGACGGCCTTGGCGATGAGCGTCTTGCCGCAGCCGGGAGGTCCGTAGAGCAGGACTCCCTTCGGGGGCCGCAGCTCGTGCTCCTTGAAGAGGTCGGGGTAGAGGTACGGCAGCTCGACCGCGTCGCGGATCGCCTCGATCTGGTTGCCGAGGCCACCGATCTGCTCGTAGCCGATGTCGGGGACCTCTTCGAGGACGAGTTCCTCGACCTCGCTCTTGGGCACGACCTCGTAGACGTACCCGGAGCGGGGTTCGAGGAGCAGGGCGTCGCCGGGGCGGATGGTGACGTCCAGCAGCGGCTCGGCGAGCCGTACCACCCGCTCCTCGTCGGTGTGCCCGAGCACGAGGGCGCGCTCGCCGTCCTCGAGGATCTCCTTGAGGGTGACGATGTCGCCGACGCTCTCGTACTCCATGGCCTCGACCACGTTGAGCGCTTCGTTGAGCATGACCTCCTGGCCGCGCCTGAGGTCGTCGAGTTCGACGCTTGGGCTGACGTTCACCCGCAGTTTGCGGCCGCCGGTGAAGATGTCGGCCGTGCCGTCCTCGTTGGCCTGCAGGAAGACACCGAAGCCGGCCGGCGGCTGGGCGAGCCGGTCGACCTCTTCCTTGAGGGCCACGATCTGGTCGCGGGCCTCGCGGAGGGTGTTGGCCAGTCGCTCGTTCTGTGCGGAGACGCCGGCCAGGTTGGTCTGCAGTTCGACGATCCGCTCTTCGAGAATCCTCGTGTGCCGCGGAGAGTCGGCGAGCTTGCGTCGCAGGACGGCGATCTCCTGCTCAAGGTAGGCGATCTGCCCGGCCGGGTCGTCGGACCCTCGTCCCGGGCGGATGCCGCGGTTCATGTCGTCGTCGTGGGCTGCCACGGTCCTCACCTCCTCCAAGGGGAGCTGGACGCTTCCAGACCCTACCTGGGTGGGTGTCGATTGAAACCCCTAGATCACAAAGACTGTCAAGGTGTGTCGTCGGTCACCCGGTGCGCTCCCTCTCGCACGGAGGGAATACCCACTCAACGTGATTCGGAAGCGGCTTGTTCCTTGTCGGGGATGGTCAAAACCCTTCAGGACTGGCCGGAGTTGTCTGTTCCGGGCCGGTCGTCCGGTACGCGGGCAGGGCTGCGGACGCCCCCGTGTTCATCACGCAGAGCGACGGCTCGGACGGTCGGCGTCACCGTCGGGGTGGCTTGAAGTGTTCCCCCGGGCTCCGGGGTTCCCTTCCCCGGTCGGGCGGTCGTACCCGAGGGGGCCCGGGAGGAAACCCCGGACCCCGTCGAACGCGGCCGGAAAGCGGGCGGAGGTAGGGTCGAGGTGTTCAACAACCGCTGGAGCGGACCCGGCTGGCCTTCGCGCCTCGGGCACCGCCTGGCGAATCGACGGCAGGAGAGATGACCGTGCAGCAGGAGGCCCCGGGCGGGGAGGCGCTGGAGGTCTGGATCGACCAGGACCTGTGTACCGGCGACGGGATCTGCGCCCAGTACGCCCCCGAGGTGTTCGAGCTGGACATCGACGGGCTGGCCTATGTGAAGGGCGCGGACGACGAGCTGCTCGTGCACCAGGGGGCCACGACGCCGGTGCCGCTGCCGCTGCTCATGGACGTGGTGGACTCGGCGAAGGAGTGTCCCGGCGAGTGCATCCACGTACGCCGGGTTTCGGACAAGGTCGAGGTGTACGGGCCCGACGCGGAGTGAGTCCGGGCCCTCGCCGGGTCAGACGCTGTGGGCCCCGGCCGGGGTGGAGCGCAGGAACGCGGTGCCGTTCCAGCGCCACTTGGCCGGGGTCTTCACGTCGGGGCAGCAACTGGGTACGTCGGACGAGGAGTAGCCGAGCAGGGTGGCGCTGACGGACCGCGCGCGCAGCGCGAAGTCGGTGACGGTGAGGCGGTCCTTGGGGTCGACGAGGGTGGCGACCACGCGGGCCGTGCCGCTGTCCGTGCCCCGGGTGAGGACGTAGACGCCGTCGGGCGGGGTGCCCATGGGGGCGTCGCAGTGTACGACCGCGACGGTTTCCGGTCTGCCGTCCCCGTCCAGGTCGCCGGCGGCCTGCTTCACCACCAGCGCCTTGACCGGTCCGCAGTCGAGGGGGAAGTCCACGCCTGTCGTGCTGGGGGGTGCGACGACGGCGGGGGCGGACTTGGCCTCGGTGCCGGGGGCCGGCTGGGCGGCCGTGGCCGAGCCGGGCTGCACTACGGAGGACAGGGCGATCACACCGGCGACGGCAGTGGCGGTGGCGACCCAGTGGATGGGCCGGGTGTGCGTGTGGGCGAGCTCCGGAACGGCGGATTGCTGCACTAGCAGTGTCTCCTGTGAGGGCTGTGCCGGCGGGGGGTGGCCTGCATGGTGCCACACGTCACAGAGCGGGGGAACGGCGGGGTCGTTACGGATTTCCGCAGGCGAAGAGCACACGCGCACGTGGGCCGTACGCATCCCGGTGCCGTGTCAACGGACGGGCGCCGTGCCCGGGTTCCCGGGATCGATCGGGAACTCGGGCACGGCGCCCTTGCGTTGTGCTCGGTGCGGGGCCGGTCAGCGGCCGGAGCCGCCGTCGGCGTTGGGGCCGGCGTAGTCCTCGCCGTAGGCGCCCTTGGCGGGGCGGCGGCGGCGCATGGGCGGCTCGACGCCGTCGGCGAGGCGGCGGGCGGTGAGCAGGAAGCCGGTGTGGCCGATCATCCGGTGGTCCGGGCGGACGGCGAGACCCTCGATGTGCCAGTTGCGGATCATCGTCTCCCAGGCGGTCGGCTCGTTGAAGCAGCCGATCTCCCGGATGGACTCGACGGTCCGGGCGAGCTGGGTCGTGGTGGCCACGTAGCAGCACAGGATGCCGCCGGGGACGAGTGCCTTGGAGACGGCCTCCAGGCACTCCCAGGGGGCGAGCATGTCGAGGATGACGCGGTCGACGTCGGTGTCGGACAGGTTGTCCTGGAGGTCGCCGACGGTGAGCTGCCAGGCGGGGTGCGGGCCGCCGAAGTAGCGCTCGACGTTCTGCTGGGCGATCTCGGCGAAGTCCTCGCGGCGCTCGTAGGAGTGCAGCATGCCCTGGTCGCCGATGGCGCGCAGCAGGAAGCTGCTGAGCGAGCCGGAGCCGACGCCGGCCTCCACGACGCGGGCGCCGGGGAAGATGTCGGCGAAGGCGAGGATCTGCCCCGCGTCCTTCGGGTAGACGACGGCTGCCCCGCGGGGCATGGACAGGACGTAGTCGGGGAGCAGGGGGCGCAGCGCGAGGTAGGCGACGTTGCCGGTGGTGCGGACAACGCTGCCCTCGGGAGCGCCGATCAGTTCGTCGTGCGGGAAGGAGCCCTTGTGGGTGTGGAAGTTCTTCCCGGCTTCGAGCGTGAACGTGTAGTGGCGGCCCTTGGGGTCGGTCAGCTGAACCTGGTCCCCGACCTTGAAGGGCCCGCGCCTGCGGGCGGCACCGGTCGGTTCGGACATGTGACCAGCCTACCGGCACCTGAGGGGGCCGCCGACCACTAGGAGGCGGGGCGGGCCATGGCTTTCACGAAGGCGCGCTCGACGTCCGCGGCGGACAGGACGCCGTAGATCTCGCCGCTCTCCTCGACCACCAGGTACTCGGTCGCCGGGGTGGCCCGCAGGGCGTCCAGCAGCTCCTCCCCGGACAGCTCGGCGGAGACCCGCATGCCGTCGGTCAGGTCCTGGGCGAGGCCGCTGACGGCGACCCAGGGGCGGCGGTGCTCGGGTACGCCGACGATGGCGGCCTCGCGGACGAGGGAGAGGGGGTTGCCGTCGGCGTCGACGACGACCAGGGCGCGGGCGCCGGCGGCGTTGGCGCGGCGCAGGGCTTCGGAGAGCGGGGTGTCGGTCTGGACCGGTACGGCGCGTCGGGTCAGGGTGCGGGCGCGCAGCTCGGGGAGGTGTTCACGCAGCCGGGCCATGCGCAGGCTGTTGCCGGCTCCGGTCCAGATGATCGCGGCGAGGATGGCGGCGAGCAGGGCGTCGGTGACGGTGTCCATGCCGCTGATGTCCTCGTTGCCACCGCCGAGGGCGCCGGTCTGGTTGAGCAGCGGGAGGCCGATCAGGACCGAGATGGCGAGGGCGCGGCCGACCCAGGCGGCGGCGACGGTGCCGCTCATGGGCTTGCCGGTGATCTTCCAGACGACGGCGCGGAGCATACGGCCGCCGTCCAGGGGCAGGCCCGGCAGCAGGTTGAAGATGGCGACGATGAGGTTGGAGATCATCAGGCCGGCCAGCAGGACGCCCGGGACGGTGTCGGGCTCCACGGGCTTCATGGCCAGGTAGAACAGTCCGGCGAGGACGAGTGAGAGCAGCGGCCCGACGAAGGCGAGGACGAACTCCCGGCCCGGGGTCTCGGCCTCCTTCTCGATCTCGGAGACGCCGCCGAAGAACTGGAGCTGGATGCGGCGGACGGGGAGTTTGAAGCGGATCGCGGCGACCGTGTGGGCCAGCTCGTGGACCAGCACGGAGGCGTAGAAGGCGACGGCGAAGAACAGGGACACCAGGTAGCGGGCGGCACCGAGTTCGGGCAGTACGCGGTCGAGCTGGCCGCCGAAGACCCAGGTGATCAGCGCGGCGACCAGGAACCAGCTCGGCGCGACGTACACCGGCACACCGAAGGGGCGGCCCATGAGGATGCCGCCACCGGGTTCCTTGGCGGGCGGCTGGGGCGGCTCGCCCTTGGCGATCCCGGAGTGGGCGAGGGTCCGGTGCTCGCCGGATCCGGTACGGGGGCCGGTGGCGGGCGCCTCTTCGCGGGCCCCGTCGGTCCCGTCGGCCCCGGTGTCCCTGGCGTCCCCTGCGTCCTCGCCGGTCGCAGGGTCCGGGCTCTCGGTCGGGGTGTCTCCGGTGGTGTCCGGGTCCCGGTCCGCGGAAGGCGGGGGTGTCGGGGCGTCGTGGGGCTCGGGCCCGGGGTGGTCGGTGGGTCCGGTCGCCGGGGCCGTAGGACCTGCGGGGTGCTCGGCCGGCTCGTCGTTGCCGGACCGCGGCTGCCCGCTCCCGCCGCTCACGTCCACGCTGTCCCCTCGTTCGAAGCGTCCTCCGCGCCAACCGGCCGGAAGGGTCTGGGTCGATGGTATGCGGCCGTGGTGACACCTTCCGCCCCGGCACCCCCTGTGTTTGCCCCGCCGTGGCATGCCCGACGCCGCACACGGCTGGGTCACTGTCAGTGCCGGGCCGTATGGTCTGGGGTCATGGACAGCAGCATCGAGGACGCGGGGGCACGGCCCGGCGCGGTCCAGGACACAGAGGCAGCTGGCGGCAGCGGTGCGGCCGCCGGGTCGGTGGGTGAGCGTGCCGCCATGGCGCCGACCTCGTTGTCGCCGTCCCGCGCCAGTGACTTCATGCAGTGTCCGTTGCTGTACCGGTTCCGGGTGATCGACCGGTTGCCGGAGAAGCCGAGCGAGGCGGCGACCCGGGGCACGCTGGTGCATGCCGTGCTGGAGCGGTTGTTCGACGCGCCCGCCGGGGAGCGGACCGCGCCGCAGGCCAAGGCGCTGATCCCGGGCCAGTGGGACCGGCTGCGGGAGAGCAGGCCGGAGGTCGGTGAGCTGTTCGCCGACGATCCCGAGGGGGAACGGCTGGCGCGCTGGCTCGGTGAGGCCGAGCAGTTGGTGGAGCGCTGGTTCACGCTGGAGGACCCGTCGCGGCTGGAGCCCGCCGAGCGGGAGCTGTTCGTGGAGGCCGAGCTGGAGTCGGGACTGCGGCTGCGCGGGATCATCGACCGGGTGGACGTGGCGCCCACGGGTGAGGTGCGGATCGTCGACTACAAGACGGGCAAGGCGCCGCGACCGGAGTACGCCGAGGGCGCGCTGTTCCAGATGAAGTTCTACGCCCTGGTGGTGTGGCGGCTGAAGCGGGTGGTCCCGCGCCGGCTCCAGCTCGTCTATCTCGGCAGCGGGGACGTGCTGACGTACGACCCGGTCCTCGCCGACCTGGAGCGGGTGGAGCGCAAGCTGCTCGCCCTGTGGGAGGCCATCCGGCAGGCCACGGAGAGCGGTGAGTGGCGGCCCCGGCCGACGAAGCTGTGCGGCTGGTGCGATCACCAGGCGCACTGCCCGGAGTTCGGCGGCACTCCCCCGCCCTATCCGCTGCCGGTGCGGGCGCCGGAGTCCGGTGCGGGGTGAGCCCGGCGGCGGACCGCTGATCCTGCGCAGGGCAGAATGGGGCCGGACTAGCGAAGGAGTGTCACGTGGCCATCCGCGTCCTACTGGTCGATGACCAGCCACTGCTGCGTACCGGTTTCCGCATGATCCTGGAGGCCGAGCAGGACATCGCGGTCGTGGGCGAGGCCGGTGACGGCCTGCAGGCCCTCGACCAGGTGCGCGCCCTGCAGCCCGATGTCGTGCTCATGGACATCCGGATGCCGCGGATGGACGGGGTGGAGGCGACCCGGCAGATCTCCGGTCCGGGGCGGGACGGCCCGGCGAAGGTGCTCGTGCTGACCACGTTCGACCTGGACGAGTACGTGGTGGAGGCGCTGCGGGCCGGGGCGAGCGGCTTCCTGCTCAAGGACGCGCCCGCCAACGAGCTGGTGCAGGCGATCCGGGTCGTGGCGGCCGGTGAGGCCATGCTGGCGCCGAGCATCACCCGCCGTCTGCTGGACAAGTACGCCACGCATCTGCCCTCCGGCGAGGAGCCCGTGCCGGACACCCTGCACACGCTCACCGACCGCGAGGTGGAGGTGCTGAAGCTGGTGGCGCGGGGGCTGTCCAACGCCGAGATCGCCGCCGACCTGTTCGTCAGCGAGACCACCGTGAAGACGCACGTCGGGCACGTGCTGACCAAGCTGGGCCTCAGGGACCGGGTGCAGGCCGCGGTGTACGCGTACGAGAGCGGGCTGGTGCGCCCTGGCGCGCAGTAGGGGTCGGTACAGAGCACTGGGCGCTGTGTCCTCCTCCGGAGGAGGACACAGCGCCCTGCGCGTAGGTGCCGCTCAGCCCTTGCTCAGCTCCCAGAACCGGAACACCGTCGAGGCGTCCAGGCAGTACTCCAGGCCGTAGACGCCGTCACGGGCGAGCGCGTACTGCTTGGCCTGCCACACCGGCAGGACGGGCAGCTCGTCGGCGACGATGTCCTGGAGCTTCCCGAAGTCCCTGTCGGTGGCGGAGCGGTCGCGCTGCGCGGCCGTGCCGGGGATGAGGGAGCCGGTGATCGTGCTGTTGCTGTAGTTGTTGCCCAGCACGTTGTCCTTGCCGAAGAAGGGCGCCGTGAAGTTGTCGGCGTCCGGGTAGTCGGGCACCCAGCCCTTCACGTACACGCCGTACTTGCCCTGGGCGATGTCCTTCTCGTACTGGTCGAAGGCGACGGACTTGACGTCGGCCTGGAACAGTCCGCTCGCGTTGAGCTGGCCGGCGATGGCCTTCAGCTCGTCGTCGGTGGCGGGGCCGTAGCGGGACGGCGTGGACCACAGGGTGAGCTTCACCTTGCCGGTGATGCCCTCGGCGCGCAGCGCGGCGGCGGCCTTCGCCTTGGAGGGGCGGGCTCCGTAGGTGTCGAAGAAGGCCGTGTTGTGGCCCGCGATGCCGGCCGGGACGATCGAGTACAGCGGGGTGGCGGTGTCCTGGTAGACGTTCCTGACCAGGGCGTCGCGGTCGAGGAGGTAGGCCATGGCCTTGCGGACGCCGAGCTTGCCGGCGACCGGGTCCTTCATGTTGAAGACCAGGTGCTGGACCTCGGCGCTGTTGCCCTCGATGACGTCGATGCCCTTGCTGCCGTCCTGCTGGTCCAGGTCGGCGATGTCGCTCGCGGACAGGCCTCGGTAGGCGATGTCGACGTCGCCGCTCTCGAGGGCCTTCTTCAGGGCGGCCCGGTCGCCGTGGAAGAACTTCAGGGTGATGCCGGAGTTCTTGGCCTTGGCGGTGCCCCGGTAGTTGGAGTTGACGGAGAAGACCGCCTCCTCCTTGTCGAAGGAGTCCAGCTTGTACGGCCCGGAGCCGACGGCCTTGTCGTCGGTGCGCAGGCCGTTCGCGTCGTACTGGCGGTGGTCGACGATGGAGCCGGCGCCGGAGGCGACCTTGCTGGGGAAGGTGGCGTCCGGGACCTTGAGCCGGAAGACGACCGTCTTCGCGTCGGGTGTCTCGACCTTGTCGAGCATCGGGAACATGATCGCCGGGCCGGCTGCGTCGTCGATCTTCAGCGTGCGGTCGAAGGAGAACTTGACGTCCTCGGAGGTGAGGGCGTCACCGTTGCTGAACTTCAGCCCGTCCTTGAGTTCACACTTGTACACCATCGCCTGGGTGTCGGTGAAGGTGCACTGCTTCGCCGCCTCCGGCTCGGGCTCCGTGCCGCCCTTGGGGAAGCTGAGCAGCGACTGGAAGACGTTGTTGAACAACAGCCAGGAGCCGGGGTCGTAACCGGAGGCGGGGTCGGTGGCGAGGACGTCGTCGGACATCCCCATCACCAGGGAGGAGCCGGTGCCCCCGGATGCACCGTCCTCCGAGCCGCAGCCGGTCAACAGGCCGGAGGCCAGCCCCGCCACGATGGGCAGGACTGGCCACTGGTTGCGCAGGTTCACTGTGTGCCTTTGTCGTCGGTTCGTCGATCCGGGGCCCCCGTTTCGCGCCCCGGACAAGGAGGAACGTCAGCCGCTGACTCCGCGGCCGAGTTCCCACAGCTGAAGCGTCGAGGAGGAGTTGAGGGCGTAGGAGACGCCCGTGATGTCGTCCCGTGCGGCGACGTACTGCTTGCCCTGCCACAGGGGCAGTACGGGGACGTCCTCGGCGACGGTGTCCTGAATCTCGGTCAGGCTCTTGGTGGCGTTGAGCCGGTCGGCCTCGCGGCGGGACTCCGGGATCAGCGTGCGCTGGATGGTGCTGTTGGAGTACGGCGAGCCGAGGAAGTTGTCCTTGTCGAGGAAGGGCGCGACGTAGTTGTCCGCGTCCGGGAAGTCGGGGAACCAACCCATGCCGTAGACGTCGTACTGGCCCTTCTGCTCGGCGGGCCGGAAGGTCGCCCAGGGGTGGCCCTGGATGCTGACGTCGAACAGACCGCTGCCGTTGAGCTGCTTCTGCAGGATCTCGAACTCCTGCTTGGTGGCCGAGCCGTAGTGGTCGGTGGTGTAGTGCAGCGTCAGCTTCACCGGGGCGGTGACGCCGGCCTTGGCCAGCAGGTCCTTCGCCTTGGCGACGTTGGGGTCGCCGTACTTGTTGAAGAACGAGTTGGAGTGGCCGGTGAGGGTCGCCGGGACGAGCGAGTACAGCGGCTCGGCCTGGGTGCCGTAGACCTTGGAGACGAGTTCGCCGCGGTTGATGACCTGGGCCATGGCCTGGCGGACGGCCTTGTTCTTCACGGTCGGCGCGTTGGTGTTGAAGGCCAGGTAGCGGATCTCCAGGCCCGGCATGTCGACCAGGTCGACGTTCTTGTCGGAGCCGCTGTCCAGCTTGTCGATCTGCGCCGGCGACATGGTGCGGGTCATGACGTCGATGTCGCCCTTGTCGATGGCGGCGCCCATGGCGTCCGCGTCGTCGTAGGAGCGGATCACGACCTGGTCGTTGTTCACCTTCAGGCTGCCCTTGTAGGAGGCGTTCTTGGTGAAGGTGGCGCTGACGATCGCGTTGTCCTTGACGTCGGCCTTGAAGCTGTAGGGGCCGGAGCCGTCGACCTCGAAGCCGTCGCGCAGCTTGCCCTTGGCGTAGTCCTTGGGGTCGACGATGCCGGCGACCGGGGTGGACAGCTTGTACGGGAAGGTGGCGTCGGCCGTCTTGAGGTGGAAGATGACCTCGCGGTCGCCCTGGGTCTCGATCGTGTCGATGGTGTTCAGCAGAGCGGCGACACCGCTGTCGGCCTTGATGCGCAGGGCTCGCTCGATGGAGAACTTGACGTCCTCGGCGGTGACCTTGTCGCCGTTGGCGAACGACAGGCCGTCGCGCAGCTTGCAGGCGTAGCGCTCGTTGCCGCTGTCGGTGAAGGAGCAGCTCTCGGCCGCCTCGGGCACCGGGTCGCCTTCGCCCTTGGGCTGGGTCATCAGGGTCTGCACCGTCTGGCGCAGGATGTTCCAGGTGCCGACGTCGTAGGCGTAGGCGGGGTCGAGGGGCGCGGGCGCGTCACTCGTGACGGTGAACCGGTCCGTGGTGCCGACGACGATGGCGTTCCCGCTGTTGCTGCCACTGTCGGATCCGCCGCACGCGGCGAGAACCGGCGTGAGCAGGCCGGCGACTGCCGGCAGCACCAAAGTCTTGCGGTTCATGCGGGACTTTCTCCAGGACTGTTCGAATCCGTGTACCCGGCATGCATGGGTGGTGCGGCGGGTCACGGGGGTTGCGGCGATGTTCTCGCGACGAGATTAGACCGCGCCCGCAGGAGGGTTCACAGCCGCGTGAGTTGAGTCCCCATCACGGAGTGAAACCGGGTGTGGACACACCGAAAACCCGACAGCGGCAGGTTTGGTGCAGCGTTCCATCAATCGGGACACAAAGGCACGCCAGTCGACCCCAAACGGGGCCGATCTGCACACTCGGGCAACGTTGTCGAGCCCGTCACACGTGGGGAACGTCACACTTCCAACTGGGTTGGCGGTTACCGGAATTCGGCCGGGCGGCCCGCTTCGAATTCCATGCCGGTGTACTGCCCCGGATTTTTGTCCAACGCGTCCAATGGACTTTGCACGCTGGGTGAACGGCTAGCGCATTTCCGTCATCAGGCCGCGCAGAAATGCCAGGTCGACCTCTTCGAGCGAGCTGACGACCGTACGCCCGTCGGTCGGCGCGATGGGGGCCACCGAGGGCACGGCGACCACCCGGCAGCCCGCGGCCTCCGCGGCCTCTACGCCGGTCGCGGTGTCCTCGATCACCGCGCACCGGGCGGGCTCGGCGCCGAGCCCGGCGGCGGCGAGCAGATACGGGTCCGGGTACGGCTTGGTGCGCGACACCTCGTCGCCGGCCACGGTCAGGGCGAAGTGCTGGGGGCCGAGGGAGGCCAGCACGCGGTCGATGATGCGCCGGTGCGAGGCGGAGACCAGGGCGGTCGGGATCTCGTACTCGTACAGCTCGGCGAGCAGCCGGGCGGCACCCGGCATCAGCGGCAGGGAGCGGCCGATGCGCTCCTCGAACCCGTCGTTGAGCAGCGTGGTCAGCTCGGCGAGGGTGATGTCGGCGCCGGTGGCCTCGATCAGGAAGCCCGCGCTGCGGGTCATGGGGCCGCCGACCACGATGTGGCGCCAGGTCTCGTCGAGGGTGTGGCCCAGCGCGGCGAAGACGTCGACCTCCACGTCCCACCAGAAACCCTCGGTGTCCACCAGGGTGCCGTCCATGTCGAGGAGCACGGCCTGCAGGGCTGAGCCTTCGGCCGTACGGGTTCCGAGCGCGGGGACCGTACTGGTCATCCTGGCGCACCTCCTTGAGGGACGACCAGGCCGGTTCCCGGACAGGGAACCGGCCTGCGGTGGACCGACCAGTGTACGACTTATCCGATCAGTGTGCTGTGCGACGCGCCTCACGGGGCGCCGAGCACCTCACCGGGCGTTGAAGTACTTCGCCTCCGGGTGGTGGATCACGATCGCGTCCGTGGACTGCTCGGGGTGGAGCTGGAACTCCTCGGACAGGTGGACGCCGATCCGCTCGGGCTGGAGCAGTTCGGCGATCTTGGCGCGGTCCTCCAGGTCGGGGCAGGCGCCGTAGCCGAGGGAGAAGCGGGCGCCCCGGTACTTCAGGGCGAACATGTCCTCGATGTCGGCCGGGTCCTCGCCGGCGAAGCCGAGTTCGGCGCGGACGCGGGCGTGCCAGTACTCGGCCAGCGCCTCCGCCAACTGCACGGACAGGCCGTGGAGTTCGAGGTAGTCGCGGTAGGAGTTCGACTCGAAGAGCTTGGCCGTCTCCTCGCCGATGCGGGAGCCGACGGTGACCACCTGGAGGCCGACGACGTCCGTCTCCCCCGACTCCTCCGGGCGGAAGAAGTCGGCGAGGCACAGCCGGCGGCCGCGGCGCTGGCGCGGGAAGGTGAACCGGGTGCGCTCGTTGCCCCGCTCGTCCAGGATGATCAGGTCGTCGTCCTTGGAGACGCACGGGAAGTAGCCGTAGACCACGGCGGCCTCCAGCAGGTTCTCCGTCTGGAGCCGGTCGAGCAGGCCGCGCAGGCGGGGGCGGCCCTCGGTCTCCGCCAGTTCCTCGTACGTCGGCCCGTCCCCGGTGCGGGCCTGCTTGAGGCCCCACTGGCCCTTGAACAGCGCGCCCTCGTCCAGCCAGCTCGCGTACTCCTTGAGCTGGATGCCCTTGACGACGCGGGTGTCCCAGAACGGCGGGGCCGGCACGGGGTTGTCGGTGGCGACGTCGGAGCGGACGTGCCCCTCCTCCGGGCGTTCCTCGACCTGGAGGGCGGCCGCGGCCCGGACCCGGCGCTGCTTCAGCTCGGGCAGCTGCGCGCCGGGCACGCCCCGCTTGACGCCGATCAGGGCGTCCATCAGGCGCAGGCCCTCGAAGGCGTCGCGGGCGTAGCGGACCTCGCCCTCGTAGATCTCGTGCAGGTCCTGCTCGACGTAGGCGCGGGTGAGGGCGGCGCCGCCGAGGATGACCGGGAAGCGGGCGGCGAGGCCGCGCTGGTTCAGCTCCTCCAGGTTCTCCTTCATGATCACCGTGGACTTGACCAGCAGACCGGACATGCCGATGACGTCGGCCCGGTGCTCCTCGGCGGCCTCCAGGATCGCGGAGACCGGCTGCTTGATGCCCAGGTTGACGACGTTGTAGCCGTTGTTGGACAGGATGATGTCGACGAGGTTCTTGCCGATGTCGTGGACGTCGCCGCGCACGGTGGCCAGCACGATGGTGCCCTTGCCCTCGGCGTCCGACTTCTCCATGTGCGGTTCGAGGTAGGCGACGGCCGTCTTCATGACCTCGGCGGACTGGAGGACGAACGGCAGCTGCATCTGGCCGGAGCCGAACAGCTCGCCGACGACCTTCATGCCGTCCAGGAGGGTCTCGTTGACGATGTCCAGGGCCGGGCGGTCGGCCAGCGCGAGATCGAGGTCGGCCTCCAGGCCGTTGCGCTCGCCGTCGATGATGCGGCGCTTGAGGCGCTCCTCCAGCGGGAGGGCGGCCAGCTCCTCGGCCTTGCCGGCCTTCAGGGACTTGGCGGTGGCGCCCTCGAACAGGGCCATCAGCTTCTGGAGGGGGTCGTAGCCCTCGCTGCGGCGGTCGTAGATGAGGTCGAGGGCGGTGGTGACCTGCTCCTCGTCGAAGCGGGCGATCGGCAGGATCTTGGAGGCGTGGACGATCGCCGAGTCCAGGCCCGCCTTGACGCACTCGTCCAGGAAGACGGAGTTCAGCAGGATGCGGGCGGCCGGGTTGAGGCCGAAGGAGATGTTCGACAGGCCCAGCGTGGTCTGCACGGCCGGGTGCCGCTTCTTCAGCTCGCGGATCGCCTCGATGGTGGCGATGCCGTCCTTGCGGGACTCCTCCTGACCGGTGCAGATGGTGAAGGTCAGGGTGTCGATGAGGATGTCGTCCTCGAGGATGCCCCAGTTCCCGGTCAGGTCGTCGATCAGCCGTTCGGCGATCTCGACCTTCTTCTCGGGGGTGCGGGCCTGGCCCTCCTCGTCGATGGTCAGCGCGATCAGAGCGGCGCCGTGCTCCTGGGCCAGCCTGGTGACCTTGGCGAAGCGGGAGTCGGGGCCGTCGCCGTCCTCGTAGTTGACGGAGTTGATCACCGCGCGGCCGCCGAGCTTCTCCAGGCCCGCCTGGAGCACGTCGACCTCGGTGGAGTCGAGGACGATCGGCAGGGTGGAGGCGGTGGCGAAACGGCCGGCCAGCTCCTCCATGTCGGCGACGCCGTCGCGGCCGACGTAGTCCACGCACAGGTCGAGCATGTGCGCGCCCTCGCGGATCTGCTCGCGTGCCATCTCGACACAGTCGTCCCAGCGGGCGTCCAGCATGGCCTCGCGGAACTTCTTGGAGCCGTTGGCGTTGGTGCGCTCGCCGATGGCCAGGTAGGAGGTGTCCTGGCGGAACGGCACGCTCTGGTAGAGGGAGGCGGCGCCGGGCTCGGGCCGCGGCTGCCGCTCGGGCGGGGTGAGGCCCCGGACCCGCTCGACGACCTGGCGCAGGTGCTCGGGGGTGGTGCCGCAGCAGCCGCCGACCAGCGAGAGGCCGTACTCGCGGACGAACGTCTCCTGGGCGTCGGCCAGCTCCGGCGCGGTCAGCGGGTAGTGGGCGCCGTCCTTGCCGAGGACCGGCAGGCCCGCGTTGGGCATGCAGGACAGCGGGATACGGGCGGTGCGGGCGAGGTAGCGCAGGTGCTCGCTCATCTCGGCCGGGCCGGTGGCGCAGTTCAGGCCGATCATGTCGATGCCGAGGGGCTCCAGCGCGGTGAGGGCCGCGCCGATCTCGGAGCCGAGCAGCATGGTGCCGGTGGTCTCGACGGTCACCGACACGATCACCGGCACGTCCAGGCCGAGGGCGGCGAGGCCCCGGCGGGCGCCGAGGACGGCGGCCTTGGTCTGCAGCAGGTCCTGGGTGGTCTCCACGAGCAGCGCGTCGGCGCCCCCGGTGACCAGGCCCTCGGCGTTGCGCTGGAAGGCGTCGCGCAGGGTGGTGTAGGGGGCGTGGCCGAGGGTGGGCAGCTTGGTGCCCGGGCCGATGGAGCCGAGGACCCAGCGGGGCCGGCCGTCCTTGGCGGTGAACTCGTCGGCGACCTCGCGGGCGACGCGGGCGCCGGCCTCGGACAGCTCGTAAACGCGGTCGGCGATGTCGTACTCGCCGAGCGCGGAGTGGTTGGCACCGAAGGTGTTGGTCTCGACGCAGTCGACGCCCACGGCGAAGTACGCCTCATGGACGGAGCGGACGATGTCGGGCCGGGTGAGGTTGAGAATCTCGTTGCAGCCCTCGAGGTGCTGGAAGTCCTCGAGGGTCGGTTCCTGGGCCTGGAGCATCGTGCCCATCGCTCCGTCGGCGACCACCACGCGGGTGGCCAGTGCCTCTCGGAGTGCGGACGCACGGGTCCGGGTGTCGGCGGAAGGGGTCGTTGGCAACGAGGCCATGAAGGGGCTCCCTGGAGTGCGACGGCTGTCGGCTATGCGGTCTGCCCGGCGGGACCGGGCAAGGGGCACGGCGTCAGAGTAACCGGGAGTGGGCTTGGATGGGCAGCGGCGTCCACGAGGCGGACTCGAGTGGCCGAGCCCGGATGGCCGGGGCGCCACTTGCAGGCCACGGCAGATGTAACAGGTGTCGTCCGACCATTAGCGGGAGGCCGACATGGACCGGTAGTGTTCGACATTGCCGAACGGTGTCTTCGATGCTGTTCGGGACGGTCGAAGTGGACGGAGGGCAGGACGGCGATGGCACGGAACATCCAGTCGCTCGAACGGGCGGCCGCGATGCTGCGGCTGCTCGGGGGCGGCGAGCGACGGCTCGGCCTGTCGGACATCGCCTCGTCACTGGGCCTCGCCAAGGGCACCGCCCACGGCATCCTGCGCACCCTCCAGCAGGAGGGCTTCGTTGAACAGGACGACATCTCCGGGCGCTACCAGCTGGGCGCCGAGCTGCTGCGCCTGGGCACCACCTACCTCGACGTGCACGAGCTGCGGGCGCGGGCCCTGGTGTGGACCGACGACCTGGCCCGGGCCAGCGGGGAGAGCGTGTATCTGGGCGTCCTGCACCAGCAGGGCGTGCTGATCGTGCACCACGTCTTCCGGCCCGACGACAGCCGGCAGGTGCTGGAGATAGGGGCCATGCAGCCGCTGCACTCCACGGCACTGGGCAAGGTGCTGTCGGCTTATGACCCGGTGGCGCACAGCGAGGCGCTGGAGGCCGACCGCAAGCCCTTCACGGACCGCACGGTGTGCGAGCTGGCGGACTTCGAGCACATCCTCGACCTCACACGCGCGCGTGGGTACGCGTCGGACGTGGAGGAGACCTGGGAGGGCGTGGCCTCGGTCGCCGCGCCCATCCACGACCGGCGCCGGATGCCCGTGGGTGCCGTCGGCATCACGGGCGCCGTGGAACGGCTGGGCCTGGACGGCTCGTTGCGCCCCGACCTGATCGCGGCGGTACGGGACTGCGCCCGCGCGGTCTCCCGCGACCTGGGCGCGGGGCGGTTCTGAGCGGGCGGGCGATCCGCCGCTGACCAGCGGATAACCCCACGGGGACGACCGGGACGCGAGGCGGCGTTCCGGTTCTCGCCATACCCTGAAATGGACATAACGGGTGAGAAGGTACGTCAGCGCACGAAGAGCGATAACCAACAGCGATCAATAACGATCCTGTTTTCGATAACAGAACTCTTGACGCATGCGTAACGCCGAAGCAAGACTCCCGTCCATCGGTCGGCATTGTCGAACACCTACCGGCAATACGCGCTAGAGTGTGGCAACGCCAAGGGCCGGAATCGCTCTCACCCCCGAGGGCGCCAGAACCCCCGGTGGGACCCGGGGTTCGGCTTCCCTGGACGAAGGACAAAGGAGTCGCGGGTGTCCAGCTCCGACATCTTCATCGGCGAGACCATCGGTACCGCCATACTCATCCTGCTCGGTGGCGGCGTCTGCGCCGCCGTGACGCTGAAGGCCTCCAAGGCCCGTAACGCCGGTTGGCTCGCCATCACCTTCGGGTGGGGTTTCGCCGTTCTGACGGCCGTATACACCTCGGCGCCGCTCTCCGGCGCCCACCTGAACCCGGCCGTGACGCTCGCGCTCGCGATCAAGGACAAGGACTTCAGCAACCTGCCCGTCTACTGGGGCGGCCAGCTGCTCGGCGCCATGATCGGCGCCACCCTGGTCTGGGTCGCCTACTACGGCCAGTTCCACGCGCACCTCACCGACAAGGAGATCGTCGGCGGTCCGGGTGCGCAGGCCACGGAGGCCAAGGCCGTCGAGGCCCAGGAGACGGGCGCCGGCCCGGTCCTGGGCATCTTCTCCACCGGTCCGGAGATCCGGAACGTGGTGCAGAACCTCCTCACGGAGATCATCGGCACCGTGGTGCTGGTGCTCGCCGTCCTCACGCAGGGCCTGAACGACAAGGGCAACGGTCTCGGCACCATCGGCGCCCTGATCACCGCGCTGGTGGTCGTCGGCATCGGCCTCTCCCTCGGCGGCCCGACCGGCTACGCGATCAACCCCGCCCGTGACCTCGGTCCGCGCATCGTGCACGCCCTCCTGCCCCTGCCCAACAAGGGCGGCTCCGACTGGAGCTACGCCTGGATCCCGGTGGTCGGTCCGCTGATCGGCGCCGCTATCGCTGCAGGCATCTACAACGTCGCCTTTGCTTAAGAAGCACCGAGTCTTCCAGCACGCGCCGTACGTACAGCTTCATCACCACGGATCTTTCAGGAGCACACAGTGACCGACGCCCACACCGCAGGCCCGTTCATCGCGGCCATCGACCAGGGCACGACTTCCTCGCGCTGCATCGTCTTCGACAAGGACGGCCGGATCGTCTCCGTCGACCAGAAGGAGCACGAGCAGATCTTCCCGAAGCCGGGCTGGGTCGAGCACAACGCCAACGAGATCTGGACCAACGTCCAGGAGGTCGTCGCCGGAGCCATCCAGAAGGCCGGCATCACCCGCGACGACATCAAGGCCATCGGCATCACCAACCAGCGCGAGACCACCGTGCTGTGGGACAAGAACACCGGTGAGCCCGTCCACAACGCCCTGGTCTGGCAGGACACCCGCACCGACGCCCTGTGCCGGGAGCTCGGGCGCAACGTCGGCCAGGACCGCTTCCGCCGCGAGACCGGCCTCCCGCTGGCCTCGTACTTCTCCGGCCCCAAGGCCCGCTGGCTGCTCGACAACGTCGAGGGCCTGCGGGAGCGCGCCGAGGCGGGCGACATCCTCTTCGGCACCATGGACACCTGGGTCATCTGGAACCTGACCGGCGGTGTCAACGGCGGCCACCACGTCACCGACGTGACCAACGCCTCCCGCACCATGCTGATGAACCTGCACACCATGCAGTGGGACGAGAAGATCGCCGAGTCCATCGGTGTCCCGCTGGCGATCCTGCCGGAGATCCGCTCCTCCGCCGAGGTCTACGGCGAGGTCACCGGCGGCAAGCTGGGCGACCTGCTCGGCGGCATCCCGGTCGCCTCCGCGCTCGGCGACCAGCAGGCGGCCCTGTTCGGCCAGACCTGCTTCTCCGAGGGCGAGACCAAGTCCACCTACGGCACCGGCACCTTCATGGTGATGAACACCGGCGACAAGATCATCAACTCCTACGCGGGCCTGCTGACCACGGTCGGCTACAAGATCGGCGACCAGCCGACCGTGTACGCCCTCGAGGGTTCGATCGCCGTCACCGGCTCGCTGGTGCAGTGGATGCGGGACCAGATGGGCCTGATCTCCACCGCGGCCGAGATCGAGACGCTCGCGCTCTCGGTCGAGGACAACGGCGGCGCCTACTTCGTACCGGCCTTCTCCGGCCTGTTCGCTCCGCACTGGCGCTCCGACGCCCGCGGTGTGATCGCCGGCCTGACCCGGTACGTCACCAAGGCGCACCTCGCCCGTGCGGTCCTGGAGGCGACCGCCTGGCAGACCCGGGAGATCGCCGACGCGATGGTCAAGGACTCCGGCGACGAGCTGGTGGCCCTGAAGGTCGACGGCGGCATGACCTCCAACAACCTGCTGATGCAGACGCTCTCGGATTACCTGGACGCACCGGTGGTACGCCCGATGGTCGCCGAGACCACCTGCCTCGGCGCCGCCTACGCCGCCGGCCTGGCCGTCGGCTTCTGGTCCAGCACGGACGAACTGCGCGCCAACTGGCGCCGGGCCGCCGAGTGGACCCCCCAGATGGACGCGGACACCCGCGACCGTGAGTACAAGAACTGGCTCAAGGCCGTCGACCGGACCATGGGCTGGATCGAGGACGAGGACTGAGCGGCCCGGACCGCCCAGCCAACTCTGACTAGGAGTAAGAACCCGAAATGACCAGTCAGCCCACCCTGCAGTCCGTGCCTGCCCTGGGGACGCACCCGGCCTCCGGCTCCAACCCGAGCCGGGCCGAGACCAGGGAGCAGCTCTCCAAGGCGTCGTACGACCTTCTTGTGATCGGCGGCGGCATCCTGGGCATCTCCACCGCCTGGCACGCCGCGCAGTCCGGACTCAGGGTGGCGCTGGTCGACGCCGGCGACTTCGCCGGTGCCACCTCCTCCGCCTCCTCCAAGCTGCTCCACGGCGGTCTGCGCTACCTGCAGACCGGCGCGGTGAAGCTGGTGGCGGAGAACCACTTCGAGCGCCGTGCGGTCTCCCGCCAGGTGGCCCCCCACCTGGCGAACCCGCTCACCTTCTACCTCCCGGTGTACAAGGGCGGGCCGCACGGCGCGGCGAAGCTCGGCGCGGGCGTCTTCGCCTACTCCGCGCTCTCCGCGTTCGGTGACGGCGTGGGCCACCTGCTCTCCCCCGCCAAGGCGGCGCAGGACGTGCCCGAGCTGCGCACCGAGAACCTCAAGGCCGTGGCCGTGTACGGCGACGACCAGATGAACGACGCGCGCATGGCGCTGATGACGGTCCGCGCGGCCGTCGAGTCGGGCGCGGTCGTCCTCAACCACGCCGAGGTCACCGGCCTGCGCTTCACCAAGGGCCGGGTCACCGGCGCCGACCTCCGGGACCGCATATCCGGCGCGGAGTTCGGGGTCAACGCCCGCCTGGTGCTGAACGCGACCGGCCCCTGGGTCGACCACCTGCGCCGGATGGAGGACCCGAACGCGGCGCCGTCCATCCGCCTGTCCAAAGGCGCCCACCTGGTCCTCAAGCGCACCTCCCCCTGGAAGGCCGCGCTGGCGACCCCCATCGACAAGTACCGCATCACCTTCGCCCTCCCCTGGGAGGACATGCTGCTGCTCGGCACCACCGACGAGGAGTACGAGGGCGACCCGGCGGACGTCGCGGTCACCGAGAAGGACATCGCCCAGATTCTGGACGAGGCAGCTTTCTCGGTCCGCGACCAGCAGCTGCAGCGCGACCTGATCACCTACGCCTTCGCCGGCCTGCGCGTGCTGCCGGGCGGCCCCGGTGACACGGCCAAGGCCAAGCGCGAGACCGTCGTCACCGAGGGCAAGGCCGGCATGCTGTCCGTCGCCGGCGGCAAGTGGACCACCTTCCGGCACATCGGCCGCACGGTCATGCAGAAGCTGGAGGCGCTGCCGGGCCACCCGCTCGGCGACGACTTCGAGCCGATCTCCTCGCTGCCGAAGAAGCTCCCGCTGCCCGGTGTCGCCAACCCGCGCGCGGTCGCCCACCGTCTCCTGGTGGACCACCCGGCGCCCGGCCCGCGCATGGCCGCCGACACCGCCAAGCACCTGGCCACCCACTACGGCTCACTGGCCTTCGACATCGCCCGTATGGCGAACGAGAGCCCGGAGCTGGCCGAGCGCGTCCACCCGGACGCCCCGGAGATCTGGGCGCAGGTCGTGTGGGCCCGCGACCACGAGTGGGCCGAGACGGCCGACGACGTGCTGCGCCGCCGCACCACGCTGACCATCCGGGGCCTGGCCACGGACGAGGTCCGCGACAAGGTCCAGGACCTGCTCGACAAGAAGTAGGTCCCGGCCGGCCCCTCCCCCCTGACCGGGGCCGGAACGGATGAGGGACGGCTCCTCCCGCACGAGGAGCCGGAACAGCGAGAGGGGCGGCTCCACGCCGACGGAGCCGCCCCTTTCGCGTGCGCGGATGTCCGTGGGGGTGGCGGAGATCAGCCGAGCGAGTCCACGACCGCGCGTACGGCGTCCACGTCGGGCAACTGGGCACGGCCGACGATCAGTTCGCGGCCCAGCAGCAGCGCCCGCCGGGACGCCGGGACCGGGTCCGGGAGGGTCGTCAGGTCGGTCAGATGGGCGTAGCCGATGATGCGGCGGACGATCTCGGTGCCCGCGTAGCCGAGGGACTCGCTCCAGACGCGGTGCAGGAAGCGGTCCAGGTGGGCGTCGTCGAAGAAGGTATCGACGCGGGTGAGCCACAGCCGGCGGAACTCCGTCTCGAACGCCTCCCAGGAGAGGCGGAGTTGGTCGCCGTGGTCGATGAGGGTGCCGAGGGCGCGGGCGCGCTGCTCCGACACCAGCGTGTTGGCCCAGTACAGGCCGAGGTCGAAGCCGATGGGGCCGACGAAGGAGAACTCGGGGTCGAAGACCCGGACCACCGGGGCACCCGCGCGTGCGCCGACCATGACGCTGCCGGTGTGCAGGTCGCCGTGGAGGAGGGCCTGCGCGCTGGTCATGAAGGTGTGGCGGAGGTCGGCGACCTCGGTGCGCAGGCGGGCGTCGGCGCGGAAGGAGGCCGCCAGGTCGTCCAGGCCCGGGTGCCAGTGGTTGTGCTCGTGCTCGAGGTACGGCTCGGAGAGGACGACGTCCTCGGTGATCCCGCACAGTTCGGGGTTGACCGAGGCCGCGATCAGGGCCTTGCGTTCGGCCGACGGCAGGCCGAAGTCGCTGGTGGCGAAGGAGAGCCGGGCGACCAGTCGGCCGATGCCCGGCGAGGTGTGCGGGCCGTACGCGGCGCCCTCGTTCAGGACCGTGCGCAGCACCTCCAGGTCGGAGAGGTCCTCCATGACGAGGGCGTGGTTCTCGGCGTCGTAGCCGTGGATCGCCGGGATCTCGTCCGGTGCCACCTTGGCCAGCTGGGCGTACGCCCGGGCCTCCGCGTCGGAGCGGTCGGGACTCAACGGCCAGGAGGGGCCGGCCACCCGGACCCAGGGCAGCGCCTGCTTGAGGGCGAGGCCGCGGGTGCCGGCGGCGTTCGAGGCGAGGAAGACGCGGTTGACGTTGCCGTCGGAGACCTCGCGGACGTGGATGTCGGTCACGTCCTCCCAGTGGCCTCGCTCGTGCAGGTAGCCGGGGATGTCGTCGGTCTCCAGGATGCGGTAGCCCATCGGCTGTGAACTCCCTTATGCGGTGCGGCGCTCGGACCGGGTGAAGCTGAAGACCAGGGCGAGGATGAGCACGGCTCCCTCGACGACGTCCTGGGTGTAGTACGGCAGGCCCTTGATGGTCAGGCCGGTCGTGATGATGCCGATGAGAACGGCTCCGAGGGCCGTACCCCAGACGTTCGGGCGGCCCCGGCCGAGCACCGACGTACCGACGAGGGCCACCGCGACCGCCTCCAGCAGCTGGGAGGTGCCGGCGGAGACATCGCCCTGTCCGATCCGGGCGGCCAGGATCAGGCCGCCGACGGAGGCGAGGACGCCGGAGACGACGTACGCCAGGGCCCGGTACGCGCCGACGCGGATGCCCGCGAGCCGGGCGGCCTCGGGGTTGGCGCCGATGGCGTACAGCACCCGGCCCCAGCGGGTGCGGGCGAGGAAGACCCAGGCGGCGACGGTGAGACCGCCGAAGATCAGCACCGGGACGGGGATGCCGAGAACCGTGCCCCGGTCGATGCGCAGGAAGCCCTCGGTGAAGCGGCCCGGGGCGGTGGTGCCGTCGGAGCGGGTCATGCCGGGGGTGATGGACTGGCCGTCGACCAGGATGAGTTTGCTGCCCTGGATCACGAACATGGTGCCGAGGGTGGCGAGCATGTCGGGGATCTTCAGGACGACGATGAGGAGTGCGTTGAGCAGCCCGGCCAGGGCGCCCGCCGCCAGCACCGCGAGGATCGCGACCGTGCCGATCTGGTTGTAGATCACCATCGTCTGGGCGGCGACCGAGACACCGAGTCCGGCGACCGCGCCGACGGACATGTCCATTCCGCCGACGGCCATGGTGAGGGTGACACCGAGGCCGAGGATCGCGGCGACGGAGACGTATCTCAACGTGTCGAGGAGCGTCGCCGACTCGCGGAACGCGCCCTCGCTCAGCGCGAAGTACAGGAACAGCGCGACGGTCACGAGGATGAAGCCGTACTTGATGACGGCGTTCTGGACGCGCAGGGCGGTGGCGCCGGTGGGCGGGGTCGTCGACTTGGCCGGGGCCTCGGTGCTCTGGGTGCTGGTCATGGCGTGCTGCTTCCTTCGGCGGCCGGTGTCACGGGGCTCAGACGGACACGGCGATGGTCTGGATGACGCGGTCGCGCTGGGCGTCCTCGCCGTACGCGTCGAGGCGGACCTCGCCGGCCGCGAGGACGACGACCCGGTCGGCGACCTCCAGCACCTCGTCGACGTCGGCGGACAGGACGAGCACGGCGGCGCCCTCGGCGGCCAGGGCGCGGGCCCGGCGGCCGATGTCCCGGCGGGCGCCGATGTCCACGCCTCGGAACGGCTCGTCCAGGACGAGGACGCGCGGGGTCTCGGCGAGCCAGCGGCCGACGACGACCTTCTGCTGGTTGCCGCCGGACAGGTCCTCGACGGCGCTGTGCTCGTCGCGGGTGACGACACCGAGGGCGTCGATGGTGGCGCGGCCCAGCGCGTCCTCGCGGGAGTGGCTCACCAGCCCGGCCCGGGAGACGGACTTGAGGAAGGGCAGCGAGATGTTGCGCGCCACCGACCAGCCGGGGACCAGCGCGTCGGTGTGCCGGTCCTCGGGGACCAGATGGATGCCGGCGCGGATGGCGTCGGCGGGGCGGCGGGGCGCGTACGGCCTGCCGTCCAGTGCGAGGGTGCCGGTGCGGAACGGCTCGGCGCCGAACAGCCCGCGCGCCAGCTCGGTCTTGCCCGCGCCCAGCAGGCCGACGACGCCGGTGACTTCGCCGGCGCGCAGGTCGAGGTCGAGGGGTGTCCGGTCGTCGAAGAGCCGTACGCCCCGCAGGGAGAGGACGGCCTCGCCCTGTTCCCCTTCGCGCACCGGGCGGGCGGTCCGGGCCTCCTCGGCCTGGGCCAGCATGGCGCGCAGGGCCGCGTCCCAGTCGAAGGGCCTGGCCTGGTCCTCGGTGAGACGGCCGTCCCGCAGGACGACCAGCCGGTCGGCGAGCGCCTCGATCTCGCCGAGGCGGTGGGAGACGTAGAGGACGGCGATGCCGTCGTCACGCATCCGCTCGACCAGTGCGAACAGGCGCTCCGCCTCGGCGGCCGACAGGGCCGAGGTCGGCTCGTCGAGAATGAGCAGCCGCGGGCGGGTGGCCAGGGCGCGGGCGAGGACCAGCAGTTGCCGGTCGGAGATGCCGAGTTCGGTGACGTCCCGCTTCAGGACGGCGTCGCTCCAGTCCAGGCCGAGCGCGGCCTGGATCTCCCGGGCGCGGGCCAGGACGCGGCGGCCGTTCAGGAACGGGTTGCCGCGCTGCTGGGCGAGTTCCTCGAAGACCAGGTTCTCGGCGACGGTGAGTCCGGGCACCACGCCCTCGCCGATGCGCTGATGCACCGTCTGGATGCCGAGCCGGCGGGCGGCGAGGGGCGACTGGAGCGCGGCCGGGGAGCCGTCGACCAGGACCTCGCCGCCGTGGCCGGGGTGGACGCCGGACAGGATCTTGATCAGCGTGGACTTGCCGGCGCCGTTCGCGCCGAGCAGCGCCACCACGCTGCCCGGTGCGATGTCGAGGGACACGGAGGCGAGCACCGTCTTCCCGCCGAAGGCCATGCCGACGTCCCGCAGGCCGACCGCAGGGGTCACGTCAGTGGGCGACATTGGGGATCCAGTCCGCGGTGCTGACCTGGGAGAGGTTCAGCGCGGGCAGGGCGGCCCGCAGCTGGTCCATGTTCTGGATCTTCTTCTCGCGCAGGAAGTCCTGGGTGATGGCGACGGCGGGGAACTCCACGGAGGACTGGTGCAACTGGCCCGCCAGTTCGAGGGCTGCGGTACGGACGACGGCGGCGCCCACGGCGGACGGGTCGGTGCCGGCGGTGGCGGTCCAGGGGCTGTCCTCGGCGGTCATGTTCTGGATGTCGGCGTTGGAGACGTCGGCGCCGAACACCTTCACCCGGCCCTGGAGCTTCTTGTTCTGCACCGCGAGGACCGTGCCCTTGGCCAGCTCGTCGTAGGGGGCGAAGACGCCGGTCACGTCGGAGTGCTGGGTGAGTGCGGCGGAGACGAGGGGAACGTTGTCGGTGGCCGTGGAGTCGGTCACCTTGCCGACCTTGAAGCGCTGCTTCCAGCCCTGGGCGGCGACCTCCTTCGCCCAGACCTTGTCGCGGGCGTCGAGGGCCGCGTAGCCGGCCACGTTGACGTAGCCGACCTGGGCGTCTCTGCCGACCTCCTTGGCCATCACGTCGAGGACGGCCTGGGCCATGCTCGCGTCGTCCTGTTCCGTGTGCACGACGGACTCGTTGTCGACGTCGAGGTCGTAGGCGACGACCTTGATGCCCTTCTTGACGGCCTGGTCGATCTGCGACTTCAGGGTGGCCGGGAAGCCGTGGTCGACGACGATCGCCTGCGCGCCGGAGTTGATGGCGCTCGACAGGTCCGTGGCCTGCTTGGCGTTGTCGGCCTGGGCGTCGTACACGGTCAGGTCGATGCCGAGGGCCTTGGCCTGCGCCTTGGCTCCGTTGCCCCACTGCTCGAAGTAGTCGGCGGCGCCGCTCTGCCGGACCAGGGCGACCTTGACCGGGCCCTTGCTGAAGGGGGCGGGCTTCTTGCCGGTCGCGGCCGAGGCGGAGGCGGTGGTGTCGCCGGTCTGTCGCGAGGCGTCGGAGGACTGCGAGCAGGCGGAGAGGAGGAGGGCGGAGACGGAGGCCAGCGAGAGCGCGGCGAGGGAAGGGCGGACGCGGGGCATGAGGGCTCCAGGGTGCGGAGGGCGGAGAAGGGGAAGGGATGCGCGACCCGGAGCAGGGAGGGAGGAAACGGCGCCACGTCCGCGTGGCGAAATACCCGCCGCGGAACGGGCGGTGTGATGCTCCGGAGGAGGTCAGCGACAGCTGGCCGTGGTCGACCGGAGCAGGTCCACGTACAGCCGCCGCACGAGCAGCGGCGTCTTCATGCTCAGATCATGGGAACGTTTCCAGCCAATCGTCAAAGGCGTTGACATGGATTCTCAGTATTTGAAACAACAACCTCGTCACACTGGGTCGGCGGCAGGCCGGGAGTTACGATCGCGGGACCGGCATCCGACCCGGCACAGTGAGGCCCTGATGACGACACCCCGCGCCAAAGCGCTGCGCATGCCCCGCATGCGGCGCTGTACGGGCGCGCGCTGTCGCGGCTGAACCGCTGTTCGCCGACACGCTCTCTTCCTCTCCCTCCCGTCCGGTGCTTGTCTCGTTATCCGGACACCCCTTCCTTCTCCTGGAGTTGCTCCCATGACCCTGCTGACGACCTGGCCCGAGTCCGGCCCCGACACCGTGGTCCGGCGCACCGCCGACCCGGCCGAGATCGGCGAGGCGCTCAAGCCGCTCGGTGTGCGCTACGAGCAGTGGCCGGTCCGCGAGGACGTGCCGGCCGACGCCGACAGCGAGACCGTGTTCGCCGCGTACGGCCCGGAGATTGACCGGCTCAACGCCGAGGAGGGCTTCACCACCGTCGACGTCCTGGGCCTGCACCCCAGCGAGGACCCCGAGTACCCGGTGAAGGCGAAGGCCGCCCGCGAGAAGTTCCTGCAGGAGCACACGCACGACGACGATGACGAGGTCCGCTTCTTCGTCTCCGGCTCCGGCATCTTCTATCTGCACGTGAACGGCGAGGTGCACGCCGTCTTCTGCGAGAAGGGCGACCTGCTGGGCGTGCCGCGCGGCACCACGCACTGGTTCGACATGGGCACGCGGCCGTCGTTCACCGCGATCCGCTTCTTCCACGAGGAGGACGGCTGGATCGGCAACTTCACCGGCTCGGCCATCGCCTCCCGCTTCCCGGACTACGACACGATCGCCGCCGGGTACGAGCAGGACAAGAGCGCCGCGTGACACCGCACTTCGACGTGGACGCCGTGGTGCTCGACATCGAGGGCACCACGAGCGCCACGGGATTCGTCGTCGACGTGCTGTACCCGTACTCGCGCTCCCGTTTCGCCGCGCTGCTCACCGAGCGCGCGGGCGACCCGGAGGTGGCGCGGGCGGTGGCGCAGGTGCGGGAGCTGACGGGCGAGGCGGACGCCGACGCCGCACAGGTCGAGAAGACGCTGAACGCCTGGCTGGACGAGGACCGCAAGGCGACTCCGCTGAAGACGCTGCAGGGCGTCATCTGGTCCGAGGGCTTCGCGCGCGGAGACCTCGTCTCGCACTTCTACGAGGACGTCGTACCGGCGCTGCGGGCCTGGCACTCGGCGGGGCTGCGGCTGTACGTCTACTCGTCCGGGTCGGTCGCGGCCCAGCGGGCGTGGTTCTCCTCGACACCCGAGGGGGACCTGCTGCCGCTGGTCTCGGGCCTGTACGACACCGAGAACGCGGGGCCCAAGCAGGAGCCGGAGTCGTACCGGCGTATCGCCTCGGCGACCGGCGTCGAGCCGGGCCGCCTTCTCTTCCTGTCCGACCGTCCCGGGGAGCTGGACGCGGCCCGGGCGGCGGGCTGGCGGACCGTCGGGATCCGGCGGCCCGGAGAGCCGTACTACGAGCAGGGCGTCGGCGACCACGCGCAGGCGGGGACGTTCGACGAGATCAACGTTTCGAGGAGCACCACGTGACCGCCGACATCAGCGCACTCGACCTGGAGAAGGCGGGGGCGTCTCTCGCCGCCGAGTCCGCCCGTTTCGCCTCCTTCGGCTGGATGCGGGGCACCTCGGGCAACCTGTCCGTGGTGCTGTCCCGCGACCCGCTGCGGCTCGCGGTGACCGCGAGCGGCCACGACAAGGGCGAGCTGACGCCGGCCGATGTGGTGCTGGTGGACGGGCAGGGCGCCGCGGTGCGGGGCGGCAGGCCGTCGGCGGAGGCCGAACTGCACGCCCGGGTGGCCGCGCTGACGGGAGCCGGCGCGGTGGTGCACGTGCACACCGTGGCGTCGGTGGCGATGGGCCGCCGGGAGCCGGGCGGGATCGTCTTCCGGGACCTGGAGATGCTCAAGGGCGTCGGCCAGCCCACCCACGACGTCGAGGTGACCCTGCCGGTCATCGCCAACAGCCAGGACATGAAGGAACTCGGCGACCGGCTGGAGGCGGCGCGCGACCCGCGGATGCCGGCCGTGGTCGTGGCCGGACACGGGCTGTACGTGTGGGGCGAGACCCCCCGGCAGGCCCGGCATCACACCGAAGTGGTCGAGTGGCTGCTGGAGTTGGAGCTGACGCAGCGGTGAGAAAGAGGCGGTAGAGGCGGGGCATAGCCGCCACCTCCATGGTCATGAACCTGCGATCCGACGGGCGGACCGCAGGTCTCATGGAGGTGTGGGATGCACCGCAGACTCGCCACCGGCCTCGCCGCCTCGGCCCTGGCCCTGATCACCGTCACCGCCACCGCCACCGCGGCCACCGCGGCTCCGGCGGACAAGCCCCAGGTACTCTCCAACTTCACGCAGACCACCGCGTCCAGCTACAACGCCTGGGCCGCCGCGCGCGCCGACCAGTCGTCCTGGGCGTCCTACGGCTTCGACTGGTCGACCGACTACTGCTCCGACTCGCCGGACAACCCGCTCGGCTTCCCCTTCAAGATGTCCTGTGCCCGGCACGACTTCGGCTACCGCAACTACAAGGCGGCCGGCACGTTCAGCGCCAACAAGGCGCGTCTGGACAGCGCCCTGTACGAGGACCTCAAGCGGGTGTGCGCCGGCTACAGCGGGGCGACGAAGACCGCCTGCACCAGCACGGCGTGGACGTACTACCAGGCGGTCAAGGCCTTCGGCTGACCAGCCGACGAGCCGTTGCACGCGCGCGGGGGCCGGGGGCGGTACGTCGTCGCCACCCGGCCCGGGCCGCGGGTCAGCGCAGCCGCTCGCCGGGCAGTTCGCCCGCCGACACCTCGAGCACACCCCGCTCGGTCACCAGACCGGTCACCAGGCGCCCCGGCGTGACGTCGAACGCGGGGTTGTGGCCGCGGGACCCGGCGGGAGCCGTCCGCAGGCCCGCCCACTCCAGCACCTCGTCCTCGCCGCGCAGTTCGATGTGGATGTCGTCGCCGGTGGCCGTCGCCAGGTCCACCGTGGTCGTGGGCGCCGCCACCAGGAACGGGATCCCGGCGTCCGCGCAGGCCAGGGCGACGCCCACGGTGCCGACCTTGTTCGCGGTGTCACCGTTGGCCGCTATGCGGTCGGCGCCGACGATCGCCGCGTCCACCTCGCCGCGCAGGATCGTGCCGGCGGCGGCGCCGTCGGCCTGGACGTAGTGCGGGATGCCCTCCTGGACCAGCTCCCAGGCGGTGAGCCGGGAACCCTGGAGCAGGGGCCGCGTCTCGTCGGCGTACACGACCTCCAGGCTGCCCCGGGCGTGCAGTTCGCGTATCACCCCGAGTGCCGTGCCCCAGCCCGCCGTCGCCAGTGCGCCCGTGTTGCAGTGGGTCAGGATCCGCAGCGGGCGGTCCTGGTCGGCCTTCTTCAGCAGCCAGTCGGCGCCGTACGCGCCCATCGCGCGGTTGGCCTCGACGTCCTCCCGCTGGACCGCCGCGGCCTCCGCCAGCACCGCGTCGAGGCCTTCGGGGAGGCGGGCCGTGACCCGGTCCACGCAGACCATCAGGTTGACGGCGGTCGGACGCGCCTCGCGTACCCGGGAGATGGCCCGCAGGATCTCGCCGTCCGTCCAGTCCTCGCGCTCGCCCTGGAGCAGCGCCAGGGCGACGCCGTAGGCGCCCGCCGCCCCGATCGCGGGCGCGCCGCGCACCACGAGCCGCTGGATCGCATCCACCAGGGTGTCCACATCGCGGACATGCATCGTCTCGGTGCGATGCGGAAGCAGGGTCTGGTCGATGAGTGCGATACCGGTACCGGTCCAGTCGACGGTACGCAGTTCCTGGGACATAACGGGACACTCCTGATGTTCCGATGGTGTCCGCCACCGTACATGACCTCGTAGAACCACAGTTCGAGACGGTATGACGGGTGGCTGGAAACGGGTGTTACAGTCCAGCACCTGCATTCCGCAGGCCAACACCCGCATTCCGCTGGGCGAGACGGCGAAGGAGGACGCGTGCTGCTCACCAAACGCCGCTTCCTCGACTTCGGCCGCTGCGCCGGCGACGGCTGTCGACGCTGACCCGTCCCACCCTCAGCGTCCTTCTTCCCCTTCACCCTCACGCGCTCCAACGGCGGAGCGCGCCTTCCCGTATCCCGGAAGCATCCCCGGAAGGTCCCCATGCACCGCAGACACCGCCGCGCCCTGCGCCTCGCCGCCGCCACCGCGATCCTGGCCACCGCCGCCACCGCCTGCAACGCCGCCGCCAAGAACGACACTTCGGCGAGCGGCAAGAGCGGCAGCGGAACGTCGTTCACGCTGGTCACCCCGGACGCCGTGGGCCAGAACGAGTTCCTGAAGCTCGCGGTCACCGGCATCAAGGAAGCGGCCAAGGCGCACGACGGCACGCAGAAGGTGTACGAGTCCACCGACACCGCCTCGCAGCAGCAGAACGTGCAGGCCGCCGTCGAGGCGAAGCCGGACGTGATCGTGCTCGTCGGCTTCGAGTTCGCGGACCTGGTCGCCCAGCAGGCCAAGGCGCACCCGAAGCAGCGGTTCCTGATGATCGACGCCTGCACCACCAAGACCTTCGCCAACGTCGGTTGCGCGGTCTTCCGTGAGCACGAGGGTGTCTACCTCGCCGGCGCCGAGGCGGGCCTGCTCAGCAAGTCCGGCAAGGTCGGCGCGGTGGACGTGCTGGACACGCCCCAGTTCCGCCGCTACAGCGACCCGTTCGCGGCCGGCGCCGAGCAGGTCGCCGCCAAGACGCAGACGGCCACCCGCTTCGTCGGCGGCCAGTCCCCGTTCGACGACTCGGCCCGCGCCAAGGAGCAGGCCAACTCGCTGCTCGCCAAGGGCACCGATCAGCTCATGGCGGCCGCGGCGGCCGGCAACTACGGCGTCTTCGAGGCGGCCAAGGCCAAGGGTGCCTTCGCGTACGGCGTCGACGTCAACCAGTGCCCCTCCGCGCCCGGCACGGTCGTCGACAACGTGATCAAGCGCACGGACGTCGCCGTGCAGAAGGGCATCGACGCGGTGCTCGGCGGCAAGGCCGGCACGACCGTGTCGTACGGCCTGAAGGAGGGCGGCATCAGCCTCACCGGTCTGGAGGCCGGCGTCGACTCCTCCCAGTGCGTGATCGCCCGGCACAAGGACGTCCTGGAGAAGGTCAAGGCGCTGCGCGACCAGATCGTGGCCGGGAAGCTGAAGGTCGATGACCCCGCCGCAAGCTGAACCGGCGGTCGAGCTGCGGGGAATCACCAAGCGGTTCCCCGGCACGCTCGCCAACGACTCCGTCGACCTGACCGTCTCGGCCGGTGAGATCCACGCTCTGATGGGTGAGAACGGCGCGGGCAAGTCCACGCTCATGTCGGTGCTCTACGGCATGGAGCGCCCCGACGCCGGGACGATCCGCGTCGACGGGCGCGAGGTGTCCTTCGCCGGTCCGGCCGGCGCCATGGCCGCCGGACTCGGCATGGTCCACCAGAACTTCAAGCTGTTCGACTCGCTGACCGTCGCCGAGAACGTGGTGTACGCCGCCGAGCCGCGCCGCTTCGGCCTGGTGGACCGAGCCGCCGCCCGGCGCCGGGTGCGCGAGCTGGCCGAGGAGCACGGGCTCGCCGTCGATCCGGACGCCCGGGTCGGCGACCTGCCCGTGGGCCTGCGCCAGCGGGTGGAGATCCTGAAGCTGCTGCACCGGGGCGCGCGCACCCTCATCCTCGACGAGCCGACCGCCGTGCTCACGCCCGCCGAGGCCGACGCGCTGTTCGCGGTGCTCAAGTCCCTGGCCGCACAGGGCCGTACGGTGATCCTCGTCACGCACAAGCTGCGCGAGGTGCTGGAGGGCAGCGACCGGGTGACCGTGCTGCGCGACGGCCGGGTGGTGGCCCGGCTGGTCACGGCGGAGACGACGGCCGACGAGATCGCGGCCGCGATGACCGGCCGCGCGGTCGAGCTGGACCGCGTTCACGCCCCGGGCACCCCGGGTGACGTGGTGCTCGACCTGACGGGCCTGGCCACCGACGGCGTACGGGACCTCGAACTCGCCGTGCGCGCCGGGGAGATCGTCGGCATCGCGGGCGTCGCGGGCAACGGGCAGAGCGAACTGGTCGAGGCCCTGGCCGGACTGCGGCCGGTCACCGCGGGACGGGTCGCCCTGCGGGGGCGGGACATCACGCACGCCTCCGCCACCGAGCGCCGCGCACACGGGCTCGCGTACGTCCCCGAGGACCGCCATGCGGTCGGTACGGCGCCGGCGGCGTCGGTCGCGGACAACCTCGCGATGGGCCACCACCGTACGTCCCTCTCCTCCCGCGGCCTGCTGTCGCCCGCCGCCGTCCGCGCCCATGCGCGCCGGCTGGTCGAGCGGTTCGGCATCAAGGCCGCGACCGAGGAGGTGCCCGCCTCGGCGCTGTCCGGCGGCAACCTGCAGAAGCTGCTGATCGGCCGCGAACTCGCGCACGAGGCACCGCTGCTGCTCGTCGAGCAGCCGACCCGCGGAGTCGACATCGGCGCCGTCCAGAACATCCACGACCAGCTGATCGCCTACCGCGACGCCGGTCACGCGGTCCTGCTCGTCTCGGCCGAGCTGAGCGAGATCCGGGGCCTGGCGGACCGGGTGCTGGTCATGTACGAGGGCCGGATCACGGCGACGTACCAGAAGGACGAGGCCGACGAGCGGTCGCTGGGCCTCGCGATGGCGGGCGGCGGAACCGCGCCCGTGGAGGCCGTGGACTGACATGAACAACCGGATATCGGGAGCCCTGCGCTCCCCCGTCACCTTCTCCGTGCTCGCGGGCGTCGTCATCGGCGCGCTGTTCCTGCTCGGCACGGGCGCCGACCCGGTCACGGCGTACCAGGCCGTACTGACCGGCGCGCTCGGCGCCGACGGCATCGGCTCCACGCTGAGCACCGGCACCAGCGTGCTCGGCATGGCCCTCGCCCTGGCGATCCCGCTGCGCGCCGGGCTGATCAACCTGGGCGGCGACGGGCAGCTGGTCCTCGGCGGGATCACCGCGGCCGTGACCGGACTGTACGTCCCGCTGCCCGCCCCGCTCGCCGTCACCCTGGCACTGCTCGCCGGGATGGCGGCCGGTGCCGCCTACGCCGCGCTGGCCGCCCTGTGCGAGAACCACCTCGGGGTCCCGCTGCTGGTCAGCAGCCTGCTGCTGAGCTACCCGGCGGTCTCCCTCGCCTCCTACCTGGCCCGCTACCCGCTCAAGGAGCCCGGCTCCAGCCTCCCCCAGACCCGCGCGCTGCCCGAGGGCGTGGCGCTGCCCGCCTTCGGTGACTCGACGGTCACGGTCGGGCTGGTCCTGGTGCTGCTCGCGGCGGCCGGCTACTGGTTCACCGACCGGCGCACCGCGTTCGGCTACGAGATCCGGATGACCGGGCTCAACCCGCGCTTCTCCGCCTACGCGGGCGTCGAACGCCGGGGCCTGACGCTGAAGTTGATGGCGGTCTCGGGTGCGCTGTCCGGACTGGTCGGCGCCATCGGGGTGTTGAGCTTCCCGTACCGCTTCGTCGACGGCTCGCTGACCGCGCCCGGCTACACCTGGACGGGTCTGACGGCCGCGCTGCTGGCCGCCGCCGCTCCGCTGGGCACGGTGATCGCCTCGCTGTTCTTCGCCGTGCTCCAGGTCGGCGGGCTCGCGATGGAGCGGACCACCGAGGTGCCGCGCGAGCTGACCCAGGTGCTGCAGGCGATCGTGATCGTGTTCCTGGCGGCCCGGCTGCGCTTCCCGAGCCGGTTGTGGCGCAGGAGAAAGGAGGCGGTCTGATGTTCCTCGACTCCGACCTGCTGATGTCGGCGCTGCGCGCGCTGACCCCGATCCTGCTGGCCGCGCTGGGCGGTGCCCTGTGCGAGCGGGCGGGCGTGTTCAACATCGGGCTCGAGGGCATGATGCTGCTCGGCTGCTTCACCTCGGTGGCCACCAGCTGGTTCACCGGCAGCCCCTGGCTCGGTGTGCTCGCCGCGGCCCTCGCCGCGGCCGCGTACTCGCTGATCCTCGCGGTGGGCGCCGTGACCCTGCGCGGCGACGCGGTCGTGCTGGGCATCGCCATGAACCTGCTGGCCGTCGGCCTGACCAGCTTCCTGCTGCGGACGGTGTTCGGGGTGCAGGGCACCTTCGACGACCCGACGCTGGCCGGGCTGCCGCTGGTCGGCGGCTTCACCCCGCTCGCCTATCTGGCATGGGCGGCGGTCGCGGTGGCGGCGCTGCTGCTGTCGCGGCACGTGTGGGGGCTCAGGCTGCGCGGGGTCGGCGAGGCCCCGGACGCGGCGGCCACCCTCGGGGTGAGCCCGGCCAAGTACAAATACGGTGCCGTCCTGGTCTCCGGGGTGCTGTGCGGACTCGCCGGGGCCCAACTCGCCCTGGGGAACGTCACCTTGTTCTCCGAGAACATGACGGCCGGCCGGGGCTGGATCGCCGTCGTCGCGGTCATGCTGGGCCGTGCCGCCCCGCTCGGGGTGCTGCTCGCCGCGCTGCTGTTCGGGCTCGCCGAGGCCGCCGGCTTCCGCCTCCAGGGCGTGGGCCTGCCGCAGCAGGCGACCGACGCGGCGCCGTACGTCGTCACGCTCGCCGCCCTGTTCCTCTCGACGGCCCGCCGCCGTCGCCGCCGTACCCCTACCTCCGGAGTCGCCGCATGACGCAGGATCCGCTGCCCGTCACCCGCATACCGCGCACGGGGCTGCCGGCGCACGCGCTCGTGGTCGGGGACCCGGCCCGGGCGGCGGCCGTGGCCGCGCTGCTGGACGGCGCCGAGGAGGTGTCGTACCACCGCGAGTACCGGGTGTTCAGCGGCAGCTGGAAGGGCCTGCCGGTGGTCGTCGCCTCGCACGGGGTGGGGGCGCCGGGCGCGATCCTGCTGTTCCAGGAGCTGGCCGAGGCCGGCGTGCGGGCCTTCCTGCGGTTCGGTACGGCGGGTGCGATGAGGCCGGGGATCGCCGACGGCGACCTCGTCATCGCCGAGGCGGCCGTACGGGACGACGGGGTCACGCACCAGCTGCTGCCGCCGGAGTATCCGGCGTACGCGTCGCCCGAGGCGGTGTTCGCGCTCCAGCGGGCCGCGCGGGAGGCGGGTGCCCCGCACCACCGGGGGATCGTGTGGACGCGGGCGGCCTTCCAGCCGGGTCTGATCCCGCTGTTCTCGTACGAGGGTGCCGGGCTCGCCGCCATCGAGATGGAGCTGTCCGCGCTGCTGGTCACGGCCTCGCTGCGCGGGCTCGTCGCGGGCGGGGTGGTCGTCGTGGACGGGGCCAACGCCGACGAACTGGTCGACGCGGAGGCACCTTTCTCGACAGGTGGCTACAACCCCCACCGGGAAGTCGTCGCGGCGGGCGTCGAGCGGGGTGCGGTGGTGTCCCTGGAGGCGCTGCGGCTGCTGGCCGAGGGGACCTGGGCGTGAACATCGACCTGCTGGTCCACGGCGGTGACGTGCTGACCGTGGACGACGCCGGAACCGTCGTACGGGACGGGGCGGTCGCCGTACACGAAGGGGAGATCGTCGCCGTCGGACCCGCCGAGGAGCTGTGTACGCGGTTCACGGCGAACGAGTCCATCGACGCCGCGGGCTGTCTCGTCCTGCCCGGCCTCGTCAACACCCACACCCACCTCGCGATGACCCTGCTGCGCGGCCGCGCCGACGACGTCACGCTCCAGGGCTTCCTGGAGCGGGTGCTCAGGTGGGAGGTCGAACTGCTGTCGCCGGAGAACGTGACGGCGGCCGTACGGCTGGCCGTCGCCGAGAGCGTCCGGGCCGGGGTGACCTCGGCGCTGGACATGTACTGGTTCCACGAGGCGGCCGAGCGGGCGGCCCGGGAGGCGGGCTGGCGGCTGCACACCGGGCCGACCTTCATGGACGTACCGGAACCGGCCGACGGCATCGCGTACGAGGACCGGCTCGCCTGGGCGCGCCGGGACCTTCAGGCGCGCGGAGCGGCCCGGCCCGGACACCGTCCGGTGCTCTTCGCACACTCCGCCTACACCCTCTCCCCCGGCCAGCTCACCGAAGCCTTCGCCCTGGCCAGGGAGTTCGGGGCGCTGATCCACATCCACGCCGCGGAGAACGCCACCGAGGTCGCCACCGTCGAGGTGCGCTGCGGCAAGCGGCCCGTGGAACTCCTCGACTCGCTCGGGCTGCTCGGACCCGATGTGCTGCTCGCGCACGCCGTCGACCTGACGGGACCGGAGATCGCCGCGCTGGCCCGTACCGGTACGGCGGTCGCCCACTGCCCGGTCTCGAACCTGAAGCTGGGCTGCGGGATCGCCCCGGTACCCCGGCTGCTGAGCGCGGGCGTGACCGTGGGTCTGGGCACGGACGGGGCGGTCAGCTCCAACACGCTGGACGTGCTGGGCGCGGTGCGGCAGGCGGCGCTGGTGCACAAGGCGGGCGGCGACCCGACGGCGGTCGGCGCCGAGCAGGCCGTACGGATGGCGACGCTGGAGGGTGCGCGGGCGCTGGGTCTCGGCGAGCAGCTGGGCTCGCTGGAGGCGGGCAAGCGGGCCGACCTGATCGTGCTCGACCTGGACGCGCCGCATCTGCGGCCGGCGCACGACCCCTGGTCGACGCTCGCCTACGCCGCGCACGCGGCGGACGTACGGGACACGGTGGTCGACGGCCGGGTGCTGATGCGGGACCGGCGGCTGACCACGCTGGACGAGCGGGCGGTGCTGGACGCGTTCGCGCTCTCACCCGAACAGCCGCAGGTGGTGCCCGCATAATGTGCTGAGACATCCGATGTCTCGGCACATCGGGCGGGCGACAGGGAGGCCGGTCATGGCAGTCACCGACGAGGCGATCGAGAAGATCAAGGACATGATCGTCTCCGGTGCCCTGCGCCCGGGCGACCGGCTGCCCAAGGAGAGCGAACTCGCCGCCGACCTCGGCCTGTCCCGCAACTCCCTGCGGGAGGCCGTACGGGCCCTGTCGCTGATCCGGATCCTGGACGTGCGGCAGGGCGACGGCACCTATGTCACCAGCCTCGATCCGCAGTTGCTGCTGGAGGCGATGAGCTTCGTCGTGGACTTCCACCGCGACGACACGGTGCTGGAGTTCCTTGCGGTGCGCCGGATCCTGGAGCCGGCCGCGACGGCGATGGCGGCCTCGCGGATCAGCGAGCAGCAACTGGACGCGCTGTCGGCCCAGTTGGACGCGCTCGGCGCCGAGCCCTCGGTGGAGGAGCTGGTCGCCTGCGACCTGGAGTTCCACCGGGGCATCGTGCAGAGCGCGGGCAACTCGGTGCTGTGCTCGCTGCTGGACGGTCTGTCAGGGCCCACCACCCGGGCCCGGATCTGGCGGGGGCTCACCCAGGAGGACGCGGTCAGCCGCACCCTGCGCGAGCACCGGGCGATCCTGGCCGCGCTGCGCGACCGGGATGCGGAGGCGGCCCGTTCCTGGGCGACCGTGCACATCGCGAGCGTGGAGCAGTGGCTGCGGTCCACGCTGTGAGTTCGGCCGGGGGGGCGCCGTAGGGGTACGGGCCGGCTTGTCGGTGCCGGCTCGTTGTGGCTGGTCGCGCAGTTCCCCGCGCCCCTTGGGTTGGCCCACTCGCCCCCGTGAGAGCGCTGGGGTGTTCAAGGGTGGCGAACGGGGCAGTGATCCGTGCATCCCCCGGCCCAGGGGGCTGCGGACGCCCCCGCCGGACGCCGTAAGGTGGGGACGTCAGGCGAGGGCACGTCGGAAGGAGGCACTGGGTGATCGAGCTGGAGGGGGTTCCCGAGCTGATCGACCCAGTCATGGTGGCCGCGTTCGAGGGCTGGAACGATGCCGGCGACGCCGCCTCCACGGCGGTCGCGCATCTGGAACGCGAGTGGAAGGGCGAGGTGTTCGCGGCGCTGGACGCCGAGGACTACTACGACTTCCAGGTGAACCGCCCCACGGTGTTCATGGACGGCGGAGTGCGCAAGATCACGTGGCCGACGACAAGGTTGTCGGTAGTCCGGGTCGGCGGCGAGAAACCGCGCGACCTGGTGCTGGTCCGCGGCATCGAACCGTCCATGCGCTGGCGCTCGTTCTGCAACGAGCTGCTCGGCTTCGCGCACGAGCTGGGCGTGGAGCTGGTGGTCATCCTGGGCGCCCTGCTCGGTGACACCCCGCACACGCGCCCGGTGCCGGTCAGCGGGGTCACGTCCGACCCGGACCTGGCCCAGCGGATGGACCTGGAGGAGACCAAGTACGAGGGCCCGACGGGCATCGTCGGCGTCCTGCAGGAGGCGTGCACGCACGCGGGCGTCCCGGCGGTGTCGCTGTGGGCGGCCGTACCGCACTACGTCTCCCAGCCGCCCAACCCGAAGGCCACGCTGGCGCTGCTGAACCGCCTGGAGGACCTGCTCGACCTGCGCATCCCGCAGGGCGAGCTGCCCGAGGACGCGCGCGCCTGGCAGGTGGGCGTGGACCAGCTGGCGGCCGAGGACAGCGAGGTCGCCGAGTACGTCCAGACGCTGGAGGAGGCCCGGGACACCGCCGAGCTGCCGGAGGCGTCCGGCGAGGCGATCGCCCGGGAGTTCGAGCGGTATCTGCGGCGCCGGGACGTGAGCCCGCCGGGCGGGCACGCCACGGCGGACGGCGGGGACGCCTCGTACCTGCGGGACAGCCCCGGCGGCAAGGCCCGGCCGACCAGGCAGCCGCCGAAGCCGGGACCCTCCGGGGCGGCGGACGGCTCCTCGGAAGATTCTGCCGAGGATCCCGCCGAGGGCTCCGCCGAAGGTCCCGCCGAGGGCTCAGCCGAGGGCGGCGACGAGGACACGTCGGAGGACTGAGCCCGTCGGAGGACCGAGCCGACGGATCGGGACAACGAGTCGAGGCAACGAGAGAGGGGCGGTTCCCTTGCCGGGAACCGCCCCTCTGCCGTACCTGCGGCTACAGGGCCACGCCGAGCAGCGCGTCCACCGCCCGGGTCACGAGACCGGGCGCACCGGTGTCGGTGCCGCCCTCCGCCTCCTGACGGGCCGCCCAGCGGTCCACGGCGGCGAGCGCCGCGGGTGCGTCCAGATCGTTCGCGAGGGCCTCGCGGATCTCCTCCACCAGCGCGTCGGCGGACGGACCGTCGGGCCGGGAGACGGCCGCGCGCCAGCGGCCGAGACGGTCGACGGCGTCCTGGAGCACCTGGTCGGTCCACTCCCAGTCGGAGCGGTAGTGGTGGGCGAGCAGGGACAGCCGGATGGCGGCCGGGTCGACGCCGTCCCGGCGCAGCCGCGAGACGAAGACGAGGTTGCCCTTGGACTTGGACATCTTCTCGCCGTGCAGGGCGACCATGCCGGCGTGCACGTACGCCTTGGCCATGGGGAACTCGCCGGTGAGTACCTGGGCGTGCGAGGCGCCCATCTCGTGGTGCGGGAAGGCCAGGTCGGAGCCGCCGCCCTGGACGTCGAAGCCCATGCCGAGGTGGTCGAGGGCGATGGCGACGCACTCGATGTGCCAGCCGGGGCGGCCGCGGCCGAGCGAACCGCCGTCCCAGCTGGGCTCGCCCTCGCGGGCCGCCATCCACAGCATCGGGTCGACGGGGTTCTTCTTGCCCGGGCGGTCCGGGTCGCCGCCGCGCTCGGCGGACAGCAGCCGCATCGCGGCCGCGTCGAGGTTCGAGACCTGGCCGAAGTGCGGGTCGGACTCGACGGAGAAGTAGATGTCGCCGTCCAGCTCGTAGGCCGCACCCAGGTCGCGCAGCCGCTCCACGAGCGGGACGATGCCGGGTATCGCCTCGACGGCGCCTATGTAGTGCTTCGGGGGGAGCATCCGCAGGGCGGTCATGTCCTCGCGGAAGAGGGCCGTCTCCTTCTCGGCGAGGGCGACCCAGTCGACGCCGTCCCGCTCCGCGCGCTCCAGCAGCGGATCGTCGACGTCGGTGACGTTCTGGACGTAGTGAACCTGCCGCTTGGTGTCGAGCCACACGCGCTGAACGAGGTCGAACGCGTTGTAGGTCGCCGCGTGACCCATGTGGGTCGCGTCGTACGGCGTGATGCCGCAGACGTAGATACGGGCGACGGGACCGGGGTCGAGGGTGACCGGACCGTCGGTCGCGGTGTCGTGGATCCTCAGGTCGCGGCCCTGACCAGGCAGGGCGGGGACCTCGGAAGCGGGCCAGGCATGCATGTACATGAGCCTAACCGCCCACGAGCTGCGGATACGAACGGGATCAAGCCGGATGACCGGTTAGGCGTTCTTGTACATCGGCTGCGGATGTGCTTACACCGGTGGCCAGGGGATCGCCGGCCACTCCCCGCTCGGCTCCGGGTGCCGGCCGGAGGTGAGCAACGCCTCGACACGCGCGCGCGTGGCGTCGATTTCGGCCGTCGTGAGGTGTCCGGCCAGCCGCACGGCCAGCTCCCCGCCGTCGGAAAGGGTCTTCTTCAGCCTTGTGAGCACCTCGACGGCCTCCGGGGTGAGCGGCTCACCGGCCCAGCCCCACAGCAGCGTGCGCAGCTTGTTCTCGACGTTGAAGGCGACCCCGTGATCGATGCCGTAGAGCCGGCCGTCCGCGGTGGGCAGCAGATGGCCGCCCTTGCGGTCGGCGTTGTTGATCACCGCGTCCAGGACGGCCAGGCGGCGCAGCCGCTCGTCGTCGGCGTGCACCAGCAGCGCGGTACGGCCCTCACCGACCTCGGCGAACCCGATCGCCTTCCAGCCGGGTTCGGGCTCCTCGGCGTCGACCAGGGCGAGCAGCTCGGCCTCGGCGTTCACGTCGATCCACAGCTGGCACATGCCCTCGCCGTAGGGGCCGTCGCGCAGCACGGTCGGCGGGACGAGCCCCCAGCCGGTGGCCTCGGAGACCTCGTAGGCGGCCACCTCACGGCCGGCCAGGGTGCCGTCCGGGAAGTCCCACAGCGGGCGCTCGCCGGCGACCGGCTTGTACACGCAGGATGCTTCCTGCCCGTCGTTCGCGACCGTGCAGAACAGCGCCGCGTTGGACGCGTCACGGATGCGGCCGCGTACCTTCAGCTCACCGATGGTGAGCAGTTCGGCAGCGGTCACGCTCCGCGGCGGTATCCGTTCTGGCGCGGACATACGTGTCCTTCCGGGTCGAGCGGGAGGCTGCACAGCGGGCACGGCGGCCGCCCGGCGTTGACGACGTCCAGGGCGCGCTTGGCGAAGGCCCTGGCCTGCGCGCCGGTCAGCCGGACCCGCAGCATCGGGGGCCCGTTCTCCTCGTCCTGGAGCAGCCGCTCCTCGGCCTCGGCGAGGTCCTCCTCGGTGTCGGCGTCCAGCTCCACGAGAGCCTGCGCCTCCACGATCATGCGCTGTTCCTCGCCGTCCCAGGCCAGAGCCATGGTGCCGACCCTGAACTCCTCCTCGATGGGGGTGTCCAGCGGGCCGGTGTCGGCGATCTCCGTGGGGGCCACGGCGGGGACGGCGGCGCTGCCGCCACTGCGCCGTACGACCTCGTCCAGCAGTTCGTCCATGCGTTCGGCGAGCGCGGCGACCTGGGTCTTCTCCAGAGCCACGCTGGTCACCCGGGAGCCTGCGATGGCCTGGAGGAAGAACGTACGGCGTCCGGGCAGCCCGACCGTGCCGGCCACGAAGCGGTCCGGCGGATCGTAGAGGAACACCTGACGGGACACGTCCTGTCTCCATTGGATTCGAGAGTTGGTGCGGTGCGGGCGGTGCGTGAAGGCGACGGTGCGGACCGCTTCACCCTACTGCGCCCGACGATCACGGTGCGCCCGCACCGCCTCCGACCGGTGCGTCTTCCCCCGGGGGTTCCTCGCGCGGGGCAAGGGAGGCGAAATCGCCGGTGTCGCCGAGACGAACGAGAAACGGCCTGAGGCGGGTGTAGCGGATCGCGGTGACGGAGCACGGCTCCACGGAGATCCGCTGGAAGAGGTCGAGATGCAGTCCGAGGGCGTCCGCGACCAGGGACTTGATGATGTCGCCGTGCGAGCACATCAGGTAGACGGCGTCGGCCCCGTGGTCGCGCTCCACGCGCGCGTTCCACTCGCGTACGGCCTCGGCGGCGCGGGTCTGCATGGCCCGCATCGACTCGCCGCCGGGGAAGGCCGCGGCCGAGGGATGCGCCTGGACGACCTCCATCAGCGGCTCGTCCTTCAGCTCGGCGAGCTTGCGCCCGGACCAGTCGCCGTAGTGGCACTCCCCGATCCGTTCGTCGGTGTGGGCGCGTAGCCCGGGCCGGGCTTCCAGCAGCGGTCGTACGGTCTCCTGACAGCGCTCCAGGGGGCTGACGACGACCTCGGAGATCGGCAGGCCGTCGAGGCGGCCGGGCAGCGCGGCGGCCTGCGCGGCCCCCCGCTCGTCCAGGGTGACGCCTGGCGTCCATCCGGCGAGCACGCCCGAGGTGTTGGCGGTGGACCGTCCGTGCCTGACGAGGATCAACGTGGGCATGCGGCCCAGGGTAAGCGCTTCTCGACATGCGGCGGCGGGCGGGCGAAGGGAGAATGCGCTCCGTGATCGTGGACTGCGCCGTGTACCGGGACGGGCACCGTACCGAGGGCCCGGAGGACCTGTCCGACGCGCTGGAGGAGGCACGGGCGGCGGGCGGGTTCGTGTGGATCGGGTTGTACGAGCCGTCGGAGCGGGAGTTCGACCTGGTCACCGAGGAGTTCAGGCTGCATCCGCTGGCGGTCGAGGATGCCCTCAAGGCCCACCAGCGGCCCAAGCTGGACGTGTACGACGACTCGCTGTTCATGGTCCTGAAGCCGGTGATGTACGAGCCCGAGAGCGACGCCGTCACGGCCGGCGAAGTCATGGTCTTCATCGGCGACGGCTTCGTGGTGACCGTCCGGCACGGCGAGGTCCAGCCGCTGGCCGCCGTACGGCACCGGCTGGAGGAGGACCCGGAGATGCTGGCCAAGGGCCCCACCGCGGTGCTGTACGCGATCTCCGACGCCACCGTCGACCACTATCTGGACGTGGCGACGGAGCTGCAGACGGACCTGGAGGAGCTGGAGGCCGAGGTGTTCCAGCCGGAGCGCGGCGGCACTCGCCACACCGCGTCCCGGATCTACAACTTCAAGCGCCAGATCCTGGAGTTCCGCCGGGCCACCGTGCCCCTGACGGTGCCGCTGACCCGGCTGGGCGGTACCGGCGCGCTCGGCGTCGGGGTGCCCTTCGTGCACGAGAAGGCGCGGCCCTTCTTCCGTGACGTGTACGACCACCTCGCGCGCGTGAACGAGTCCGTGGAGGGCCTGGACCGGCTGGTGTCGGACATCCTGTCGGCGCATCTGGCGCAGATGAGCGTGCGGCAGAACGACGACATGCGGAAGATCTCCGCGTGGGCGGCGATGGCCGCGGTTCCCACGATGATCGCGGGGGTCTACGGCATGAACTTCGACCACATGCCCGAGCTGCACTGGCTGTGGTCCTATCCGGCGGTGATCGTGCTGATGGGTGCCCTGGAGGTGCTGCTGTACCGCACGTTCAAGGACCGCGGCTGGCTGTGAGCACGGCTCAGGCGAACTCGCGGGCGGGGGTGGCGGGCCCGCCGAGGGCGTTGCGGTGCTCGGGCATGCGCAGGGTCACCATGCGGTGCCAGCCGGCCAGGCGCTCGTAGGCGTACACGGCGTGGATACCGGCCGCGAGCGCCGACGACCTGGCCCGCGGCCAGTCGAGGATGCGGCCCATGTGGGCCATCACGGCGAGGCTGACGTCCCGGTAGACGCGGATCTCGGCGAGCGCGCACGCGCGCAGGGTGCGCTGGATGAGCCGGCCGTGCCCGGCGGCGGCGAAGCGGAGCAGTTCCTCGTGGGTGTAGGCGAGGTGGTTGTCCTCGTCGCCCGAGATCATCCGTACGGCCCTGCCGACCTCGGGATGGTCGCCGAAGTACCTGCGGAGCATCACCATCTGCTCGGCGGCGCGCTGTTCGGTGACCCGGCTGTGCGAGAGGTAGACGATGACGTCCCGCACGGTGAGCGGCTCGTCCCGCTTGAGCTTCTCGTGGGCGAGACCGATGCCCTCACGCTCCAGGAGCATCGTGTAGTCGGTCTCGGGCGGGACCGGGACCGGGGTGAGGCCGCGCTTCCTCAGCAGGGCGTTGAAGATGCGCCCGTGCTTGTCCTCGTCGGCTCCGTGCCGGGCGATCTTGGGGGCCATCGCCCGTTCGCTCCGCGGTACCAGCGCGGCGATCCGGCCGTTCTCCCAGCCGCCCTGGGACTCCCCGCTGGCGGCGATGGAGCAGAAGAGCCGGAAGGACTCGTCGTCGTCGAGGATCTCCTGGAACAGACTCTTGGCCGAAAGCATGGCAGACACCTCTCTGCACGATTCCGCTCTGCACGATCCGCAGGTTTCTGCAAAGAACGAGTCAATTGCGGACAGAGGGGAGCCGCAACAGCAGTGCGGGCCGACTCGGCCGAAAGGCGGAGCGCCGGGGTCGTAACCGCGCGGCGCCCGGCGCGTTGTTCCCCGTGACGGCCGTGGCGGGGAAGACCCCCGAGCCCCCACCACGGCCGCTGAAAACTCCCGCCGAGAACTCCCCTGTCAGGCGAGCCCGGCGCGCTCCATGGCCTCGGTGCCGGCCCGCAGGGAGGCGATCCGCTCGTCCAGCGTGAAGCCGGCGGGGGCGAGGGTGAGGGTGGTGACCCCGGCGGCGGCGTAGGCCTTCATCCGGTCGGCGATGCGCTCCACCGAGCCGAGCAGCGTGGTCTTGTCGATGAGGTCCTGCGGGATCGCGGCCGCGGCCCCCTCCTTGTCGCCGGACAGGTACTTGTCCTGGATCTCGGCGGCCTCCTTCTCGTACCCCATGCGCTGGGCGAGCTGGTTGTAGAAGTTCTGCTTGCGGCTGCCCATGCCGCCCACGTACAGCGCCGTGTAGGGGCGGAAGGTGTCGGCCAGCCGGGGCACGTCCTTGTCGTCGCCGACGGCGAGCGGCAGCGTCGGGCAGATGTCGAACCCGTCGAGGGTCTCGCCTGCCTTCTCCCGGCCCGCCCGCAGGTACTTGATGGCGGTGTCCTCGAGGTGCTCGGCCGAGGGGAAGATCAGCAGCGCGCCGTCGGCGATCTCACCGGTCTGCTCCAGGTTCTTGGGGCCGATGGCGGCGATGTACAGCGGGATGTGCTCGCGCTCCGGGTGCACGGTCAGCTTGATCGGCTTGCCCGGACCGCCGGGCAGCGGCAGCGTCCAGTGCTCGCCCTCGTACGACAGGCGCTCGCGGGTCATCGCCTTGCGTACGATCTCCACGTACTCGCGCGTGCGCGCCAGCGGCTTGTCGAACTTGACGCCGTACCAGCCCTCGGAGACCTGCGGCCCGGAGACGCCGAGGCCGAGCCGGAAGCGGCCCTTGGACAGCGAGTCCAGCGTCGCCGCGGTCATCGCCGTCATCGCCGGCTGCCGGGCCGGGATCTGGAAGATGGCCGAGCCGACGTCGATGCGCTCGGTCTGCGCGGCGACCCAGCTGAGCACCGTGGCCGCGTCGGAGCCGTACGCCTCGGCGGCCCAGCACACGGAGTAGCCCAGCCGCTCGGCCTCCTGCGCCACGGCCAGATTGTCCGCGTCCATCCCGGCACCCCAGTAGCCGAGGTTGATCCCGAGCTGCATGGCCGATTCCCCTTACCCATGAGTAACGTCCCTTGGCGGAGACCTTAGCGCGGGGGTGGGGCAAAGGGGCAGGGCATGCCGGGGATCGACGCCCGGAAGCCCGGTCCCTCGCCGTGAAGATGCCCGGTCCCTCCCTGTGAATCGGAGTTATCCACAGGCAACCCACGGCACCAGTTCTGGCCAGTAATCTCGCGCACATGGAGCAGAGGCATCTCGGCCGCACAGGCCTGCGCGTGTCCCGGATCGGACTCGGCACCCTCACCTGGGGCCGGGACACCGACGAGCACGACGCCGCGGACATGCTGAAGGCGTTCTGGGAAGCCGGCGGAACCCTCGTCGACACCGCGGACGTGTACGGCGACGGTGAGGCGGAGTATCTGCTCGGGCAGCTCATAGACGGCCTGGTGCCGCGCCGGGACCTGGTGATCTCGACCAAGGCGGGCAGCGTCCCCGACCCCGACCGCCGCTTCGACGGCTCCCGCGGCCATCTGCTCGCCGCCCTGGACGCCTCGCTGGCCCGGCTCGGCACCGACCACGTCGACGTCTGGCACATCCACGCCTTCGACCCCGACACCCCGTTGGAGGAGACGCTCCAGGCCCTCGACCTGGCGGTGAGCAGCGGCCGCGCCCGGTACGCCGGCGTCTCCAACTTCTGCGGCTGGCAGCTCGCCAAGGCGGCCACCTGGCAGCTCGCCGCACCGGGCACCCGCACCCGGCTGGCCAGCACACAGCTGGAGTACTCGCTGCTCCAGCGCGGCGTCGAGCGGGAGGTGCTGCCCGCCGCGCTCGACCTGGGCGTCGGCCTGCTGCCCTCCTCCCCGCTGGGCCGCGGCGTGCTGACCGGCAAGTACCGGCACACCACTCCCCCGGACTCGCGCGCCGCCTCCGAGCACCTGGCGCCGTTCGTCGCGCCGTACCTCGACGACACCGCGACGCGCATCGTGGACGCGGTGCAGACGGCCGCCGACGGGCTCGCGGTCACCCCGCTCCAGGTGGCCCTCGCCTGGGTCCGGGACCGGCCCGGAGTGGCCGCCCCGATCGTCGGCGCGCGCAACGCGCAGCAGCTCACGGCGGCGTTGTCAGTGGAGGCCCTTAGTCTTCCTGACGAGATCTGCCGGGCGCTCGACGATGTGTCGGCACCCCTGCACCGCTATCCCGATCACGACTGGAGCACGCTGTGAGCACGGAGCCGGAGACCACGGAGGACACCGGGCCGGGGACCCCGGAGGGCCTGGAGACCCCGGAGGCCCCGGAGGCCCTGGGGCAGGAGACGGCGCCCGAGGAGAGCGGTGGGGGCCGGGGCGCGGGGGTGGAGAAGAACGCGGAGGTTTCCGGGGACGCAGGGGCAGAGGACGCGGAGGTTTCCGGGGACGCGGGCGACGGGGCGGTGGAGAGCGGCGACGCCGCCGGCGGTGCTGCGGCAGCCGAGGGTGAGGGCGCGTCCCAGCTGTCCGAGGCCGAGGCCGAGCTGGCCGCGCAGCGGGTCGAGCGGGAGCGGATCGAGCGACGCAAGGCCGAGAAGAAGGGGACCGTCGAGAGCGGCGCCAAGCTGAGCGGCAAGGCGGCCGACCTGCTCGCCGCGATCCGCGCGGTGGAGAGCGGCGAGAAGCCGGCCGCCACGGTCTTCGCAGAGCCCGAGCCGGCCCCGCGCCGCCCCGCCCCGGAGCCCGTACGCCGGCCGCAGCCCGCCCCGGCCGCCCTCGCACCCGGCGCCCCCGCCGCCGAGGCCGTCGAGGCCGTCCGCCGTGTGCTGGGCGAAGGCGGCGCACCCGAGGCCCTCGCGCCCCAGGTGGCGGCGGCCCTCGGCGAGGGCGCCGACACCACGCTCCGGGAGGACCCCTGGCAGCTGCTGCGGATCGGCGGCGTACGGCCGGAGCAGGCCGACGGGTTCGCGCGGGCGCTGCTCGGCGCGGCCTGCGCTCCCGACGACGAGCGGCGGGTCCGCGCGGTGACGGTCTGGCTGCTGGAGCAGGCGGCGCTGGCCGGGCACACCGCCCTGGAACTGCCGGCGCTCACCGCGGCCCTGGCCCAGCGGGGCGTGCCCGACCCGGACGCGGCCGTGCAGGACACGATCGCCGAGGGCGAGGCGCTGGTCTTCCAGGACGCCCTGGAGGAGCCGGGCGCCCCGGCCCCGCACGAGGAGGACGGCGAGGAGGGCGAGGCGGAGCGCCCGGTCCGTGTCCTCGTCGGCCTGGAGCGGTACGCGCTCGCCGAGGAGAGCCTCGCCGACGGCCTGGCCCGCCTGGTCAACTCGCTGTCCGAGGAGGCCGCTGAGAGGTGGGAGGCGGCCTCGGCCGGGGCGACCGGCGGTGCCGCCGAGCTGGCCCGCGCGGTCGCCGGGCACGGCCTGGTGCTGCACACCGGCGCCGAGGCGGCCCGCGCCGAACCGGCCGCCCTGCTCGGCGCCGCCCGCGCCGCCGGCCTGCGGGCCTTCGCGGTCTGCCACACCCCCGACGGCCGCCGTCGCCTCGCCGCGCTGGTGGGCGAGGAGCCGGAGGCGGCCGTGGGCACCGTGGCCGGCCTGCTCTCCGGTGCCGAGGGCCCCGGCCGGGACGCGGACGGCGCCCTGGACCTCGATCTGCTGATCGTGCTGGACGCGCCCCAACTCGACGTGGAGAGCGCCGCGATGCTGGTGGAGTCGCTGCCCGACGGCGCCCGGCTGGTGCTGAGCGGCGACCCCGCGGTGCTGTGGTCGGCCGGACCCGGGCGGGTCTTCGCCGACCTGCTCGCGGCCCGCGCCTGCCCGCAGATCGCCTCCCGCACCCCCGACCCCGGCCCGCTCGGCGAGCTGGTCTCCGGCATCGGCGTCGGCGAGCTGCACCAGGTCGAGGCGCCCGGCAAGGAGATCGTCATCGTCCCGGTGCGGGACGCGGGCGAGGCCGTGCACCGGACCGTGCAGCTGGTCGCGGACTCGGTGCCGCGGGCCATCGGTGTGCCGCCGGAGCAGACCGTGGTGATCACCCCGGGCCACGGCGGCGCGGCGGGCTCCCGGGCGCTCAACTCCGCCCTGAAGGAACGCCTCAACCCCGGCCCCGGCCGCTTCGGCGGCTTCGACCCCGGCGACCGGATCGCCTACTCCCCCGCCCCGGGCCGTACCGTGCCGGGCCGAGTGGTGAACGCCGACGCCGACGGGCTGCACCTGGAGTGCGCGGGCGCCCCTGTCGTCGTACCGCGGGAGCGGGTGGAGCAGTGCGTGCGGCACGGCTGGGCGCTGACCGCGCACCAGGCGGTGGGCGGCCGCTGGCCGGCGGTCGTGGTGGTGCTGCCCGGCGACGCCGCGCAGACGCTCAGCAGACCCTGGGTGTACACGGCGTTCAGCCGAGCGGAGCGGCATCTGTCGGTCGTGCACGGCGTGGAGCAGGCCCTGCCGAAGGCGGTGGCGGAGATCCCGGCCAAGGCCCGCACGACGCGGCTGCAGACGCTGCTGCGCACCCAGGTCGCCGCAGCGGGCTGACCCTCTCTTTCGCTCGGTGGGGGCGGTGCCGTACCGGCCTCAGGCCGCACGGCACCCCCGCCTCACCTCACCGCTCGGCGTCCAGCGGCTCCAGGTCCTCGTCCTCGTCCCTGTCCTCGTCCCTGTCGAGTTCGAGGTCGTCCTCCTCGTCGATGTCGTCGGAGACGTCCTCGTCGAAGACCGCGCTGACGTCGAACCGGCACACGACCCGCTCCGGGTCGGCCTGCTCGAACGGTGCCTCCAGCCACTCCCCGGGATCGGCCGGCTCGTCCGCCGCGGTGACCCAGAGCGTGGAGTCGCCCTCCTCCAGGCCGAACTCCTTGTGCCGGGAGGCGATCTCGTCCGGTTCGAACTCGCCGAACAGGACGCCCAGCGCCCCGTGGACCGTACCGGCGCCGTCCTCGCCCGCGCCACCGCCGTTCTCGTACTCCACGGCCTCGACCCGCTGGGCCTGCGCCAGCAGCCGCTGGGGTTCCGCCACGGCGTAGTCGCGGCGGATCAGCACGCTGATCGCGTTCGGTTCCTCGGGGCCCGCGTACGGCGGCAGCGAGTCTTCCGCACCGGGGATCTCGAAGGGCGTGACCTCGTCGTAGCGGTCGTAGAGCAGCTCGTCGTACACCTCGGCGGCCGCGGCCAGCTGGTTGAACGCCTCGTAGACGGCGGGGTCGTCCTCCCCCGACCTGCGTTCGACCGCCGCCAGGTGACGGTCGAGCGCGGTCTTGACCGCCTCGACGGCGGCGCGTACCTCGGCAGCGGTGGGCTGCGCAGCATCAGACATAGTGCAGACGCTATCCGTACCGGGCACCAGCCCGCACAATAGATGCGATGCCGGAATACGAATTTGTCGACGTGTACGTACCGCGCGGGGTGTCCCGCAAGGAGGCGACACGTCTGCTGACCGACCATGCCGAGTACGGACACTGGGAGTTGGACCGACTGAGCCTGCTGCGCGACGGCAGCCGCAGGGTGCGGTTGCGCCGGCGGATCATCCGTCAGGTGCGGGCCACGTGGTGAAGCGGGACGCGTGAACGGAGCGGGCCCCGCCGTCCTGGCAGGGGCCCGCTCCGTTGTCCGGCTGCCGCGCTACGCCGAGGCCCGGGCCTTGCGGTACAGCACCGCGCCCGCGAGCAGTGCGCCCGCGCCCACCGGCAGCGCGAGGCCCAGCGGCACGTCACTGCCGGTGTGGGCGAGCTGCGCGGTGCTCAGGTAGGTGCTGGAGTGTCCGCCCTGCTGCTTGACCTGGGACGAGCCGTGGGAAGTGTGGCTCCCCGTGGTGGGCGGCGTGCCCTGGTGGCCCGGAGTTCCCGGGTGCCCCGGCGTACCAGGGTGACCAGGCGTACCCGGGTGGCCCGGCTGACCGGGCTGGCCCGGGTGGCCAGGCTGTCCCGGGTGACCAGGCTGACCGGGATGCCCCGGCTCGCCCGGGTGCCCCGGCTGTCCGGGCGGGTTGCCGTGCCCGTCGCCCGGCGGCTGGCTGTGGTGACCGCCGCCGTTGGCACAGTCGTTGCCCGTCGTGGCGTTGCCCGCCCCGACGACGTCCACGCTGTTGCCGCACACGTTCACCGGGACGTCGATCGGCACCTGGACGGTGTTGCCGGAGCCGACGCCGGGCGAGCCGCTGCTGTGGCCGCCCGCGTGCGAGCCGCCGGAGCCGCTCGAGTCGCCGTACCCCCCCGCGTCACTGCCACCGTGATTGGCGCATTTGTTGCCCACGGACGGGTTGAGGAGTCCGACGACGTTCACGGTGTTGCCGCAGACGTTCACCGGTGCGTGTACCGGCGCCTGCACCGTGTTGCCGGACAGTACGCCGGGCGAGCCGGTCGCGGAGCCGACCGCGCCCGAGTCGGCCTGGGCGTAGCCGCTCGCGGCGGCGATCACGCCGGTGGCGGCCGCCATCGTCATCAGGCCCTTGCGGGTGCCCTGTCGCATTTCTGTATTCCCCCCTGCCTTCGTTCTCCGTACATTTCCGCGAAAAGGATTTCCGCGGTATAAAGACCGGTCGGCCCCGGAGCGCATGGCGCGCGCTCCGAGGCCGACGGCTCGTAGAAGACGCCCCTCAGAAAGTCGGCGTCAGTCGTTGATGCAGGTGTTGCCGAAGGCGGGGTTCAGGAGCCCGATCACGTTGATCGTGTTGCCGCACACGTTCACCGGGACGTGCACGGGCACCTGGACGACGTTGCCGGAAATGACGCCGGGCGAGTGCACGGCGGCACCCTGGGCACCCGAGTCGGCGACGGCCAGGCCCGCGCCGGCGAGAACCAGACCACCGGTGGCAGCCGCAGCAGCGACGACCTTCTTGATCATTATTCCTCCTTGTAGGCAATGCGATCCCAAGATGCGGGGATCACATCATCAGTAACGAGGAGGGAGTAATGGAGCTACGAGCTTATGGTCGCATTCACTCTTCTCAGTCGATCTCGTACGGGCGCCCGAATACCTGGGCCCAAGACTTCACGACGCGTCGATGAATCGGTCGAGCACCCGCACGCCGAACTTCAGCCCGTCGACGGGCACCCGCTCGTCCACGCCGTGGAACATGCCGGCGAAGTCCAGCTCCGGCGGCAGCTTGAGCGGCACGAAGCCGAAGCCGCGGATGCCGAGGTCGTCGAAGGACTTGGCGTCGGTCCCGGCGGAGAGCGTGAAGGGGATCGCCTTGGCGGTCGGGTCCTCGGCCAGCAGCGAGGACTGCATGGCCTCGACGAGCGCCCCGTCGAAGGTGGTCTCGATCGCCTTGTCGGCGTGCACGTCCTCGCGGCGGATGTTGGGCCCGAGCAGCCGGTCGAGGTCGGCGAGGAACTCCTCCTCGTGGCCCGGCAGGAACCGTCCGTCGATGTGTGCGGTGGCCTCGCCGGGGATGACGTTGACCTTGTAACCGGCGTTCAGCTGGGTGGGGTTGGCGGTGTTGGACAGGGACGCGCCGATCAGCTTCGCGATCCCGCCGAGCTTGGCCAGGGTGGCCTCCATGTCCTCCGGGTCCAGCTCGGTGCCGAGCGCGTCGCCGAGTTCGTCGAGAAAGGCCCGGGTGGTCTTGGTGACCCGCACCGGGAACTTGTGCCGGCCGACCCGGGCGACCGCCTCGGACAGCTCGGTGATCGCGTTGTCCCGGTGGATCATCGACCCGTGCCCGGCAGTGCCGGCCACGGTCAGCTTCATCCAGTGCATGCCCTTCTGGGCTGTCTCGATCAGGTACAGCCGCCGCTGCTCGTTCACCGTGAAGGAGAAGCCGCCCACCTCGCTGATCGCCTCGGTGACGCCGTCGAAGAGGTCCGGGTGGTGGTCGACCAGGTGCCGGGCGCCGTACGTGCCGCCGGCCTCCTCGTCGGCGAGGAAGGCGAGCACGATGTCCCGCGGCGGCCGCCGCCCGCTGCGCAGCCGGTCGCGCACGACCGCGAGGGTCATGGCGTCCATGTCCTTCATGTCGACGGCCCCGCGCCCCCACACGCACCCGTCGGCGACCTCGCCGGAGAAGGGGTGGTGGGTCCAGTCGTCGGCGTTGGCCGGTACGACGTCCAGGTGGCCGTGGATGAGCAGCGCGGGCCGGGACGGGTCCTCGCCCTCGATCCGGGCCACGGTGGAGGCGCGTCCCGGGTGCGACTCGAAGATCTTCGGCTCCAGCCCGACCTCGGCGAGCTTCTCCGCGACGTATTCGGCGGCCTTGCGCTCGCCGGGGCCCGAGTGGTCGCCGTAGTTGCTGGTGTCGAACCGGATCAGCTCGCGGCAGAGGTCCACGACCTCGTCCTCGCCGGTGACGCCCTTGGCCGTGTCCGTCTCGCTCACGCTGCTTCCTCCCGCTGTCTGCTGGTGGTCGTCCTCATCCTCCCTCCGGCCCGGCCCGGGACCCAAGACCGGTCCCGGCCCGTCACACGCCGTTCACGCGGGATCGGAGGGCGGAACGGGGTGTGATCAGCCACCCCCGAAAGCCTGGTAATGTTTCCTTCGTCGCCGCGGGGGAAGCCCCGCACGACAGACACCTTGTCCGGGTGGCGGAATGGCAGACGCGCTAGCTTGAGGTGCTAGTGCCCTTTATCGGGCGTGGGGGTTCAAGTCCCCCCTCGGACACCAGCGAGGGCCCCTGTTCATCAGGGGCCCTCTGCTTTTCCCGCCTTGGCGAGGCTCTGGCTGCGCGAACTGCCCCTGAATGTCCGCTCCTTGGCGGTGTGTGTGGGGCATGTCTCGTCCCGCGCGAAGATCCGCAGGTCAGCAACCTCGGGCCGGTGCTCCGCGCACACCCGTACAGCCCTCCCGAGTGGCCCGACCAAGAGCGGAAGCCTAGCGTCGTACTAAGATTTCCGGTTTGTTACCGAGCTGGAGTCGGACAACCCCAGGCAGACCTGCGGGCCCGCCAGCGCCCCGGAGGCTTCCGGGATCGAGACGCGAGGACCGATGGCAGCCATAGACGAGAGCAGTGCTCTCGGCCTGCTCGACGAAGAGATCCGCACGCAGTTCGGCGACAGGGCACGCTTCTCCGCCGGGCCCGCCGCCTCGCCGCGCACGCTGGTCGACGTCTTCGACGCGTCCGTGCGGTCGTACCCGGAGGAACTCGCGCTGGACGACGGCACCCACCGTCTCACCTACCGTGGGCTGGCCGTGGAGGTGGAACGGCTGCGGCTGCGGCTCGCCGATGCGGGGGTCGGGCTCGGGGACCGGGTCGGGGTGCGGGTTCCCTCGGGGACCAATGAGCTGTACGTCGCGATTCTCGCCGTTCTCGCCGCCGGCGCCGCCTATGTCCCCGTCGACGCCGAGGACCCGGACGAGCGGGCCGAGTTGGTGTTCGGGGAGGCCGAGGTACGGGCCGTCATCGGGGCGGGACACCAGGTCACCGTCAAGGGCACCTCCGAGGCCCCGGCCGCCCGGCCCGGTGTCGAGAACGACGCCTGGATCATCTTCACCTCCGGGTCCACCGGGAAGCCGAAGGGCGTGGCCGTCACGCACCGCAGCGCCGCCGCGTTCGTCGATGCCGAGGCCGCGTTGTTCCTGGCCGAGGAGCCGATCGGGCCCGGGGACCGGGTCATGGCGGGGCTGTCCGTGGCGTTCGACGCGTCCTGCGAGGAGATGTGGCTGGCCTGGCGGTACGGCGCCTGTCTGGTGCCCGTGCCCCGGTCGCAGGTCAGGAGCGGTGCCGATCTGGGGCCGTGGCTGGTCGAGCAGGAGATCACCGTCGTCTCGACCGTGCCGACGCTGGCCGCGCTGTGGGAGCCCGAGACCCTCAACGACGTACGGCTGCTGATCTTCGGCGGCGAGGCCTGCCCGCCCGAGCTGGCGCAGCGGCTGGTCACGGAGGGGCGCGAGGTGTGGAACACCTACGGGCCGACCGAGGCGACCGTCGTGGCCTGTGCGGCGCTGATGACCGGTGAGGGGCCGGTGCGGATCGGGCTGCCGCTGAACGGCTGGGAGCTGGCCGTCGTCGACGAGGGCGGAGAGCCCGTTCCGATGGGCGACAGCGGGCAGTTGGTGATCGGCGGGGTCGGGCTCGCGCGGTATCTCGATCCCGAGAAGGACGCGGAGAAGTACGCGCCGCTGGAGTCGCTGGGCTGGGAGCGGGCGTACCGCAGCGGTGACCTGGTCAAGGCCGAGCCCGAGGGGCTGGTCTTCCTGGGGCGGGCCGACGAGCAGATCAAGCTCGGCGGGCGGCGGATCGAGCTGGGCGAGGTGGATGCCGCGCTGCAGGCGCTGCCCGGTGTGGCGGGGGCCGCGGCCGCCGTGCGGACCGCCCGCAGCGGCAACCAGCTCCTCGTCGGGTACGTCGTCACCCAGGACGGCTGGGACCACGCGGCCGCCGTCGAGAAGCTGCGCGCGGAGCTGCCGGCCGCGCTGGTGCCGCTGCTCGCGCCCGTCGCCGAGCTGCCGACCCGGACGTCCGGGAAGGTCGACCGGAACGCCCTGCCCTGGCCGCTGGAGGGCGTGGAGGCCCCCAAGGCCGACCTGTACGGCACCGAGGCCTGGCTCGCCGAGCAGTGGGCCGAGGTGCTGGGCATCCCGGTGACCAGCGCCTCCGACGACTTCTTCGCGATCGGCGGCGGCAGCCTGGCCGCCGCCCAGCTCACCACCCGGCTGCGCACCCGCTACCCGAGCGCCGCCGTCCTCGACATCTACCAGCAGCCCACGCTGCGCAAGCTGGCCCGGCGTCTGGAGGCCTCGGCGCAGGACGACGGCGCGCAGCGCACGATCGCGCCGGTGCCGGTGCGCGCGCAGGCCGTCCAGCTCCTGGTGCTCGTCCCGCTGGTCACGCTGCTCGGGGTGCGCTGGACGGTGGTCCTGGCCGCCGCCGGGAACCTGCTGCCCGGGTACGCCTGGCTGCCGACCGCCCCCTGGTGGCTGCTCGCGGCCGGTGCGCTGCTGTTCTTCAGCCCGCCCGGCCGGATCGCGCTCGCTGCGGGCGGGGCGCGGCTGCTGCTGCGGGGCCTTACGCCCGGGCGGTACCCGCGGGGCGGGAGCGTGCATCTGCGGCTGTGGACCGCCGAGCGGCTGGCCGAGTTCAGCGGGGCCACCTCGCTGACCGGATCGTGGCTGGAGCGGTACGCGCGGGCGCTGGGCGCCAAGATCGGGCCCGATGTGGACCTGCACTCGCTGCCGCCGGTCACCGGCCTTCTGCGGCTGGGGCGCGGGGCCGCCGTGGAGTCCGAGGTGGACCTGCGCGGGTACTGGCTGGACGGTGACCGGCTGGAGGTCGGTCCGGTGAAGGTCGGCGCGCACGCCGTCGTCGGGACGCGCAGCATGCTGTTTCCGGGCGCGCGCGTCGGCAAGCGGGCCGAGGTGGCGCCGGGGTCGGCGGTCACGGGGCAGGTGCCCACCGGTCAGCGGTGGGCGGGCGCACCCGCGGTCAAGCTCGGCAAGGCCAAGCGCAACTGGCCGAAGGAGCGGCCGCAGCGGGGTACGTACTGGCGGGTCATGTACGGCGTGACCGGCATCGCGCTCAGCGCCCTGCCGCTGCTCGCGGGCGTGGTCGCGCTGCTGGTCGCCCGGGTCTTCGTGACGCCCGGCAGCTCTCCGGCCCAGGCGCTGCGCGGGGCCGCGCTCGGGCTCGTCCCCGCCACGCTCGCCTACGGCCTGGTATACGCGCTGCTGATCCTGGTCGCCGTACGGTTGCTCAGCCTGGGGCTGCGCGAGGGCACGCATCCGACGCACAGCCGGGTCGGCTGGCAGGCGTGGACCGTGACGCAGCTGATGGACCGGTCCCGGGAGACGCTGTTCCCGCTGTACGCGGGCCTGGTCACGCCGGTGTGGCTGCGGCTGCTGGGGATGCGTGTCGGGCGGGGTGCCGAGGTGTCGACCGTGCTCGCGCTGCCGAGCCTGACCACCGTCGGCGACGGGGCCTTCCTGGCGGACGACACGCTGACCGCGCCGTACGAGCTGGGTGGCGGCTGGGTGCGGATCGGACACGCGGAGATCGGGCGGCGGGCCTTCCTCGGGAACTCGGGAATGACCGCGCCGGGGCGGAGCGTGCCGGACGGCGGTCTGGTCGGCGTGCTGTCGGCGACGCCGAAGAAGGCGAAGAAGGGCACCTCGTATCTGGGGCTGCCGCCGGTGAAGCTGCCGCGCAGCGCCGCCGGCGGGGACCAGAGCCGGACGTACGAGCCGCCCGCCCGGCTGCTGTGGGCGCGCGGTCTGGTGGAGCTGTGCCGGATCGTGCCGGTCTTCTGCTCGGCGGCGCTGGCCGTGCTGACGGTGGCGGCGCTGTGTGCGCTGGGGCCGTGGGTGCCGCTGCTGTCGGGGCTGGTGCTGCTCGCGGCCGGGGCCGCGGCCGCGCTCGCGTCGGTCGTGGCGAAGTGGCTGCTGGTGGGGCGGCACCGCGCCGGGGAGCATCCGCTGTGGAGTTCCTTCGTGTGGCGCAACGAGCTGGCGGACACGTTCGTCGAGGTGCTGGCGGTGCCGTGGCTGGCCGGGGCCGTGCCGGGGACGCCGGTGATGACGGCGTGGCTGCGCGGGCTCGGCGCCCGCATCGGCAAGGGCGTGTGGGTGGAGAGCTACTGGCTGCCGGAGGCCGACCTGGTGACGCTGGCGGACGGGTCCACCGTGAACCGCGGCTGCGTCCTGCAGACTCACCTCTTCCACGACCGGATCTTGCGGACGGATACTGTGGTCCTCCGTGAGGGCGCCACGCTGGGCCCTGGCGGGATCGTGCTGCCCGGCAGCACGATCGGGGCCCGTACGACCCTGGGTCCCGCGTCGCTCGTCATGGCCGCGGAGTCCGTCCCGGACGACACCCGCTGGCTGGGTAACCCGATCGAGGCGTGGCGTCCGTGAGCGCAGCCTTTTCGGGGCCGGTGGGCGGTCGACCGGCACGGAGTGGTGGCACAGCGCAGGGAGCGGACACAGCAGTGGCAGTTCAGCAGTCGGTCGGCCCGGACCCGTACTTCCCGGACAACGGTGACTCCCGCTACCGGGTGCACCGCTACGAGATCACGCTGGACTACCGCCCGGGTCCGAACCGGCTGGCGGGCACGGCTCGGATCAATGCGATCGCGGGGCGGACGGCGCTCACCGAGTTCCAGCTCAACCTGGCCGACTTCAAGATCGGCCGGGTGCGGGTGGACGGCCGGCAGCCGCACTACACGCACCGGGGCGGCAGGCTGCGCATCCGCCCGGCCAAGCCCGTGCGGGCCGGGGCCGCGTTCACGGTCGAGGTGCACTGGTCCGGCAACCCCAAGCCGGTGGCGACGCCCTGGGGCGGGATCGGCTGGGAGGAGCTGTCGGACGGGGCGCTGGTGGCGAGCCAGCCGATCGGGGCGCCGTCCTGGTACCCGTGCAACGACCGGCCGGCCGACAAGGCGTCGTACCTGATCTCGGTCACCACGCCGTCCGCGTACGCGGTGGTCGCGGGCGGGCGCCTGCTGACCCGTACGACGAAGGCCTCGACGACCACCTGGGTGTATGAGCAGGCCGCGCCCACGTCCAGTTATCTCGTCGGTCTGGCGATCGGCAAGTTCCAGACGGTGCTGCTGGGCGACCCGGGACCGGGCGGCATCCCGCAGCACGGGCACATCCCCGCGCATCTGCTGCCCGAGTTCTCCCGGGACTTCGCGCGGCAGCCCGCGATGATGGAGCTGTTCCAGGAGCTGTTCGGGCCGTACCCGTTCGACGAGTACGCGGTCGCGGTGACCGAGGAGGAACTCGATGTGCCCGTCGAGGCACAGGGGTTGTCGCTGTTCGGCTCCAACCACGTGGACGGCGCCCGGGGTTCGGAGCGGCTGGTGGCGCACGAGCTGGCGCACCAGTGGTTCGGCAACTGTGTGTCCATCGCCGACTGGCGGCACATCTGGCTGAACGAGGGCTTCGCCAAGTACGCGGAGTGGCTGTGGTCCGAGCGCTCGGGCGGCCGCAGCGCCCAGCAACTGGCCGCCGTCGCACACCGGTTGCTGTCCACGCTGCCGCAGGACCTCCGGCTGGCCGACCCGGGCCGCAAGTCGATGTTCGACGACCGGCTCTACGAGCGCGGCGGCCTGACCCTGCACGCGGTGCGCTGCGCGCTGGGCGACGACGCGTTCTTCCTCATGCTGCGCAGCTGGGTACGGCTGCACCGGAACGGGTCGGTGACGACATCGGTGTTCACCGCGCACGTGGCCCGGTTCGCGGACGAGCCGCTGGACGGGCTGTTCAAGGCGTGGGTGTACGGGGCGGTGCTGCCGCCGCTGCCGATGCTGGGCTCGCGGGCGGCCGTCTAGTCGCCGAACTCCAGCAGCACCTTGCACGACCGGCTCCGGTCGGCGGCCAGGGTGAACGCCGCCTCGGCCTCCTGTACCGGGACCACCGCGCTGATCAGCCCGTCGAACTCGGGGCGAGCCGCGAGCAGGTGCAGTGCCTCGTCGAACTCGGTGTCGAAGCGGAAGGCGCCGCGCAGCTCGATCTCCCGGCTCACCAGCAGGTTCCCGGGGAAGGGGCTCGGCCCCGGCGGCAGCATCCCGAGCTGGACGACCACACCGCCGCGCCGTACCAGCCGCAGGCAGGTGTCCAGGCCGGCCGCCGCCCCGGACGCCTCCACGGCCACGTCCGCCTCGGCCGGCCACCCGGTGTCGTCCGGGTCGTCGGCCCGTACGAGGGTGTCGGCCCCGGCGGCGGCCGCGTAGGCGAGGGCTTCGGGCAGCAGGTCGGTCGCCGTCACCCGTGCCGCGCCGGCCGCCTTGGCCGCCGCGACCACCAGGCAGCCGATCGGCCCGGCCCCGGTCACCAGCACATGCCGGCCGGACACGTCCCCGGCCCGCCGCACCGCGTGCAGGGCCACCGCGAGCGGCTCGGCGAGCGCCGCCCGCCGCAGCGCGAGCCCGTCCGGCAGTGGCCTCAACTGCCCGGCCGGTACGGCCACCTGACCGGCGAACCCGCCCTGCACATGCGGGAAACGGGCCGCGCTGCCGAGGTAGCGGGTGTCCCGGCACACGTTCGCCCGCCCGGCGCCGCACTCCGGGCAGCGCCCGCAGGGGGTCGCGGGGTGCACGGCGACCGCCGTACCCGGGGCCGGGCCGGTGGCTCCGGCGCCGTAGGCGACCACGGTGCCCACGACCTCGTGCCCGAGCACCATCGGCTCCCTGAGCCGGAAGTCGCCGACCCCGCCGTGCCGCCAGTAGTGCAGGTCGGAGCCGCACACACCGCCGTACCGGACGGCCACCAGGGCCTGGCCCGGCCCGGGTTCGGGGACCGGCAGCTCCGCCACCCGCAGCTCCCCCGCGCCGTGGATCACACAACCCAGCATGTCCGCCGCCCCTTTCAGAGCACGCTCGTCATACCGCCGTCGACGTACAGGACCTGCCCGCTGACGAAGTCGGCGGCGGGCGAGGCGAGGAAGAGCACCCCGCCCACCAGGTCCTCGGTACGCCCCCAGCGGCCGGCCGGGGTGCGGCGACGCACCCAGGCGCTGAACTCCTCGTCCTCGACGAGGGGTCTGGTCAGCTCGGTCTCGATGTAGCCGGGTCCGAGCCCGTTGACCTGGACGCCGTACGGGCCCCAGTCGGCGCACATGCCCTTGGTGAGCATCTTCAGCGCGCCCTTGGTGGCGGCGTAGGGCGCGATGCCCGGCCGTGCCACCTCGCTCTGCAGCGAGCAGATGTTGATGATCTTGCCGTGGCCGCGTTCCGTCATCCGCCGGGCGGTCTCCCGGCCGACCAGGAACGCGCTGGTGAGGTTGGTGTCCAGGATCCGGTGCCAGTCCGTGTCCGTGAACTCCAGCAGCGGGGCGCGCAGTTGCATGCCCGCGTTGTTGACGAGGATGTCGAGCGGGCCCACCCGCTCCTCGACGTCCGCGATGCCGGCGGCCACGGACGGACCGTCGGTCACGTCGAAGGCCGCCGTGTGCACCCGGTCGCCGGGCAGCGAGGCGGCCGCGTCGGCCAACCGGTCCGGGTCGCGCCCGTTGAGGACCACCGTGCAGCCGGCCTCCGCCAGGCCCCGGGCCAGCGCGAGTCCGATGCCGCGACTGGAGCCGGTGACCAGGGCCGTACGGCCGCCGATGTCGAAGAGAGGGTGAGCCGTCATCGCCGTACCGCTCCTAGATCACCAGGGACAACAGCAGGACCAGACCGCCGGCGACCACCGAGATGATCGTCTCCATCACCGACCAGGTCTTGACGGTCTGCCCGACGCTCAGCCCGAAGTACTCCTTGACCAGCCAGAAGCCGGCGTCGTTGACATGGCTGAAGAAGAGCGAGCCGGCGCCGATGGCGAGGACCAGCAGGGCGGTGTGGGTGGTCGACATGTCGGCCGCGAGCGGCGCGACCAGACCGGCCGCGGAGATCGTCGCCACCGTCGCCGAGCCGGTGGCCAGCCGGATCGCCACCGCGATGAGCCAGGCCAGCAGCAGCGCCGGGATCGACCAGTCCTTGGAGATGTCCAGGATCATCTGGCCGACGCCGGAGTCGATCAGCGTCTGCTTGAAGCCGCCGCCCGCGCCGACGATCAGCAGGATGCCCGCGATGGGCATCAGGCCCTTGTCGACCGTCTGCTGGAGCCGCTCCTTGCCGAACCCGGCGGCCCGGCCCAGTGTGAAGAAGCCGACCAGCACGGCGGCGAGCAGCGCGATCAGCGGCGAGCCGATGATGTCGAAGACCCGCTGGTTGATGTTCGTGGGGTCGTCGACGACGATGTCCACCAGGGCCTTGGACAGCATCAGCACCACCGGCAGCAGCATGGTGGCGAGCGTCGCGCCGAAGCCGGGCCGACGCTCCAGTTCCTCGGAGGCGCGCTGCGGGAGCATGCGGTCGGGGGCCGGGACGTCCACCCAGCGGGCGGCGAACCGGGAGAAGACGGGGCCGGCGATGATCACCGTGGGTATGGCGACGAGGATGCCGAGGGCCAGGGTGACGCCCAGGTTGGCGCCGACCGCGTCGATCGCGACCAGCGGGCCGGGGTGCGGCGGGATCAGGCCGTGCATCACGGACAGACCGGCCAGCGCCGGGATGCCGATGCGCATCACGGAGTAGTTGCCGCGCTTGGCGACCATCAGCACGACCGGGATCAGCAGCACGATGCCGACCTCGAAGAACAGCGGCAGGCCGACGACGGAGGCGATCAGCACCATCGCCCAGGGCATCGCACGCCCGCCCGCCTTGGCAAGGATCGTGTCGACGATCTGGTCGGCGCCGCCGGAGTCGGCGAGGAGCTTGCCCAGGATCGCCCCGAGCGCGATCAGGACGCCCACGCCGGCCACGGTGGTGCCGAGCCCGGTGGTGAAGCTGACGATGGCCTTGTCGAGCGGTGCCCCGGCGACGGCCCCGAGGACCAGCGACCCGATGGTCAGCGCCAGGAAGGCATGGAGCTTGAACTTGGTGATGAGCAGGACGATGGTGGCGATGCCCACCAGGACGGCGATGCCGAGCTGGACGTGGCCGGCCGAGGTGATGGGCTGGACGGTGTCCGCTGCCAGCATCTCGACGCTGAGTCTGGTCACGGGGGTTCCCTTGCAGGTACGGGGGACGGGGGTGAGGTGCTACGCGGGGATGTCGGGAAGCGCGTCGAGTGCCTTCACGGCTCGATCGGTGATCTCCTGGGGGCCGCCGCTGACGTCCACGGCGACTCCCCTCTCGTCCGGCTCCAGTGGCTGGAGCGTGGCGAACTGGGAGTCCAGCAGGGCGGTCGGCATGAAGTGACCCTGCCGGTGGGTCATCCGGTCCTCGATGAGCTTCCGGTCGCCCGTGAGGTGCACGAACACGATCCCGGGAGCCACGGACCGAAGCCGGTCGCGGTACGACCGCTTCAGCGCCGAGCTGCTGACCACCCCGCCGAGCCCGGCCCGCTGGTGCGCCCAGTGACCGATGGCCTCGAGCCACGGCCATCTGTCGGCGTCCTCCAGCGGGATCCCGGCCGACATCTTGTCGATGTTGGCCTGCGGGTGGAAGTCGTCACCCTCGGCGTACGGGACGCCCAGCCGGGCGGCGAGCAGAGGACCGATCGTGGTCTTGCCCGTCCCGGCGACGCCCATCACGACGACGACCTGGGGGGTGCGCATGACTGCCTCGCTGTCTTCCTCGACATCCGACGCCGACGTCCGGCGTCGCCACACTGAAACCCATTAGGTACGACGAATTCAAGAGTCTGTGACATATAAGTCTGACTTTTTGGCTCCGTGATCCACGCCGTACTCTGAGTGCATGAGCACACCGGGCCGGGGGCTGCACGGCCATGTACTGGACACCCTCGGTCCCGCGATCACTGCGGGCGAGTACCCTCCGGGCAGCGTTCTGCGCACCGACGAACTGGCCCAGCACTTCGAGGTGTCCCGTTCCGTGATGCGCGAGGCGGTCCGGGTCCTGGAGTCCATGCACCTGGTCGAGTCCCGCCGCCGGGTGGGCGTGACGGTCCGCCCCAAGGCCGAGTGGAACGTCTACGACCCGCAGGTCATCCGCTGGCGCCTCGCGGGCGCCGACCGCCCGCACCAGCTGCGCTCCCTGACCGTGCTGCGCTCGGCGGTCGAGCCGGTGGCGGCGGGCCTGACCGCGAAGAACGCCACGGCCGAGCAGTGCGCCGAACTCACGGAGTGCGCGCTGGGGATGGTGGCCACCTCACGCGGCCACCGGCTGGAGGAGTACCTCGTCCACGACGTCGCCTTCCACCGGGTCATCCTCATGGCCTCGGGCAACGAGATGTTCGCCCGGCTCGGCGACGTCGTCGCGGAGGTGCTGGCCGGGCGCACCCATCACGAGGTGATGTTCGAGGACCCCGACCCGGCGGCGGTGACCCTGCACGTCCAGGTCGCGGAGGCGGTACGCGCGGGCGACGCGGCCCGGGCCGAACAGCTGACCAGGGAGATCACCATGGGCGCCCTGGAGGAGCTGGACATCCTGGCGCCCTAGGCACGTCGGTCGCTTCAGTCGCTTCAGTCGCTTCAGTCCAGGAAGTCCCCGTCGACGTACACCCACGCCCCGTCCACCCGCTCGAACCGGCTGCGCTCGTGCAGCGAGCCGTCGCGGTAGGAGGCGCGGAAGGTCACGGTGCCGGTGGTGTGGAAGGCCGACCCGTCGGTGCTGCCGAGGATCTCCAGCCCCGTCCACTTCATGCCCGGGTCCAGGTCCAGCCGCTCGGGCCGGGTCCGGGGATGCCAGGTCCGCAGCAGATACCCCGCGTCCCCCTTGACGAACGCGCTGTACCGCGACCGCATCAGCGCCTCGGCGGTGGGCGCGGCGGCCGGGCCGGAGTGGAAGCGGCCACAGCAGGCGTCGTAGGACTCGGGACGGCCGCAGGGGCAGGTGCGCGTGGTCATGGCCCACATTCTGCCCGTACCAGGGGAGGCGCCGACCGCCGCCGCGGTGCACAGTGGAAGAGGAGACGCGCCGGTGCGTCCCGTTGCCTCGCACGCAGTGAGGAGAGACGGACGATGACTCGACCCTTGAGCAACCGTCCTCCGTCCGTCAAGGAATGGCGGCTGAACCTGTACCTGTCCGAACACGACCCGGACACCACGGCCCGGATCATCCTGGACACCGGGGACAACGTCCTGGAGAGCCACGCGGAGGCCCGCAGGAACCCCTACGACACGGCGGTGCCCGACATCGGTGACGAACTCGCGGCCGGACGTGCGCTGATCGCCATGGGCCGTCTGCTGCTGCGCGCGGCCGCGGGCGACATGAAGGAGATGGGCGCGACCGAGACGGAGACTCCCGCTCCGCTCTGGCCGGCCCAGGGATGACGGAGCCCTGCCGTGCTCTTCACCGACCGGATCGAGGCGGGGCGCCGGCTGGGCCTGCGCCTCGAGTACCTCAGGGGCCAGGACGTCGTGGTGCTCGGACTGCCGCGCGGCGGGGTGCCGGTCGGCGCGGAGGTCGCCGAGGCGCTCGACGCGCCGCTGGACGTCTGCCTGGTGCGGAAGCTGGGCGTGCCCGACCAGCCCGAGCTGGGGATGGGCGCGATCGGCGAGGGCGACGTACGGGTGATCAACCAGGAGGTGCTGCGCGGCACCGGCGTCGGCCAGGCGGCACTGGAGCGGGTCGAGCGGCACGAGCGCCAGGTGCTGGAGCAGCGGGCCGCCCGCTACCGGGGCGAACGCGCTCCCGTCAGCGTCGCCGGCCGGACCGTCGTGGTCGTCGACGACGGGGTGGCCACCGGCTCGACCGCGCGGGTGGCCTGCCGGATCGCCCGGGCCCGGGGTGCCGCGCGCATCGTGCTGGCGGTCCCCGTCGCACCACGCGACTTCGCCCGGCGGCTCGGCGGGGACGCCGACGAACTGGTCTGCCTGGACACCCCGGACGACTTCTTCGCCATCGGCCAGTTCTACGGCGACTTCACCCAGACCGGCGACGACGAGGTCACGGCCTGTCTGCGGCAGGCCGCCAGACGCCACGAACGGTTCGCCGGCACCGGCGCCGAGGACCGCGAGGTGGAGGTGGCGGCGGGTGCCGTACGGCTGCGCGGGCGGCTCACCCTGCCCGAGGGCGCGACCGGGGTCGTCGCCTTCGCCCACGGCAGCGGCAGCAGCCGGCACAGCCCGCGCAACCGGTTCGTGGCCGAGGGACTGAACGGGGCCGGTCTCGGCACCCTGCTGTTCGACCTGCTCACCGAGGACGAGGAGCGCGACCGGGCCAACGTGTTCGACATCGCGCTGCTGGCCGGGCGGCTGGCCGGTGCCACCGGCTGGCTGCGCGAGGAACCCGACGTCGAAGGGCTCGCCATCGGCTACTTCGGCGCCAGCACCGGCGCGGCCGCCGCCCTGTGGGCCGCCGCCGAACCGTCGGCCCGCCCCGCAGCGGTCGTCTCCCGCGGCGGCCGCCCCGACCTCGCCGGGCCGCGGCTGCCCGAGGTGACGGCGCCCACGCTGCTCATCGTGGGCGGCGCCGACATCCAGGTGCTGGGTCTCAACCGGGAGGCGCAGGCCCGACTGCGGTGCGAGAACCGGCTCGAGGTGGTCCCCGGCGCCACGCATCTGTTCGAGGAGCCCGGCACGCTGGAGCGGGTGACCGAGCTGGCCCGCGACTGGTTCACCGACCACATGGCACCCGCACACGTGTAGGTGGGGATCATGCCCGAGGGGCTCGTCACCCTGTTTCTCGCCGGTGACGTGATGCTCGGCCGGGGCGTCGACCAGATCCTCCCGCACCCCGGTGACCCCGCCCTGCGGGAGGGCTATGTGCACGACGCCCGCGACTATGTCGCCCTGGCGGAGGCGGCGAACGGCCCGGTACCGCGGCCGGTGGCGCCCTCCTGGCCCTGGGGCGAGGCGCTGCCGGTGCTGGAGCGTGCGGCGCCCGACGTGCGGGTGATCAATCTGGAGACGGCCGTCACCCGGGACGGCGACTTCGCGCCGGGCAAGGGAGTCCACTACCGGATGCACCCGGCCAACCTGCCCGCTCTCGCCGTGGCGCGGCCCGACGTCTGCGTTCTCGCCAACAACCATGTGCTCGACTTCGGGCCGCCGGGCCTCGCGGAGACGCTGGACTCGCTGGCGGCGGCCGGGCTGCGCGGCGCGGGTGCGGGCCGGGACGAGGCCGAGGCGTGGCGGCCGGCGACCGTGCCGCTGCGGTCGGGCGGACGGGTGCTGGTCTTCTCCTTCGGGATGCCGTCCAGCGGCATCCCGCACAGCTGGGCGGCCGACGCCGAGCGGTCCGGGGTGGCCCTGGTCGCGGCGCCGACGGAGGGCGCCGCGGCCGAATTCGCCGACCGCCTGCGGCAGTCCGGCCGGCCGGACGACATCGTGGTCGCCTCCGTGCACTGGGGTTCCAACTGGGGGTACGGCGTCTCCCGTGCCGAGGTCCGTTTCGCGCACGCGCTCGTCGACGCGGGCGTGAGCGTGGTCCACGGCCACTCCTCGCACCACCCGCGTCCGCTGGAGGTGTACCGAGACCGGCTCGTCCTGTACGGCTGCGGTGACCTCGTCGACGACTACGAGGGCATCGGCGGCTACGAGCGCTACCGGGACGATCTGCGGCTGCTGTACCTGGCCTCGCTCGAACCCGGCACCGGCCGGCTGACCGGCCTGCGGATGGTGCCGCTCCAGGCGCGCCGGATGCGTCTGGAGCACGCGTCGGCCGAGGACACCGCGTGGCTGCGCGCCACCCTCGACCGGTGCAGCCGCGCCCTCGGCACCCGGGTCGAGGACGCGGACGACGGCACGCTCACGGTGCGGGCCCTGCGGTGAGACCGGGGGGTCGAGTCCGCCCGGTGAGACTCGGGTTCAGGCCCGCCCGCTCTTGCGCAGGAACGTGCGCAGGCGGGTCAGGGGCCAGGTGTTGATCACGTCCTCCTTGGTGAGCCAGCCGCGCTGTGCGGTGCCGACGCCGTAGCGCAGCTGGTCGAGGTGGAGGACGGAGTGGGCGTCGGTGTCGACGGCGAACTTCACCCCGAACCGCCGGGCCCGCAGGATGTCCTCGTCACGCAGGTCCAGCCGGTCGGGCTGGGCGTTGACCTCCAGCGCGGTGCCGGTGCGGGCGCAGGCGGCGAACACCTCGTCCCAGTCGGCGTCGACACCCGGGCGCTTGCCGACGAGCCGGGTGGTCGGGTGGCCGATGACGTTGACGTACGGGTTCTCGCAGGCCCGCACGAGCCGCCGGGTCATCGCCCTGCGGTCCAGGTCGAAGTGGGAGTGCAGGGAGGCCACGCACAGGTCGAAACCGGCCAGGAAGTCGTCCGGCCAGTCCACGTCGCCGTCGGGGCCGATGTTCAGCTCCGTGCCGTGCAGCAGCCGCATCCTGCCCAAGGTGCCGTCCAGCGCCCGCAGTTGCTCCCGCTGGGCGAGGATCTTCTCGTCGGTCATGCGCTGCATGTACAGGTTGGGCGCGTGGTCGGTGACCGCGTAGTAGGCGTAGCCGCGTGTGGCGGCGGCCTCCAGCATCGTCTCCAGCGGTGCGAGGCCGTCGGTGAGGTCCGTGTGGGTGTGCAGGTCGCCGCGGATGTCCCGCTCGGTCAGCACCTCGGGCAGCTCGCCGTGCAGGGCGGCCTCGATCTCCCCGCGGTCCTCGCGCAGCGTCGGCGGGATCCAGGGCAGGCCGAGCCGGTCGTAGACCTCCTCCTCCGTGCGAGAGGCGAGCGACTCCCCGCTCTCGGCGTCGAACAGGCCGTACTCGGAGAGCTTGAGCCCCTGGTGGACGGCGATGGTGCGGGTGCGGATGTTGTGCCCCTTGGAGCCGGTGAAGTACTGCAGCCCGGCGCCCCACGAGGTGGGCGGCAGCACCCGCAGGTCCACCTGGACGCCCTTGTGGGTGCGGACCGACGTCTTCTTCTCGCCGTGGGCGATCACCTCCGCGGTCGACGGCAGCGAGACGAGGGCGTCCATGAAGGGCGCCGACCGGTTCGCCGCGACGAGGATGTCGATGTCGCCGATGGTCTCCCGCATGCGCCGCAGCGATCCGGCGTAGGCGCAGCGCTTGCAGCCGGTCACCGCGGACAGTTCGGCGACGATCTCCTCGGCGGTGTCGAGGGCCAGGTGGACCGGGATGCGGTCGCCCGCCTGCCGCAGGAGCTGGATCCCGTGCAGGATGTTCTCCTGCGTCTTCTCGCCGAACCCCTTCAGATCGGCCAGCGCGTCGGCCTCGATGGCCTTGGCCAGCTCGTCCACCGAGGAGATGTGCAGGTCCTCGTAGAGCCGCAGGGCCTTCTTCGGGCCGAGCGTGGGGATCGTGATCAGCTCCCGTACCCCGGCGGGGATCTTCGCCCGGCGCTCCTCGACCACGGCCATGGTGCCGGTGCGCAGGTACTCGATCACCTTCTCGGCGATCGACCTGCCCACGTTCGGGATCTCCTTCAGGCCGTCGGCGTCCAGCTGGGAGATGTCGGCGGGATGGCCGCCGATGGCACGCGCGGCCTTCTCGTAGGCGCGCGCCTTGAAGGCGTCGCCTCCCGTGATCGCGATGAGGTCCGCGTACTCCTGCAGGAGCGCCTCGACCTCCTCATTGGGCCGGGCCACCCTTCAAGTCTAGGGAGACCAGGAAGACACCGTTCGTGCGGCGTCACGGACGCCACAACGGGTGTTCCCGCTTGGCCCACTCCCTGCTCACCGACCCGGTCCGCAGTCCCCGGCGCGCCTCCGGGTCCCCCAGCGCCATGCCGATGTGGCCGGCCAGGACCACGCCGATGGTCAGGGCCAGCCAGTCGTGGACGAAGGTCGCCGAGGTGCGCCACATCAGCGGGGTGAGGTGGGTGAACCACATCATCAGGCCGGTGCCGAGCATGACCAGGGTGGCCCCGGCGATCCAGGCCGCGTAGACCTTCTGGCCGGCGTTGAACTTGCCCGCCGGGCGGGAGGAGCGGCGCTTGTCGCGGACGAGGGCCGCGCGCAGCCACATGCGGTCGTGCGGGCCGAAGCGGTTGAGGAACCGCAGGTCGGCTCGGAAGGCCCGGGAGGCCAGGCCCAGCAGGACGGGGACGGGCAGGGCCAGCCCGGCGCACTCGTGGATGCGTACGACCAGTTCGCGGCGCCCGACCAGCACGGCCAGCTGCGGGATGTAGAGGCAGGCCGCGGTGACCACGCACGCGCCCATCAGCGCGGCCGTGATGCGGTGCACCCACCGCTCGGCGTGGGTGAAGCGGTGGACGCGGGCGCTCGGCGGGGCCGGGGTCTCAGCTCGTAGGCTCATCGGTCCGTCCGTTCGAGCGGCCGACCCAGGCGTCGACGTCGTAGCCGAGCTCCTCCCAGTAGCCGGGCCTGACCTGGTCGGTCACGGTGATCCCGGAGAGCCACTTGGCCGACTTGTAGAAGTACATGGGGGCGACGTAGAGGCGGACCGGGCCGCCGTGGTCGTGGCCGATGTCCTTGTCCTGCATGCGCAGGGCGACCAGGACGTCCGGGCGGCGGGCCTGGTCGAGGGTGAGGCTCTCGGTGTAGGTGCCGTCGAAGCAGGTGAAGCGGATGGCCTTGCCGGCGGCCTGGACGCCCGCGGCGTCCAGCAGGTGGGAGAGCCGTACGCCCTCGAAGGGGGTGCCCGGCACCCGCCAGCCGGTGACGCACTGGACGTCCTTGACCAGCCGGGTCTGCGGCAGGGCGCGCAGGTCGGCGAGGGTGTAGGTGTGCGGGTGGTCGACCAGGCCGTCGACGGTGAGCCGGTAGTCGGCGGGGCCCTTGTGCGGGACGGACGCGGCGACCGAGTAGTAGCGGAAGCCGCCGCCGTTGGGCAGCAGGCCGGTCAGGCCCGTGGGGTCCTTGCCGGAGATGCTGCCGAGGAAGCCCTCCAGGCCACGTTGCAGCACCGGCGCGGCCGCGACGCCGAGGGCGCCCAGGCCGAGGGTGCCGAGGAAGACACGGCGGCCGATCGGCCTGCCCTCCGGTTCCTCGGTCGGTTCAGGTTTCACATAGTCATTCGAGCACTTCCGGCCCTTCCCGGGCCAGGGTGTACGGCAGCCGGTCAGACTTCCGTAATCACTTCTCACCCGTGTCTCAGGAAACTACGTCTCAGGCAACGCCCGGCCGAGTGCGCGGCAGCGGGCGGTGCGGAAGGCCTGCCACGCGTCGCGGTGCGGGTAGGACCAGGGGGCCCGGGTGGCGTGCCGGCCGATGCGCTGGAAGAGGGCCGCCGCCTCGGCCGGGCGGCCGGCGCAGGACATGGCGAACGCCAGGTGGTTGAGGTCGGTGTGGCGGCGGGGGTGGTCGTCGTGCTCCCACTCCAGCCACCAGTCGAAGGCCGCGCGCAGGATCCGGCGGGCCCGGGGGCCGGACCAGTGCCCGGAGCCGACCGGGTCGGCGGGGGCCGGCCCGGTGGCGGCCAGGACCCGGTAGCGCTCGGCGTACGCGACCACCGGCAGGACGGCCAGCGGGGAGTCGGCGGGGGCCTGGGCGGCGGCCAGCTCGGCGAGGTCGTACACCTCGTGGGACTCGGCCCGGCCGCCCTGGGGCCGCTCGGCGAGCCGGGCGACCAGCAGGTGGTGTCCGTGGTGGTGCTCGGGGTGGCGCGCGCGGAGTTCCGCGAACGTGCGCAGCACTTCGTTCTCCGGGCCCCGGGTGCGGGCCAGCCGGAGCAGGCCGAGCCAGGGGGTGGGGTCGGCGGGGGCGAGCGCGGCGGCGGTGCGGCAGGCCTCGCGGGCCCGGTCGGCGTCGTCCTTGCCGCGCAGCGTGCGCTGGACCAGGGCGAGGGCGTGCAGGGTGGCGGCGTCGGCGGAGCCGGGCTCGGCGAGCAGCCAGTCGTGGGCCCAGGCGGCGGCGTACGGCTCCCCGGCGAGCACGGTGGCCCGGTGACCCCGCCGGTCCCAGTCGTCGCCGGTGTGCAGCAGCAGCGAGCGGGCGACCTGCCAGCGGCCCTGGGTCAACGCGGCCCGGGCGGTGAGGAGTTCGGCGTCACCGAGCGCGTCGTCGAAGCCGTCCTCTAACGCGCTGGAGTCGTCCGGGGCGGTGTCGCCGGACTGGTCCGTGGGGGCCCGGCGAACGCCGAGCAGAGGCGGGAGTGGGGTCACCGCAGGACTTCCTGATTCTCGGGCTGCCATCGACCGATCACGCACAGCAAACCCCCAGCCAAGGTTTGCGTCAAGCGGAACCCGGGTGTTGCTGCGTTCAACCAACCTACGAGGAGGGGTACTTGAGCCAGGTGTGGCGTACGCCATGGCGCCGGAGGCTCGCTCGGCGCAGCATCGTGACCCAGTCAACTGCCCGGTTCCGGGCACTCTCCGGGGCAATGCGGCCCCGGGAGCGCTACAGTCGGCCACTACGCGTCCGTGGTCCGGCCGGATGATCGAGGTACGCAGCGTGTCCGTTCTGGTTCTCCTTCTCGCCGTGAGTGCGGCCTGCTGCGTCGGCTTCGGGTTCGTGCTCCAGCAGAACGTCGCCCAGAAGGCACCGCTCGGCGACTTCCTGTCGTTCCGGCTGCTGCTCGACCTGATGCGGGTGCCGCGCTGGCTCGGCGGCATCGCCCTGATGGTGGCCGGCATGGCGCTGGGTGCCGTCGCCCTGGGCAAGGGCGAGATCTCCCTGGTCGAGCCGCTGCTCGCGACGAACCTGCTGTTCGCGCTCGCCCTCTCCCGCCACCAGACCAGACAGCCCCTGGGCCGCCAGGGCTGGACCGGCCTCGCGCTGCTCGCGGGCGGCGTGACCGCGTTCATCGTGGCGGGCGAGCCGCGCGGCGGCAGCGCGGTCGCCGACCCGGTACGGCACTGGCTGATCATCGGCGCGATGCTCGGCGTGGCCATGGTGCTCACGACGTACGCCAAGCGGTCCCGGCTGAGCTGGGGTCCGGTGCTGCTGGCCACCGCCGCCGGGCTGCTGTACGGCGTGCAGGACGCGCTGACCCGGGTGAGCGGCACCCGCTTCGCCGAGGGCGGCTTCGCGGAGCTGTTCACCGGCTGGCAGCCGTACGGGGTGCTCGCCCTGGGCGTCACCGGCCTCGTCCTGGTGCAGAGCGCCTTCGAGACGGCCGAGCTGCGCATGTCGCTGCCCGCGCTCACCGCCGCCCAGCCCCTCGCCGGCATCCTGTGCGGCGTGGGCTTCCTCGGCGACCGGCTGCACACCGACACCGGGGCGCTGGCCTGGGAGGCGGCGGGGCTCGCGGCGATCGTCGGAGGCATCGTGCTGCTCGGGCTGCACCCGGCGATGCCGTGCGGCGCGGAGACGGAGCCCACGAGGGACCTCCAGGCACGCTGAGCCCCTGCCCGGGGGTCCTGCTTGGATACGGGCATGAACCCTGCTGACGAGATCCTCGACATCGTCGACGAGCACGACCGGGTCGTCGCCCAGGCCCCGCGCGGCGAGGCGTACGCCAAGGGCCTGCGCCACCGGTGCGTCTTCATCCAGGCCCGGGACGCGGCCGGACGGCTCTTCGTCCACCGCCGCACCGCGACCAAGCTGGTCTTCCCCGCCCTCTACGACATGTTCGTCGGCGGGGTCGTGGGCGCCGGCGAGTCCTACGACGAGGCGGCGCTGCGGGAGGCGGAGGAGGAGCTGGGCGTCACCGGTCTGCCCCGGCCGGCGTACCTCTTCAAGTTCCTGTACCACGACGGGGCCGGGAACAGCTGGTGGTCGGCGGTGTACGAGGTGCGGTGCGACCTTCCGGTACGGCCCCAGCCGGAGGAGGTCCAGTGGCACGAGTTCCTGCCCGAGGACGAGGTGGAGCGGCGCCTCACCGAGTGGGAGTGGGTGCCGGACGGGCTGGCGGCGTACGAGCGGCTGAGGGCGTTCCGGTCGGCCCGGTGACACCCCGATAAGGTCCTGCGCGTGATCGAATTCGTGCGGAACGTCCGGCTCTGGTTCGCCCCGGAACAGGTACGGGAAGAGGGCAGCACCCCCGACTACCGGTTCTCGCTGGCCAACGAGCGCACGTTCCTGGCCTGGCTGCGGACCGCGCTCGCGCTGATCGGCGGGGGCTTCGCGGTGGACCAGTTCCTGCCGGACCTGCGCTGGGCGTGGCGGGTCGGCCTGGCGCTCGCGCTGCTCGGCGCCGGTGTGCTGTGCTCACTGCGCGCGGTGAACCACTGGGTGCGCTGCGAGCGGGCGATGCGGCGGGGCGAGGACCTGCCGGCGTCCCGGTTCCCGGCGCTGCTGAGCCTGGTGGTCGCGGTGGTGGCCGTCGCGATGGTCGTGGTGGTGCTGGTCGGATGGGCGGGGTGAGCACCGAGGCCCGGGATCCCGGGCTGCAGCCGGAGCGCACCCGGCTGGCCTGGCGGCGTACGACACTGTCCAGCACCGTGGCGGCCGTGCTCGCCGTGAAGACAGCGCTGCACGGCGGGGCCTCGCCCCTCTCCGTCGCGCTGTGCGCCCTGTGCTGTGGCCTCTGGCTGGGCTTCCTGTGGGTGGCGCACCGCCGGATCCGGGCGCTCGCGACGAGCCCGCGCCCGGCCGCGCTGGCTCCCCGGCACGCGACGGCGGCGGTGCTGTGCACGGTGGCGATGGCCGCGTGTGCGGCCGTACTCGTGTTCTAGGCGGGTTCCGGGCGGCTTCTCAGGCGATGCCTTCCTCGGTCTCCCAGTCCATCGTGACCACGATCTTGCCGCGGGTGCGTCCCTCCTCGCTCAGCCGGTGCGCGTCCGCCGCCCGCTCCAGCGGGAAGGCCTCCTGGACGTGCACGGACACCGCGCCCAGCTCGGCCAGCTCGGCCAGCTTCCTCAGGTCCGCGGGGTCGGGGCGGACGAAGCAGTAACGGCCGCCGTAGCTCAGCACCTCGGCGTCGGCGATGGACGCCAGCCGGCCCTCGGGGGCGAGCAGGTTGGCGGAGGTCTTCAGCGTGTCGCCGCCGACGGTGTCGAAGACCGCGTCCAGGCCCTCGGGAGCCAGTCCGCGCACCCGTTCGGCCAGGCCCTCGCCGTAGGCGACCGGCTCGCCGCCCAGGCCCCGTACGAAGTCGTGGTTGTGCTCGCTGGCCGTGCCGATCATCCGGGCGCCCAGATGGACGCCGATCTGGACGGCCAGCGAGCCGACCCCGCCGGCCGCCGCGTGCACCAGCACGGTCTCGCCGCGCTTGACCTCCAGCGCCTTCACCAGGACCTGGTAGGCGGTCAGCCCGGCCAGCGGAAGTCCGGCGGCCTCCTCGAAGGACAGGTTGCGCGGCTTGCGGGCCAGCGTGCGCACGGGCGCGGCGACGTACTCGGCGAAGGTGCCCCGGGACAGGAAGTCCTCACGGACATAGCCGATGACCTCGTCGCCGACGGCGAACTCCGGCACCGCGACACCGGGCTGCACCACGACCCCGCTGACGTCCCAGCCGGGGACGACGGGGAAGACGGCGTCCAGGACGGCGTCGAGATATCCCTCGCGGCACTTCCAGTCGACCGGGTTGACCGCCGCCGCGCGCACCTTGACCAGCACCTGGTCCGGGCCGACCTTCGGGTCGCGGACCTCCCCGTACTCCAGCACCTCGGGTCCGCCGTAGCGGCTGTAGCTGATGGCCTTCATGCCCTCGACCCTCCGGGGTACTCGCACGCCACGCAACCTGTATGCCCCGATATGTACCGTTCGCGCGCGTAGCCTGTCGGTCGTCACCGTTCCGTACCCCTCGAAGGTGAACCCATGACCACCCTCCATCAGGAACACACCGAGCACGGCACCCACAGCCACGGCCCCGACTGCGGGCACACCGCCGTACCGCACCTGGACCACCTCGACTACGCACACGACGGCCATCTGCACCGCGAGCACGGCGGCCACTGGGACGAGTGCGAACCGGCCGGCCACACCGCGCACGCGGGCCACGAGCACGTGCACCACGAAGAGTGCGGGCACGCGCAGGTGCAGCACGGCGACCACGTCGACTACCTGCACGACGGGCACCGGCACGCCGAGCACGGGGACCACTGGGACGACCACTGACCCTCGTCGCACCACGGCCGACGGCTCCCCGGGCAGCGCGCGGGGAGCCGTCGGCCTATCGTGGCTCCGGTCACGTTTCGCGCCACGTTCGGCACTTGCACTGGACTACATACCGACCGGTCGGCATCATGAGTCCTGTTCTTGTTCACCCGTTCGTAGGAGTGATGTATGAGCGCCGACCACCCGCCCGGACTCGATCTCGACCGGCTGCGCGGCCTGCTCGACCATGAGCGGCCCGGTCTGGTGAACGGCCCGCTGACCGGCCGGCTGATCGAGGGCGGACGGTCGAACCTCACCTACGCGCTCTCCGACGGCACCTCGAAGTGGGTCGTACGACGGCCCCCGCTGGGCCACGTCCTGGCCACCGCGCACGACATGAAGCGCGAGCACCGGGTGATCAGCGCGCTGCACCCGACGGATGTGCCGGTCCCCCGCCCGGTGCTGCTGTGCGAGGACGAGGAGGTGCTGGGGGCGCCGTTCTACGTCATGGAGTTCGTCGAGGGCACCCCGTACCGCACCGCCCAGCAGCTCGCCCCGCTGGGCGCGGAGCGCACCCGGAACGCGGTGCTGTCCCTGGTGGACACGCTGGTCGAACTGCACGCGGTGGACCCCGCCGAGGTGGGCCTCGCGGACTTCGGCCGGCCCGAGGGCTTCCTGGACCGGCAGTTGCGCCGCTGGGGCAAGCAGCTGGACGCCTCCCGCAACCGCGAGCTGGCCGGCATCGACGAGCTGCACGCGGCCCTGGGACGCGCCCTGCCGACCTCCCCCGCGCCCGCCGTCGTGCACGGCGACTACCGGCTGGACAACGTCCTGATCGGCGACGACGACCAGATCAAGGCGATCCTCGACTGGGAGATGTCGACGCTCGGCGATCCGCTGACCGACCTGGGCCTGCTGGTGATGTACAGCCAGCCGCTCGGGATGCCCGAGTCGCCGGTGTCCACGACCGCGGAGGCTCCCGGGCACCCGTCCCCGCAGGAGCTGATCGAGCGGTACGCCGCGCGCTCCGGGCGCGATGTCTCCGCCGTCTCCTGGTACACGGCGTTCGCCTGGTTCAAGCTCGCCGTGATCCTGGAGGGCATCCACTACCGGTACACGCTCGGCCAGACGGTCGGGCGCGGCTTCGACCGCATCGGCGAACTCGTGCCCGTGTTCATCGACCACGGACTGACCACTCTTCAGGAAGGCTGACCGGACATGGACTTCGCGTTCGACGCGCGTACGGAGGAGCTGCGCGGCAAGCTGCTCGCCTTCATGGACGAGCACGTGTATCCGGCGGAGGCGGCGGCCGAGGAGCAGCGGGCCGCGCTGGCCTCCCCCTGGGACACCCCGGCCGTGGTCGAGGAACTGAAGGCGGAGGCGCGCAGGCAGGGCCTGTGGAACCTCTTCCTGCCGGACGCCGAGTACGGCGCCGGGCTGACGAACCTCCAGTACGCGCCGCTCGCCGAGATCACCGGCCGCTCCCCGCAGCTCGCGCCCACGGCGCTCAACTGCGCGGCGCCGGACACCGGCAACATGGAGGTGCTCGCCCAGTTCGGCGACGAGCAGCAGAAGAAGCAGTGGCTGGAGCCGCTGCTGGCCGGTGAGATCCGCTCGGCGTTCGCGATGACCGAGCCGGACGTGGCCTCCTCCGACGCCACCAACATCACCACGCACATCGAGCGGGACGGCGACGAGTACGTCGTCACCGGCCGCAAGTGGTACATCTCCGGGGCGATGAACCCCGACTGCAAGATCTTCATCGTCATGGGCAAGACGGACCCGGACGGGACGGACATCCGGCGCCAGCAGTCCATGATCCTGGTCCCGCGCGACACCCCGGGCGTCACCGTCCGGCGCGCGATGCAGGTCTTCGGCTACGAGGACCACTACCACGGCGGCCACGCCGAGGTGATCTTCGACCACGCGCGCGTGCCCGTCGCCAACCTGATCGGCGAGGAGGGCGGCGGCTTCGCCATCGCCCAGGCCCGCCTCGGCCCCGGCCGGATCCACCACTGCATGCGCCTGATCGGCATGGCCGAGCGGGCGATCGAGCTGATGTGCCGCCGGGCGGTGTCCCGTACGGCCTTCGGCAAGGCGCTGGCCCAGCAGGGCGTGGTCCACAACTGGATCGCGGACGCCCGGGTGACGGTCGAGCAGCTGCGGCTGCTGGTGCTGAAGACGGCCTGGCTGATGGACACGGTCGGCAACAGGGGCGCGCACGCGGAGATCCAGGCCATCAAGATCGCCACACCGCGCGCGGTGGTCGACATCATCGACCGTGCGATCCAGCTGCACGGCGCGGGCGGCGTGAGCCAGGACTTCCCGCTGGCCGAGCTGTACGCGGGGGCACGCACCCTGATGATCGCGGACGGCCCGGACGAGGTGCACCAGCGGTCGCTGGCGCGGCGGGAGTTGAAGAAGTACCTGTAGAAGGCGCGTGTAAGGGGCGGTCGCCGCGCGACCGCCCCTTACACGTGTGTCCGCGAGGCTACGGCCGCAGCGCCCGCAGCAGCAGGTCGGCGAGGTGGTCGGCGACCTGCTGGGGGGTGAGGGGGCCGTCCGGGCGGTACCACGTCGACAGGTGGTGCACGGAACCGAAGTGGTAGTCCACGACCAGGTCGGCGGGGGTCGCCGTGGAGAAGACGCCCTCGCGCTGGCCCTCCTCGATGAGCGCGCGGAACTGCTCGTGGTAGCGCCGGCGCTCGGCGCGCACCTGCTTGTTCTTCTCCGGGCTCAGATGGTGCATGGAGCGGAAGAAGATCATCGCGTCGTCGAGGTTCTCGATTGTCGTGACGACCACGTCCGCCGCGGCGCCTCTGAGCCGCTTCTCCACCGGCGCGTCCATGGTGGAGAAGTGGTCCAGCCGCTCCTGCTGGACGCGCAGCACGCGCGCGTACACCTCGTGCAGAAGGTCGTCCTTGGAGCCGAAGTAGTGGTACAGCGCCCCCTTGGTGACGCCGGCCGCCTCCACGATCTCCTGCACCGAGGTGCGGTCGTAGCCCTGCTCGGCGAAGAGGCGGGTGGCGGCGTTCAGCAGCCGCTGCGGAACGGGCGTCCCGTCTCCGTCCGTCGTCCTGGGCACTGCCGCCACCTGCCTTTCCGTCGTTACTGCTGATTGTCGTGGGCGTGATTGTCCTGGGCGCGGGAACGCAGTTCCCGACGGAGGATCTTCCCACTCGTCGTCTTGGGCAAGTCGGGCAGGATCTCCACCTGGCGCGGGTACTTGTACGCGGCCAGTCTCTCCTTGCAGTACACCGCGAGTTCATCCGGGTCCGCCTCGGCGCCCGGACGGAGGCTGACGTAGGCCCAGACGGTCTCCCCGCGATAGCCGTCGGGGGCGCCGACGACGGCCGCCTCGCGCACCGCCGGATGGGTGTAGAGGACGTCCTCGACCTCGCGCGGCCACACCTTGAAACCGGACGCGTTGATCATGTCCTTCTTGCGGTCGACGACGTAGAGCCAGCCCTGTGGGTCCATGAACCCGATGTCGCCGGTGCGCAGCTCCCCGTCCGGGAAGGTCTCGGCGGTGGCCTCGGGGCGCCGCCAGTAGCCCGGGACCACCTGGGGCCCTCGTACGACGATCTCGCCCTGTTCGCCGAAGGGCACCTCCGCGCCCTGCTCGTCCAGGATGCGCACGACGGTGTCGGCGCCGGGCAGGCCGACGGCCAGCGTCCCGGAGACGGGGTCGACCGGCGACTCCAGGCCGGGCGGGACGGCCGCGGCGGCCCCGCTGCACTCCGTCAGTCCGTAGCCGGTGCGGATGTACCGGCCGCAGCGCGCGCGGAACTTCTCGACCAGGGCGGGCGGCACGGGGGCGCCGCCCGAGGCGATGTTCACGAAGGAGGCGAAGTGCTCCGGGGTGGCGTCCGGGTGGGCGGCCAGCGCCATGTAGGCGGTGGACGGGCCGACCGTGTAGTGCGGGCGGTGCTCGGCGAAGGCGTCCAGGACGACGCCGGGCTCGAAGCGGTAGGTGAGCACCAGGGTGCCCACGCTGTTGAGGCAGGTCGCGAACTCGCTGACCATCCCGGTGATGTGGAACAGGGGCGCGAGCGCGTAGTAGACGGGTGCCTCGGGCAGCGCGAGCCCCGTCCGCTGGCGCTCGGCGTTGTGCATGATGTTGCCGTGCGTGTTGGTGGCGCCCTTCGGGGTGCCGCTGGTGCCCGAGGTGTAGCTGATCAGCGCGATGTCGCCGGGGCGCGGGTCGCGGCCCTCGGGCGCCTTGCCGCCCTGCCGGGCGACGGCCACGAGGTCGTCGGCGTCGGGGGCCTGGGGCAGCCGCTCGAAGGTGAGCACGCGCGCGTCGTCCCGCGTCTGGAAGTCCAGCTCGCACGCGGTGAGCACGATCCGCACCGGCGAGTCGGCGGCCGTGTCCCGCAGATACGACTCCCAGGCCCGGTCGGTGCAGACCAGCGCGGCGACCTCGCCGTCCCGCAGCGCATGGGCGACCTCGGCCGACTTGTACATGGGGTTGACGGGCACCACCGTCGCGCCCGCCTTCCAGGCGCCGAGGACGGCCAGGACGAAGTGCGGGGAGTTCTGCAGCAGCACGGCGACCCGGTCGCCCCGCTCCAGACCGCGCCCGGCGAGGTGGGCGGCTACGGAGTCGCTCAGCTCGTCGACCTCGCGGTAGCTCAGCCGGGCGTCGAAGTAGGTGAGGCAGGTCCGGTCGGGGGCTGCGGCGACCGCGTCACGCAGGGCGTGCACGAGCGAATCCGCGGGCTCGATCGGCCCCCGCTGGACCTCGTTGAGCAGGGCCAGCCAGGGCCGCGCCGCGTACGGGGAGTGGCTCACCGGGTGACCTCCCACTTCTGCTGGACGCGGTTCATGCCGGCGAGCCAGCGGTCGGGCGTGGTGGCCCGCGCCTGGTAGTACTCGGCGACCTCGGGGTGCGGCAGGATCAGGAAGCGGTCCTCCTCGATGCCCTGGAACAGCGCCTCGGCGACCGCCGCCGGCTCGATCGCGGTCGGCTGCAGCACCAGGTCACCGGCGCTGCCGGTGGCGGCCAGCATGTCGGTGCGGACGCCCTGGGGACAGATGGCGTGGACCTTGAGACCCCGGTGGCGGTACGTGAGCGACAGCCACTCGGCGAAGGCCAGCGCGCCGTGCTTGGTGACACTGTAGGAGGGTGCGCCGATCATGGTGAGGAGCCCGGCGGCCGACACGGTGGAGACGAAACGCCCACGGCCACGCTCCAGCCACTCCGGCAGCAGCGCGTTGGCCGCCCGGACATGGGCCATCACATTGACGTCCCAGGACAGCGCCCAGGCCTTCTCGTCGAGCGCCTCACCGGCACCCGCGTCCTCGAAGGCGACACCGGCATTGGCACAGAACACGTCCACGCTGCCACCGAGCGCGTCACGGGCGTCGCCGACGATCGCGGAGGCATCCCCCGGCACGGCGATCCCACCGATCTCGTCCGCCACCGCCTCGGCCTTGTCGGCATCCAGGTCGTTCACCACCACCCGGGCCCCCTCCGCGGCGAACCTACGGGCGAGCGCGGCCCCGATCCCCCCACCCGCCCCGGTGACGACCACTCCCGCATCCTGCACGGCTTCCACCATCGGTCTCCTTCGACACGACGCGACTCGGCTCAGCGATGACCAGACTAACCAGTCGGTATGTGTAAAAGGAAGGGTGACTGCTCCAACCTAAGGGGCGCGGGGAACTGCGCGACCAGCCACATACGGCTTGCACCTTCCACACAAACGGAGGTCACCCCATGCGTCTGTCCAGACGGAGCCTTCTCGCATCGGCCACGATGGCAGCCGTACCTGTCACACCCCAACACCGCGAACAACTGCACATCGGCTTCGAAAAACTCGCAGCCGACGGCTACTCGGCACTGAGCGGCCAGCGCATCGGCATCGTCACCAACCCCACCGGCATCACCAGAGACGCCAGCCACATCGTCGACGTCATGCACAAAGACCCCCACGTCAAGCTGACGGCAGTCTTCGGCCCGGAACACGGCTTCCGCGGCACCGCCCAGGCCGGCGGCTCCGAGGGCCGCTACGACGACCCGGCGACCGGCCTGCCGGTCTACGACACGTACCTGAAGAGCGGCCGCCCCCTCGCCGACATCTTCACCGCCTCCGGCGTCGACACGATCGTCTTCGACATCCAGGACGTGGGCGCCCGCTTCTACACGTACATCTGGACCCTGTACGACTGCATGGAGGCGGCCCAGCTCGCGGGCAAGCGGTTCGTCGTACTCGACCGCCCGAACCCGGTCACCGGCCGCTCGGCCCAGGGTCCCGTCCTGCACAAGGAGTTCGCCACCTTCGTCGGCCGGCAGCCCATCGCGCAGGCGCACGGCATGACGGTCGCCGAGCTGGCCCGGCTGTTCAACGGGGAGTTCCTGAGCGCGCCCGTCCCGCTGGAGACCGTCCTGATGACGGGCTGGAAGCGCACCCGGTTCTACGACACCTCCGGTCTGCCCTGGGTGCCGCCGAGCCCGAACATGCCGACTGCGGACACCGCGCTGGTGTACTCGGGCACCTGCATGTTCGAGGGCACCAACCTCTCCGAGGGGCGCGGCACGACCCGGCCCTTCGAACTGCTCGGCGCCGAGGACGTCGACGGGCGGTGGGCCGCCGCGGTCAACGAACTCGGGCTGCCGGGTGTGCGGTTCCGGGAGGCGTACTTCACGCCCACCTTCTCCAAGTTCCAGGGCAAGACCGTCGGGGGCGTGCAGATTCATGTGCAGGACCGGGCCGCCTACGACCCCGTGCGCACCGGGATCGCGCTGCTGGTGACCGCGCGGAAGGTCTGGGACGGCTTCGCCTGGCGGTCGGACAACTGGATCGACAAGCTCACCGGCTCCACCCGGGTGCGGACGATGATCGACGCGGGAGCGGGCACGGACGAGGTGGTCGCCGGCTGGCAGGAGGAGCTGGCGGCTTTCCGGAGCGTCCGAAAGGAATATCTGCTCTACAAGTGACCCGCGTTGTATGGCCAACTCTGCCCCGCCGCAGGACGATACGACCACATCGCATCGTTCGGGGGACGAGGGAGCCTTGCATGGCGGATCCTGGGATGAGCGTGACTCCCTACTGGGAGCTGACCTTCGATGCGGACGGGGACGTGGACGGCCCCGAACGCGACCGGCTGCTGGCGCAGGTCACGGACCAGGGCGTCCGTGACCTGATCGTCTTCGCGCACGGCTGGAACAACGACCGTTCGGGCGCCACCAGGCTGTACCGGAGCTTCTTCGCCCCGATCCCGAACCTCGCGCCGAGGGCGCGGATCGGGTACGTGGGGGTGATCTGGCCGTCGATGCGGTTCTGCGACGAGCCGATCCCGGACTTCCCCGGCGCCGCGCCGACTCTCGCGGCGGGCCCAGCGCTGGATCCGGACACCCGGCGCGCGCTGCTGAAGACCTTCCCGGACCGGGCCGACGTGCTCGACCAACTGGCCCGGATGCTGGACGAACAGCCGGGCGGGGACGAGGGGTTGGCACAGTTCGGGCAGCTGGTGCGGCAGCTGGTCGGGACACCGCAGCCGCTCGCCGCGGCGGACACCTCGCAAGAGGGCGAGCCCGTCGCGTTCAGCGGGGACACGGCGACCGCCTGCGAGGAGTTCGCCCACGCCCTGACCGGGGCGCGCGCCGACTTCAGCCTGCCGAACCCGTGGGAGGGCGCCAAGGAACTGCTGCGGCAGGCGACGTACTACACGATGAAGCGGCGGGCCGGGAAGGTCGGCGAGCACGGACTCGGGCCCCTCGTAGGGCAGTTGGCCCATGTGGCTCCCGGTGTGCGGGTGCATCTGGTCGGACACAGCTTCGGCGGTCGGCTGGTGGCGTTCGCGCTGCGCGGGCTGCCCGACGGAGTGCGCACGGTGAAGTCCGTGACGCTGCTGCAGGGAGCCTTCTCGCACTATGCGTTCGCGGCCCGGCTTCCCCAGGAGCCGGACACCGCGGGGGCGCTCAAGGACCGGCACCAGCGGATCGACGGCCCGCTGGTGTGCTGCTACTCGCACTTCGACGCGGCGCTCGGCACCTTCTATCCGCTCGCCTCGCGTCTCGCGGGGGACGACAACTCGCTCCTGGGCGTCGACATCGCGGCCGTGCTGGGCCCCGAGTGGGGAGCCATGGGGCACGACGGAGTGCAGGCGGTACCGGGCACCGCGAAGCTGGACCTCGCCGCGGCCCTGAACGGGGCGCTGCCCGGCTCGGGCTGTGTGAACGTCGACGCGTCCGCGGTCGTCCACCGCGGGGGTCCGCCGGCCGGGGCGCACAGCGACATCGTGCACCCCGAGCTGGCGCGGGTGGTGTTGGCGGCGGGCCGTATCGCCTGACCCGCCGCCGTCCGGACGTCACCGGTGTGACGTCACCGGTGTGTCGTGTACTCCACGACCTGCTGGAAGGTCGGCCGGTTCTGCCAGCTGATCTTGCCGTGCTTGATGCCGCCCAGGGTGCGCTGGACGATCGAGTCGGCGCACCACTGGTCGCCGGCCGAGCACTGGTCGTCGCCCGGGTAGACCTGGGCGGCGGTCAGGCCCGCGGCCTGCTTGAGGGTGCTGATCAGGGTGTCCCGGCAGGCGCTGAGGCTGCCGCCGCCGCAGTACTTCTGCGCGAGACCGCCCTGCACGGACTCGCCGAGCACCGCCCGGATGTCCTTGTCGACATAACTCCACCAGCCGTACTGGAAGGAGCTTCCGGCGTGCGAGCCGGTCGGGCCGTGGCCGGCGGACGGGGCCTCGTCCACGGGCAGGTTGCTGGTGAACGCCCCGTACAGATCGCTGCCCAGGCCGGGCTCGAACTCGGCCTTCACCAGCAGCGGCCACCACGCGTCCAGGATGCGGATGGCGTCGGCGTTGGCGTACGTCTTCGAACCGGCCGAGGTCTCGGTGCGCTTGGCGCCCGCGGTCACCCAGGCCTGGAGCTTGCTCACCGCGTCGGCGGCCGTCGAGTCGGTCACCGGGGAGGAGTTGACCACCTTCAGCAGCTTGGGCAGCACGTCCTCGGCGCGCAGGTCGGCGAGGGCCGCGTCCGCCATGGCCTGCACCAGCTTGGTACGCGTCACCCCGCCGGCCGCGACCAGCTTCTTGACCCGGTCCTCGAGGAGGTTGCCGCGGTGCACGGACCCGTCGCCCCAGGAGGCGGTCGTGTAGTCCTTGGCCTGCTTGTTGTTCCAGGAGATGTAGTAGTCCTGGTCGACGGAGTTGGGGTGCGCGGAGGCCGGGGTGTAGTCGGCCGTGTTGGTGGCCGGGTCCCAGTTCCGCCACTCGTACGCCTGCTGCCCCCACACCGGGAACTCGGCGTCGACACCGCTCGCCCGGACCGGGTTGTCACCGCTGTTGTAGTACGCGGTGTGCTGGGAGTCGGCGTAGAACCAGTTGAAGGTGTAGTTGATGTGCTGGGCCGCGCTCTGGAAGTCCTTCGGTCCCTTGACGTAGTCGGGGTCGTTCAGCATCTGGAAGCCGATGATCGAGTCGGCCTCGTGCAGGTAGGAGGAGCGCAGGGTGGTGTAGGCGACCTTCTTGCCGCCGACGGTGGCGCGGTACTCGACCGGGCCGTACTTCGTCCGCCACACCCGCATGGTGTACGACCCCGCCGCGGTGCCGTCGGCGGTCGTCGGCTTCCACGCGTTCTTCTGCTCGACCTTGTCCATCGCGGTGCAGGTGCCGTGGTACAGGTAGTGGTAGTCGTCCTGGCACAGCTCGACGGCGTAGGTGTCGATGATGTCCTGGCCCGAGGTGGTCGCGCTCCAGGAGTAGTCCTGGCCGCGGCCGAGTTCGACGTACATGCTCAGGCCGGCGAAGGAGGCGCCGCGGGCGCTGATGCCCGGGCCCTGGATCTCCTGCAGCATGAGCAGCTGCGGGGCGAAGTAGCCGGTCTGCGGGCCGAAGACGGCGATCGGGTGACCGCTGGCGGTGTACTTGCCGCTGACCACGAGGGCGTTGGACATCCCGCGCTTGGCCGAGCTGAGGGTGGTCTTGGCGGCCGTGGCGGACGTGCTCTTGGCACTCGCGGTGGCGGCGCTGCCCGTGCGGTCGTAGACCAGCGGCTCCTGGGTCACCGAGCCGGAGTCGGGCAGGGCCTCGCCCTGGGGGTCGTCGGGCTTGGACGCGTACGGGAAGCTCTCGCCGTTGTGGACGGTCAGAGCGGCCTCGGCGTCGTTGCGCTCGCGGAAGGACTCCCAGACCTTGGTGCCCTGCTCCACGCCGTACTTGGACTGGGCGGCGATCAGCGAGAGGGCGTTGTTGACCTCGCCGCCGCCTCCGGAGCCGAACAGCGAGCCGATGACCGAGCCGAGCGCCACCAGGTCGGTGATCTTGAAGTGGTCGATGGTGCCGGCGTTGGTGATGGAGTCCTTGTGGCCGGTCAGGACGTACTCGCCCGGGAAGTAACGGCCGCTGTCGGAGGCGTCGATGTAGGAGTTGATGCCGTCGAGGTAGGCGTTGGCGTCGGCGAGGGCCTGCTGGCCGCGGGCGCCGTTCTTCGCGATGGCGTTGTCGATCTGCGCCTGCAGGTCGGCCTCGGTGTACGGCGCGTTGCGGTAGAACTCCTGCTCAAGCCCCTGGTTGGCGGCCGCGCCGCCGGCGAACGTGGTCAGCTGGCCGCGGCCCACGTGCCGGAAGACGTCCATCAGCCACAGCCGGTCCTCGGCCGCCGCGTACCCGGCGCCGAACTCGGTGCCGTACCGGGTGGTGCCTGTGATGTGCGGCACACCGGCCTTCTTGTCGCGGACGATCGTCACGTCACTGCGGCCGGCCGGCTTCTCGGTGGAGGCGACCTGGTCGGAAGGGACCCCGAACGAGGCGTCGTTGAAGAAGGTGTTGATCTTCGCGTCGGTGAGCCCCGAGTAGCCGGTCGCCAGGTTGGCGTACGGGCCGAGCTGGTCCTCGGCATGGGAGGGCTGGGTGCCGAAGGCCTGGTTGAGCAGGATCTGGGCGAGGGTGGCGTTGCCGTTCTCGCCGGGCGGCAGGATGTCCGAACACTGGCCGCCGCAGTAGTCGTTCGAGGCCGTGGCGCTCTCCGCCGCCGCTGCCTGGGTGAGCGGGGAGAGCACTCCCGCGATCAGAACGCATACGGATGCCGTCTTCAGGAACCCGGTGAGCCTGCGGGGAGTTCTCAGTTTGTCGAACAACACGTTGCGTGGGGTGCGCCGTGGCATGGCAGCTCCTCCCGACGGGGGTGGGCCGGACGTTACCGCCGGTATCCCCGGGATTGAAGATGAACATGCGTCAAGTTTTGGAGTCACCAGGACCGGTGCCCGGCGGTCAACCCGGGGCGCCTTATGGGAGGGCATCGGAAATCGGATGGAGCCGGATCGCGTGTCGATACGTCTACTCGGCGACGTCGCGCGAAAGCCGTACGGCGACGCCGAAGTGACCGAAGTGCGGACGCAGGTGTGACGGAGGTGCAAGGCGATGGCCGGATTCCGAAGTCTGGCGAGACAGGTGCGCGATCCGCGGTGTGATCTGGCACTGCGACGCTACTCACTGCGCAAGTGCCTGGAGCGGTTCGCTCCTTACGGGCACCGGGCCACCTGGGACCATCTGTGCTCCCGGGCCGGTTTCGGCCCGGAGGACCGCTCCCCCGACCCGGCGCGGCTCGTGGCCGCACTGGAGGAGCTGGAGGAGGCGCGCGGCGTCTGGCTCGCCTACGAGGGCGAGTTCGCCGAGCGCCGCAAGAAGGAGAAGCACGACGGGCTGCGCCGGCCGGGCACCGTGGACGACTGGCACCGGCTGACCTGGGGCGGGTTCGGGGTCGCCTGGTGCGACGACCCACGGGTCCACCCCGACGAGCCCCTGGCCGAGGTGCTGCGCCGGCTGATCGCCGCCCTGGAGCGCGAGCCGGGCTCGGCCTGCCCGGTGTGCGGCGGTGAGCGCCTCGTGTGGAAGTACGACCTGGACCACGAGCCGTCGTCCGGCCCGGTCTGCACGGACTGCGGGATCCTCGTACCCCGGCCCGTACTCACGCCTCAGGCACTGGCGTGCGCCGGGCGGGGACGGCTGCTGATGTCGGCCTGATCTGCAGGGGGGGTGGAATCGGGGGGTGCGCAGGGGATGCCGCGCCCCTTGCCGGGACGTGCCGTCGGGCGTTGCGGGACATGCCACGGGTCGCTGTCAGTGGCGGCTGGCACCATCGAGGCATGGTGCAGGTGCAGGTGTGTCTCAACGGGCGCCACTCGGCCGCGGACGGCGTAGCGGTGCCGTTGTCTCCGCAGGAGTTGGCGCGGTCCGCCGCCGAAGCCGTCGCGGCCGGTGCCACGGAAGTCCATGTCCATCCGAAGACACCGTGCGGGCACGACAGTCTCTCCCCACGGGTGCTCGCCCCGACGCTGGAGGCGATACGGGCGCGGGTGCCGGTGCCGGTCGGGGTGACCACCGGCGCCTGGGCCGAGCCCGACCCGGCCGCCCGGCTCGACCGGGTGTTCAGCTGGTCGGTGCTGCCCGACTTCGCCTCGGTCAACTGGCATGAGCCGGGCGCCGAGGAGGTCGCGGCACAGCTGCTCGCCCTGGGGGTCGCGGTGGAGGCGGGCATCTGGTCCGGCACCGACGCTGCGGCCCGTTTCGCGGCCTCGCCGCTCGGGCCGAGGGTGCTGCGGGTGCTGGCGGAGGTGACCGACCCGGCCCCGGCGACGGCGGAGGCGTCGGCGCACCGCCTGCTCGCCGATCTCGGTGACGCACACGGCCGTCCGGTCCTGCTGCACGGCGAGGAGGGAGGTACCTGGCCGGTGCTGAGACTGGCCGGACGGCTGGGCCTCGCCACCCGCATAGGCCTGGAGGACACCCTGTTCCTGCCGGACGGTGAACGCGCCCTGTCCAATGCTCAGTTGGTGGTGGAGGGATCGGCCCAGTACGGGTGGGCCCAGCGGTCGTCGTAGGGCAGGCCGAGGAGTCCGGCACGGATCGCCAGATCGGGCTCGCCCTGGGCGCGCAGCCGAGCGGGGGCGTTCCGGGCCGGCCAGGACTGGAGTCCGGGTACGGCGGCCTTCGCGCCGTGCGGGAACCAGGTGAACGGCGCGTCGTCGACGAGCAGACGATCGAGCCACCAGTCCACGCACCGGACGAGGTGGGCGTCGGCCACGGGGTGCGCGGGCCGGCGGTCGAGCAGCGGAGTGACGGACCGGCCGATCGCGGCGCAGATCTCGAAGACCTCCTCCACCTGGTACGGCGGCTTCGGCGTGGCATGGACGTCCTGCCACCAGGCATGCACGAACTCCTCGACGGCGGTGGCCTGCTCGGCCGGCCAGGAGCGCCAGTCGACCTGACTCAGCCCGTGGTCACCCCAGCCGACACCTTCCAGCACGCCCTCGGCCATCGCCCGCACCCCCTGGGGCAACAGGCGGCGCATTCCGTTGAAGACCGTGTCGATGTTCGCGAGGGCAGCCTCAAGGGCGGTTGAGAGCAAGGGAGTTGAACCCGTCAGGACTCCGTGCGCGGCGTCTTGGCGCCAGCCGAAGATCCCGAACTTACCAGCCGCTAATCCGGTCGCTCCACCCCTTTGCGGTGCGGAGAGTGGGGGCCGATGAAACCGAGTTGAGCAACCAGGGAGTCCCGAGATGTCGACGCTCCGCGTCACCGCCGAAGTGCTGACCGTCCACGAGCATCCGAACGCCGATGCGCTCGAGCTGGCCCAGGTGGGCCTGTACCGGGCCGTCGTCGCCAAGGGTGCGTACCGCACCGGTGAGACCGCCGTCTACATCCCCGAGCAGTCCGTGCTCCCGACCGGGCTGATCGAGGAGCTGGGGCTGACCGGGCGGCTGGCGGGAAGCAACTCCGACCGGGTCAAGGCGGTGCGCCTGCGCGGTGAGCTGTCGCAGGGCATCGTGTGCCGGCCGAAGGCGCTGGCGGAGGTCGATCTGGCGCGGGCGGCTCAGGAGGGTACCGACTTCGCGGACGTGCTCGGCATCACCAAGTGGGTACCGCCGGTCCCGCCCACGATGAGCGGGGAGGTCGAGTCCGCGCCCGATCTGCTGCCCTGGGTCGACATCGAGAACATCCAGCGGTTTCCGGACATCTTCACACCGGGCGAGGCTGTGGTCCTGACCGAGAAGCTGCACGGTTCGGCGTGCCTGGTGACGTATGTCGCCGACGAGGGGCGGGTGTACGTGTCCTCCAAGGGCTTCGGGGGCAAGTCCCTGGCGCTGAAGGAGGACCCGCGGAACCTGTACTGGCGGGCGGTGCGGGGGCACGGGGTCGCCGAGGCTGCGGCGCGGCTCTGCGAGCGGCTGGGGGCGCGGCGGGTCGGCATCTTCGGGGAGGTGTACGGCGCGGGGGTGCAGGACCTCACGTACGGGGCCGACGGCCGGCGCGAGACGCTCGGGTACGCGGCGTTCGACGTATCGGCCGAGATCGACGGGACGGTGCGGTGGCTGGACGCGGCCGAGGTGCTGGAAGGGGAACTGCCCCTGGTGCCACGGCTCTTCTCCGGGCCGTACGACATCGAGCGGGTGCTGGAGTTCGCGAGCGGCCGGGAGACCGTGTCCGGGCGGGGGCTGCATCTGCGGGAGGGTGTGGTGATACGGCCTGCGGCGGAGCGGTACAGCGGGGTGACCGGGGGGCGGGCGATCGCGAAGGCGGTGAGTCCGGCGTATCTGACGCGGAAGGGTGGGACCGAGTACGAGTAGGCCACGGGTTGCCCGGTGCTGCAGCTGGGCGGGGTGGGTCGCGCGGCCCGGCGCTGACGGGATGCCGCTGCGCCCACCCGTGCCGCCCCAAGCGGCACGACTGCCCGCAGCTACGGCGGCCACGGCGGGGCGGCTGTCCGCAGCTACGCACGGCGCTATGCGGCCAACGGCGCTGCAACTCCCCAGGGGCACGGGGAACTGCGCGACAAGCCCCCACGCAGCCGCACCCGGCACATCACAGCACTCCCCACCCCAATAGCCCGGCTCAGCGCCCCTCCGTCATCAGACGCGACCCCGCCCGCCGCTCCCCGAACACATCGTCCGGGTTGGACAGGACGCACGTGTCCAAGGACAGGCACCCGCAGCCGATGCAGTCGGTGAGGTGGTCTCGCAGGCGATTGAGCTGCTTGATGCGTTCGTCCAGTTCCGAGCGCCACGTCTCCGACAGGCGGGCCCAGTCCTCGCGGGTCGGGGTGCGTTCCTCGGGGAGTTGGGCCAGGGCCTCGCGGATCGTGGACAGGGGGATGCCGACCCGTTGGGCCGCGCGGACGAAGGCGACGCGGCGGAGTGTGTCCCGGGTGTAGCGGCGCTGGTTGCCGGAGGTGCGACGGCTGGTGATGAGGCCCTTGGACTCGTAGAAGTGCAGGGCGGAGACGGCGGCGCCGCTGCGCGCGGACAGCTGGCCGACGGTCAGCTCGTGGATCTTCTCGGGAATCTGGGGCACTCCTCAGAGACTACCTACCCAGGGTGGCCACCCGGTCGGGCCGCCATCCGTTGACATCACCTCCGGACCCGACCATGCTAAGCAGTTGCTTAGACCTTGCGAGCGAGAGGCCGGGAACATGGCAGAACCGAGGACCTTCACCTCCCCCGACGAGCTGAAGGGCGCCGTGGGCGAGCAGCTGGGCCACACGGACTGGCTGGAGGTCGACCAGAAGCGGATCGACCTGTTCGCCGAGGCCACCGGGGACCACCAGTGGATCCATGTGGACCCGGAGAAGGCCGCGGCGGGGCCGTTCAAGACCACCATCGCGCACGGTTACCTGACCCTGTCGCTGCTCCCGCTCTTCGGGCCGCAGCTCATCAAGGTCGAGGGCGTGAAGATGGGCGTCAACTACGGGACCAACAAGGTCCGCTTCCCCTCCCCCGTCCCCGTCGGTTCCCGGGTGCGCGCCACCGCGACGATCACCGGCGTCGAGGACGTCCCGGGCGGGGTCCAGGTGACCGTCGCCTTCACCGTGGAGCGCGAGGGCGGCGACAAGCCGGTCTGCGTCGCGGAGTCGGTGTCCCGGTACTACCTCTGAGCCGCGGGGCGCCCTACTGGGCGCCCACCATCCGCAGCACGAGGTCGGCGTAGAGCGCGCCGACCTCCTCGGGGGTGCGCGGGCCGTCCAGGGTGAACCAGCGGGCCACGTCGATGCACAGCGACAGCACGGCGAGGGTGGTGCCCTTCACGTCGAGCACGTCGAACTCGCCGGAGGCCACACCGTCCTCGATGATGCCGCGCACCTCGGCGTCCACCTGGCGGCGCAGCGCGACGATCTCGGCGCGGGCCTCGGGGCCGAGCGCCTCGAGTTCGTACTGCACGACCCGCGCGGTGGTGCGCCGCCCGGCGTGCCAGCGGACGAAGGAGCTGACGGCGTCGGCGAGCCGCTCCGCGGCGGTGCCCTCGCGCCGGGCGGCCGTCCGCAGGATGTCCAAGGCCTTGTCGTGACCGATCCGGCTGATCCGGTGGAGCAGCTCTTCCTTGGTCTTGTAGTGGATGTAGAGCGCGGCCGGGCTCATGCCGGCGCGGCCCGCGATGTCGCGGGTCGTCGTCGCGTGGTAGCCGCGCTCGGCGAAGGCCTCCACGGCGGCGACCAGCAGCCGCCGGGCCGCGTCAGGGGTGACCTCTTCCCACGGCTCGACCTCGCCGCCGGTCGTCTCCTCCGCCGTACTCATCGCTCGCTCGCCCCTCTCGGTGACAGGAGCACCACCATACCGCCGAAGGTGAGCGCTCGCTTAGAGCGCCCGCTCAGAGCTTGCCGGCGCTTTTCACAGCTTCTCGAAGGGGTCGTGGTCGGCGAGCAGCTTCTCCAGGCGGGCCTGGTCGACGCGGCTGACGATCTGCCCGGCCTCCTGGCGGTCCCGGATCACCTTGGCGAGCGTGAAGGCGGACGTGACGAGGTAGAGGACGGCGATGGCCAGGAAGGCCCGGACCCAGGCGTCGGTCCTCAGCTGGTAGATGCCGATGGACGTGGCCGCCATGGCGATGGCGAAGGAGGCGACGGACTGGCCGTAGAACGCGGCCGTACTCTGCTGCTTGACCGGTGTGTCACTCATGGGAGCAAGCATCGGCGGACGTGGCCCGCGCCACATCCGCCGAGATACTCAGGCACGTACTCAGAACGCCGAAACCCCGGTCAGCGCACGCCCGATGAGCAGCTTCTGGATCTGGCTGGTGCCTTCGTAGAGGGTCATCACGCGGGCGTCGCGCAGGAGTTTGCCGGCCGGGTACTCGTCGATGTAGCCGTAACCGCCGAAGACCTGGAGGGCGTTGTTGGCGGCGCGGACGGCCGCCTCGGAGGCGAACAGCTTGGCCTTGGAGGACTCGACGGCGAACGGCTGCCCGCGGTCGATGAGATCGGCGACCCGCCAGGTGAGCAGCCGGGCCGCGTCCACGTCGACGGCGATGTCGCTGATCAGCTCCTGCACCAGCTGGTGGTGGGCGATGGACTTTCCGAACTGCTCGCGCTCACCGGCGTACCGCACGGCCGCGTCCAGCGCGGCCTGGGCTATGCCGACACAGCCCGCCGCCACCGACATCCGGCCCTTGGCCAGCGCGGACATGGCGACGGAGAAGCCCTTGCCCTCCTCGCCGAGCAGCGCGGAGGCGGGCACCCGGACATCCTCCAGGACCAGTTCGGCGGTGGTCTGGCCGCGCAGGCCGAGCTTGCCGTGGATGGTGCGGCGGGTCAGTCCGGGGGTGTCGGTGGGGACCAGGAAGGCGGAGACGCCCTTGTGTCCGGGGGCGTCGGTGGAGCGGGCGAAGAGCAGGACGACATCGGCCCAGGTGCCGTTCGTGATGAACATCTTGGTGCCGCTCAGGACGTACTCGTCGCCGTCGCGCACCGCGCGGGTGGTGAGGTTGCCCGCGTCGGAGCCGGTGCCGGGCTCGGTGAGGCCGAAGCAGCCGACGTACTCGCCCGCGGTCAAACCCGGCAGCCAGCGCCGCTTCTGCTCCTCGCTCCCCCAGGCCGCGATCGACTTGGCGACCAGCCCCAGGGACACGGACACGATCCCGCGGACCGACGAGTCCCCGCGCCCCAGCTCCTCGGTGACCAGGCAGTACGCCAGATGGTCGCCGCCCGAGCCGCCGTACTCCTCGTCGACGGTCAGACCGAGGAAGCCGACCTCGCCGAGCTTCTTCACGATGCCCCGGTCCACCTCCTCGGCCCGGTCCCAGGCGACCATGTGCGGGGCGATCTCGCGCTCCACGAAGTCCCGGGCGAGCTGCCGTACGGCGGCCTGCTCCGCGCTGAGCCCCAGGTTCACCACGAGATCACCCCACACCAGATGGTTCTTGAAAGCCGGACATTTAAATTAGCACTGCTAGTTTCCTGTTGCAGCCCTACTATGTGCGCCATGGCCCGACCGCGCAAGCCCCTCCTCAGCACCGACCGGATCGTCGAGACGGCACGGGAACTCGTGGACACGGAGGGCCTGGCGGCCGTCTCCACCCGGCGGCTCGCCGCCGAGCTGGGGGTGAGCGGGCCCTCGCTCTACAACCACTTCCGCACCAAGGACGAGATCCTGGAGGCGGTCGCCGACTCGGTGAGCGGTCTGGTGGACCTGTCGATGTTCGAGGACGGCCGGGACTGGCGGACCGCGCTGCACGACTGGGCGATCTCCTACCGCGCCGCCCTGCGCGACCACCCGAACATCGTCCCGGTCCTCGCCCGCGGGCCCGGCCGCCGCCCCGCCGCGCTGCGGCTGGCCGACGCGGTCTACGGCGCCATGGTCGCGGCGGGCTGGCCGCCGGCGCAGGCCACGTCCATCGGCGCGCTGATGCGGTACTTCATCATGGGCTCCGCGCTCGGCTCCTTCGCCGGGGGCTTCGTGGACGACGCGAGCGCGTACGACCCCGCCGACTATCCGCACCTCGGGCAGGCGCACCTCCTCGCCGAACAGCAGGAGAAGATCGACGAGCGGGCCTTCGACACGGGGCTGAGCGCGCTGCTGGACGGGCTGGCGCAGCAGTACGAGCAGGTACGGCAGAGCGTGTGAGGACACTTCGGCCGCTGCCGAAGTATCCGTACCGCATGCTGGGGGCATGACCGCCAAGGACTCCCGGGCCGCCGGCCTCGCCGCACTCGCCTCGCTGGTCGCCGACGAGACCCGGGCCGCGTGTCTGCTCGCGCTGCTGGACGGGCGGGCCTGGACCGCGGGCGAGCTGGCCCGGCATGCGGGGGTCGCCGCGTCCACACTGAGCGAACATCTGGGCAAGCTGGTCGGGGGCGGGCTGCTGGCCGAGGAGCGGCAGGGCCGGCACCGGTACGTCCGGCTGGCCGACGCGCGCGTGGCACAGCTCGTGGAGGACCTCGCCTCGCAGGTGCCCGCGGCGGCGGTACGGCCGCGCTCGCGCACCCTGCGGGAGGTGAGCGCGGGGTCGGCGATGGCCCGGGGGCGTACCTGTTACGACCATCTTGCCGGGCGGCTCGGGATCGCGGTTACGCATGCGCTGACTTCGCGGGGGCTGCTTCGGCAGGACACGGGGTTTGCGTTGACGGATGCGGGGGTGGAGTGGTTCGGCGCGGTGGGTATAGGCATCGACCGGTCGAGCAGGCGCCCTCTGGCCCGGGCGTGCCTCGACTGGACCGAGCGGCGACCTCACCTCGCGGGGGCGGCCGGGGCGGCGCTGTGCCGACATGCGATGGATGTGGGCTGGTGCGTCCGTATCGGCTCTGAGCGGGCCGTGAAAGTGACTCCGTCGGGGGAGCGGGCGCTATTTGAGCTGCTCGGCATCGAGGCGGCGGGGTTGTGCTGATTTCGGCTACGGGGTGGGGGGTTGTGTGGTGTGCCGGGTGCGGGTCTGTTGTGGCTGGTCGCGCAGTTCCCCGCGCCCCTAGGGGGTTGCAGCCCCGTCGGCCGCAATAGTGGGTCGCGGCCGGGGAGCCGCGACCCGAGCAGGTGGGCTGAACGTCAGAACACCACCAGCGAGCGCCCGCCCTTGCCCGCCAGCATGTTCTCGAAGGCCGCCGGGATGCCCTCCAGGGCGATCCGGTCGGTGACCAGGGCCGAGAGGTCGAGGCGGCCCTCCCGTACGTGTTCGGCGAGGAGCGGCAGGTCGCGGGCCGGGTCGGTGTTGCCGTAGACGCAGCCGGACAGGGTGCGGCCCCACTGGAAGATCTCCAGGGCGTTGAAGGTGACCTCCTGGTCCTTGCCGCCGATGCCGACGACCGTCGTACGGCCGCCCCGACGGGTGGACTCCCAGGCGGCGCGGATGGTGACCGCGCGTCCCACGCACTCGATGGAGACGTCGACGCCCTGTTTGTCGGTGAGGGCGCGGATCTCGCGGGGGGTGGTGTCGGAGGCGAGGACGAAGTCCGTGGCGCCGGCCGCGCGGGCCAGTTCCTCCTTCTCCGGGGAGACGTCGACCGCGATGATGCGGGACGCGCCCGCGATGCGCGCGGACTGGAGGGTGGCCAGGCCCACGCCGCCGACGCCGAACACCGCGACCGTCTCGTCCGGCCGGACCCGGGCCGAGTGATGGACGGCGCCGTAGCCGGTGAGGACGGCGCAGCCGAGGAGGGCCGCGTCGGTGAGCGGGACGCCCTCCGGGAGGGGCAGCACGCAGGCGGAGGCGACGACGGTCTCCTCGGCGAACGCGGCGACGTTCAGGCCGGGGTGGAGGTCGGTGCCGTCGGCGGTGCGGGCGTAGACGTCGGCTGCGCCGTTGAGCGCGTTGGCGCACAGCCAGACCTCGCCGAGCGTGCAGGCGTGGCAGGTGCCGCAGGAGGGCGCCCAGTTGAGGACCACGGGGGTCCCGGGTGAGACGTGGGTGACCCCCTCGCCCACGGCCACGACCGTTCCGGCGCCCTCGTGGCCGAGGACCACCGGGGCCGGTACCCGCAGGGTGCCGTTGGACAGGGACAGGTCGGAGTGGCAGACACCGGCGGCGGCGAGGCGGACGCGGACCTGTCCGGGTCCCGGGTCGGGCAGCTCGATCTCGGTGATCTTCAGGGGGGCGCCGATGGCGGGCAGGACGGCGGCTCGTACGGCCATGGGTCGTGGACTTCCTTAGAGCTGGAGGGACTTGGTCTGGAGGTACTCGGTGAGTCCGTGTGCACCGAGTTCCCGGCCGACGCCGGACTGCTTGTAGCCGCCGAAGGGGGCGAGGGGGTTGAACCGGCCGCCGTTGATGTCGACCTGGCCGGTGTCCATGCGCCGGGCGAAGGCGACCGCTTCGGCCTCGTCCCCGGCCCAGACGGCGCCGGCGAGGCCGTAGACGGTGCCGTTGGCGATGCGCAGGGCGTCCTCCTCGTCCTCGTAGCGCAGGATCGTGAGGACCGGGCCGAAGATCTCCTCCTGCGCGATCGTCATCTCCGGGGTGACGTCCGCGAAGACCGTCGGGCTGATGAACCAGCCGCTCTCGCGCGGGGATTCGGGGCCGCCGGCGACCAGGCGGGCGCCCTCCGCGATGCCCTTCTCGATGTAACCGCGCACACGTGCCTGGTGCTTGGCGCTGACGACCGGGCCGATGCGCTCGCCGTACTTGGCGGCGGCCGCGGCGGCCAGCTCGACGGCCTCGTCGTACCGGTCGCGGTGGACCAGCATCCGGGTCCAGGCGCTGCAGGTCTGGCCGGAGTTGGACATCACGTTGGCCACGCCCACGTTGACCGCCTTGGCGAGGTCGGCGCTCGGCAGGATGACGTTGGCGGACTTGCCGCCCAGCTCCAGCGCCACCCTCTTGACGGCCGCGCCGGCCACCGCGCCGATCTGCCGGCCGACGGCCGTGGAGCCGGTGAAGGAGACCAGGTCGACGCCCGGGTGCTCGGCGAGCGCCTGCCCGGCGACCGTACCGATGCCGGTGACGAGGTTGAACACACCGGCCGGGACGCCCGCCTCGTGCACCGCCTCGGCGAAGAGCTGGGCGGTGAGCGGGGTGTCCTCGGCGGGCTTGAGGACGAGCGTGCAGCCCGCGGCGAGCGCCGGGGCGACCTTGGCGACGATCTGGTGGAGCGGGTAGTTCCAGGGGGTGATCGCGCCGACGACGCCGATCGACTCGTGCAGGACGGTGGAGTTGCCGACCTTCTCCTCGAAGGAGTGGGTCGCGGCCAGCTCGGCGTAGGAGCCGGCGACGGCGATCGGCACGCCCGCGTGGACCGTCTGCGCGAACTGCGGCGGGGCGCCCAGTTCGGCGGTGACCGTCTCGGCGATCTCGTCCTTGCGGGCCGCGAGCACGTCCCGCAGCGCGGCCAGGCGCGCGGCCCGCTCGGCCGGGGGTGTGGCGGCCCAGGCCGGGAGGGCGGCGCGTGCGGCACGTACGGCGGTGTCCACGTCCAGGGCGGTCCCGGCCGGGACCCGGCCGATGACCTGCTCGTCGGCCGGGTTCACGACCTCGATCACGTCCTGGCCCTCGGCGGGGCGCCAGGCGCCGTCGATGTACAGGCCGTCGTGTGCCTTCATGCTGCTTCCTCCCGGCAGGGCTACGTCGTCCGGCACACAAACTAGCGGCGATAGTTTTCAGGCGCCATACGTGACCGGACGTCCCCGGGATATCAGAAGTCGACCTGCGCCCGTTCGTCCACCCTGCCCACGGACTCCTGGCCGAAAGTCTTCTCGTAGGCCCGCCGGATCTCCTCGATGCTGCGGTCGCTCCTGTCCGCCTGCCCCTGCGGGTACAGCAGGATCAGCTCGTACGACCGCTCCTTCTCGATGGTGCCGTGCGCGTCGCGCCACTGCCCGCGCCCGTTCTGCACGGTGAGCCCGTCCGGGAAGTCGGGCGTGACCTCCTTGTCGACGAAGGCCATGAACTGCCGGTCGGTGACGGCCGGACCGCCGTCCGGGCGCGCCGTGCCGAAGAAGAGCCGGGTCTCGATGTACGGCTTTCCGCGCGTGTGCGCGGTGGAGTCCGGGGTGGCGAGCGTGGCGTACGCGGTCGGGGCGGCGGCCAGCAGCAGACCGGCCGCGGTGAGGGCGGCCCGGGCGGGGGTGAGGTGGTTACGCATGCCCCATGCCTAGCGGCCTCACTCCTCCAGGTCGGGCAGCCGCGCCGGGGACGGGCAGATCCGCTCGCCGTGCTGATCGAAGACGAACAGGTGGGCTATGTCGACGAGCAGGGGCACCTGCATGCCGTGCCGGAGACGGATGTCCGGGGTGGTGCGCACGACCAGGTCGCCGGGCAGCCGGCCCTCCGGAGGCACGGGTGCCGGGCCGTCGTCCGGCGGGTCCTCCAGGACCACCACCGGCCCGGCGCGCAGGGCACCGGCCCGCTCCCTGAGCCGGTCCAGGACCGTGGGGCCCTCCCGGCGGCGGCGCCGCGCGGGGCGGCCGGACAGGCGCGGGGCCTCCAGCTCCGGTACGACGGCCGGGCTCGAACCGGTGTTGAAGTGGACGAGGACCTCGTGCCCCTGGAACTCGACATGCTCCACCAGGCCGCTGATCGGCACCTCGCCGGGCCGGGCGGCGGCGGGCTTGGCGATCCGGACCGCCTCCGAGCGCAGCCCGACGATCACCTCACGGCCCTGCTGGACGCGCAGCAGCCGGTGGTCGAGGGAGAGGGGTTCGGGCAGGCGCAGTGCCTGTCTGCCGAGGCTGATGGTCATGGCGCCGTCCAGCGGGGCGCGGACCAGGCCGCGCAGCAGGTTGATGCGCGGGGTGCCGATGAAGGCGGCGACGAAGACGTTGCGGGGCAGCGCGTACACCTCGCGCGGGCTGCCGACCTGCTGGAGCACCCCGCCGCGCAGCACCGCGACCCGGTCGCCGAGCGACATGGCCTCGGCCTGGTCGTGGGTGACGTACACCGTGGTGACGCCCAACTCGCGGGTGAGCTGGGATATTTCGGCCCTCAAGTGGTTGCGGAGCTTGGCGTCGAGGTTGGACAGCGGCTCGTCCATCAGGAAGGCGGAGGGGTGGCGGGCGATGGCCCGTCCCATGGCGACGCGCTGGCGTTCGCCGCCGGAGAGCTGGCCGGGGAAGCGGTCGAGCAGGTCCTCGATGCCGAGCATGCGGGCGGTCGCGTCCACGCGCGGGCGGGGGTCGGTGCCGGGGGCCTCGATGCGCAGCGGGAAGCCGATGTTGTCGCGGCTGGTCATGCTCGGGTAGAGGGCGAAGTTCTGGAAGACCATCGCGATGTTCCGGTCGGACGGCTGCCAGTCGTTGGCGTACTCGCCGTCGAGGAGCAGTTCGCCCTCGTCGATCTCCTCGAGACCGGCGATCATGCGCAGCACGGTGGACTTCCCGCAGCCGGAGGGGCCCAGCAGGACCAGGAACTCGCCGGGCACGATGTCCAGCGAGAGCCGGTCCACCACGCGGACGCCCCGCGCGTAGGACTTGCTCACGTCGTGCAGAGAGATGGCGCGTGTCATGACTGCTGCCCCCGGGGGCTGTGCGGAGCGCCGCTGCTCCGTGGGTCCGAAGGCCGCGTGCGGGTCGTACGAGGCCTGTGGGTCACGGAAGTTAACGGAATGCGCCGGGCCGGGGAAGACGGGACGCGGCATCGGACGCCGCGCCGCTGGCAGGGGCGGAAACGGAGGGCGGGATTCGGACCGCCCGGGTGGGCGTCGCCGTCCGCGCCGTGCGGTCGCCTCGTCGCGGTCGGGCGGTCACTTCGTCGCGGTCAGGTGGGCGAAGACCACCACGTTGCTCGTGTAGCCGGTGCGCCGGCTGAACAGGCCGCCGCAGGTGAGCACGCGCAACTCCGGGCGGCGGGCCGGGCCGTACACCTCCTTGTCGGGGAAGCCGGCCTTGTCGAAGACCTGCACCCGGTCCACGGTGTAGACGGCGGTACGGCCGTCCGCCCGCCCGGCCTCGATCAGTTTCCCGGGCTTCACCTGGGCGAGTGCGGCGAAGACGGCGGGGCCGGTCCTGGTGTCGCGGTGGCCGACGGCGATGGCGGTGCCCGACTCCCCCGGCGTGGGGCCGCCCTGGTACCAGCCGACCTCCTTCGGCCGGTCGAGCGGTGGTGTCTCCAGCTGCCGGTCCCGGTCGAGCCGTAGTCCGACGACCGGCGCGTCGATCCCGAGGGACCGGATACGCAGGGACGTCGGCCGGGACCGGGGCAGCGGGCGGGGCGGGGGAGTCGGGCGGGCCGGAGCGGGCTCCCCCTGGCTCGCACCCCGCGCGTCGGTGCGGGCGGAGCCCGGGACGGCGGCCGGGCCGCCCGCCTGGAGGGGGGCGGCCGGCCCGTCGTCCCCGCCGCACCGGACCCCCGTCGTCACCAGGACGGCCGCGAGCAGGGCCGTCCGGGTGAGGCGATAGGCGCGGGTCCGGTACCACGGCCTGCGTCTGCGCCTACGCGGCACCATGCGGACGCCGGCGGATCAGCCGGAGGTACGCCACTCCGCTGACCGCGACGAGTCCCACGGCAGCGGCTGCGGCCACGGGCGAGAAGGCACCCGAGGTGTCGACCATGCCGCCGCCGCCCGCGTGCACTCCGCCCTTGGGGCCGTCGCTGTGGTCGCCGCCGCCCTGGCCCCAGGCCGCGTCACTGCGCTGGTCGCTCTGCTGGTCGCCCTGCTTGTCGCCTTGCTTGTCGCCCTGCTTGTCGCCCTGCTGGTGGTCCTCGATCTGGCCCGGGCCCTGCACCCCGTCCTTCTTCTCGTCCTTCTTCTCGTCCTTCTTCTCGTCACGGCAGTTGACTCGGAAGACCTTCTCCTTGGTGGCACCCGACACCACCCAGGTGATCTTGTACTGCCCGTCCGCCAGCCCCAGCGGATCGGTGTGCCCGGCGCCGCCGGCGAGCTGGATCGTCCCGGTGACGGTGGCGGCGGTGGGCAGCGGCGGCTGCGGCGTGATGGTGTAACCGATGCCGGGCAGGACGTCGAAGTTGACGGCGTCGAGGTAGAACTTGCAGACCGCCGGGTCGTCCTTGGAGACGCCGTAGGGCACGCCCACGCGGTGGACCCTGATGTCGCCGTTCTCTCCCGCCGCCGAAGCGGGGGGCGCCGCCACCCACGACGCGCCCGCAGCGGCCAGGGCGGTGAGGACGACAGTGGCGCCCGCGCGGGAGCCGACGGCACGTGGGGGTGTCAGGGGGGCCATGTGCATTCCTCCGAGTTCAGACGATTTTCATACAAATCGCTCTTTCGCCTGGACTCTGCTGCACGTACACCGCGCCCCGCGGGATCGACGCCCGGCGCGCCGTCAGATATCGCTCGTGCGGCGCAATACCGAGCGGACCGAGCGTCTGGGCCGCTCTCGCGCCGCACTCCCGGGCCCTTCGGGCCGCCCGGGTGACCGCAGCGCCACCCCCGACGACAGCAGCAGCAACACCCCGAGCATCACGAACGGCGCGGCCACCCCCGCCACGCCCGCGACCAGGCCCGCGGCGGCCGGTGCGGCGACCTGGCCGAGCCGGTTGCCGGTCAGCCGCAGCGCGAGGGCGGTGGAGCGGGCGCCCTCCGGGGCGGCCTGGACGACCGTCGTCATGGACAGCGGCTGCCCGACACCGAGACAGAAGCCGAGGACGATGAGCATGAGTCCGAGCACCCACACCGGCACCGGCAGGGCGACCCCCGCGCACAGGACGGCCGCCAGGAAGCAGGTCACGGTCAGCAGCGCGGGCCGGCCGAGCAGCCGGAGCAGCGGGGTGAGGACGAGACGGCAGGCGATGGTGGCCCCGGCCCGCAGGCTGAGCAGGACGCCGATCACCGAGGGGGCGATGCCCCGGTGCTCGCCGACCACCGGGAGGTAGGCGGTGAGGATGTCGGTGGCGGACAGCACGGAGAGGCTGATGAGCATGCCCGCGGGCACGCCCCGGGCGCGCAGGATCCCCCCGACCGGCACCCGGCCGCCTTGCGGGGAACGGGAGTCGACGGCCGTACGGTCCTCGATGCGCCACAGCGAGGCGAACGCGACGGCGCCGCCCGCGCCCGCCACCACGAGCGCCAGCGCGCTGCTGCCCGCCATGTCGGGGCCGCCGATCAGGGCGCCCGCGGCGACCGGGCCGATGAGCTGGCCGAGGGAGGCGCCGATGGTGAAGTGCCCGAAGTTGCGGTCCTGTTCGTGCCGCGCGGACTGGCGGGCCACCAGGGACTGGGCACCGATCACGAAGCAGAGGTGGCCGAGCCCCATCACCCCGCTCCACAGGGCCATCGCCCAGAGGGAGTTCACCAGTCCGCTCAGGACGCAGCCGCCGGAGATCAGGACCACGCCCACCGGGAGCAGCGGGGCGCAGCGGCCGTGATCGGTACGGCGGCCGAGCGGTACGGCGGCGAAGAGCGGGAGCAGGGCGTACACACCCGCGATGACGCCGACCGCCCGCTCGTCGGCGCCCAGCGCGAGGGCCCGGTAGGAGACGGCGGGGCGGGCCATCGACACCGCCCCCTGCGCGAAGCCGAAGGCGATGACGAGGCGGAGCAGCCAGCCGCGGTTCCCACCGGGCGCCATGGACGTGTCCTCCTTGGGAGATCAGATGATGCCGAAGAGGATCCCGGCCCCGAGCACCACGAGGGAGGTCAGGGCGGCCCACTTCACGACGAACCGGGTGTGGTCGCCGAACTCGACCTTGGCCATGCCGACCAGGACGTACACGGCCGGGACCAGCGGGCTGGACATGTGCAGCGGCTGGCCGACGAGCGAGGCGCGGGCGATCTCCAGCGAGGAGACGCCGTGCGCCTGGCCCGCCTCGGCGAGCACCGGCAGGATGCCGAAGTAGAAGCCGTCGTTGGACATGAAGTACGTGAGCGGGATGCTCAGCACGCCGGTGACGAAGGCCATGTGCGGGCCCATGCCGTCCGGGATGTTGTCCACGAGCCACGTGGCCATGTGGTCGACCATGCCGGTGCCCTGCAGGACGCCGGTGAAGACGGCGGCGGCGAAGACCATGCCGGAGACGTTGAGGACGTTCTCGGCGTGCGCGCCCAGGCGGGCCCTCTGGTCCGGCATGTGCGGGAAGTTGACGGTCAGCGCGAGCGCGGCGCCGAGCAGGAACAGCACCGGGATCGGCAGCCACTCCATGATCATGGCGGTGAGCAGGGCGACCGTGAGCAGCGCGTTGAACCAGTAGAGCCTGGGGCGCAGGGTGGGGCGGTGGGGGTCGAGGCCCTGGAAGCCCTCGTCCTGCGGCTCGTCGGGCAGGTCCGCGCCGGTGCCGGATCCGCCGGTGGTCTTGGTGCCCTTGCCGGTACCCGCACCGACCAGCACAGTCTCCGTCTCCTCCACCAGCACCTCGTCCAGCGTCAGTACACCGAGCCGCTTGCGCTCGCGGCGGCCGAGGACGTAGGCGAGGGCGAAGACGAACAGCAGGCCCATGGCCAGGGCCGGGATCATCGGCACGAAGATGTCGCTGGCGTCCAGCTTCAGCGCGGTCGCGGCCCGGGCGGTCGGACCGCCCCACGGCAGCGTGTTCATCACGCCGTTGGCCATGGCGGCCACACCGGTCATCACGACCATGCTCATCTTCAGGCGCTTGTACAGCGGGTACATCGCCGAGACCGTGATCATGAAGGTGGTCGAGCCGTCGCCGTCGAGCGACACGATCGCGGCGAGGACGGCCGTACCGACGACGATCCGCAGCGGATCGGCCTTGCAGAACCTCAGGATCGCCCGGACGATCGGGTCGAAGAGGCCGACGTCGATCATCACACCGAAGTAGACGATCGCGAACATGAGCATCGCCGCGGTGGGGGCGAGGCCGGTGACGCCGTCGATGACGTAGTCGCCGAGCTTGGCGCCCTTTCCGACGAAGACGCAGAACAGTGCCGGGATCAGCACGAGCGCCGCGATCGGCGACATCTTCTTCAGCATGATCAGGACCAGGAAGGTCGCGATCATGGCGAAGCCGAGGATGGTCAACATGAGTGGATACCTAACGTTCGCCCTTGAACATCCCACCGGGGGCTGGCGGTGCGACGACGTTAGGTCGCGTCAAACGGCGTTAACAAGACGTTGACACGCGAGCAATAAGCGCAAAACTCCAGGTCACAGCCGTGCGGCGAGCGCGGCGACCTCGACGGGTACTCCGTTGAGGACCGCGTTGCCCGACAGCGGGTCGAGCAGGCTGCCGTCGAGGAGCTGGTTGACGTTGACTCCGGGCTCCCGGACCGCGTGGCTCATCCGGGTCCCGGGGCGGTCGTGGCCCCAGCCGTGCGGCAGGCTCACCACGCCCGGCCGGACGCCGTCGGTGACCTCGGCGGGGGCGACCACCTCTCCCCCGGCCCCCTTCACGCGTACGTCCGCCCCGTCCCGCACGCCCAGGCGCTCCGCGTCCTCGGGGTGGATGTGGAGGGTGCAGCGGTTGCTGCCGCCGGTGAGGGCGGGCACGTTGTGCATCCAGCTGTTGTTGGAGCGCAGATGGCGGCGGCCGACGAGGACGAGCCCCGCGGGCCGCTCGCGCAGGGCCGCCCGGAGCCGGGGCAGGTCGCCGGCGATCGGCTCGGGCAGCAGCTCCACCTTGCCGCTCACGGTCTTCAGCGGCTGCGGCAGCCGGGGCCGCAGCGGGCCGAGGTCGATGCCGTGCGGGTGGGCGAGCAGCCGGTCCAGGGTCAGCCCGTCGGGTCGTACGCCGAACCCGTCGCCGTAGGGGCCGAGGCGCAGCATCAGGTCGAGCCGGCGCTCGGGGCCGGTGTCCCCGGTGAGCTGTGCGGCGAGTTCCTTCGGGTCGCGGCCGTGCACCGGGGAGTGGGACTCCTGGACGGCCTTGCCGAGGGTCTGCTCGATCACCATCGCGTCCACCGCGCCGGGGTCGGCGCCGTGCATGCCGATCGCGGCCAGGGTCAGCCGGGCGAGGATCTCGGTCTCGGCCATGCGGCCGGGTTCGAGGGGGACGGCGGGGCGGCTGTAGCGGACCTGGTTGCGGACGGCAAGGGTGTTGAAGGCGAAGTCGTGGTGCGGGCTCTGCGAAGGCGGCGGCGGGGGCAGTACGACGTCGGCGTGGCGGGAGGTCTCGTTGAGGTAGGGGTCGACGCTGACCATGAAGTCCAGCGAGTCCAGGGCCTTGTCGAGGCGCCGGCCGTCGGGCGCGGACAGCACCGGGTTGGCCGCGACCACGACGAGCGCGCGGATCGGCTCGCCCGCCTCGGTGGCGGTGTCGATCTCCTCGGCGAGCGCGGAGAGCGGCAACTCGCCCTTGGCCTCGGGCAGGTGCCGTACCCGGGAGTGCCAGCGGCCGAGCGCGAAGCCGTGTCCGGGGCCCGCCGGGCGGGGTGTCTTGTCGGTGGCGGCCTGCGGGAACAGGGCGCCGCCCGGCCGGTCCAGGTTGCCGGTGAGGATGTTGAGGACGTCGACGAGCCAGCTGGCCAGGGTGCCGTGCGGGACGGTGCAGCTGCCGATGCGGGCGTAGACGGCGGCGGTGGGGGCGGCGGCGAGTTCGCGGGCGAGGGTGCGGATGAGACCGGCGTCGACGTCGCATGCCTCGGCGACGGCTTCGGGGGTGAACTCGCGCAGGGCGTCCCGGAGTTCGGGCAGCCCTTGGATGTGCGGGGCGAGGTCCCCGAGGTCGACCAGGCCCTCCTCGAACAGCACCGTGGCCATCGCGGCGAGCAGCAGGGCGTCGGCGCCGGGCCGGATGGCGATGTGCCGGTCGGCGAGCTTCGCGGTGCGGGTGCGGCGCGGGTCCACGACGGTGAGCCGGCCGCCGCGGGCCTTGAGGGCCTTGAGCTTGCCGGGGAAGTCGGGCGCGGTACACAGACTGCCGTTGGACTCCAGGGGGTTGGCGCCGATGAGGAGCAGATGGCCGGTGTGGTCGAGGTCCGGCACCGGGATGCCGTGGGCGTCGCCGAAGAGCAGCCCGCTGGAGACGTGCTTGGGCATCTGGTCGACCGTGGAGGCGGTGAACAGGCTGCGGGTGCGCAGCGCGCCGAGCAGCACCGGCGGGTAGAGGGCGCCGGCCATGGTGTGCACGTTGGGGTTGCCGAGGACGACGCCGAGGGCGTCGGGGCCGTACCGCTCCACCACCGGGCGCAGGCCCGTGGCGACCGCGTCGAAGGCCTCCTCCCAGGTGGCCTCGCGCAGGGTGCCGTTCTCCCGGACGAGCGGGGTGCGCAGCCGGTCGGGGTCGCCGTCGACGGCGCCGAAGGAGGCGCCCTTGGGGCAGATGAACCCCTGGCTGAAGACGTCCTCGCGGTCGCCGCGGGCGCCGGTGACACGGGTGCCCTCGATGGTGAGGGTCAGCCCGCAGGTCGCCTCGCACAGGGGGCAGATTCGCAGGGCGGTGCGGGACACGGGTCCTCCCGGAGGGTCGGCGGCGGTGCCGGGCGAGCACAGGCGGGCTCGCGGCCGAGCATACCGACCGGTAGGCATGGAGGGGAGCCCTCTGTCGCCCCGGGGACCGCCGGGCTCAGTCGAGCACGCGCGCCAGATACGCCCGCAGCAGCTCGCGCGTCTCATGGATGATCGCCTCGTCGCCCTGGGGGTCGATCCGGAAGGCCAGGGCAACGAGGGTGTCCGCGCTCTCCACGGCGACCAGGAAGACGCGCCGCAGCTCGTCGTCCGGGGCGCGGCCGAGGTAGCCGGAGAGCAGGTCGGTGAGGCGGTCGGCGACCCGGGTGTTGGGCTCGGCCTGGCGGACGCCGACCGGGATCTGGTTGCCGAAGTCCACGAGGGAGAAGCCGGGTGCGGTGCGCTTCATGCTCAGGTACTCGTCGAGCACGGCGTCCATGGCACCCCGCCAGTCGCCCCGCCGCGCCTCCTTGAGCCGCTGGGTGACGCGCTCGGTGTACCGCTCCAGGTTGCGCTGGGCGAGGGCGTCGGCCATCTGCCGCTTGTTGCCGAAGAAGCGGTAGACCGAGCCGATGGGCACTCCGGCGCGCAGGGCCACCGCGCGGGTGCTCAGCGCGTCGTAACCGACCTCGTCGAGGAGGTCGGCGCAGGCGTCCAGGATCCTGGTCAGCCGTTCGGCGCTGCGCCGCTGGACGGGCGCGCGGCGAAGCGATGTCGCGTGGGGCACGGACTTCATGATGCCTTTCCGCCGGGGTCCGGTGAACCTCGCCCCCCAGTACGGAAAAGGGTGCCTCTTGCACTCATCGGCGGGTCGCACTCATCGGCCGGAGGTCTCCACGCCGGACGCCGTGATGTCGGCGGTGCTCTCGACCGGCTTGCCGTGCACGGCCCACACCGTGCCGTCGTCGGCGTACAGGCGGGCGGTGACGTGGTGGGTGCCGTGCGGGACCAGGCGGGGAGCCAGGTGGTACTCGGGTGCGCGCAGCCGGGTCACCGGGCGGCCATCGACGAAGAGGTACGCGAGCCCGTGCCCGGGGTCCGCCTTCCACCGCGCGCCGGCGGGCGAGAACCGGAAGTGGCGCAGCGTCAGCCGCACGTCCCAGCCGCCGCCGGCGTCCGGGGTCACCTCGACACCGACCTCCGGCGCGTCCTTCTTGGCGACCTCGCGCAGATGCCGGCCGGTCTCGTCCGTGTCGTCCAGGACCTTGCCCACCGGCGAGGGCGAGACGGCACCGGCGCCCCCGTGCGCCTCGCCGGTCCCGCAGCCCTGCGCCCCGAGCGGCAGCAGGGCGCAGACCACGAGCCCGATGACAGTTCTGCGCGTCCACGACATGCCCCGGAGGTTAGTGAAACGCTCCGCCACCCGAATCCCCCTGAAGTCTGGTTCCGGCCCTACCCCGGAGGGAGGACGACGACCCTAGGCGGAGGGAGGACGGCCCGAGGCCCTCTTGCGTCCGCCCCCGCTCATTCCTACGGTGATGCATAGGAATGAGGAGCGCAAGGGAGCGATCATGAGCGGGGACGCACGGAAGACCGCCGAGGGACTGTCGTATCTGTCCGGGTTCGGCAACGAACACGCCTCGGAGGCGGTGCCGGGCGCCCTGCCCGAGGGCCGCAACTCGCCGCAGCGCGCGCCGCTCGGCCTGTACCCGGAGCAGCTGAGCGGTACGGCGTTCACCGAGCCGCGGGCGCACAACCGCCGCTCCTGGCTGTACCGGATCCGCCCGTCGGCCGCGCACCCGGCATTCACCCGTACCGGCAACGGCGCGATCCATACGGCTCCCTTCACCGAGACGGTGCCCGACCCCAACCGGCTGCGCTGGAACCCGCTGCCCGAGCCGCCGGCCGGCACGGATTTCCTGGCGGGCCTGTGGACCCTGGGTGGCAACGGCGACGCGACCCAGCGCACCGGCATGGCCGTGCACCTGTACCACGCCAACTCCTCGATGGAGCGGGTCTTCTCCGACGCCGACGGGGAGCTGCTGATCGTGCCGGAGCGCGGCGGGCTGCTGCTGCACACCGAGTTCGGCAGGCTCCATGTGGAACCGGCCCATGTGGCGCTGATCCCGCGTGGGGTGCGCTTCCGTGTGGAGCTGCTGGACGAGTCTGCGCGCGGCTATGTGTGCGAGAACTATGGGGCGCCGTTCCAGCTCCCCGACCTCGGACCCATCGGCGCCAACGGTCTCGCCAACGCCCGGGACTTCCAGGCACCGGTCGCCGCGTACGAGGACATGGAGGGCCCGGTGGAGGTGGTGAACAAGTTCTGCGGCAACCTCTGGTCGGCCACCTACGACCACTCCCCCCTCGATGTGGTCGCCTGGCACGGCAACCATGTGCCGTATATCTACGATCTGCGCCGTTTCAATGTGATCGGCACCATCTCGTACGACCACCCGGACCCCTCCATCTTCACGGTCCTGACCTCCCCGTCGGACACCCCGGGCCTGGCCGGCGTCGACTTCGTGGTCTTCGCGCCGCGCTGGCTGGTGGGCGAGGACACCTTCCGGCCGCCGTACTTCCACCGGAACGTGATGAGCGAGTACATGGGGCTCGTCGAGGGCGCCTACGACGCCAAGGCGGAGGGCTTCGTGCCGGGCGGCGGCTCGCTGCACAACATGATGTCGGCGCACGGCCCGGACCGGGAGACCTTCGACAAGGCCAGCGCCGCGGAGCTGAGGCCGCAGAAGATCGACGACGGGCTCGCGTTCATGTTCGAGACGCGCTGGCCGGTGACGCTCGCCCCGCACGCGGCCGAGGCGGACCACCTCCAGCAGGGGTACGACGACGTGTGGCGGGGACTCGAACGTCACTTCCGCGCGCTGTGACGCCCGCGTTGCACTGAACGTTCTTCAACAGGTACGGATAGCCATGTGACCTCCTTCGCTCCCGATTCGATCGTCCTGAACCGCAAACTGCCGCTGTGGTACCAGGTGTCGCAGTCACTGCGCGCCTCGATACTCGGCCGCTCGCCACGGGACCCGTTGCGCCTGCCCACCGAGGAGCAGCTGGCCGAGCACTACGGGGTCAGCGTGCTGACCATGCGGCAGGCGCTGAAGGAGCTGGAGGACGAGGGGCTGATCAGCCGGCACCGGCGGCGCGGCACGTTCATCGAGCCGAGTGTCCGGCGCGGTGCTCCGGTGCGGCTCCTCGGCTCCGTGGACGCGATCGTGGCCCAGCAGTCCGGTATGACGACCGAGCTGCTGGACCACGGCAGCGTCCCCGTGCCGGCCGATCTCGCCGAGCACTTCCCGGACCTGACGGAGGTGGCGACGTACCACCGCCTGCGCAGCGACGAGAAGACCGGCGAGCCGACCAACCACGCCCTCAACCACGTACGCCCCGAACTGGCCGCACGCATCGACCTGGACGACCTGGTCCGCTGGCCGATGACGAAGGTGCTGCGGGACGTCGTCAGGGCGGACATCAGCCGCATCACGGACACCGTGGAGGCACGGCTCGCCGACCCGGAGACCGCCCGCCTCCTGGAGGTGCCCCTGCTCAGCCCGATCCTGCACTACACGGGCGTGACGTACGACGCCGACGGCCGGGTCCTGGACGTGGCGGTCATCCACTACCGGGGCGACCGCTTCTCCTTCACGGTGACCTTGGACGCGTGAGCGCTCCGCTGCGAGTGCCGCGATGGGAGGTGCCGTGAACTGTCGTCGATCGTCTGCGGCTACGCCGTGGCTGGTCGCGCAGTTCCTCGCGCCCCTTTGGGGCGCTGCCGAGCAGGGCGCTGCCGAGCAGGGCGCTGCCGTACCATGCCCAGCGTGACGCACGACGACGCTCCGCTGCTCGCGGACCTCATGCCGTGGTCCGTCGCACCGCTGCGGCCCGGCCGCGCCTGGCCGACGGCACCCGACGCGGCTTCCCTCAAGGCCCGCTGGGACGCCCTGCTCAAGGCCGAAGGGCCGGACCGCGAGGCCCTGTTCGAGCCGACCCGCTCCCGCACGCTGCAGTCCGCGGTGGGGCAACTGCCCGGCCAGCCCACCGGCACCGAGCGGCTGGCGCGCGCCGAAGGCCCCTGCGCCGAGCCGGTACGGGTCCTGGCGGCGCCCTTCGACGAGCAGTGGCTGATCCCGGACCACCGGCTGATCGACACGGCCCGCCCGGAGTTGTGGCGGGTGGCGGACGAGCACCAGGTGTTCGTGGTGGAGACGGCCGAAGACGCTGCCCCGCTCCTGGCGACCTCCCTCCTTCCCACCCTTCGCACCGGCCGCATCCGCCCGCTGTACCGCCGCCCGGACGGCACGGAACCGAACCTGGCCCCGGGCCTGCTGGACCACCTCTCCGACCGCCTCGCCACCCGCCCCACCCCACCGGACGTCCTGGCCTGGATCCTGGCGACGGTCCGCCCCGACCTCACCGTGCCGCTCACCGAGGACACCGGACTCTGGTCCCGGGGCGTCCGGCTGGGCCACCGCATGCTGTGGCTGATGCGCCGCGACGGCGAGCGCCCCAAGCTCCCGGGCGGCCGCCGCCCCTACGTCCGCGCACCCCTGCCCACCCTCCCCGCGACCCTCGATTACGACCGCGACGAGGAGACCCTCCACCTCGACGAGGGCCGCATCTCCCCCGTCCCGCCGGAGGCCTGGGACTACGAGGTGTCCGGAGCCCGCGTCCTGGAATCCTGGTTCGCGACCCGCACGACCCCGCCCGAGCCGGGCACCCTGGCCGCGATCCGCCCCGCCACCTGGCCGCAGCCCCGGACATCGGAGCTGCTGGAGCTGATCACGGTCCTGTCCCTGCTGGCGGAACTCCGCCCCCAGCGGGCCGACTTGAACCCCACCTCGACGATCACCGCGACCGACCTCCGCCAGGCCGCCGTCCTCCCGCCCCCGGACTCGTCCCACCGCCCCGCCTCGGTCCTGAACCACCACGAGGAGGGCCCGGAGGGCCAGTTCGCGCTGCTCTAGCGCCGGTTGTCCAGGGCGGCCCTCAGCCGCACCCGCCACACCCGCCCAGCTAGCCCAGCGCAAACGCGTCCAGCAGCCGCTCCAACGACCGCTGGAACACCGCCTCCAGATCGATCGGCCCCGGATCCTCGCTGAACGCCGCCGCCATCCTCGGGTACGCGCCGGAGGCCAGCCGGCCGCTCAGGTAGGCAGCACGCGCCGCGTTCTCCTCGGTCTCCGACCACGGCAGTGCCCGCGTCCGCTCGGCCGTGTCGAGTTCGTTGCGGACGTATGTGGTCACCACACCGTTCAGCATCGCGATCAGCTCGAGCTTGGTGCCGTTGGACGCCTCCAACGGGTCCAGGCACGCCAGGCAGTGCTCCAGATAGCGAAGAGCCTGCGGGCTGAAGCCGTACACCGGGGACATCAGGCGCGGCACCCACGGATGCCGATGCATCAGCGCGCGCGTCTCGTGCGCCACCCGGAGCAGGTCCGCCCGCCAGTCCCCGCTCGGCTCCCACGGGACGTGCTCCGCGCTGACCGCGTCCATCATCAGCTCGTACAGGTCCTCCTTGCGGGGGACGTAGTTGTAGAGCGACATGGTGCCGCAGCCCAGCTCGGCCGCGACATGTCGCATGGACACGGCGTCGAGCCCCTGCGCGTCGGCGATCCGGACGGCCGCTGCCGCGATGTCGTCGCGCGTGTAGGAGGGCTTCGGGCCCCGGCCCGTGCGCTCAGGGCGCGCCCAGATCACTTCGGGGACGGCCCCTCGGACTGCCATCGATCATCACCTCGGCCACCATCCTAGTTACGTACGGCGTACGCAGTGCGCTATGGTCGCCCCATGAATACTACGTACGCTGTACTTAGTGAGGGTCTGGAGAAGCGCTTCGGCGCTGTGCACGCCCTGCGCGGGCTGGATCTGGCGGTGCCCCAGGGGACGGTCTGCGGGCTGCTGGGCCCGAACGGGGCCGGGAAGACGACGGCCGTACGGCTGCTGACCACGCTGCTGCGGCCCGACGCGGGCTCGGCGCGGGTCGCGGGCCACGACCTGGTGCGCGAGGCGGCCGCCGTACGGCGCCGCATCGGCGTCACGGGCCAGTACGCCTCGGTCGACGGGGACCTCACGGGCCGGCAGAACCTGCGGCTGTTCGCGCGGCTGCACCGGGTGCGGGGCCCCGCCGGACGCGCCGACGAGCTGCTGGAGCAGCTCGGGCTGACCGAGGCCGCGGACCGCCGGGCGTCCACCTACTCGGGCGGCATGCGGCGCCGCCTGGACCTCGCGGCGAGCCTGATCCGGCAGCCCGACGTGCTCTTCCTCGACGAGCCGACCACCGGACTCGACCCGGCCAGCCGCACCCGCATCTGGGAGGCGGTGCGCGAGCTGCAGACGGACGGCACGACGGTGCTGCTCACCACGCAGTACCTGGAGGAGGCCGACCAACTCGCCGACCACATCGCCCTGGTGGACCGGGGCCAGGTCGCGCACACCGGGTCGCCCGCCGAGCTCAAGGCGCTCATCGGGTCGTACGCCGAGGCCGTCGTCGCGCACGCCGACGGGCTGCCGGACGCGGCCGCCGTGCTCGACCAGCTCACCGGCTCCGCACCCGTGTTCGACCATGAGCGGGGCGCGGTCGGCGCGGTCACCACCGACCCGACCCTCACCCTGCCCCGCCTGGTGCGCGAACTCGACGCGGCCGGGGTGCCGTTGCTCGACGTGAGTCTGCGGCCGCCGACCCTCGACGATGTCTTCCTCCGGCTCACCGGGGAGCCGGCCGACAGCAAGGAGCTCGCGGCATGAGCGCACTGGCCCACGACGGACTGGCGATGGCGGGCCGGCAGCTGCGCCGGGTCCGCAACACGCCCGGCCTCACCGTCCTGACCCAGCTGATGCCGGTCAACATGCTGCTGTTCTTCGGCTACGTCTACGGCAGCGCCCTGGCGATGCCCGGCCGCGAGTACCGCTCCTTCCTGGTGCCCGGACTGCTCGTCGCGACCGCGGCCGGCGGCCTGATGACCGGCATGTTCCAGGCCGCCGCGGACACGCACCGGGGCGTGATGGACCGCTTCCGCACCATGCCGGTGAGCCGGGCCGCCGTACCGCTCGGGCAGGCGTTCGCCGACCTGGTCGTCACGGCCCTCGGTACCGTGCCCCTGCTGCTGGTGGGGCTCGCGGTGGGCTGGCGGATCGAGGGCTCCGCGCTCGCGGCCGCCGGAGCCGTGGGGCTGCTGCTGCTCTTCCGGTTCGCCTGCACCTGCGCCGGGATCTTCCTGGGGCTGCTCACCCGCAGCGAGGACGCCGCCGGACAGCTCGGCGCCTCCTCCTTCGTGCTGCCGCTGCTGTCCAACGCCTACATCCCCACCGGGAACCTGCCCGGCTGGCTGCGCACGCTCGCCGAGTGGAACCCGATCAGCGCGGTGACCACCGCCCTGCGCAAGCTGTTCGGCAACGCTTCGGTCCCGGGCGACTCCGCCTGGCCGGTGGCCCACCCGGTCGCCGGGGCGCTGCTGTGGAGCCTCGTGCTGACCGCGGTGTTCCTGCCCCTCGCCGTACAGCGGTACGCACACGGCGAGGGGTGACCCCCTGCTGACAGAGCCGCCGGTCAGGGGAGATCATCCACCCCATGGATCTTCTCCCGCTGCCCCTGGAGGGCATCACCGTCGTCGCCGTCGAACAGGCCGTGTCCGCGCCCTTCGCGACCCGGCAGCTCGCCGACCTGGGCGCCAGGGTCATCAAGGTGGAGCGGATCGACGGCGGCGACTTCGCGCGCGGGTACGACACCGCGGCCGGAGGTCTCGCCTCGCACTTCGTGTGGTGCAACCGGGGCAAGGAGTCCATCGCCCTCGACCTCAAGGACCCGCGCGGTCTGGACGTCGTACGGCGGCTGGTCGCGGACGCCGACGTGTTCGTGCAGAACCTCGCGCAGGGGGCCGCGGCCCGGCTGGGGCTCGACGCGGCCACGCTGTGCGCGGCGCACCCGCGGCTGATCGCCGTGGACATCTCGGGCTACGGCAGCTCGGGGCCGTACGCGGACAAGCGGGCCTACGACATGCTCGTGCAGTGCGAGGCGGGTCTGGTGTCGGTGACCGGTACGCCCGGGCAGCCCGTCAAGGCGGGGATTCCGGCGGCGGACATCGCGGCGGCCATGTACGCGTTCTCGGGTGCGCTGGCCGCCCTGGTGCGGCGCGGTACGACCGGGCGGGGCGGGCCGGTGGAGGTGTCGATGCTGGAGGCGCTGGCCGAGTGGATGGGGCATCCGCTGCACCACGCCATGCACGGGGGTGAGCCCCCGGCCCGCACCGGGCTCGCGCATGCCGTCATCGCGCCCTACGACGCCTATGCGACGGCGGACGGCGGGCGGGTGCTGCTGTCGGTGCAGAACGACCGGGAGTGGCGACGGCTGGCCGAACAGGTCATAGGACAGCCTGAACTCGGGTCGGACCCGGCATACGCGACGAATGCCGCCCGGGTGGCGAACCGGGAGCGCACCGATGAGCTGGTCGCCGGGGCGCTCGGCGCACTGGACGCCGACGAGGCGCTGGCCCGGCTGGAGCGGGCGGGCATCGCCTGCGCACGCCTCAGGGACCTGCACGAGCTGGCGGAGCACCCGCAACTGGCGGCCAGGGAGCGGTGGCGTCAGGTGGGTTCGCCGGTCGGGCCGCTGAGGGCACTGCTGCCGCCCATCACACTGCCGGGTGGGGACGACGCACGGATGGGCGATGTGCCCGCGCTCGGTCAGCACACCGAGGCGCTGCTGCGTGCCGTGGGGATGACGGACGACGAGATCGCAGCGGTGCGCCGGGACGGCGTGACGGCCTGAGCGCGGGCCTCCCGGAGAAGACTCCAGGTACTGCCGGTTCGCTCAGTGACCGCTCAGCGTCCGCCGAACAGCGAGCGGCGCAGCCGGCGCAGCGGCGCGAAGAGGGAGACGCGGCTGACCCGCGCACCCCGGTCGCTACGCTCGTGCGCGGTGTCACGTGCCGTCAGCTCAAGCATCAGCGAAGTCGCCTCGGCCGCCTTCTGCTGCGGTATGGCAGGACCCGCCAGCACCGACAGATGGCGGTCGAGGCGCGAACTGGTCGCGCTGCTCCCGCAGGTGATAGCAGGGACCCTCGCCCTGCTGCGCACTGTTATCTGCTCCATGTCACTCCCCACCCGTACGAGTCCACCCGGCCCGGGCAGAGTAACCCTATCTCCCATGTGGGGCACGCGTGTATCGCACCCACAGGATTCACCTTCTCCGCAAGGCGGTTGACCATCCCGAGATGACTACTCTCCGAATCCGACCGATTTCAGGGTGAGTTGGACAAGCGGCTGGCCGGTGGGCTGGGCTGAGCCGCCGCCAGGCTCGACGGTTACGGCGAGTGACGTCGAGGACTTGCCGATCCCCTTGGCGACCAAGGGCGTGTCGGCCGCGAAGAGCCCGAGGGAGCGCGGTTGCACATGGGGGCGCATGAGCCAGAGCTGGTGCACGCGGCCGCCGGACGGGGTGCCGTATCCGCTGAGGGTGACGACGGCCTGCCCCTCCGATGCGGAGGCGATTACTCCGATACTCCGGCCCCGGGCGTCCTCACTGCTCGCGGCGCGGGCGTCGCGAGCGGCCAGAACGTGGGCGATCTCACGTGCCCGGTCCCGCTCGGCGTCGAGTTGGTCCCGGGTGCGGTTCGCCTGGACCGCGAAGAGGGAGGCGACGACCAGGGCCGCGGCGGCGGTCGCCGTGGCGAAGGGGACGAAGAGGGGGCGCCCGCGCGGCGTACGGGTGCGTGACGGCGGGGGCTGAGTGCCCCAGACGTGCGGCGGCAGCTGGGGTGCGCGCTCCCGGGCCGGCGCGGGCGCCTGCTCCTGCGGGAGGGTGCGGACGGCGGCCAGGACCCGGTCGCGCAGGGCGGCCGGTGCGGGGGCGGCCGTGGACCAGGCGAGGCGCACCGCGTCCTCCGACAGGGCCCGCACCTCGGCGGCGCAGCGGTCGCAGCCCTTGAGGTGCTTCTCGAAGCGGCGCCGCTCGCCGTGGTCGAGGGCGTCGAGCGCGTAGGGAGCGGCGAGGGAGTGCAGGTCCTCGCGGCCCAGCAGGCGGCCGAGGATGCTCATGCGGCACCTCCCAGGCACTCGCGCAGCCGGGTGAGTCCGTCGCGCATCCGCGTCTTGACCGTGCCCAGCGGCAGCTTGAGCCGCTCGGCCACCTCACGGTACGTGTAGCCGTCGTAGTAGGCGAGGGTCACCGACTGGCGCTGCAGCGCGGTGAGCCGGTCCAGGCAGCGGCGCACCCACTCGCGCTCCAGACCTGCCTCGACCTCCTCGGCCACGTGGTCGAAGGCGGGTTCCCCGGCGCGCAGGGCCTCGCGCTGTTCGCGTTCGCCGGCCGCGCGGGCGCTGCGCACCCGGTCGACGGCGCGGCGGTGGGCGAGGGTGAGGACCCAGGACAGGGCGCTGCCCCTGCGGGGGTCGAACCGGCCTGCGGAGCGCCACAGTTCGAGCAGCACCTCCTGGGCGACCTCCTCGGACTGGGCGGGGTCGCGCACCACCCGCCGTACGAGCCCGAACACCGGTCCGGAGACCAGTCCGTACAGATCCTCGAAGGCCTGCTGATCACCGCCCGCCACGAGCACGAGAAGCTCGTCCGCCTCCACCCCGGTCCCCCTTCCGTGGCCGCAGCCGGCCGCCCTGCCTCTGACCCCACGCATCCGCACGAGCGCACACCTCCGGCAGGTGATACGGATCGGCGGGCCGAAAACGCGGGTCTGAAACGTCGGAAAAAAATCTTCCGTCAGACCAATCCGATCGGCTCCTCCGCTCCGTATACCCGTCCGTCAAGGCAAGTTGGCACTGAGGACGGACGGCATGACACCTCTCTTCTCCAGGAGCGGCACGGGACGCAAGGGCCTGGTCTCGCTCATCTGTGGTGCGCTGGCCGCCGGAGGGCTCGCAGCCGCCGGCGTCGCCACGCTGGAACCCGGGGCGGCCTCCGCCTCCTCCCACCGGGAGGCCCCGCTGATCTCGGGGACCCCGCAGTACGACAACACGGACCTGTACGCCTTCGTGAGCCCGGACAAGCCGGACACCACGACGATCGTGGCCAACTGGATCCCCTTCGAGGAGCCGGCCGGCGGACCGAACTTCTACACGTTCGCGGACGACGCCCAGTACGACATCCACATCGACAACAACGGTGACGCGCAGGGCGAGCTGCTGTTTCGCTACACCTTCAAGACGCACGTCAAGAACAAGAACACCTTCCTCTACAACACGGGGGCGGTGAAGAGCCTCGACGACCCGAACCTGAACATCACGCAGACCTACGACATCGACCTGGTCAAGCTGCACAACCAGAAGGTCGTCTCCAAGACACGGCTCGCGGACAACGTGCCGGTCGCGCCGTCGAACGTCGGCAAGGCGTCGATGCCGGACTACGCCAAGCTGCGGTCCCAGGCCATCTACAAGACGGCGGGCGGTGGCGCGACCTTCGCCGGGCAGGCCGACGACCCGTTCTTCGCCGACCTGCGCGTCTTCGACCTGCTCTACGGCGGGAACCTCTCCGAGGTCGGACGGGACACGCTCAAGGGCTACAACGTCAATACGATTGCGCTGCAGGTGCCCAACGACCTGATCCGCGAGTCGTCCAAGCAGCCGATCGTCGGCATCTGGTCGACGACGCAGCGAAGGAACGCGCAGGGGTACTACGAGCAGGTCTCGCGCCTGGGCAACCCGCTGGTGAACGAGGTCGTCAACCCGCAGAAGGACAAGGACAAGTTCAACGCGTCCCAGCCCTGGTACGACGCTCAGTTCCTGAAGAACGTGACCAACCCCGAGCTGCCGAAGCTCATCGAGTCGATCTACAAGATCAAGGCACCCGCCGAGCCGCGCAACGACCTGGTCGACGTGTTCCTCAAGGGCGTCAAGGGCCTCAACCAGCCGCCGTACGTGAAGCCTGCGGAGGAGCTGCGGCTGAACACCTCGATCAAGCCGAGCATGCACCCCAAGCGGCTGGGCGTCCTCGACGGTGACAACGCGGGCTTCCCGAACGGCCGTCGCCTGTCGGACGACGTGATCGACGCCTCCCTCCAGGTGGTCGAGGGCGAACTGGTCGGCTCCAAGAACGACTTGGGCGACGCGGTCGACAAGAACGACAAGGGCTTCGACAAGTACTTCCCGTACGTGGCCGAACCGACGGCCGGTTCCCGCGGCGCCCTGGCCAAGGGCACGTCCGGCAACGCCGACGTCCGCAGCCAGCTCGGCGACGCCCTGCAGCCGGCCGGGTCCTCCTCCGACGGCTCCGGCAACACGGTGCTGATCGCCGCCTCGGCGGCCTCGGGCGCGGCCGGAATCCTGCTGATCGGCACCGCCTTCGCCTGGTGGCGCCGCCGGATGCAGCGCCCGTACTGATCCACACCCCCACCGACCGGCGCGGCCCGTATCCCCCTCCCCCACGGCGGGCCGCGCCTTTCCCCTTCCGAACATGACCAGGCGACCGAGGAGAGGGCATGCCCCCGCGCACCAACGACGACGAGGCCGAAACCCGGCCGACGATCCCTGGCGGGGATACCGCCTTGGCCTCTGCCACACCCGAAGCGGAACTGACCGGCCCGGACGCGGGGGCGCTGGGGGCGGGGGCCGAGCCGGGTGGATCCGGGGCGGAGGCCGAGGCCGAGCAGGCCGCGTCCAAGACCGAGTCGGACAGGCCCGAGGCCGAGTCAGGCGCATGTGGGTCGGATGCCGCTGTGCCGGAAACCGCACACGTCGTGCCCCACTCGCATGCCTCCCCCTCCGGCACCGACCACCGCGTCGCCGCCGTCCGTCGGGTCGGCGCCAGTGGGCGGCGCTGGCGGGCGGCTCAACTGGTCGGCTGTGCCGCTCTGTTGGCCGTCGCGCTGACGGGTGGTGCGATTGCCGTCGGGGCGGCGCGGGATGGTGGGTCCGCGGTGGCGGTCGCCTCCAGTGCTGTCGATCCCGGGGTGCTGGGCAGCGGGAATCTGGACGCGAGCATCGCCGCGCTGCAGGCGCATCTGCGGTCCCAGCCACGGGACTTCGGCAGTTGGGCCACCCTCGGCCTGGCCTACGTCGAGCAGGCGCGGACCAAGGGGGACCCGGCGCGGTATCCGCAGGCCGAGAAGGCTCTGAAGCGGTCGCTGGCGCTGAATCCCCGCAATGACCAGGCCCTGGCCGGCCGGGCCGCGCTCGCCGCCGCGCGGCACGACTTCAAGGACGCGCTGACCTACGCGGACCAGGCCCTGAAGCAGAACCCGTACAGCGAGCGCGCCCTGTCCTCGCGCATCGACGCCCTGGTCGAACTGGGCCGGTACGCCGAAGCGGACGGGGCCGCCAAGACCGCCGACACGCGCAAGCCGGGCGTGCCGGTCTTCACGCGGTACGCGTACGTGCACGAGCTGCGCGGCGACGTGACGACCGCCCGGCGCGTGCTCAAGCAGGCCCTGGCCGTGGCCACTTCCCGGGGCGATGTCGCCTACGTGGCCGCCCAGCTCGGCCAACTCGCGTGGAACCAGGGCGAGTACACGACCGCGCTCACCTACTACGCCCGGGCCCTGGCCGCCGACGAGAACTACCTCCCCGCGCTGGAGGGCCGGGCCCGTGCCCAGGCGGCCGACGGTCACCGGGACGAGGCGATCAAGGGTCTGGAGACCGTCGTCTCCCGCTATCCGCTGCCCGGACCGCTCGTCGAACTCGGCGAGTTGTACGAGGCCCGCGGTGCCGCCGGCGACAAGGCCAGGGCCCGCGACCAGTACGCGCTCGTGGACGCCTGGATCGCCCTCGCCCGCGCCAACGGCGTCAACGCCGACCTCGACACCGCGCTGGCCGCCGCCGACCACGGCGACAAGGCCTCGGCCCTGCGCGCGGCCCGAGCCGAGTGGGCGCGCCGCCACACCGTGCACACCGCGGACGCCCTCGCCTGGGCGCTGCACGTGAACGGCCGTGACAAGGAAGCCCTCCCGTACGCCCGCCGGGCCACGGCGACCGGCTACCGCAGCGCCGCCTTCCTCTACCACCGCGGCATGATCGAGCTGGCCACGGGCCACACCGAGGACGGCCGCGCCTCCCTGAGGGCGGCCCTGAAGCTGAACCCCGGCTTCTCTCCCCTGGGCGCGGCTCGGGCCCGTAAGGCACTGGAGGCTGCCCGGTGAACCTCCGTCGCCCCCTCGCCTCGGCGGCAGCGGTCCTCACCGCCGCCTGCGCCCTCGCGCTCACCCCGGCCGCGGCCGCGAGCGCGCACCCCCTCGGCAACTTCACCGTCAACCGCTACGACGGTCTCGTCGCCGCCCCCGGACAGCTCCGCGTCGACCATGTGGAGGACCTCGCCGAGATCCCGGCCACCCAGGCCAAGCCCGACATCAAGCGGCTGGGCCTGTCCACATGGGCCGAGCAGCGGTGCGCCGAGGCCGCGCGGGGCAGCAGGCTCACCGTCGGGGGACACTCCGCCACGCTCACCCCCGGCTCCGCCCACGCGAACCTGCGGCCCGGGCAGGCCGGGCTCAACACGCTGCGCGTGGAGTGCCGGTTCACCGCACCGCTCCCCCAGGGGAAGTCCGTCGCGCTCGGTTTTCACAGCGCGGGTACCACCAGCGGGCCCGGCTGGCGGGAGATCACCGCCCGCGGCGACCGCATGACGCTCACCGCGACGGACGTACCGAAGACGTCGGTCTCGCACGAACTCACCAGCTATCCCAAGGACTTGCTGTCCTCCCCGGCCGACACCGCCACCGCCTCCCTGCGGGTGCGCCCCGGCGGCCCGGCCCTCGCAGAGGAGCGACAGGACGCCCCGGGCGCCTCCGTACTGCCCCGGGGCGCCGACCGCTGGACCCGCGCCCTCGACGACCTCGTCGCCCGCCACAACCTCACTGTCGGCTTCGCCGCGCTCGCCCTGCTCATCGCCGTCGTCCTCGGCGCGATGCACGCCCTCGCACCGGGCCACGGCAAGACCCTGATGGCCGCGACGGCGGCCGCCCGCGGCGGCCGGGCCCGGCTGCGGGACGTGCTGCCCCTGGCCGCCTCGGTCACGGTGACCCACACCCTCGGCGTGGTCGCTCTGGGCCTGCTCGTCACGGCCGGTTCCGCCGCCACGCCCTCGGTGATCGCCTGGCTGGGCATCGCCAGCGGCGCCCTGGTGCTCGTGGCGGGCGCGAACCTCGTACGACGGGCCTGGCGCAACCGCGCACACGCACATCCGCACCCCCACCCCCACCCCCAACCTCACCCCCACGCGCACCCTCACGCGCACAAGGAAGCCGAAGAACGCCCGCTGGCCCTGGTGGGTGCGCACCAGGAAGCAGCCCACGCACAGCACGACCATCATCACCATCACCACGACGGCCACCACCATCACCACGGCCACGGCCACGACCACGACCACGACCACGACCACGGCCACGGCCACGGCCACGGCCACGAGCACGGCCACGAGCACGCCCTGGTCCACACCCACGGCGGCCACACCCACTCCCACTCCACCGCCCCCACCGTCCGCGGCACGATCCTGCTCGGGTTCGCCGGCGGTCTGGTGCCCAGCCCCTCCGCGGTCGTCGTGCTGGTCGGTGCCGCGGCGCTCGGGAAGGCCTGGTTCGGGCTGCTGCTCGTCGTGGCGTACGGCGCCGGTCTCGCGCTGACGCTCACGGCCGCCGGGTTCGCCGTCGTCCGGCTCGGCACGGGGATGACCCGGGTGCTGGACCGGCGCCCGCGCTGGACCGCCCACCCGGTGGCCACCCTGGTACGCCGGACCCTGCCGCTCGCGTCCGCGCTGGTCGTCGTCGCCCTGGGTGCCGGATTGGTGCTCAAGGGGGCCGCATCCGCACTCGGCTGAGCTACTTTTGTGGAGAAATCACGTGAGATGCCGTGGGGGTCGCCCGTGTCCGAAGAGCCGGGGCGTGAACGTGTGATCGCGGACCGCTACCGTCTGCTGTCGCCGCTGGGCGAGGGCGGCATGGGCACCGTGTGGCGCGCCCGTGACGAGGTGCTGCACCGCGAGGTGGCCGTCAAGGAGGTGCGGGCCCCGGCCGGGCTGCCCGCTTCGGATGTCGAGCGGATGTACGCGCGCCTGGAGCGCGAGGCCTGGGCGGCGGCCCGGGTCGCCAACCGCAACGTGGTCACGGTGTACGACGTGGCGATGGAGGGCGGCCGCCCCTGGATCGTCATGGAGCTGGTGCGCGGGCTGTCCCTCGCCGACCAGTTGGACGCCGAGGGTCCGCTGCCGCCGCAGCGGGCCGCGCACATCGGTGCCGAGGTGCTGGCCGCGCTGCGTGCCGCGCATGCCGCCGGGGTGCTGCACCGGGACGTGAAGCCGGCCAACGTGCTGCTGGCGAACGACGGCCGGGTGGTCCTCACCGACTTCGGCATCGCGACGGTCGAGGGCAGCTCGGCGCTGACCATGACCGGTGAGGTGATCGGCTCGCCCGAATTCCTGGCGCCGGAGCGGGCGTTGGGGCGTACGCCGGGTCCCGAGTCGGACCTGTGGTCGCTGGGCGTGCTGCTGTACGCGGCCGTCGAGGGCAACACCCCGTTCCGGCAGGACACACCACTGAGCACCCTGCGCGCGGTGGTGGACGAGGAACTGCCGCCGCCGCACCGGGCCGGACCGCTCACCCCGGTCATCGAGGGGCTGCTGCGCAAGGACCCCGCCGAGCGGCTGTCCGGCGAACGGGCCGAGCACGAGCTGCGGATCGTGGCGGCGGGCGGGACCCCCGGACCGGCGCGCACGGACACGACGCCGGCCTCGCCGTACGCCCCGACGGTCGCGGCCCGGCCGCAACGGCCGTCGCCCACACCGCCGATGCCCGTGCCCACCGGGTATCCGGAGCCGCGGACCACGGCCGTCGAGCCGGAACGCAACCGGCGGGCCGGCGTGGTCCTGGTGGCCGGTCTCCTCGCGGTCCTGCTGGCGGTGGCGGGACTGACGTACGCGCTGCTCGACCGGCACAACGGCGGCGGTGACGGGAACGCCGGCGCGCACACCAGCCGGGCGAGCCAGAGTGCGCACACCCCGAGCCCGAGCACCGGCACCAAGACGGACACCGCAGCGCCGCCGCCCACGCGGAGCAGCAGCGCCCCGCCGAGCACTCAGCCGGCCCAGTCCGTACGGGTCACCCTGACGGGCGCGCACACGGAGTACGACGGAAGCTGCCCGCCGCCGACCGCACAGGCGCCCGCGTTCACGGCGACGTTCACGGTGGGGCGGGTGCCCGCGCAGGTGGAGTACCGGTGGGTGCTCGCGCACGGGTCGGTCTCCGACCCGGGGTGGAAGACGCTGTCGTTCCCCGCGGACGGCGGGAAGACCCAGCAGGTGCAGGTGGTCGTGACGGCCTACTCGGACAGCGGGACGATCGACAACGAGATCAGCGTGGAGGTGCGCAGTCCGGTGCGGACCACGTCGAACTCGGTGCCGTTCACGGTGACCTGCGCAACGACGGAGACCCCGACGGACGGGGCCTCCGCTTCACCTTCGGCCTCGTGACGGTCAGGCCGCGTTCGTGAGCACCGGCAGGTAGCCGCCGGACTGGCCGGCCGCGGTGGGGTGGTACGACTCGCCGATGGAGAGCCAGTTGACGCTGTGCAGCCAGGAGTCGCCGGAGCAGATCTCGTGGCCGGTGAACGTGGTGCGGACGTCGCCGAAGACGAAGTCGTGGTCCAGGGCGCGCTTCTGGATGGCGGCGTCGATGTAGTCGGCCGCGCCGTTGATCGCGGAGCGCTTGGTCTCGGAGAGGCCGAGGCAGGTCTGGCCGAGCTTGTAGAAGCGGGGGTAGCCGAGGACGACCACCTGGGCCGACGGGGCTTTGGCGCTGATCGCGTTGTAGACGGCGTCGAGCTTGCCGGGGAGCGTGGAGTCGACGTACGCCTTGGCGCTGTTGATCTTGGAGATGCAGGCGCTGTCGGACGAGATGACACAGGTCGTCATGACGTCGGCGAAACCGGCGTCGTTGCCGCCGATGCTGATCGAGACCAGGGCGGTGGAGGAGTTGAGCGAGCCGAGCTGATTGGCGAGCACATCGTCCGTCCTGGCACCCGAGCAGGCGTTGAAGGCGAACGAGGACGGGCTGTGCGCGGCGTTCCACAGGTACGGGTACGCCTTGGTGCTGCGGTCACAACTACCGCTCGAACTGATGTAGCTGCCCGCTCCGACCCCGGAGGAGTAGGAGTCGCCCAGCGCCACATAACCGCCGTTCGCGGCAGCCGTGGAGGCCTGCGCCGTGGCGGCCCCGGTGAGGGCGAGGCCGGTGGCGAGGAGGAGCGAGGTCACGGATGCCGCAAATCGGGAACGTCTCATGGAACCTCCCTTTAGCAGGATGTCTGCCACAACTGTCGTAGCAACTACGCGTGTTGACAGGAAGTGTTCATGCCAAGACTTTTTAGGTCTCAACGACGTCTCGACGGGATCGGCCCAGGACGTTCACGCTCCGGTTATTGCGTGTGCATGTCAGATCTGTTGACAGCTCGTCAACTCCCTTGTTCTACCCCCATAGATGACCGAGGCTTTACCCAGCCCCGGAACGGAACGCAACGCTCCAGGGTCGTGCGCGCGATCCCGCGTGCACCCCCCACAGACGCGCGCCGGACCCGGGCGTGCGCCGCCAGGAGGAGGACTCCCCCGCAATGGCACAGCTGCGTACCAAGAAGCTCCGCACGGCCGCCCTCACCGGCCTGGCCTCCGCCGCCCTCGTCGGCTCACTCGCCGCGCTGCCCGCACAGGCGGCCCCGGTCGGCGGCACGGTGCTGGCCGCGAACTCCCCCACCGCCGTCAAGGGCAGCTACATCGTCACCCTGAAGAAGACCGCCGGCTTCGCGGCCTCGTCGAACACCGGCAAGGGCCTGATCCAGCACTACGGCGGCACGGTGCAGAAGACCTTCCGCGCGGCCCTGAACGGCTACACCGCCCACCTCTCGGCGGCCGAGGCCGCCAGACTCGCCGCCGACCCGGCGGTGGCCACCGTGGAGCAGGACCAGCGGGTCCACCTCGCCGACACCACGCAGTCCAGCGCCCCCTGGGGTCTGGACCGCATCGACCAGGCGAGCCTGCCGCTGTCCGGCACCTACACCTATCCGGACAGCGCGGGCAGCGGCGTGACGGCGTACGTCATCGACACCGGCGTCCGCATCACGCACTCCCAGATCAGCGGCCGTGCCTCCTACGGCTACGACGAGGTGGACAACGACACCACCGCCCAGGACGGCAACGGCCACGGCACCCATGTGGCCACCACCATCGCGGGCTCCACCTACGGCGTGGCCAAGAAGGCGAAGATCGTCGCGGTCCGGGTGCTCGACAACAGCGGCTCGGGCACGACGGCCGGGGTGATCGCCGGTGTCGACTGGGTGACCGCGAACCACAGCGGGCCCTCGGTCGCCAACCTCTCGCTCGGCGGCGGCGCCTCCACCTCGCTGGACACGGCGGTGCGCAACTCCATAGCCAGCGGCGTCACCTACGCCGTCGCGGCCGGCAACAGCAGCGCCAACGCCTCCTCGTACTCCCCGGCCCGGGTGACCGAGGCGATCACGGTCGGCGCCACCACCAGCTCGGACGCCAAGGCAAGCTACTCCAACTACGGCTCGGTGCTGGACCTGTTCGCGCCGGGTTCCTCGATCACGGCCGGCTGGAACACCAGCGACACCGCGACCAACACCATCTCCGGCACCTCGATGGCGACCCCGCACGTGGCGGGCGCGGCCGCCGTCTACCTGGCGAGCCACACCTCGGCCACCCCGGCCCAGGTCGCCACGGCCCTGGTGAACGGCGCCACCAGCGGCGTGGTCACCAGCCCGGGCAGCGGCTCGCCGAACAAGCTCCTGAAGCTCGTCCCGTAACGGCCGTACACACCCCCTGAACACCCCGTTCCCCGGAGGCCCCGAAGGCCTCCGGGGAACACATGTTTAAAGAGGGATGTCATCTTGACGGCCCCCTTGGGCCTGCGCCACATTGAAGCCCGGCATCCGGCGCGCTGGGGGGCAAAGTCGCCAATGCAGACCTTACGCATCAAGACGCCTTCGGCGGACAACACCGGAGAAGACGCCGAGCGGGCGCGGCCAGGTCCGGGGAGGGACCTGTCACCGCTGCTCGCGGGGGCGGCCACCGCCATCGGCACGGTCGGCGCGCTGCTCGCACTCACCGACGCCGACTCACCGCTGCGCGGACCGTGCACGCTGTTCTTCCTGCTCGCGGCGCCGGCCGTGGCGATCGGGGCGGCGCTGCGCGGGCTGGATCGCTTCGGCCGGGCGCTCACCGCGCTTGCGGGCGCGGTCGTCCTGGACATGCTGGTTGCCCAGGGCATGTTGGCCGTGCACCGCTGGTCGGTCCGCGGCGGGGTCGTCGCGGTGACCGCACTCAGCCTGCTCCTGCTCCTGCTCGTCGTCGGCCGGGAGAAATTCCGTTCGAAAAAACTCGGGCAAGAGTGAAGAAGCCAGGCCAAAGTTATGTAACGGCCAAACCAATAAAAACGTGAGATCTCCTTCCAGGTCTTGCCATTCTGCTTCAATCATCAATACCGTCGTACATCTCACCCGCATCGGTCCGTCAGCACACGGTTCAGGGGAGGGCTCAGGGCCGTGACGTTCCGGCGCGGGGCGCGGTAGGGGGGTGCCGTGCTCGGTGACCGCACTGGTGACCGAGTCGTGCCGCGCGACCGGCTGTCGTCTTTTTCCGGCAGACCGGCCAGCTTTGCCAGCTCGTCCGCCTGCACGGAGACCAATTCGCCGTGCCGAGGATGAGAACCCCCCTTTCGAACCGGACACAGAGCCGGGCTGCCCAGGGGCGGGCGGTCCACCGGACGAGAGGGACCACACTCATGAGTTCTGTTCTGCATCCGCCGAGTTCGGGCCAAGATCCGTTACTGGCCGCCCGCTACCGGCCCATCTCCTCTCACCTGGCGATCACTCCGCCGGTGAGCGTGGTGATTCCCGCCATGAATGAGGCGGAGAATCTCCCCTACGTCTTCAAGACCCTTCCGGACTGGATACACGAAGTGGTTCTCGTGGACGGCAATTCCACCGACGACACCGTCGAAGTGGCCCGCTCGCTGTGGCCCGAGGTGCGCGTCGTCGAACAGCAGGGCAAGGGCAAGGGGGATGCCCTGATCACCGGGTTCGAGGCGTGCACCGGCGACATCATCGTGATGGTCGACGCGGACGGCTCGGCCGACGGCACCGAGATCGTGTCGTACGTCTCCGCCCTCGTCTCCGGCGCCGACTTCGCCAAGGGCTCGCGGTTCGCCAACGGCGGCGGCACGGACGACATGACCTTCATCCGCAAGCTCGGCAACTGGGCGCTGTGCACCATCGTCAACCGCAAGTTCGGCGCCCGCTACACCGATCTCTGCTACGGCTACAACGCGTTCTGGCGGCACTGCCTCGACAAGATCGACCTCGACTGCACCGGCTTCGAGGTCGAGACGCTGATGAACATCAGAGTGGTCAAGGCGGGGCTGAAGGTGCAGGAGATCCCCAGCCACGAGTACCTCCGCATCCACGGCACGAGCAATCTGCGGGCCGTGCGGGACGGGATCCGGGTGCTGAAGGTCATCCTCGAGGAGCGCTCCAACCGGCGTGCCCTGCGCCGCCAGGCCCACCACGAACGACTGCTGAACACCGGGCGGGGAGAGGTGTCTTGAGAGATCCCGGCATCTCCGTCGTGATCTGCGTGTACACCGAGGACCGCTGGGAGGACATCCTCGCGGCGGTCTCCTCGGTGCGCGCGCAGTCGTATCCGGCGCTGGAGACGCTCCTGGTCGTGGACCACAACCAGGCCCTGCTGGACCGGCTGGCCCGCGAGTACAAGGAGGCCGGCGATGTGCGCGTGCTCGCCAACGCCGGCCCGCGCGGGCTGTCGGCCGGCCGCAACACCGGTATCGCCGCCTCCCACGGCGAGGTGATCGCCTTCCTGGACGACGACGCCGTGGCCGAGCGGGACTGGCTGTGCCGCTTCGCCGAGGGATACGCCGACCCGCGGGTGATGGCGGTCGGCGGCCGTACGATGCCCGTCTGGGCCTCGGGGCGGCGTCCCGCCTGGTTCCCGGAGGAGTTCGACTGGGTGGTGGGCTGCACCTACCGGGGGCTGCCGCCGGGCCGGGTCCGAGTCCGCAACGTACTAGGCGGAAACGCTTCTTTCCGGCGTACGGCGTTCGAGGCGGCGGGCGGCTTCGCGACCGGCATCGGCCGCGACGGCGACCGGCGCCCGCTGGGCTGCGAGGAGACGGAACTGTGCATCCGCCTCACCCGGGCCCGCCCCGACGCCGTCCTGCTCATCGACGACCGCGCGGTGATCCACCACCGGGTGCCCGCCGCCCGCGAGCACTTCGCGTACTTCCGCACCCGCGCCTACGCCGAGGGCCTGTCCAAAGCCCTGGTGTCCCGCAGCGTCGGCGCCGACAAGGGCCTCGAATCCGAACGCCGCTACACCACCCGCGTCCTGCCCGCCGGAATCGCCCGCGGCCTCCGTGACGCCCTGCTCGCCCGCCCGGGCGGCGCGGGCCGCGCGGGCGCGATCGTCGCCGGGGTACTCACCGCGGCGGGCGGCTACGTGGTGGGCAGCGTGCGGGCCCGGCGGGGCGGACCGACGTTCTCCGTCGTACGGATCGAGGGGGACACCCTCACCGATGCGGGGGTAGGGATCGGTGAGGACACCGGGAGCGATCCGGGCGGACGCGTCGACGGGGGCACCGCGAACGACCCCCGCGCACGCATCGGCGAGGGCACCACAAGCGATCCGGGCGGGCCGATCGGCAAGGACGCCGCGAACGACCCCGGCGCACGCATCGGCAAGGACACCGCAAGCGTCCCCGGCGCACGGACCGACGGAGACACCACAAGCGATCCGGGCGGGCGCATCGGCGAGGACACCGCAAGCGTCCCCGGCGCACGGACCGACGGAGACACCACAAGCGATCCGGGCGGGCGCATCGGCGGGGACACCGCGAACGATCCGGCCGCACGGATCGACGCGGACACTGCAAGCAACTTCGGCGAACGGACCGACGGGGACACCACAAGCGACCCCCGTGCACGCATCGACGGAGACACCGCAAGCGACCCCGGCGCACGCACCGAGAGGGACCCCGCATGAGCCGACCGGGCGTAGGGATGGAGGGGGAACGCCCATGAGCCGCACGGGCGTAGGGATCGAGGGGGAACGCCCATGAGTGACACCGCCGTGCCCATCCTCATGTACCACGCGGTGGCGAGCGCGCCGAACGACGCCACCCGGGCGCTGTCGGTCGCGCCGGAGGCCTTCGCCGAGCAGATGGCGCTCATCGGTGACCTGGGCCTGACCCCGGTCACCACCGCCGACCTCGCGGCGCGCTGGCGGTCCGGCCGGCCGCTGCCCGACCGGCCGGTGCTGATCACCTTCGACGACGGCTACGAGGGCGTCCACCGGCATGCCCTGCCCGTGCTCACCAAGCACGGCTTCCCGGCCACGCTGTTCGTCTCCACCGGCTGGATCAAGGGCGCGTACGACACCGGAGGCGGCCTGGACGCCATGCTCGACTGGCAGCAGGTGCGCGACCTCGCGGACAGCGGGATCGAGATCGGCGGGCACAGCCACTCCCACCCACAGCTCGACCAGCTCGACGACGCCACCCTGCGCGCGGAGCTGGTCCGCAGCACCGAGATCGTCACCGGCGAACTCGGCGCGCGGCCGGTGTCGTTCGCCTACCCGTACGGCTACTCCAGCCGCCGGGTCCGCGGGGCGGTGCGGGAGGCCGGGTACGCCCAGGCGCTCGCCGTCGGCAACGGGCTCGCCCGCCGCCGCCAGGGTCCGTACGCCCTGCAACGCGTCACCGTCCGGCGCGGCACGGACGTCGAGGAGTTCGAGCGGCTGCTCCAGGGCCGTGCCATCACCCGTAACTTCGCCAAGGACCGCGCTCTGACCAAGGGGTACGCCCTCGTCCGCAGAGCCCGTCAGGTCCGCCGGAAGGCCATCCGTTCCCGTGTCTGACACGACCACCACAACCGAGGCCGCGACGCCCGAGGACCAGGCGCCCGAGCAACCGGGGCGCCGCCTTCGCCTGCCCGGGCTGGGCCGGTCGTCCGGCGGCAACCAGCTGTTCCGCAACGCCTACGCGCTGATGCTCAACACCGGCATCTCCGCCGTGCTCGGGCTCGGCTTCTGGCTGGCGGCGGCGCGCTACTACTCCGAGTCGGCGGTCGGGCAGGGCTCCGCCGCCATCGCCGCGATGAAGCTGCTCGCCGGGCTGACCGCGGTGACCCTGACGGGCGCCCTGGCCCGCTTCATCCCGGTGGCCGGACCGCGCACCGGGCGGCTCATCTTCCTTACGTACGCGGGCAGTTCGCTGATCGTGGCGCTGGCCGCGGGCGTCTTCCTGATGACCCTGGACACATGGGGGCCGTCGTACCACTTCCTGCACGGGTCGGTGAAGGGCCTCGGCTTCATCGCGGCCGTCGTCGCCTGGAACCTGCTCACCCTCCAGGACGGCGTGCTGACCGGGCTGCGCAGCGCGCCCTGGGTGCCGGTGGGCAACACCGTGTTCTCGGCGGTGAAGCTGGGGCTGCTCGTCGCGTTCGCCGTGGCGATCCCGACCACCGGTGTCTTCGTGTCCTGGGTCGCCGCCATCGCCACCTCGGTGGTGCCGCTGGGCTGGCTGGTGTTCCGTCGGCTGGTGCCCCGGCACGTCAAGGCGACCGAGGACCACGCCAAGCCGCCGACACTGAGGGAGATCGGGCGGTTCCTGGCCGGCGACTACACCGGCTCGCTGTTCTCGCTGGCCGTGGTCTACCTCGTCCCGGTGATCATCGCCTCGCAGGTCAGCTCCGAGGACAACGCGTACTTCTACATCACCACCACCATCGGCGGCACGACCAACCTGCTCGCCATCAACATGGGCGCGTCCCTCACGGTCGAGGGCTCGCACGATCCGGGGCGCCTCGCCGCCAACACCCGCGCCGCGCTCAGGCGGATGGCCAAGATCATGCTGCCGATCGCGGGCGTACTGTTCGTCGGCGCGCCCTGGATCCTGGGCGTCTTCGGCGAGGGCTACGCGGACGCGGCGACCCCGCTGCTGCGCTGGTTCGCGGTGGGCGCGGTGCTGCGGGTCGTCATGGAGACGTACTTCGCGGTGCTGCGCGCGCAGAGCCGTACCGCCGGACTCGCCTGGCTGCAGGGCCTGTTGTGTGTGCTGGTGCTCGGCCTGACGCTGCTGCTCCTGCCCCGGATGGGCCTGACCGGAGCGGGCGTCGCCGAGATCTCCAGCCTCGCGGTGATCGTGGCGATCGCGGCGCCGAAACTGTGGCTGACCATCCGGTCCGCGCCCCCTGCCCTGCCGCCGGAGACGGCGGCACCGGACGGGGACCTCTCCGACCTGGGCGCGCGCGAGGTCCCGGCCGACTCCCCCGCGCATCGGCACAGCCCGGCCTGGGCGCTGGACAACGACACCCTCGCCCTCGGCATCCACGTCGACTTCGACCACGTCGAACGCCGGCCGGACGTCCGCCCGGGCCCCGGCACCCCGCCCGCGGGCACGCCCGTGCCGCGACCGGTCGAGGAGCCGGAACCGGGCGCGGAGGCGTCGCTGGGTCCGGCCGAGGCGGCGCTGCTGAAGGAGGCGGAGGTCGACGCGCCGTTCGAGGTGGCGGCGCCCGAGAACGCCGTAGTGCGTGAAGCTGTGGACGAGGCCGCGGACGAAACCGTGGACGAAGCCTCGGCCGAGAAGCCGCCCACCCGCCGGACGCCCACCCGCTCCGGTGTCGTCCTCGGCTGTCTGCTGATCGCCGCGCTCCTGCTGTACTGGGTGCCCGCGCTGCGGCTCGGCGAGGCCGACCTCGACGGGATGGGCGGGCTCGGCCTGGTCTCCGTGCTGCCGCTGCCGACGCTGGTGGGGGCAGCCCTGCTGGTCACGGTGTTCGCCTCGCTGCTCTGGCTGCGCCGTGAGCACCGGGCCCTGTTGCTGGTCACGCTGCTGGCGACCGTGGTGTCCCTGCACGCGCTGCCCGCGGTGCTGGAGACCGAGCCGCGGTTCCCGACGGCCTGGCAGCATCTCGGCTTCATCGACTACATCGACCGCACCGGGTCCGCCGTGCCGGACCTGGACGCCCGCTGGAGCTGGCCGGGGTTCTTCGCGGTGGCCGCGTTCGCCGCCCGGGCATGCGGGGTCGACGACTTCACGGAGATCATCCGCTGGTGGCCGACGGCCATCCAACTCGCCTATCTGGCCCCGTTGTTCCTGCTCACCCGGTCTCTGCGGGCCAGCTGGCGGGCCAAGTGGACCGGCGTGTGGCTCTTCGTGCTCAGCGGCTGGGTCGGCCAGGACTACTTCTCCCCGCAGGGCTTCACGTTCCTGCTGTACCTCGTCTTCGTGGCGATCCTGCTGGTGTGGTTCCGCGCTCCCCACGTGATCTGGGCGAAGTTCCGCCCGGGCGAGGCCGAGGTCGAACCCACCGACCGGCGCCAGCGGGCCGTGCTGCTCCTGGTGCTGATCGGCCTGTACGCGGCGAGCGTCCCGGCGCACCAGCTCACCCCGTTCGTGATGCTCGGCGTGCTCGCGGTCCTGGTGCTGCTCCGCCGGTCCGAGCTGCGCGGGCTGCCCGTCCTGTTCGCGGTGCTGGTCGCGGTCTGGGTCGGCTTCATGGCCGAGCCGTACTGGTCCGGGCACTTCAACGATCTCTTCGGCGGGGTCGGCGGGGTCGGCAGCAATGTCTCGACCTCCGTCTCCGGCCGGATCCAGGGCGGGAGTTCGACCCACAAGCTGGTCCTGTACGTCCGGGTCCTGCTGGCCGGCTCGGTGCTGGCGCTCGCCTGCTGGGGCTGGTGGCGGCGCCGCTTCCACCGGTACCGCGAGCGGTCGCTGCTGGTGCTCACCTTCGTCCCGTTCCTGGGCTTCGGCATGCAGTCGTACGGCGGCGAGATGGCGCTGCGCGTCTTCATGTTCGCGGTGCCGGGTGCGGCCCTGCTCGGCGCGCTCGCCCTGTTCCCGCGCACCGGCGTCACCGCGCGGGAGCGCGAGAAGGAGCGGGTCAGCCTCGCCCCGCTGGCCGCGCTGCTGGCCGGGCTGCTGCTGATGGGCGGGTTCCTGGTGGCCCGGTGGGGCAACGAGTCGTTCGAGCGGACCCGGCCCGGCGAGGTCGCGGCCATGGACTGGGTGTACGCCCACGACCGGCCGACGGTACGGCTGCTGTGGCTGAGCCAGGACCCGGTCAACGACGTGACCCCGGCCCTGCCGTGGGGCTCCCGGGACATGGAACGGGTGAACTACGTGCCGACGCTCGCACCCGTCGACCCGGTGCTGGTGTCCGGGCTGGTCAAGTCGCTCAAGGACGCGGGCCCGAACTCGTACCTGATGATCAACGAGAGTCAGGTCACCTATCTGGAGCTGGACGCGGGCTACTCGGCGACCTGGGAGTCCCGGCTGATCCACCACCTGGACAACCGGCAGGAGCTGACGAAGGTCCTGGTCAACGACGACGTCACCGTGTACGCGCTGCGCAAGCAGCCGGCGGGCCCGGTGCCGAAACCGGATCCGGGCCCGATCGGGCCGCAGGTGACGTGGACGCCGTGGTCGGTGGTCGGCGCGCTGGCCGCCGTGGCGCTGATCCTGCTGCTCACCGCGCGCGAGGTGGTCCGGGTCGCGACGCGGCCGAGCACCCGGCAACTGCGCCTGCTGCAGAGCAGCTTCTGGTTCTCGCTGCCGCTGCTGGCGGTGCTGCTGGCCTCGCTGGTGCAGCGGTTCCTGACCATGAAGTGAGGGGGTACGGGGTGGTGGCTCAGCGGTCGAGCCACTTCACCTCGTACGCCCGCATGTCGAACCGCTTCCCGTCGACCTGTGCGCTGATCGCCCGGTCGAGGATGTTGACCACGAGGATCTTCTTGCTGCCGGCCAGCACCCGCACGTTGGGCACGTCGTCCGGGGCGACGGACACCGTCTCGTACCGGGTGCCCGGCGGGAACGCCTGGCCGAACCGGGACACCAGGTCGTACATGGGGAGTTCCCTGCCCCCGTCGGACGCGTCCGTCGGCGTCCACAGACAGCCGGGGCAGTCGGGGCCCGTCTTCTCCTCCGGGTTCCAGTAGAAGCCGGAGTCGGCGCCGCCCTTGACCATGGCGATCATCCCGGTGGCGTGGACGGCGAGGCGGTGAGCCTCGGACCAGCCCCTGCGCTCGTCGTTGCCGTCGGCGGGCTCGACGTAGTACTCCGCCCACCACAGGGGCAGGTCACGGGTCTGCTGTCGTACCCACTCGCCCACCGCCGTGAGCTTGTCGGTGGCGGCGAACTCGTCGGGCAGCAGCTCGTCGTCGTTGGTGTAGCTGGAGCCGTCGACGACCACGAAGTCGGCGCCGGCCCTGTGCCTGCTCCAGTAGCCGAAGGCGTCGAGGACCCGCTGGTCCATGGCACCCCAGGGGCCCTTCAGCGCGGTGGAGGCCTTCGGGTCACGCGGGTCGACGCTGTCCATGACCAGGTACGGCCCGCCGACCATGATGTCCTTGTCGACCTTCTTCAGCGCCTGGTACACGAGGTTGTACATCGTCGTGTAGCCCTCGTAGTCCCAGCGGCCCTTGGCGTTGTTCCAGAAGCCCTTGAACTCGTTCCACACGATGAAGTGGCGTACGTCGGGGTAGCGCTTGGCGACGGTCGCGGCGAGGTCGGCGAAGTCCTGGTAGTGGTCCGGGGTGGGCGCGGTCTCCAGGGCGGCCTGGCTCCAGTCGGTGTTGTCGACGCCGGCCCTGCCGCCCTTCATCCAGTCCGGCGAGCAGCACAGCGTGACCACGGGGGTGCCGCCCGACCTGCGGATGAAGTCGATCCGGCGGTCCATGGCGCCGAAGTCGTAATGTCCCTTCACCGGCTCGGGGTTGTCGGCGCCCCAGCCCATCAGGGCCTGGACCTGCGGCAGCCCGGCGTCCTTCGCCAGCAGCTGCTCGACCCGGTCGGTGGCCGTGCCGCTGCCCTGGTCGGCGCTGTACTGGGTGTGGGTGAAGCCCCAGCCGACGTACGGTTCCGGGTGCTCGGGCGGGGTGGCGGGCGTGCCGTGCACCTTGTCGCCGTCGCGCGAGGTGCCGGCGGTGCTTCCGCCGCCGGGCAGCGTGTTGATCAGGGTGATCACCAGGGCCAGAGCGGCCACGCCCACCCCGAGCAGGGCGGTGAGCCGCCACCGCCGATTCCCCGTATACCACTCATGACGTCCCATCAAGGACAACAGTAACGGCGGAAACCACGTACGGGGCAGGTCTTGGGAACACCCGGAACAAGGGGTGGAAATGCCGTGCGCGGAGCCCATCGGTGCCGGATCATGGCGGCATGTCTGCGAACCCACACGACGCACTGCCGATCCGGCTCCACGTCGACGACTCCGACTCGCCGTCCGACGTCGTCGACGCGCTGTTCCTCGGCCGCTTCGCGACGGGCGAGCAGCCGTACTCGCACGCGGCGAACATCGACCGGGTGCGCTCGGGCGCGACCCTGCTGCCGGAGGAAGCCCGGGTGCTGCGGGTCGCCCGCGACGACGACCGCAGCGCGACCCTCGCGGAGGGCGACGGCTGGACCCTGCTGATCTCCCGCTGGAACCGCGGCGCGGACGTCACGGTGACCGCGACCACCGCCGAGCTGGCGAAGACGGTCCTCGACCGGGCCACGGACGGCGCGGCCGACGAGCCGGAACCGCAGCCGGAGAACGTGACCATGGGCTTCTGGTACGTCTCCCCACGGCGCGGCCCGCACCGCACCACCCGCCAGATCTCCGCGGGCACCTGGGACGAGGTCCGGCCCAACTACACGGCCCCCGTGGCGGACGCGATGGACCGCCTGATGAAGACGACCCCCGAGGACATCGCGGGCCGGCTGCTCCTGCTGCACGGCCCGCCCGGGACCGGCAAGACCTCCGCGCTGCGCACGCTCGCCCGCTCCTGGCGCGACTGGTGCCAGGTGGACTGCGTGCTGGACCCGGAGCGGCTCTTCTCCGACGTCGGCTACCTCATGGACATCGCGATCGGCGAGGAGGACAGCGCGGGCAAGGGCCGCTGGCGGCTCCTCCTCCTGGAGGACTGCGACGAGCTGATCCGCGGCGAGGCCAAGCACACCGCGGGCCAGGCCCTGTCCCGGCTGCTCAACCTCACCGACGGCCTGCTCGGCCAGGGCCGCAACGTCCTGGTCGGCGTCACCACCAACGAGGACCTGGAGCGCCTGCACCCGGCCGTGGTCCGCCCCGGCCGCTGTCTGGCCCGTATCGAGGTGGGCCCGCTGACCCGCGGCGAGGCGGTGAACTGGCTCGGCAGCGAGGCCGCGGACCGGGAGGAGGGCATCGGCCGGGACGGCGCGACCCTGGCCGAGCTGTACGCACTGCGCCGGGGCACGGCGCCGACGTCGGTGCCGGGGGCGCGGGACGGGACGGACGCGGGACTGTATCTGTAGCCGGAGGCTGCCGTATCCGTAGCCGGTCGCCGCTGTTTCTGTAGCCGGTGGCTTTCGGTGCTTTGATGGAGATATGAGCCTGTTCGTCGGCACGTCCGGGTGGCAGTACAAGGACTGGCGGGGGGTTCTGTACCCGGGCGACTGCCCGACCCGGCTGTGGCTGGAGGAGTACGCGACACGCTTCGCCACGGTGGAGATCAACAACGCGTTCTACCGGCTGCCGACGCGGGAGAACTTCGAGACCTGGCGGGAGCGGGTGCCGGACGACTTCGTCGTGGCGGTGAAGGCCAGCCGGTACCTCACGCACATCAAGCGGCTGAAGGACCCCGAGGAACCGGTGCACCGCCTGATGACCCACGCGGCGGGCCTGGGCGACCGCCTGGGCCCGGTCCTCCTCCAGCTCCCGCCCACCCTGCGCGCGGACCCGCCCCTGCTGGACGCCTGCCTCGCCTGCTTCCCCTCCGGCACGAGGATCGCGGTCGAACCGCGCCACGACTCGTGGTGGACACCCGAGGCGCGCACGGTCCTGGAGTCCCGGGGCGCGGCCCTGTGCTGGGCGGACGTCCAGGCCCACCCGGTCACCCCGCTGTGGCGCACCACCGACTGGGGTTACGTCCGCTTCCACGAGGGCCGCGCCCAGCCGTGGCCGCGCTACGGCCGACGCTCCCTGGAGACCTGGGTGGACCGCATCGCGACGACCTGGTCCGACGCGTGTGACGTGTACGCGTACTTCAACAACGATCCCGGCGGAGCTGCGGTGGAGGACGCGGTGACGTTCGGGAGGGCGGCGACGAGAGCGAGTCTTACGGTGACCCGCACGCCGGGCGCGCTTTCAGCACACCCTTAGCCACCCGTCACTCCCCATAAGCCGCGCGCAGGGCATCCCGCACCCCGGCCAACGCCTCATCCTCGGTGAGCCCCAGCCGCCGCACCCGCTCCACGTATGCCTGCGCAGCCAGGGACGCCTCACGCACCGCGGCCGAGCCGGCGGCAGCCACGAACGTTCCGTTGCGCCCCCGCGTCTCGATCACCCCGTCGCTCTCCAGGGCCCGGTACGCCTTGGCCACCGTGTTCACCGCGAGGCCCAGCGACTCGGCCAGCCCCCGCACGGTCGGCAGCCGGTAGCCCACCGGCAGCGCCCCGGACCGCGCCTGCTCGGAAATCTGCGCCCGCACCTGCTCGTACGGCGGCGCGCTGTCATCGATATGGATCTTCAGGCTCACAGGGCCGATTGTCCCGTACCCACGGGAAAATCAGAGGCACCCCCGGCTCCTCTCCCCGTACGGTGCCTGCTCATGACTGTGATCGTGCGCGACCTGCAGCCCGACGTCCAGGCCGACACCGAGGGCTTTGCCCGGGTCCGCCATCTCGCCCTCCCGTACATCCTGTTCACTTCGGACTCCGTCCGCCACATGCTCACCAACAGCCACCCCGACGCCCACTTCCGCTCGCTGATCGCGGTCGAGGACGGCGAGGTGATCGGCGCGGCCGGGGTCTCGCTGGCGCACGACAGCACAGAGCCGGGCCAGGGGTACCTCAACATCTATGTACGCCCGGACCGGACCCACCGCGGTGCCGGCCGGCTCCTCGCCCGGGCCGCCGAGGAGCATCTGGCCGCCGTGGGCGCGACCAAGCTGTACACCTGGGTCCTCGACGAGCCCGCCAACCGCGCCTTCGCCGAACAGCACGGCTACACCCAGGGCCGCCCCGCGCACTTCCTCCGCCTCGACCTGGCGAACGGTGCCCTCCCGCCGCTCCCGGAGATCCCACCGGGCGTGGAGCTGCGCACGGCCGCCGACTTCGCGGACGACCCGCGGCCGCTGTTCGAGCTGGACGCGGAGACGGTGTCGGACGAACCCGGTGAGATCGACATCGAGTTCACGGACTATGACGCCTGGCTGGAGCAGTCGTGGCGGCACCCGCTGCTGCACCCCGAGCTGACCATGGCCGCGGTCGTCGACGGCCGCCCGGTCGCCTTCAGCGTGGCCTACACCGACGGCGCCACCCGCTACTCCACCGCGATGACCGGCACCGCCCGGGCCTACCGCGGCCGCGGCCTGGCCAAGCTCGCCAAGATCCACTCCCTGCACCGGGCCCGCGCCGCCGGCCTCACCGAGGCCTTCACGGGCAACGACGCCGGCAACGACCCGATGATCGCGATCAACAAGTGGCTCGGGTACGAGATCTGCGCGACGGAGGTGCGCTATGTCCGCGAACTCGGCTGAGACCGCGGCCCGGGTGGAGGTCGTCCTGGTCAAGGGCGGCCGTACGAAGATCCGTTATCCCGCGGAGCTGCTGGCCGACGACGGTGTGCGCATCTCCGTCCGCGCCCCGTGGGCGGGCGAGGGCGCCCGCGACTTCGGCTTCGTGCGCTTCGAGGCCGGCGACGTGTTCACCGAGCACTACTGGCGGGACCGCTGGTACTCGGTGAAGGAGGTCCGGGCCGGCGACGGCACCGTCAAGGGCTGGTACTGCGACATCACCCGCCCGGCCGTCCTGTCCGGCACCGAGCTGGTCGTCGAGGACCTCGACCTGGACCTGTGGCGCTCCGCCGACGGCACGGACGTACGACGTCTGGACGAGGACGAGTTCGCCGAGAGCGGGCTGGCGGAGACGGACCCGGAGGCCGCGTCCGCCGCCGTCGCCGCCCTGGACGAACTGGAGGCACTGGCCCGCGAGGGCGACTTCGAGAAGCTGCTGGCCTGAGCCTCCGAGGGCCCGCCCGGCTACACCGTCGCGACCACCGCGTACCGCTCGTCGTCCACGGCCTTCCCCCACAACACGGGCTCGTCGGACAGCCGCTGCACGCGCACACTCCCGGCGACGGGCTCCAGGAGGGCGGTGAGCCGGTCGGCGGGTATGCCGACCGGGGTGAGGGTCCCCCAGACGCCCTCGACCAGCACGAATCGGCCTCCGGGACGCAGGAGCGTGCGCCAGTGCCGCAGGACGCGCGCGGGGTCGGGCAGCGCCCACAGCACATGCCGGACGAGGAGGACGTCGTACCGCTGCTCCCCCACCGGCGGAGCGGCGGCGTCCCCGTGCAGGACCACCGCGTCGCGCCCGGCGAGCTTGGCCCGGGCCCGCTCGACCATGGCCGGCGAACTGTCGACCCCGGTCACCCGGTGCCCCTGCTCGGCCGCGAGGAGCGACAGACTGCCGGTGCCGCAGCCGAGGTCGAGAAGGTCGGCGGGGCGCTCGGGCAGCCAGGACCGGAGCAGGGCCGCCCAGGCGGCCCTGACCTCGGGCGCACGCAGGCCATGGTCCGGCTCGTCATCAAAGGCGGCCGCCTCGGCGTCCCAGTCCACCCCGGCACCCACCGCAACCAAGTGCTCACTCTCGTTCGTCATTCCCCAAGAGTGACACCCGCCACTGACAGTCCCGACGTGACAGCCGCCACTGACAGACCGGCACCGATGAGGAACTCTCGCCCAAAGGGTCTACCTCCGTGACACCACGGATCCAGGTGGGCACTGAAGGAGGCAGCCATGCGCCGCATGACCGTGCAGAAGCCCCTGAAGAGGACCGACAGCCGCCGGATCCGCGAAGAGGCGGAGGAACGCCCCGCGGGGCGTCCGGAGGTGCGCAAGGACATCGCACGCACCTGGTGGCCGGACGCCTGACCGGACCGGCCCTTTCCCGTGTCAGACCAGCCGTTTCCGGTAGTGGATGCGGTCGTACGGCCCGTCCACGCGCCGCTCCACGACCTCGTAACCGAACCTCGGGTAGATCTTCTGGTTCTCCCACATCAGCGCGTTCGTGTAGAGCCTGACCTCGGGCAGACCGAGCGCACGCGCGCGTGCGTCCACGAACTCCAGCAGGCGCCGCCCCGCCCCCGTGCCGTGCGCGTCGGGATGGACGGCGATGCTGTCGAGGAACAGATGGTCCTCGTACGCCTCGACGACGACGAGCCCGATCACCGGCTCCCCGACCACGAACACCCTGCCCGCGGCCACGTTCGCCCCGTGGTCCGCCTCCATGGGCTGCGGCACCACCCCGATCCGCTCGATGTAGTGGTGGTACGCCGCGTCGGTCACGGCCTTCACGGCCGGCACGTCGGCGTTTCGGGCGGGCCGGATCTCGTCGTTCGTCATACCGGGAACGCTATCTACCTCAGCGGAGCCTGAGCACTCGCTTAACGCCACCGCAAGAGCCCAAAGGCCCCTCGGAACGGCTTTCGCCCAGCTCAGAGGCAGGCCTTTGTGGGCTCCTAGTCCTCGGGAGCCAAACCCGGCCTGCTTGAGAAGGGTCCGGAAGTTCCGGCACAGGTTCAGAGCACTGCGGAGTTCGCCTTTCTCCGTCGGGAAGACGAGTCGCTCATCGGTCCACGGAAGTTCAATGCCCCGTAGACGGGCCGCTCATGAGCAGGCGCCTCGTCGTATGCCCTGTTGAAGATCCGGCTTTCCCAGCGGCACCGGCCACCGCCTCGATACGCGGTCAGTCCACCGTTGCTGGTCCCAGTGACGAACTGCGAGTGGTAGACGCCGCCCTCAGCCATGGCGTCCAGGATCGGCTTGCCGTGCAGCATGCGGTCCGGGTGGAAGTTGAGAAGGGGATGTGTCCTCTTCGTCTTCATCCTCGTCGCCCTCCCAGGCAGGCAGCCCTGGTTCGTCCAGTTCGCCCGTCAGCCAGGCCACCGACGTGTCGAGGAGCCCGCCGTCCAGCCGGGCCTGGTTGTGGTTACGCGGCCAAAGCACTAGAGGCCACTCATCCGCTGGCCCATCGACAAGCCAGCAGAGGAAGTCACCGCCGGGCGACATGGCGAAGGGAAGTATGCCTCCGGCCTCAGGCCATGCGGGGAACGGGTACCTCTCCGGGAACTTCCCCTCGAGTTCCCGGTAGCCGCCGGCCATGCGCGGCCCTCCGTCCATCAATCCGACGGGGCCGTCGTCCAGCGGTGCCCAGAAGCCCAACCAGTCGCCCCAGGCGCAAACAGCGCCGACAGCCCTCAGCGGCCCTCCCCCTGACATCCACTGCTGACATCAACGACGTCGGACGGTGGCGTACTAGAGCACCCTGTCCGGTCGGCACGGCGACGGGAGATAGCGCCAGGGCCAGCCCCGAACCGAACTCCTAAAGCGGTGATCGCTCGACCCACCGCTGCAGGCGGGCGCAGGCCACCAGTGCGCTGCCGTCTTCGGTGAAGTAGAACAGGAAGGTCCATTTCTGATCGGCGGAATCGATCATCCCTCCGCGCACCGGCCGGCGATGCTCGCGGAGGAGCTGCACCATTCGTTCCAGCCCAAGAGGTTCGACTCCGCGCAGCCGCATGCGCCGAAGTCGGAGTGCGAAGACCCCAGCATGCTGCTCTGCGGGATGCGTCGTATCCCACACGCTGTAGGTGGCGCCGCTGCGGAGGGCGGCCAGAGCAGCTGCGGACGCCTCGTCGTCACCGGCCAACAGCTTCTCCAGCACATGCCGTTCCATGGTCACCCCCACCGGGATCTTGCGGTTCTTTGCTGTCTGGACCTGCCTAAGCGTCTCGCGCCCGGTGCCCCCTCGCCCGGCTGGTCAGCCGTCGCGTTGCGCTGCCCTCGGACATCCGATCCAGCCCGACCGCCACTTTCCTCTGCCGTTCAAGATCCGAGTGCTGATACATCAGCGCGGCCCGCTCCGAGGAGTGGCCGGCGCGCGCCATCGTGTCCTTGAGCGTGGCACTCGGCTGTATCGCATCCCCTGAGGAAGATGTATCCCAAGGCCCGGCGCGTCATCGGATGCGCCGGGCCTTGGGGGCGGGCGGCCTCAGCTGGTGAAGGTGAAGTACTTCCAGGAGCCGTGCGTGGTCGAGTTCACGGTGTCGTTCGAGGAGTTGTTGATGTAGGACGACCGCACGCGCATCGAGTAGCCGGTCTGGTGCGTGCCGCCCAGTTCCACCACCGACTTGCCCGTGGAGTCGAGCTTGAAGTACTGGGACCCCGCCGACCGCCAGGCGCCGGCGGAGTAGATCTGGAACTCCAACCTCTGCGAGCGGCCGGGGTAGGCCGTCATCGTGGTCGTGAGAAGCGGATTGGTCGTCTTCCGGAAGTAGTACTTGGTGTGCCCGTTGACCGTGGCCGTCTTGTAGTAGCGGCTCAGGCTCAGCGACACCCTGACCTTCGCGCCCACCCAGCTCGTGGCCGTCTTCGGGGCGGTCCGCGCGTCGCCGGAGAAGGACGCGCTCACCGTGGTGTCGCGCTTCAGGGTCAAGGTGACCGACAGGTTGCCCCCGCTGTTGACCGTGCCGGTCTTGACCAGGTACTTGCCCTTGCCGTCGCCCGCGGTGTCCGCGTAGAGCGAGAGCGTCCGGTTCTTGTACGTCGTGCCGAGGTGGGCGGTGAACGTCACGTTACTGGCGTAGGCGTAGAGGTTGCCGTTCTTGTTCACGGTCAGGGTCGGGGAGTTCCGGGAGACCTCGACCGTGTCGGAGGCGGAGGCAGCCGTGCGATCGGCGCCGCCAGCATAGGAGACCTTGTACGTGACCTTGCCGCCCGCGGGCGGGATATCGGTGAAGGAGAAGGTCCCGTCCGCCTTCACTGTCGCGGCCGGGAGCGCCTTGCCGTTCGGGGACTCCAGGTCCGTTCGGGTGACCGCGACGGTGGTCCCCGCGGGCAGCCCGAGCGTGTTCGTGACCTTGCCGGAGACGGTCAGCGACTTGGCACGGTCGGCGGTCGCCGGGGCGTTCGCCGTGACGGTGGTGACGGCCTTGCTGGGGTCGGTGACGACGCGCAGGCGGTACCTGTTGGAGAGACCGTGTGTGACCGCGAAGAGTCGGCTGCTGTCGGGCGCGAAAGCGAGGTCGCCGTGGTCGAGCAGGGCCTCTTGGGCGACTCCACCCTGTTCGTCGGTGAAATTGGCGGTCCGCCTCGGGGCCGTGCTACCCGGCTTGTAGATGGACACATGAGGGAGGTCGAAGGAGGCGTAAGTGTCGGTGCCCACCGCGACGAGGCCGTCCGGCGCGACATCCACCGACCGTTGTTCCCAGTAGCTGCTCGGATACCTGATGGTCTCCGACAGGTCCGAGGTCCGAAAGACCTGCTGGAAGTCGCCTGCTGTGGTGGCCACCACGAGCTCTGTGCCGTCCGGGGTGAGCGCCAGGTCCTCCGCGGTGTTGCCGATGGCCGCGTCCTGCCCGCCGAGGAACGCGGTCCGGCCGGCCGTGCCGGACGACACGTCATAGATGCCGAGGGTGAAGTAGTACTGGCGCGAGCCGGCCGCCAGGGTGTCGGGAGCGCCGGGTACCGAGTCCAGCAGGGGAGCGTCGTTCCACGTCCCCTCGGCCTCCTGGGCGAGCGAAACCTGCGTCTGCCCGCCGGACAGGTCGAGAGAGCCGATGTTGCCGTGACCGACGCTGCCATAGCCGAACCAAAGTTTGCCGCCCGCGAGCGCCAGGTGCTGCGGATCTGTGCCGTCACCCGTCGCGTACCGCCCAGTCTCGGTGAGCGTCGCCGTGTCGATGGCCACGATCTCATCAGTTCCTGGCACGGCGACGTAGACCGTTGCCGAGTCGGCGGAAAGCTCCAGGCCGTCAGCCTGCGGCAGCGAGGTGATCGTCCCGATGACGGTGCCGTTGTAGTCGGTGGCAACGACCTTGCCTCCCGACGGGTCACTGATGAAGACCCGCTGGTGAACGCCGTCCACGATGATGTCGCCACTGGACGTGATGGGCAGCGCGGCGCTGCTGTCGGCGACAGCAGGGCCCGCGGCCGACCCGATCAGGGCGCCAGAACTGAGAGCGACCGCGAGCGCCGTCACGGCCGAAATGCTGCGCACACGCACAGTGATGCAACCCCCACTAGGAAGACAAGACTGCCCACAAGACCCCTGGAGCCCCTTCAGGGTTGCACGGCACACCCGCGCAAGTTTCCGCAGGTCCCACGGGATGCCGCCCAGGAGCCGAGCACCTTCTATGGCAGGCGCGCACTCGGTATGGCTCGGTCCAACGGTGGTGAGTGTCCAACTGCGTGACACCGCTGGCGAACAGCCCTGGACAAGCGCGGACAGCGGCGGACCATCGCAGCAGGTCAGCGGCACACTCGCCCTACTTAAGCCCTCTTCGGGTTGCCTCGAGACGAAGAGGTCGCCATCGAAAGAGGCCCCCTCCATGTGGCCTGTTTGACGCGTGCATCCTGGCAGCATGACGAATCCCGGCGGCCCGTATGTCAAGGTGCACTTCCGGCTTGAGATAGAGGACGACTGACCTCCGGCCTCGGTGGAGAGTTTGTGGGCGATCGACCAGGGTGACGGCACCGTGCAGCTCGACAACATCCCCTGGTTCATCCGAGGCATCGCCTGCGGCGGCGTGGTGGTCACGGAGCCCGACGAGGAAGGCGTGCGATGGGCCGGCGAGGTGGTTCGGCGTTCGGAGAACTGCACCATCCGCCTCATCGTGTTCCGTGACGGCGGCTCGGGAGCTGCACGGCAAAGCGTGATCAACGCGTTTCAGCAACTTGGCGTCGACGGCGAGGGCATAGAACGGTTCGGCATGGTGGCCTGGCCTGTGGCTAGCCGCGTCGGCCGTCCCTAACGCCAGTGGCCGCGCGGCCGCGTCGGACGATTGCGGTCCTGTACGTGCCGGGCGGGCAGGACGCGTGACTGCTCGGGTGAACGGGCGGCTCGCACCTCTTTGATCATTGCGGCAACACCCATCATGAGGGTGCCAGCACCCGATACCCCGGCGATTGCCAGAGCCCAGACGGCGGTGGGATCTGTTGACGATCCCTGCCCGCCCGATGCGCCGCCGCTACGCCCGAAACTTAGGGTGAGTGCGAATGCAAGCGCCGCAATGCAGATCACCAGAGCCACAAGGGCCGCGGCCAACAGTCGGTGCGCGGAACGGACTGAAGCTGGGCGTTGGGTAGGCGGTGCGTTCTGCCGCCAGCCCTCCCACTCGGGACGATTCGGCACTCGGCTCACCCCACTCCGCTCGGCTGCGGCCTTGCCGACCAGCAGCGCACAGGCAGAGGACGGACACAGCTCCAGGTTCCTCCCGCACATCTAGTCAGGCGCCATCTCCTTCGGCCTGGTCACCGTTCCGATCAACGTGGTCAGCGCGACCGAGGACCACAGCATCCGCTTCCACCAGTACCACCTGGAGGACATGGGCCGCGTCCGAGCCTCAGGCGGGGCGGATCAGGCGGCAGCTCGGACATGTGTTCGGTTTAAGCGCTCCGGGCATCCCCGGTCGACACAGCCCTGAGTGCGACTGGGCAGCTAGTGACGGAGGAGCCACCAGAGGCCTCCTGCAACGAGCGTAACGCGCCCGAGCCCCTACACCCAGACGCTACGTTCATCAACCCACCCGCTGCTCAACACACCACAGACGACCCCAACTCACACCCCCACCAACCCCGCCAGAACCACCCCACCAGCCTTCTCAACCAACCAACAACACCCCAGGTCAATCGACACCTCGCCATCACCCGAATGGACGCACCCAAATGGCGGTACTACGCCTGGCGACTCTACGGTCGGTTCAGATCTCGGTTCCGAGACAGGTGGCTAGCCAGGGAGGTCAACCATGAACCGACTTCGCACCCTCGCCATCGCGGCCGCGCCCGCGGCATTGCTGATCGGCCTGGCGATTCCGGCTCCCGCCGCGCCCGCGCCGAAGGCGCCGACGACGCCGAACGCCAGCTGCTACACGCCGCGGGCTGACCAAGTGCTCACTGCCCAGGAAGGCATCAAGCTCGCCACCGCCTGCAAGGCTAAGAAGTCTGACCCCTCGTGGCACTGGATGGGCAACTACGGCTCGGTCTACGACGTGGTCAACGTCGCGAACAGCAGGGGCGTCGGCGTCGGCGGGCTGGTAACGATACCGAATGCCAGCGGCGGCGGACTGATCCCGACGTTCATGTACTACTGAACAGGCGGCTAAGAGCGTCCGCCGGTAGGTCATGAACGCGGCGGAGTGGCGGCACGGCGGGCAGTCTTCTGCTGATCATGGAGTTGCTTACGTTCTGTGATCCTGGGAGCAGACTCGTGCCCGTCGTGCCTGCGTCCACCATCGACCCGATCCGCGCCGAGTTCCTGGCCCTGTTGCCGGATCGTGAGGTCGATCACCGGCTTGGGTGCCACAACCCGCCGATCCCAGACGCGATCGTCTTCGACGAGCCAGCACTTGAGTTGACCTGTGGCGGTGGGTGTGGGATTTGAACCCACGGCAACTCGCGCCACGACGGTTTTAAAGATCGTGGACTATGTCTGGGGCGGAGCCGGCTTGATCCGTTTCTGCAGGCCGGAGCTCTACCCAATCGGTCAGCGCGCCCCAGATGAGCGCGATCGAATAGCACGCTTCGTCACCGTCACCCCCTGGCCACCCGAGACTAGCGAGACACAAGATCTCCAACGCCGGGTCGTACGGTGAAGCATCGCCAGACGCTGCCGACTAGCCGCACCTCAGTCCTCTTGGTCCTCGACCATGCCGATCGCGAAGGGGAACGACTCCAGGAACTCGCGCCGTGCAGGGTCCTGCTCCGCTTCGGCCAGGTCCGCGAGCCCCTGCAAGAGCCGTTGGCGTTGATCTGGGGGCAGTTGCAGGAGCACCCAGCCCACGCTCTCCAACATCTTCACCGCGGAGTCGGGATCCACTTCATCGTCCCCGCAGCTCTCCAGCCACCACACGACGTCGACGAGCAGGCTGGTGAGTGTCTGCGCAAGCGGACCCCTGTCAATCATGCGGGCAACTTAGCCGAGCCCTATGACACCGCCTCATGGGTCGGTGAGTGTCTAACTGCGTGACAACACCCGCGCACGCGGCGGACACCTGCGAACGCCCATGGATGGTCACCGCAGGTGAGAAGCGCCCTGGCCCAAGGTGGAGCGCCTGCTCAAGTTGCTTCGGGACGAAGAGGTCGTAGGTTTCGCTGCTCAATACGGCCGCGGAATCTCGTGCTCTTGCAGCGCATCCTCGTAGCGCGTCAGCAGGGCGTCGAGGCCCGCCAGGAGAAGGCCGGCGGAGTCTCGGGCCTCGGCCAGGTCGCCGCGCTCGCACGCCTCCACCACCTCGGCCAGATCGCTGCGGAGGATGCGAAGGGAGTCGCCCTGGATGAGTACGCCGGGGAACCTCCGCCCGGACAGGCGAACCACGGCGTCGTTGCCACCGTCAGTGAACAGCTCTGCCTCAACGCGCTCCATCACGCCATCCAACCTGACGCCACCAGCTGACATCAACGGCCGTGTAGGCAGGCGGTCTTGGGCGACCGCGAACGCTGGACCAGCAAGAGCGCCAGGGCTCCATGCAAGCCTTCCGATCGAACTTACAAGGCGGTGATCCCGCAGTTCCCCGTATGGCACGATCCTTGCCGTGGAGTGGACGACGCTGGTCGGGACGGGACTTGGGGCTGTACTGGGAGTGGGGGCCACCTTGGTTGGCGAACATGTGCGTTGGCGGCGCACCACCAGGGACAACAGGCTCCAAGACCGCCGGAACTTGTACGTGGACTGTCTCGTCTCCCTTCGAAGGGCGCACGAAGCCATGCGGTTGGCAGCTGACGAAGATCATGCGAGTCCGCAGGCCAGAGCGGCTAAAATCCGACAGCTATTCCAGGCGTCGGGATGTGATGAGGCACGTGAACGGCTGATCCTCACAGCAACCGACGCGGTGATGTCAGCGATCGACGCGTCATATCACTCGCTGCGAGAGGTACGCGAGATACTTGCTTCCGGTGGCACGCTGACCTCAGCGAGCTACCAAACGGCAAGGCAGGCACATGGAGACGCGACCCGAGCTGCTCGTGTCGTTCTTCGGCGTGAGCTGAGTGCACTGGACATCTGACCTGGTACTCCTTCTGATGGCTGCTTATGTGCTGCGTCCAGACGAAGCCAGGGATGCACCTTCTAAGCGCCTCCGCCCTCGCTCGGGAACTAGGCGGATCGCCGAGCATCGGGGAGCTTCGACACCTCTCGGAAGCAGGTGACGTGGGGCTCCCCACCCCTCCTTCCTGAGCCCCCAGTTAGCCCCGCCTTAACGCCACCATAAGGATCTCCATCCCCCGCCCCCAGCAGGCGATTTCGCGGTTTCTTGGGGCTAGCTTCTGATCGCCCCCACGGGATTCAGCCCATCCCCCGAGGACCGTTCCGAGGAGTTCCCCATGTCCGCACGCCGCAAGGCCGCCGTCGTCGCCGCCCTCGGCAGTACCGCGCTCGCGCTCTCCGTCGGGCCCGCCTCCGCGCACGGTTCGATGGGTGATCCGGTCAGCAGGGTGTCGCAGTGCTACGCGGAAGGTCCGGAGAGTCCCAGGTCGGCCGCGTGCAAGGCGGCGGTCGTGGCGGGCGGTACGCAGGCGCTCTACGACTGGAACGGCATCCGTATCGGTGATGCCGCCGGACGGCACCGGGAGCTGATCCCGGACGGCAAGCTGTGCAGCGCGAACAACGAGGAGTTCAAGGGGCTGGACCTGGCCCGCGCGGACTGGCCGGCGACGAGCGTGCGCAGCGGGTCGTACACCTTCAAGTACCGTGTCACCGCCCCGCACAAGGGCACCTTCAAGGTGTACGTCACCAGGCCCGGGTACGACCCGGCGAAGCCGCTGGCCTGGGGGGACCTGGATCTGGGGCACCCGGTCGCGACGGCCACCGACCCGGTTCCCTCGGGCGGCTTCTACACCTTCTCGGGCGCCCTTCCCGAGCGCACGGGCAAGCAGCTGCTGTACGCGGTCTGGCAGCGCTCGGACAGCCCGGAGGCCTTCTACTCCTGCTCCGACGTCGACTTCGGCGGCGGTACGACGGGCGGCACCGCCCCCGCCCCGAGCGCCTCCGCGCCCTCCGACGAGCAGATCGCGGACGGTGCCGACAAGTCGACGATCGAGCACCACGGGCACGGGGACGACGACGCGAGCACGTCCGCGAAGCCGTCCACCACAGAGCCCGTGGCCCCGGCGACCCCGGCCAACGAGCCGAAGGCCGCCGGGACTTCGGAGAACCTCGCCGAGACCGGCGCCTCCACCGGCACCTCGTACGTCGCGATCGGCGGCGCGGCGGCGCTGGCGCTGGGTTCGGCAGTGCTGTTCATGTCGGTGCGACGGCGTGCCGCGGGCGGCCGGCACGGGCGGTGATCCAGGACTCCGGGGCCTGTCCGGCGGCTCAGGTCGGACAGGCCCCGGCGGCGCGTCAGCTGAAGGCCGACGCGCAGGTGGTGGCCGTGGCGTGGGACGGGTCGAGGGCGTTGGCCACCTCGTGGAAGGCGATGCGGTCGAAGAGGCCGATCGCCACGTGCTCGGAGAGGTCGAGCGGGCACAGGTCCTGGAGCAGGACGTTGTGGACGTCCGAGCCGCTCAGGTACTGGTTGCGCCAGGGTGTGGCCACCTCGTCGTACTTGGTGGCGATGACCGTGTAGTGCACTCCGGGGACGGTGTCGCCGCCCGCGTTGAGCTTGGTGAGGAAGGCGGAGCCGGCGATCTGGTCGGCGAGGCCGGGGGTGCTGGCCTTGATCAGGTCCTCGGCGCCGGGGAAGTACGGCAGCAGGTTGGTGAGGCCGTCCAGGTCGGTGCCGTGGTTGTCGGGGGCGAGGCCGACGAGGGCGTTCACCTTGGCGGCCCCGCCGAGGAACTTCAGGTAGTAGCGGGGCATCATGCCGCCCTGGGAGTGCCCGACCAGGTCGGCCTTGCCGGCGCCGGTCGCGGTGAGCACCTTGTCGACGAAGGTGGACAGCTGCTCGGCCGACTTGTCGATGGGGCCGAGGCCGTAGAAGAGCGGGACGCCGGGCAGTTGGCCGTAGTCCAGGGAGTAGACGCAGTATCCGCGGGTCTTCAGATACGGAGCGAGGGACAGCCAGTTGTCGACGGAGTTGCCCAGGGTTCCGTGCACCAGGATCACCGGGCGGGGATGGGCGGTGGAGGGCTTGCAGGAGTAGTCGTTCCAGCCGCTGCTCGGAGCCGCGTCGGCGGCGTGGGCCGTGGCGGCGGGAACGGCGGCCACGGCGGCGGTCAGGAGCAGCGCGGCGAGGGGTCTGAAGACTCGCTTCCAGGGCAGCATCGTGTGATCTCCTTGCGGCTCAAGGGAGGTGCGACGGCCTAACCCTGTGATCCGGATCACGAGGATGCTGTTCACTCGTCAAGTTACGGGCGAGTAGCGCAGCTGTGAAGTTACGCGTCAGTAAAAACTTCCAGTGATAACCAGCGGCTCGTTCGGCAGCCGATGAACCGTCACCAGGCAGGCCTGATCGGACCGTAGGGCGCGATCCGCGTCAAACGCTCCCGCAACGCCCGCACTTCACCCTCGCCCAGCAGTTCGACCCACGCGCCCACGACCTCGGCCGCAGAGGCTTCCGCGGCCCGGGTGCAGGCCCACCCCTGCTCGGTGAGCACGACCAGCCGGGCCCGGGCGTCCTCGGGATGCGGACGCCGTTCGGCGTATCCCCTGCGTACGATCTCGTCCACCAGCTGACTGGCGGCCTGCTTGGTCACCCCGAGGTGTGCGGCGAGTTCGGTGACGGTGGCACCGCCCGGCGCGAGCCGCGCGAAGGCGAAGCCGTGGGCCGGCCGGATGTCCGCGAAGCCGCGGGCCACGACCCCGTCATGGATGCGCTGCGTGAGGTCGCCCGCTACGGCGAGCAGGGCGGCGGACAGGGCCATGGCTTCGGAGTTCTGCACGGAGGCATTGAAACACCCTTGACGAACTGGTCAAGCAGCTTGACCATATAGTCAAGCAGCTTGACCTCTTGAACGGAGACCAGCATGCCCGTAGTCCGCTCGTCCGAGGCCGTGACCCACGAGATCCACGGCGCCCGCTTCGTCTCGTACGCGACCCCCCTGACCGGGAGCAAGGAACTGTGCGCCTGGCGGGGCGAGATCCCCGCAGGGACCAAGGCACCCGCCCACACCGTCAACCGCGAGGAGATCTTCCTCCTGCTCATCGGCGAACTGCTGATCACCCTCGACGGCCGCACCGAACGGATCTCCGCCGGCGACACGGTGATCATCAACCCCGGCGCGACCCTGACCGTCGAGAACCCGACCGACCACACCGCGGCCTCCTGGGTCACCACCTCCGTCGGCCTCACGGCGGAACTGGCCGACGGCACGGTCATCACCCCGCCGTGGGCCAACTGACGCCGCCGGACAGGAGGGTCACGCCGCCAGCGTCCCCGGCATCACCGCTCGTGGCCCGAACTTCGCCCGGGCGCGGTCCGCGACCTCCTCGATGCGGCGGACCTTCTCGTCCACGGGGTCGAAGGTGAGCTGGTAGGAGGCCCGGTCGGCGGGGGCCAGGCCCTCGGCGCGCAGGGTGAGCGCGCGGACCCGGGCGCGCTGGAGGCCGAGCGCCTCGTACATGCCGTAGGCCGTCTTCGTGAGGGACGCCGAGTGCGCGGTCGGTTCCTTGAGGGTGCGGCTGCGGGTGGTCGAGACGGGGGTCCCCCCGCCGCCTGTTCGAGAGCGGGGAAGGTCGGCGTAGCGCACGGTGAGGGTCAGGGTGCGGCAGACCTTCTCCACCGCGCGCAGCCGGGCCCCGAGTTCCTCGGCGGCGGACAGGAGCGCCCCGCGGTGCCGGTCGGGGTCCAACTCGTCGAGGTCGAAGGGTCGTTCGACGGCGATGGACCGGGAGACCGCGTTCGGGACGACCCGGCCGCGGTCGACACCGCTCGCCTTCTCACGCAGCTCGCGCCCCGCTTTCGCGCCGATCAGCCGCTGGAGTGTGGACAGGGGCGCGGCGGCGACCAGGCCCAGGGTGTCCAGGCCGTACTCGCACAGGGTGCGGGCGGTCGCCGTGCCGACGCCGGGCAGCGCGGACACGGGCCGCTCGGCGAGGAACTCCGCGATGGCGTCCTGCTCTTCGGGCACGGCACAGGTCACCCCGGGACGGGCGTCGCGCAGCGCCACGCGGGCCAGCATCGGCCCCGGCCCGGCGCCGATCACACAGTCGACGCCGTACAGCGCGAGGGCCCGGACCCGGATCACCGAGGCCAGTTCCACAGCACTGCGCCCGAAGTACCGTTCGGCACCCCGGAGATCGGCCAGCGCCCCGTCCGGGGGCAACGCCTCCACGACCGGGGTGAACTCCTCCAGCAGCCCGAGCAGCCCGGGCAGGGCCGCCTCGTACATCGGCGGCAGCTGGAAACGTACGCACAGAATGGTCATCCCGCACTCCCCGGACTCTGGTGCCACAACTTCCGTACCATTGAGGGCCCTTGTGAGGCCTCCTGACCCGCGGGCCGCAGATCGGCCCACGGATGCATCTCGTAGCCGGTCGGCAGATGGATCCGGCGGCCACCCGTCGGATCCTCCCCGTCCGCCCCCTCCCGGACGGGCTCCGCCAGCCGGGCGGCCACCTCGTCGAGACCGCCCTCGGCGCGCAGTTCGACCAGTTCGGCGAGGTTCCAGGCGGCGGAGCCCACCACACTGAGGCTGCGCGGACCGCGCCGCTGCACCACCCCGCGCACCAGCAGCAGCCAGGAGTGGAAGACGGTGTGCGCGCAGGCGTCGTGCGAGTCGTCGAAGAAGGCGAGGTCGACCAGGCCCGTGCCGTCGTCCAGCGTGCTGAAGATGACCCGCTTGCCGGACCGGATCGGCGGGGTCTGGGTGGCCGCCTTGGCGCCCGCGACCAGCACCGTCTCCCCGTGCCGGGCCTCACGCAGCCGGCGCGCCGACACCACGCCCAGCTCCTTGAGGAACTCCCGGTGGTCGTCCATCAGATTGCGCGAGGCGTCCATGGACAGCACGCCCAGCTCGGCACTGAGCCGCTCCGCCGAGGTCAGGTCGGGCAGCCCGGCCGAGGCGGTCTTCCGGCCACCGGCGAGCGGAAGCTGACCGCCGCCCGCGCCCCGGGCACCCCGGTGCAGCTCGGTCAGATGCAGCTGCAGATCCCGGCGGTTGGCGCCGAAGGCGTCCAGCGCACCCACCTGTGCGAGCCGTTGGGCGAGGGGACGGCTCGGCCGCGCCCGCTCCCAGAAGTCGAGCAGCGAGGCATACGGCTGCCCGTCCGCGATCCGCTTCGCCTCGGCCTCACTGATGCCGTACACATCGGAGAGGGCGAGTCGCAGCCCCCACACCCCGGATTCAGACACCAGTTCGATCCTGTGTGCCACCCCCGACACGTTCACGTCCAACGGCAGGATCGGCACCCCGCGCCGCCGCGCATCAGCCAGCAGCAGCCGCTTCGGATACATCCCGGGATCATGCGTGAGCAGCCCGGCGTAGAAGGCGGCCGGGTGATGGGCCTTCAGCCACGCCGACTGGTACGTCGGTACGGCGAAAGCGACCGCATGCGCCTTGCAGAAGCCGTACGACCCGAACGCCTCGACGATCTCCCAGGTCCGCTGAATCGTTTCCGCGTCATAGCCGTTGGCCGCCGCATGCTGCGCGAACCAGACCCGGATCCGCCCCTGCGACTCCGGATCGGACAGCCCGCGCCGCACCGCGTCCGCCTCGGCCCGGCCGCAGCCGGTCATGATGTCGACGATGTGGATGATCTGCTCGTGGAAGACGACGACCCCGTACGTCTCCTTCAGCGGCCCCTCCAGATCCGGATGCGGATAGCGGATCGGCGCCCGCCCGTGCCGCGCCTCGATGAACGGCCGCACCATGTCGGCGGCGACCGGCCCCGGCCGGAACAGCGAGATGTCGACGACCAGGTCATGAAAGGTGGCCGGCTGGAGCCGCCCCACCAGATCCCGCTGCCCGGGCGACTCGATCTGGAAGCAGCCCAGAGTCTCGGCGGACCGGATGAGCCGATACGTCGCCGGGTCACCCTCCTCCACGGCATCGAGGTCGATCCGCTCCCCCGTAGCCCGCTCCACCTCGGCGACCGCGTGCGCCATCGCCGACTGCATCCGCACGCCCAGTACGTCCAGCTTGAGCAGCCCGAGGTCCTCCACGTCCTCCTTGTCGAACTGCGACATGGGGAAGCCCTCGCCGCTGGTCGGCATGACCGGCGTACGGGCGAGCAGGGAGGCATCGGACAGGAGCACCCCGCACGGATGCATGGCGACCCCGCGCGGCAGGGCGTCGAGGGCCTCGACCAGCTCCCACAGCTTGCCGTACCGCGCACCTTCCCGCTGAAGCTCCCTCGCCAGCTGCTTCAGCTCGGGCAGCTCCTCCAGCGCCGCGCGGGCGTCCCGTGCCCGGATGTGCGGGAAGGACTTGGCGATGCGGTCGATGTCGGCGGGGTCCATGGACAGGGCGGCCCCGACATCGCGGATCGCGTGCCGGACCCGATAGGTCTCGGGCATGGCGACGGTCGCGACCCGCTCGGTGCCGAACCGGCCGATGATCGCGCGGTAGACCTCCAGCCTGCGCGCGGACTCCACGTCGATGTCGATGTCGGGCAGGACGAGGCGCCGCTTGGACAGGAAGCGCTCCATCAGCAGCCCGTGCTCGACCGGGTCGGCGTGCGCGATCCCGAGCAGGTGGTTGACGAGGGAGCCGGCACCGGACCCACGGGCGGCCACCCGGATACCCATCCCCCTGACGTCATCCACCACTTGAGCGACCGTCAAGAAATAAGAAGCGAAGCCGTGGTGGGCGATGATGTCCAGCTCATCATGCATCCGCGCCCAGTAGCCCCGGCGGTCGGCGTAGCCGCGCAGCACCATGCCGGCGGCCGCCCGCGAGGCGAGCGCCCGCTGGGCGGTACGACGCCCGGCACCGACGAGATGCGCCTCGGGGAAATGAACGCTCCCCATACCGAGGTCGTCCTCGGGATCGACCAGACACTCGGCGGCCGTGGCCCGGGTCTGCTCCAGCAGCCGATGGGCGGTGTCGCGCCGATAGCCGGCGGCCTCCACCACCCGCTCGGCGACCCGCAGCATGGCCTGCGCGTCCTTCAGCCAGGCCTCACCGGAGTCCAGCTCCTTGCGGGGATCGATCGGAACCAGACGGCGGGCGGCATCCAGCACATCGGCGACCTGCCCCTGACCGGGATCGGCGTACCGGACCGCGTTGCTGAGCACAGGCCGAACCCGCTGCTCGGCGGCAAAGCCGACCGTACGGGCAGCCAGCCGCAGAGACCCGGGCCCCGTACCGTCACGACCGTGCCAGACGGCCTCCAGCCGCAGCGCGTCACCGTAGACCTCACGCCAGGGAACGAGCAGCTTCGCGGCCCGATCGGGCCGCCCCGCAGCAAGGGCACGCCCCACATCGGACCCGGGACCGAGCAACACGGTCAGACCGTCCCCATGATTACCGGCCCAGGGCAGCAAAGGCGCATCCTCACCCCCGTGCGCCGCCGTGACGATCCCGCACAGATCGGCCCAGCCACGGGCGCCGTCCCGGGCAAGGAAGGTCACCCGGGCCGCCGACTCATCGATGAAGGCACCACCACGCACCGGAGCCCGCCGCCGCTCACGTCGCGCGACCACCGGCTCACCCACCGCCAGGTTCACACCGAACAGCGGACGGACACCCGCCTTGGCACACGCCTTGGCAAAGCGAACCGCACCGGCGAGGGTGTCGCGGTCAGTCAGGGCGAGGGCATCCATACCCCGCTCGGAGGCACGCTCGGCCAGCCGCTCCGGATGCGAGGCCCCGTACCGCAAGGAGAACCCGGAGACGGTGTGCAGATGCGCGAAGCCCGGCACACGCACCTCCCGCACTCATGAGCCCCGAACAGCACTCGAACATCAGTTCCCACCCCCACCATACCCCCATTCCCGAACAAGTGTGCGACATCCGTGAGAGCGCCTCTCACCTGCGCGGATGCCACCGGCGACCCGCACTCGCGCACGGCGGGAAGGGGGGCGCGACGCAAGCCACGACGCACCGCAACGGGCCGCCGCAGGCATCCCACCCGACAAGCCGCAGGAAACCGCGAAGCCCCGCCCCTCACACCCGGGGCGGGACTCCGACGAAACCGAAAGCCGGGCGTCAGCCGATCTGCGCCCCCGTAGCCGACAGCGCCTCGGTGACAGGCTGGAAGAACGTCTCCCCACCGGAGGTGCAGTCACCACTGCCACCCGAGGTCAGCCCGATCGCGCTGCTGCCCGAGAAGAGCGAGCCACCACTGTCCCCGGGCTCGGCGCACACATCGGTCTGGATCAGACCGCTGACCGTGCCCTCGGAGTAGTTGACGGTGGCGTTGAGCCCGGTGACCGTCCCGTCGTGCACCTGGGTGGTCGAGCCACTCCGGGTGACCTTCATGCCGACGGTGGCCTCGGCCGCGCCGGTGATCTGCTGGGCGGACCCGTCGTAGAGGTCGACCTCGCTCGGGTGATCCACGGTCGAGGTGTACTTGACCAGCCCGAAGTCATTGCCCGGGAAGCTGGACTGCGCGTTCTTGCCGATGACGTTGCCGGAGGAGTCCGACCAGCTGGAGATGGCCTCGGTGCAGTGCCCCGCGGTCAGGAAGTACGGCTGCCCGTCCTTGACCACGTTGAAGCCGAGCGAGCAACGCCCACCCGATCCCGTGATGGCGTCACCGCCGGCGATGAAGGGCTTGAACTCCCCCTTCGACCGCTTCAGTTCAGCCTTGGCCCCAAGCCCGTCGACGACCTTGCCGAGCTTCGCCCACGCACCCCCGGACACCGTCCTGTCCGCCGTGACGACGACCTTGTTGGTGACCGGGTCGGTGGCCCACGAGGTACCGGGGATGGTCGCGTCCTTCTTCAGGGTCGCCCGCGCACCATCGAGTTCGGCCAGCGAGTGGGCGACGAGTCTGGCCTTGCCGCCGGCCGCCTCCACGGCCTTGGCGGCGGTGGCATCGAGCACGTTGACGACGAGGCTCTTGCTCCGGGCGTCGTAGTAGCTGCCGGCCGCGTCGGACCCGAGGTCCTTCACGAGCGCCGAGGCGAGCTTTCCGGCCGCCGGAACGGACAGAACCCGCGGTTCCGGAGCAGGCTTGGCAGGCTCGCTGGCGTTCGCAGTCTGGAAGGTGACACCCGCGGCGACCAGTGCGGAGATGCCCGCGCCGATCACGACGGCCCGCCGCCTGGGTATGCGTCGGTGCTTCAACTCACGTCCTCCTGTGGGGGGTCGGCCCGGAAGTTGTGGGGACTCCGCGGACCGGAAGGCTGGTTGACGGGCGCCCACTCTTCCGAACCGCACAGGGAGCACACAAGGTCGACTTCAGGACGCGCACACGGCAACCCCGTACGCCCCCGGCCCGCTTGACCGGGGACAGTCCCCCCAGGAAATTCGCACTGCAAACACTACGCGCGAGTAACCCATAGGCGGACAGTGACCGTTGCCCATGGCCGGAATGCACCCCTCCGGGACAACAGAAGGCCCCCGCACGCGAACCGCGCGCGGGGGCCCACCAAGACCGGACCCGTCAGGGAAGGGTCACACCGTAGTAGCTCAGCGCCTCGGTGACCGGCTGGAAGAACGTCGTGCCGCCGGAGGTGCAGTTGCCGCTGCCGCCGGAGGTCAGACCGTAGGCCACGCTGCCCCCGTAGAGCGGACCGCCGCTGTCGCCGCCCTCGGCGCAGACCGTGGTCTGGATCAGGCCGTAGACGATGTCACCGCTGCCGTAGTTGACGGTCGCGTTCAGCGCGGTGACCCGCCCGCTGTGGGTACCGGTGGTGGAACCACGCCGGTAGACGGTCGTGCCCACGGACGGGGTGGCCGCGCTGCTGATGGTCTGGTTGCCCACCGCGCTCGGGTGCGCGATGGAGGAGTTGGTGTAGCGCACCAGCGCGAAGTCGTTGCCCGGGAAGCTGTAGCCGACGTTCGTGCCCAGCACGGTCGTGTGACCGGAGTTGCTGTACCAGGTCGAGGCGACCTCGCCGCAGTGACCGGCGGTCAGGAAGTAGTACGTGCTGCCGCTGCGCACGTTGAAGCCGAGCGAGCAGCGGTAGGAGCCGCCGTAGATGGCGTCGCCGCCGCTGATCAGCTTCTTGAACTTGCCGGAGGTGTGCTTGATGGCCAGCGCGCCCGCGTTGCCGCCGGCCTGCTGCTTGATCTTGGCGATCTCGGCCTTGGAGACCGTGCTGTCGACGGTGACGACGACACGGTTGGTCTTGCTGTCCACCGCCCAGGCCGTACCGCCGATGTCGGCCTTGAGGACGGAGTCGCTCGCCTTGGTGAGCTGGGTGGCGCTGAACGTGTGGGCGTCGCTGGCGTTCGCGGTGGGGGCGGCGAACGCGGCCGCGGCCAGGAAGCCGGTGGCCACGGCGATCAGCCGGGTCCGTCTTGCGATACCGCTGCGGGGAGTGGTGCGCTTGATCCTCACGTTTCGTTCCCTCCCAGGGGAAGTCGGGGGCCCGCGTGGGGTCGGGGCCCGTGAGGCGCAGCCAGGGGCCGGTCCTGGGTTCCGAACACGCATGCCCCTGACAAGCGCTGAGGGGGAGTATTCGGCCGAACGGCCGGTAGGCACAAGAGTGCCTTTCGGCCGTCAACCTTTGAACCACCCGGGCGCAGCGGCCCCCTGACGTCAGCTCAGGACGCGCTCCCCCGCCTCGATCGCCACGTCCAGCCGGTTGCCCGGCGGCGGGAAGGGGCAGATGAAGTGGTCGGCGAAGGCGCACGGCGGGAGCTGGGCGCGGTTGAAGTCGACCGTGGTACGACCCTCGGCATCCGGTGCCTGCGGGAAGAGGAACCGGAAGCGGAAGCTGCTGTCGCCGCTGGTGGCGTCGGCGAACACCGCCCACAGCGGGCCGTCGCCCTGCCGCGCGACCTGGAGCGTGAGATCGTTTCCGGCCAGAGTGAAGGCGAGTTCCCCGGCGAGGGCGAGCCCGCGCTCCCTTCCGTCCGCGTTGCCGACCCGCACCGTGCGCGTGTCGTCGTACGGCGTGAAGCGCCCCGGCACCGACCAGCGCGGGTCGTACGCCGTGGCCTCGATGCCCCGGAAGGCGCGGCGGGCCTCGGCGGCGGGGTCGTAGACCCGCACGCCCCACACATCCTCGCGGACCAGCACGACCAGCCGCTTCTCGCCCAGCGCGACCCGCGACTCGGCCTCCGGCCCGAGGTCGGCGGCGAGGTGGACCTCCCCCGAGAACGGCCGGCCGTCCAGGGTCAGCCCGTCGCCCTCGGCAGCGCTGAGCACCACCCCGTCACCATCCGTCCCCCACGTCCCGGGAATGTCCGGAAGTCGCCCCTCCGGATGGTCCTCGATCCAGTGGGTGGCGGTCAGCGCGAGCGGTCCGTAGGGCTCCGAGACCCTCTCCACGCGCTGCTCGTGCCACTGCTTCCAGGCGTCGGGTGCGTCGCTGGTCATAGGATCCGTTCCTTTCATACGCGTCATACGCGCTCATCCCTCCCACGGCGGGTCGGGCAGCCCGAGGTGTGAGCGCAGGGTTGCGCCCTGGTATTCCGTGCGGAACGCGCCGCGCTCCTGGAGCAGCGGCACCACCCGGTCCACGAACTCGTCGAGGCCGCCGGGTGTGTGGTGCGGGACGAGGACGAAGCCGTCGGCGGCGTCCTCGCGTACGTACGCCTCCAGTTCGGCGGCGACGGTCTCGGGGGTGCCGACGACCGCCGGGCGGCCGCTCGCCTCGAGCGTGAGCCGACGGGTCCGGTGCTCGGCGGTCCCCGGCCCCGGCACCGGGTCGGTCTCCGGGAGCGGGCCGTCGGGGTCGTGACCGGAGAGGTCAACGCCCCAGGCCTGCCCCAGAAGTTGCGGCGCGCGCTGCGGGGTGATCCGCTGCCGTCGGATCTCCACGGCCCGCTCCTGGGCCTCGGCGGCGGTGTCCCCGAGGACGACGGTGACACCGGCCAGGACCTTCAGATCCTCCGGTGCCCGGCCGTACGCGGCGAGCCTGCGGGTGACGTCGGCGCGGACGGACCGGCCCGCCGCCGGCGGGCGGTGCCGGGTGAGGAGTACGTCGGCCGTGGCCGCGGCGGACTCCCGGTCCTGGTCCGAGTCCCCGGCCCGGATCACCACGGGATGGCCCTGCGGCGAGCGGGGCAGACCGAACTCGCCCGCGATGTCGAAGTGCCGGCCCTGGTGTGCGAACGGCCGGGACACCCCGTCGGCCGACCAGGAGGTCCACAGCCGCCGTGCGACGGCGACGAACTCGGCGGCGCGCCCGTACCGGTCGGCGGAGCCGTCGTGACGGAGGTCGGCGCCGGTGAAGGTGTCCGCGGAGGTCGCCACGTGCCAGGCGGCCCGGCCCCCGCTGAGATGGTCCAGGGTCGCGAGTCTGCGGGCGAGTTCGTACGGCTCGGTGAGGGCCGTGGGCACGGTGGCGGCGAGCCCCAGCCGCTCGGTGACCCCGGCGAGCGCGTTCAGCACGGTGAGCGGCTCCGGCCGGCCCGTCGCGTCGAGATCGTCGATCCGCCGCGGCCCCTCGGACAGGAGCACGAAGTCGAACAGCCCGCGCTCGGCGGTACGCGCCGGCTGCTCGAAGGAGGCGAGGGCGATCGGCGAGCCGGACGGCTGATCCGGCCGGGCGGCGGTGTCGCCGTCCCCTGGGAGGCAGACCGCCAGGCGCACCTGCCGTCGTACGGTCATGACGTTCCCCCGGTCACGGCGTACTGGTGGGCGGGGCGGGCCAGGCCCAGGTGCTCGCGCAGGGTGCTGCCCGGGTAGAAGGTGCGGAACAGGCCGCGGTGCTGGAGCAGCGCCACCGTGCCGTTGACCAGCCGCTCCAGGTCACGGCGCGGCTCGACGGGGACGAGGTGGAAGCCGTCGGTGACGTCCGCCGCGTGCCAGGCGGCGATCAGCTCCGCGAGGTCGACCGGGCCGCCCCGGTACAGCGGGCCCTGCGCGGTGGGCCGGGGACCGCCGCCGCCGTGCCCGGGCTCGGCCGCGTGCTCGCCGTCGCCTAGGTCGACGAGCAGGCTCACCAGGACCCGCAGGGCACGCGGGTCCCTGCCGGACTCCGCCGCCCGGTCCCGCAGTTGCCCGCGTACGGCGGCGGCCTGCGCGGGATCGGCGACCCGGACCAGGGCCACGTCGGCATACCGGGCCGCCGTGGGCCGGGCCTGCCCGTCGGTGGCGTCGACCACGCGGACGGGGTGGCCCTGCGGGGGCCGGGGCAGCTTGGTGCCGTCCTCCCAGCTGTCCCACAACCGCGCCGCCACCTCGGCGGCTTCGTCCGCCTCCTGCCACAGCGCGGCGGCGGGGGCGGCGTGCCTGCGGCCGAAGAGTCGGGCCTCGCCCTCGGTGGTGGACACGTCGATCCGCCAGCCGGCCCGGCCGCGGCTGGCCCAGTCGAGGGTGGCGACGGCGGCCTGGACGCGCAGGGGCTCGGTGTGTGTGGTGGTGACGGTCGGGACCAGCCCGATCCGCCGGGTGGCGGGCGCCACGCGCGACAGCACGGCGAGCGCGTCGGGCCCGGGGCGCGCGAAGGAGTCGTCCAGCGTCACGAAGTCGAGCCCGCCGCTCTCGGCGAGCTGCGCCAGCTCGACGTAGGAGACGGCGTCGAAGGAGCCCGGCCGGTCGATGGCGGCGGCGAGGTGCAACAGCCCACGCCCGTACCGCGCGCTCACGTCAGCACCCCCTGTTCGCAGGGCACCGACGCATCACAGGCAGAGGTCATCGCTCACAGCACCTTCGCCAGGAACGCCCGCGTCCGCTCCTCCCGCGGAGCGCCCAGTACCTCGCCCGGCGGCCCGGCCTCGACGATCCTTCCGTCGGCCATGAACACCACCGTGTCGGCGACCTCGCGGGCGAAGGCGATCTCGTGCGTGACGACGATCATCGTCGTGCCCTGGCTCGCCAGGTCCCGGATGACGTCCAGGACTTCGCCGACCAGCTCGGGATCCAGCGCCGAGGTCGGCTCGTCGAACAGCAGCAGCTTCGGCTCCAGCGCGAGCGCCCGCGCGATGGCGACCCGCTGCTGCTGACCGCCGGACAGCTGCCGCGGGTAGGCGTCGGCCTTGTCGGCGAGCCCGACCCGCTCCAGCAGCCGGCGCGCGCTCTCCACCGCCTCCTTCCGGGGCCGCTTCAACGCCGAGACCGGTGCCTCGATGACGTTCTCCAGCACGGTCAGGTGCGGGAACAGATTGAAGTTCTGGAAGACGAAGCCGATCCGTGTGCGTTGCCTGAGCACCTCGCGCTCGGGCAGCTCGTACAGCCTGTCGCCGGAGCGCCGGTAGCCGATCAGCGCGCCGTCCACACTGATCGCACCGTGGTCCACCTTCTCCAGGTGGTTGATGGCGCGCAGCAGTGTCGACTTGCCGGAGCCGGAGGGGCCGAGGACGACGGTGACCTCACCGGTGCGCACCTCCAGATCGATGCCCTTGAGGACCTCGAGCGAGCCGAAGCTCTTGTGGACGGACCTGATGTCGACCATGACGCTCATCGTGGAATTCCTTGGAGTCAGGGGGGTCATGCGGCCGCGCGGAGGGCGAGTTCGGCCAGGAACCGCAGCGCGGCCCGCGCCGTCGCGTCGTTCTGCCGGAACGCGGGCCCGCCGGTGCGCGGCCGGGTGAAGGCGCCGGGGGTGCGGCCGTCGGTGAAGGGGCCGAGGGCGAAGCGCCGGGGATGCGGCCGCCCCGCCCCGTCGAGGATCCGGCCGTCGGCGGGGTCGATGCGCAGCAGCCCGTCGGGGGTCTCGGCGGCCCCCTCGGCGTGCAGCTCCCGCAGCAGGGTGTCGCGGGCCCGTCCCACGGTCGGCTCGGGCAGCCGGGCCTCGACCAGCGCCCGCGCCTCGACGGAGAACCCCGGCACGGTGGGGCTGGCCGCCCGGAACACGCCGTCCTCGGCGGTGACGGTCATGTCGGCGCCGACGAACCGCAGGAGCCCGGCCCGGGACAGGGCGAGCAGCTGCCGCAGCCGGGGCCCGGGCGGCCCGGACGCCAGGTAGCTGAAGAAGCCGTGCCACCAGGGGCCGACGTTCCCGAGCCGCACCAGCTGCCCGTAGACGGAGAGCAGCCCGAGGAAGACGCCCAGGTCGGCGCTGTGTTCGGGATCGTGACGACGGCTCAGGTCACCCTCGACATAGCCGCGCAGGCCCTCCTGGAACTCCTCGTGCGAGGTGTACCGCACCCCGTCCAGGGGGTGGTCGAGCGCGGCGAGGTCGAGGCGGTCGGCCGGGTCGGGTACGGCGGCGGCGACGAGCGCCGCGGTCTCGGCGAGGTCGGCTGCGGCCGCGTATTTCTCCTCGAAGTCGGTCCAGGTCATCGCCGTACGCTCGGCATGGGCGGTGAACAGCCGGTGGTAGTGGGCGAAGCCCAGCTCCTTCTCCACCAGCGGCCACACATCGCTCCGGAAGTCGAAGCCTTCCGGCCTGGCCAGCAGCGCCTCGACCTCGGGCGGGCCGAAGAAGCGGGGCAGCCGCGGCCGGTCGCCGGTCCAGTCGTAGCCGATCTTCGAGTGGTACGGCACTCCGCGCCGCGAGCCGACGTACAGCACCGGCTCGCGGCCCGAGGGGACGTAGGTGTCACCCTCGTAGCGCCCGCCCCGGCCCTCGGTGAGCAGCACCATCAGGTCGACGAAGGCCAGCCCGAAGCCGCGTACCAGGACGGGTTCGCCGGCCCGCAGCGGGGACAGGTCGCTGTCGGCGGTGAAGTCGGGCGGCAGGTGGACCAGGTCGTGCTCCCGCGCGCACGCGGCCAACTCGGTCTGGTCGTCGTCGAGTTCGGAGTCGAGGTGGCCGAGGGCGAGGACGACCAGGTCGGCGAGCAGGGGGCGCGGGCGGCCCTCCAGCCACACCTGCTGGCGCCCCTCGCGCGGGCCGCTCACCCGCAGGGCACGCCGGGCGTGGTGGTGGACGGTGACGTCCGGGGGCAGCTCGGCGAGGGCCCGCTCGTACACGTGGCGCAGGTAGCGGCCCTGGATCTGCCGGTCGGCGAAGGTGCGGCCGTCCAGCTCCGCCCACTCGTGCAGGGTGGGGCCCTCGCGCACCGGGCCGGCCATCTGCACCGTCTCGTCGGTGAACATGGTGACGTCCTCGGCGTGCGAGTTCATCCACAGCAGCGGCGACTGCGCGGTGCGCCAGATGCGTCCGCCGCCCGGCGGATGGGGGTCGACCAGATGGATGTCGAGTCCCGAACCGGCATACAGGCCGGGTGCGTTGGCGGCGATGCGTTCGAGGAGTCCGGTCCCCCGCGGCCCAGCTCCCACGATCACCAGCTGCGGCCTCATCGGGCGGACTCCGTCCCGCGCGCGTAGTGCTTCTCGACGTAGTACTGCCCGACGCCGAGCACCGAGGTGACGAGGGTGTACCAGAGGGTGGCGACCATCAGCAGCGGGATGACCTGGTACGTGCGGTGGTAGATCAACTGCGCCGAGAACAGCAGGTCGTTGACGGCGATGACGCTGACGATCGAGGTGCCCTTGAGGGCGCCGATCAGCATGTTTCCGGCGGGCGGCACGATGGAGCGCATGGCCTGCGGCAGCACGATCCGCCGCCAGCGCCGCCAGCGGCTCAGGCCGAGCGCCTGGGCGGCCTCGATCTGCCCGCGGTCGACGGAGAGGATGCCGCCCCGGACGACCTCGGCGGCGTAGGCGGCCTCGTGCAGGGTGAGACCGACGACGGCGACGGCGACCGGGCTGAGCAGGTTGACGGTCTTCACCCCGAGGATCTGCGGGTACAGCGCCCCGATGTTGAACCACAGCAGCAGCTGCACCAGGATCGGGATCGACCGGAAGAGCCAGACGTACCCCCAACTGACCGCCCGCAGCACCGGGTTGGCGGAGAGCCGGAAGGCGGCGAGCAGGGCGCCGAGGGCGAAGCCGAGGACCATGACGACGGCGGTCAGCCACAGCGTGAGCCACAGGCCGCGCAGGACGGAGTCCGAGGTGAAGTAGTCGGCGACGACGTTCCACTGGAACGCCTTGTTGCGCAGGACCGAGTCGACGGCGAGGCCGAGCAGGACGAGAACGGCGACAGCGGCGATCCACTGGCCGAGCCGGCGCTGCGGGACGATCGTCAGGGCGTCCGCACGCTCGGGTATTTCCGGTGCGGCGGGGACTTTGGCGAGGGTTTCGGATGACATGGGAAGGCTCCGTGACGATGGGGGTCCCTCCCGCTCGAGCGAAGTCGAGAGTGGGGGACGAACACGGTGGGTGCCTTCACACGGCCGAGCCCCTCAGCAGGGCCGTTCATCGAGAGTACGTGGGCGTTTCGGTGCACTGTCAAGGCCGTCCACACTGTGAGCCGTACGTCTCAACTCAGTTGACGCAGAACCGGATGCCTGTTCCACTTGGCCCATGCATCCACAGCAGTGGCTGGTCACCCGCTCCCACATCGACTTCGGTCGCGTGTGGTCCTCCTCCTGTTGAGCTGACCCCCTGCGCGCCCGCCTCCGAGCGGGCCCATGCGTTCTTCCTGTTCTCTCTTTCGTCTTCGCCTTCACACGCGCACCCCCTCCCCTCGCGCTTCTTCACGCCTTCCGCTTCCAGGAGACCGCTTTCGATGCGTACGCCTGCCCATCGCCATTTCCTGCCCTTTGCCGTCATCACGTCGGCCGCTCTGCTGCTCACCGCCTGCGGCTCCGGGTCCGGTGGCTCGGGCGGGACGGACGCCGCCGACGTGGCGGCCGCCTCGGACAAGGTGCCCACCACGGACGTGATCTCCGCCGTCAAGAAGGACGACGCGGCCGCGAAGCTGCTGCCGGCGGGCGTCACGAGCCTCACCGTCGCGGTCAGCGTCGGCGGCACCCCGCCCGGCACCACCTACCTGAACGACGGCAAGACGCTGACCGGCCAGGACGTCGACTTCACCAAGGCGGTCGCCAGGGCGCTCGGTATCAAACTCAAGGTGGAGCAGGCGAGCTTCGAGGCGATCCTGCCCGCCCTGGACAGCGGCAAGTACGACTTCGGCGCGAGCAACTTCGGCGTCACCGACGAGCGCCGCAAGACCATCGACTTCGTCACCTACATCAACGACGGCCAGGGCTTCGCCGCCCGCAAGGACAGCAAGCTGTCCCGGATCACCGACCTGAAGCAACTGTGCGGCCTGAACGTCGCGACCGGCGCGGGCACGACCTTCGAGGCCACGCTGGAGGACAACAAGCACGTGTGCACCGACGCCGGCAAGAAGGCGTACCAGGTGCAGACGTACTCGGAGCAGGGCGCGATCTGGTCCTCGGTGCAGCAGGGGCGCAGCGACGTCGTGATGTCCACGATCAACGGCCTGCGTTACGCGGTCGCCCACCAGCAGGGGGTGAAATTCCTCAACGAGTACCACCGCCTCGACGTCGGCTTCGCCTTCAAGAAGGGCACCAAGCTGGCCCCGGCCTTCCAGGCGGCGGTCAACGAGCTGATCGCCGACGGCACGTACGACAAGATTCTCAACAAGTGGGGGACGACGGGTTCGGCGATCGGCAAGTCGCGGATCTCCCCGCCCGAGCTGAAGAACTGACGTTCATTCACCCGTACGCTCCGTGGCTCACCCATCCGCCTCCGACAATCATATTTCACTCTCAGTCAGCAGCCGTATGAGTCAGGACCCTTGGGACACAAGGACTCTCGACGGATCGCCTCTGCACCAGTACCGTCACAAACCCCCCGCGCGGCGTCTATCCACTTGGCGCGCCGTCCGCATCATGGATGACCATAGGGATGCGGAAGCAAGAAGGACCGCTGTGAGAGGAGGCGTCCATGGGATCGGTACGCAAGGCGAGTGCGTGGCTCGGCCTCGTCGACGACAACGATGACGAGCGCTACTACGACGACGACTACTCCGAGGGCACCGAGTCCGGAGACGCCTGGGTCACGGACCCGCGGGTGAAGGTGGCCACGGACACGGCCGAGGAGAAGGGCCGCCGGATCGGCACGGTCACCCCGGACAGCTTCCGGGACGCCCGCGCCATCGGCGAGCTGTTCCGGGACGGTGTCCCGGTGATCATGAACCTCACGGTGATGGAGCCCGCCGACGCCAAGCGCGTGGTGGACTTCGCGGCCGGACTGACCTTCGGCCTGCGGGGCACGATCGAGCGGGTCGCGAACCGGGTCTTCCTGCTGACGCCGGCGAACACGGAGATCATCAGCGGGGAGCCGGCGGCGCGGCGCGAGGACGGATTCTTCAACCAGAGCTGAGGCAGGGCCGCTCACCGGCCCTGCCCCGCTGCTCAGGTCAGCGGAAGGCGTCGAGCCCGGTGAGCGCCTTGCCCAGCACGAGCTGGTGCATCTCGACGGTGCCCTCGTAGGTGAGCACCGACTCGAGGTTGGTCGCGTGCCGCATCACGGGGTACTCGAGGGAGATCCCGTTGGCACCGAGGATCGTCCGCGCCGTACGGCAGATCTCGATGGCCTCGCGGACGTTGTTGAGCTTGCCGAAGCTGACCTGCTCGGGACGCAGGCGGCCGGCGTCCATCCGCCGCCCCAGATGGTGGGCGAGCAGGATTCCCTTGTGCAGTTCGACCGCCATGTCGGCGAGCTTGGCCTGGGTCAGCTGGAAGCCGCCGATGGGCCGCCCGAACTGCTCCCGCGTCTTCGCGTACTCCAGGGCCGCCTCGAAGCTGCTGCGCGCCGCGCCCATCGCGCCCCAGACGATGCCGTACCGGGCGTGCGAGAGACAGCTGAGCGGTCCGCGCAGACCGGTGACCTCGGGGAGGACGGCGGTGGCGGGCAGCCGTACGTCGTCCAGGACGAGTTCGCTGGTGACGGAGGCGCGCAGGGACCACTTGTGCTTGATCTCGGGCGCCGAGAAGCCGGGGCGGTCGGTCGGTACGACGAACCCGCGGATCCCGTCCTCGGTCTGCGCCCAGACGACGGCCACCCCGGCCACGGACCCGTTGGTGATCCACATCTTGCGGCCGTTGAGGATCCAGTCGTCGCCGTCGCGCTTGGCGTGGGTGCGCATGGCGGCGGGGTCCGAGCCGTGGTCGGGCTCGGTGAGCCCGAAGCAGCCGATCACCTCGCCGGAGGCCATGCGGGGCAGCCACTCCTGCTTCTGCTCCTCGCTGCCGAACCGGTGGATCGCGTACATGGCGAGCGAGCCCTGCACGGAGACCAGCGAGCGGATGCCCGAGTCGGCGGCCTCCAGCTCCAGGCAGGCGAGGCCGTACTGCACGGCCGACGCGCCCGCACAGCCGTACCCGGTGAGCGACATGCCGAGGGCGCCGATCCCGCCGAGTTCGCGCGCGAGTTCCCGGATGCCGGGCAGCTCGCCCTTCTCGTACCAGTCGGCGACGTAGGGCAGCACGCGGTCGGCCGCCCAGCTGCGGACCGTGTCCCGTACGGCCAGGTCCTCCGGCTCCAGGAGGTCGTCGATCCCGAGCGGGTCGGCGGCGTCGAACGGGGGCAACTTCGCGGACATGGAACACCCTCCGGCACACTGAGGCACGGTGAAAACTAGCAACGCTAGTTACGACTGTGCAGCCGACGTTACGGTGCGCTGTCCCGCACGTCCAGAGCCGCCACGGCGACCCTCGGCTTCTCGGCCTCCCTCGGGGCCGGCAGCTCCACCTCGGCGGGCTCCTCCCCGCACTGCATGATCCGGGGCAGCCGCAGCGCCATCACCGCGCCCAGCAGCAGCAGGCCCGCGCTCACCAGCAGGGTCACATGCAGCCCGTGCACGAAGGAGTCCCGCGCCGCCCGGCGCAGGGCTGCCCCCACCGGCCCGCCGAGCCGCCCGGCGACCTCGTAGGCCTCGCCCAGCGAGTGGCCCGCCGCGTCCGACGCGTGCGGGGGGACGCCCGGCACCGACGCGAGACCGGGCGCGTAGGCCGCGTTCATCACGCTGCCGAGCAGCGCGATCCCGATCCCGGCCCCGAGCTGGTACGACGTCTCGCCGATCGCCGCGGCTCCGCCGGCCTGCTCGGCCGGCGCCTCGCTCAGCATCGACTCGTACGCCCCGAAGAGGGTCATCTCCAGGCCGAACCCGAGCAGGACGAAGCCGAACAGCAGCAGGCCCGCGTTGTCGTTCGCGCCCATCGCCGTCAGCGTCAGCACCGCCGCGGCGGTCAGGCAGAAGCCGAAGCACACCATCCGGCGCGGTCCGAAACGGCGCAGCATCCGCGCGCCCGCGAGGCCCGCCGCCATCGCCGCGACGGTCAGGGGCAGCAGCCTGAGGCCCGTCTCCAGCGGCGACAGGCCGAGCACCAGCTGCAGATACTGCGCCGCGATCAGCTCCAGGCCCACCAGCGCGAGCATCGCCAGCACGATGCAGCCCACCGACGTGCTGAACGCCGGGCGTCGGAACATCCGCAGGTCCACCAGCGGGTGCGGGCGCCGCGCCTGCCGCCGTACGAAGAGGAAGAGCAGCGCGGCACCGGCCAGCAGCGGCACCAGGGTGAACGGGCTCGCGGGCGGCTCACCGCCGCCGAGCCGCTTCACGCCGAGCACGACCCCGAACAGGCCGACCGCCGCCATCAGCGCGCCGACCACGTCCCACGGGCCGCCCCGGTCACCGCGCGACTCGGGCAGCAGCATCCGCCCGACCGGCAGGCTGACCAGCATCAGCGGGATGTTGACGAGGAAGACCGCGCCCCACCAGAAGTGCTCCAGCAGGAAGCCGCCGAGCAGCGGACCGACCGCCGCGCCGACGGCCGCGACCGCGCTCCAGACACCGATGGCCAGCGCGCGCTCGCGCCGGTCCGGGAAGACCTGGCGGAGGATCGACAGCGTCGCGGGCATGATCATCGCGCCGCCGACCCCGAGCAGCGCCCGGGCGAGGATCAGCGTCTGGGCGGTCGGTGCGAAGGCGGCCACGGCGGAGGCGACACCGAAGAGGGCGTAGCCGAGGAGCAGGATGCGCCGGCGGCCGACCCGGTCGCCCAGCGTGCCGAACAGGATCAACAGGGAGGCGCAGACCAGCGGGTAGATGTCGACGATCCAGAGCAGCTCTATCGCGTCGGGCCTGAGGTCCTCGGTGACGGCGGGAACCGCCACGTGCAGCACGGTCGCGTCGAGGGCGACGAGCAGCAGGCTGACGCAGAGGACGACGAGGACGACCCAGCGGTTGGCACCGGCCCCGGCCTCCCGACGGCGCGGCCGTACGGCAGCCGTGGTCGTCCCGGACATGTACTACCTCCCAGATGATCCCTCGCGAGCTGCGGATCGGCGGGGTGGGGACTCCCCGTCGTACGGCCGGAGAGGAGCGGTGTCTCCGGCCCGCGCAAACCCACGCGGGTGACTCGTCAGCGTACGCGAGTTCGTCGCGGGGGCACGTGGCGGACCTCTCACACGCAGGAGCGAACCCGTGTGGCGTACGCCACCCCGCCCGCTCTTGACCACGCCCCGGCGGGCGGCCCGGTTCCCCGTCCGGTCGATAATCGAGCCCGTGACCGATCTTGACACGTGCGTGGCACCACCCCGCACCCCCGCCCTGCGCCGGGCGGCGCCGGCCCTCCTCGGGTACGCGGCCGTCCGCGCCCTGGGCCTGGTCGTGCTGGCCGTGTGGAGCGGCGCGCGCGACAAGAGCGCGTACACGCTGCTGACCGCGCGCTGGGACTCCCTCTGGTACACCCGGGTCGCCGAGCTGGGCTACGGCTACGAGGTCCGGCTGCCGAACGGCGACGTCCACTCCAACCTGGCGTTCTTCCCGCTGCTGCCCTGGCTGGAGCGGCTGCTGCACGCGGTCACGCCGCTGTCGTACGCGGACGCCGGTTTCGTCGTCGCCCTGCTCGCCTCGCTCGCCGCGGCCTGGGGGATCTTCGCGGTCGCGGACCACGTGTACGGGCCGAGGGTGGGTGTCTGCGCGGTGCTGCTGTGGGCGGTGCTGCCGGTCGGGGTCGTGCAGTCGATGGCGTACAGCGAGTCCCTGTTCACGGCGCTGGCCGCGTGGTCGCTGTACGCGGTGCTGACCGGCCGGTGGGTGAGCGCGGGGGCGCTGGCCGCGCTGGCGGGGCTGACCCGGCCGGTGGGGCTCGCGGTGGTCGCGGCGGTGTGGGTGGCGGGCGTGGTCTCGTTCGTGCGAGATCGAAGCGCGCGAGGCGCGCACGGCGCGCGAAACGGCGAACGCGCCCCCACTCCGGCGGACACCACGCACGCCGAGCGCAGCCCTGCCACCGGCGCACCCGCCTGGCGTCGCGCCCTCGGCATGCTTCTCGCGCCCCTGGGCGCCGCCGGCTATGTCCTCTGGGTCGGCCACCGCACCGGCAAGGGTCCGCTCGGGTATCTCGATGTGCAGGCCGGGTGGCGCAACGGGTTCGACGGCGGGTACGCCTTCGCACGCTTCGTAATCGACAAGTTCACGTCATTTCCGTCGGCTCTCGCCGGCGCGGGCCTGATCATCGGTGTGGCCCTGCTGATCTGGCTCTACGTGACCGGCGTCCGCCAGGGCCAGCCCGTCCCGCTGCTGGTGTACACGGGTGTCGTCCTGGCCCTCGCCCTGTGCGCGTCGAGTTACTTCGGGTCGAAGCCGCGGCTGCTGATGCCGGCCTTCCCGGTGCTGTTCCCGCTCGCCCGCGCTCTGGCCCGGCTGCGGACGTCCAGGTCGGCGCTGGTCACAGTGGGTGTGGCGGTGGCGACGGCGGTCTACGGCGCCTTCTGGCTGAACGGCTCCGGTCCCCCATGATCAACTTCAGCGGTTCGATGAGCACGCTCTGAATTCCATCCCATGATTCGGTGAACGAATTCATAAGCGCCATAAAACCGGACCCCCCGGCATGATCAAAGGAATTGCAGGAAGCGACCCTCGCAGGATTCGGAATCCCAGGAATTCGGATGGCTCCTGAGAGGTTTCCCACATCACATCGTCATCACAAAGCCGCTGTTTCGACCGGGAACAGAGCTCACTCGCTGTAACGTCGATTGGGTGCGTACCGAACGAAACCTCACCCGGAGTCTGGACCGGGTGTTCGCCAGGCTGGACCGTGAGCCGGAACGACCGGCTCACATCGATGTGCCGCGGATGAGCCGGCACCGGGTCGTGCTGTTCACCGCGACCCTCGCCTTTTACCTGGCGATCGTGTGGGCCGTGGTGATCACCTCCTGGCTGGTCCGGCTCGACTGGCAGGTCATGTTCTTCCGGCCGTACCAGCAGTGGCCGCAGATCCACGCCTTCCTCGACTACTACGTGGTGCTCGGCCAGCGCGGCCCCACCGCCGTGATGGTCGCGGCCTGGCTCGGCTGGCGCTCCTGGCGGCAGCACACCCTGCGCCCGCTGCTGACCCTGGCCGCCTCGCTGCTGCTGCTGAACATCACGGTCGGCGCCGCCAAGCTCGGCATGGGGCGGCTCGGTCCGCACTACGCGACCGTGATCGGCTCGAACGAGATGGGTCTGGGCGGCGATATATTTCCCAGCGGCCACACCGCCAACGCGGTGGTGACCTGGGGAATCCTGGCGTATCTGGCCTCCTCCCCGAGGGCGCGCCGCTGGCTGTCCGCGCTCTCCGCGGTCACCTCGCTCGGCGTCGGCCTCACCACCGTCTACCTCGGTACGCACTGGCTGAGCGACGTGCTGCTGGGCTGGGCCGCCGGCCTGCTGATCCTGCTCGCCCTGCCCTGGTTCGAGCCGCTGATCACCATGGCCGAGACCGCGCTCTTCGACCTGCGCGACCGCTGGCGCGCCCGCCGCGGCCGTACGGTGCCCGCGCCGGCCGTCCCGGTCACGCCCTCGCCGGTGCTGCTCAAGCCGCGCCCCGCCGAGCGGGCCGCCGCCCCGGCGCGCGAGCCGGTGCGCGGCTCCCGGGCCCCGATCCATCTGGCCCCGGGCCCGCACACGGCCCGTTCGGAGCGCACCCCGGTCACCCCGGCGGGCAGCCGCCGCCCGCCGCACGCCGACCGCCTCCCGCGCGGCACCTCCCAGCCGGCCCGCCCCCTGACGGGCAACTGACGCTCCACCACGGCGGCGGGGCCGGTACGCACAGCCAACCCCCGCCATGACGAAGGCCCCGCTCCCGGCAAGAGGGAGCGGGGCCTTCGTCGTGCACGCGAGGAGTCTCAGCCCTTCCAGGCGCGGGTCACCCGGCCGTTCCGTACCTCGAAGTTGAGCCGGCCCACCCGGTACTCCATGGTGATGATCGTGCCCGGCGGCAGCGACCGTACCGTCGACCACCCGCGCTCCCGAGCGATCCGCTCGGCGCTGGCGGCGTCGAGGCCGACGTACCCGTCCGGACTGTCCTGGGGCTCCGCTGGCGGAGTGGGAATCGGTGGCATGCGGCCACGCTAGGCCGCATCGGCCGGCGACGGAAGCCGGAACCGGCGGACCACGTCATGGGTCCCCTTCCGGTCACGCTTCTGTCACAGGTTCCCGACACGCGTTTCCCTCGAACTCCGTCACACGTACGGGGGTTTCCATACCGCTCACCGGGGCAATCGAACAGAATTCCCGCGTGCCGGAGCAGCCCCTCGAATTGCCCCGCGGAATGCGACGCGGCCCGGATCGGAACGGGTCCGGGGTGCGATTCCCCGCGGAATCCGGCGCCATGCCGGACGAGCTGACACCGCATAGGAAATTCACGGATTCAGCACACAACCGACGTACACCCCGTCGTCACCCGGTGCCCGGGCCGGGTCCGGCGGCCCGCGCCAGTGCGGCGTCCAGCCGGTCCCGCACCCTCCTGATCACCTCGTTCAGCTCGACGGGCTCCAGCACCTCGAAGGGGACGCCCGTCATCATGATGTGAATGACCATCACCTCCAGGTTCGGCGCACCGCTGCGCAGGATGCACGCGTCCTCGCCGTCGGCCTCCAGCATCCCCGCGGACGGCGAGATCCGCTCGGCGGCCTCCCGCAGCGGGACCAGCAGCCGGACGGTGGAGTGCGTGGCGTACGCGCTCGTCGAGACGCCCTTCGACACATAGGCGGCGAGATCCTCGGCGGGCGGCTCGCGCGGGACGAAGCGCGGGCCGTGCGGCGGCTTCGGCGTGATCCGGTCGACGCGGAAGGTCCGCCAGCCCTCCCGGTCCACGTCCCAGGCGACCAGGTACCAGCGCCGCTCGGTGCACACCAGCCGGTGCGGCTCGACGGTACGGCGGCTGGCGGCGCCCGCGTGGCTCAGGTACTCGAAGCGCAGCCGCTCGGCGTCCCGGCACAGATGGGCGAGTTCGGTGAGCACGGCCGGGTCCACGGGGGTCGACGGCGGACCGCCGCGCAGCATCGGCACGGTGAAGGCGTTGAGGGCGCCCACCCTGCGGCGCAGCCGGTCCGGCAACACCTGTTCCAGCTTGGCGAGGGCACGTACGGAGGTCTCGCCGATGCCCTCGATGCCCTGTCCCGCCGCGGTGCGCAGCCCGACGGCGACGGCGACGGCCTCGTCGTCGTCCAGCAGCAGCGGGGGCAGTTCGGCACCCGCGCCGAGCTGGTAGCCGCCCCCGGTGCCGGGGCTCGCGTTGACCGGGTAGCCCAGCTCGCGCAGCCGGTCCACGTCCCGGCGGACGGTGCGCGGGGTGACGCCGAGCCGCTCGGCGAGTTCGGCGCCGGACCACTCGCGATGGGCCTGGAGCATCGAGAGCAGGCGCAGCAGTCGTGCCGAGGTCTCCAACATGGGGCCGAGTCTGCCAGCGGATGCGGACAGCCGCTGTCCTCATTCAGGACAGCGGCTGTACCGGTCAGGTGGCCGGGGTGACCGGCACCCGTCGCGTGCTTCAGAGCGCGAGGCGCTGGCCGGGCACGATCAGGTTCGGGTCGTCGCCGATGACCTTCTTGTTGACGGCGTAGACCCGCTGCCAGGTGGTCCCGTGCCGGGCGGCGATGGCGCTCAGGGTGTCGCCCTCGCGGACGGTGTAGTCACCGCGGGACGCGCTGCGGTCGGTGTGGCCCGCCGGGCGCTCCGGCGCCTTCGCCGGTACGGACTTCGCGGGGGCGGACTTCGTCGGCGCGGACTTCGTCGTCGCGCTGTTCTCCGAGGCGCTCGTACCCGAGGAAGCGGTCGTCGGGGCCGTGCCGGAGGCTCCGGCCCGGGCCGAGCAGACCGGCCAGGCGCCCCAGCCCTGGGCGTGCTGGACCTTGGTGGCGACGGCGATCTGCGCGCTCCTGGAGGCCTGGTCGGCCGTCGGGGCGTAGGCGGTGCCGCCGTACGCGCGCCAGGTGCCGGCGGAGAACTGGAGCCCGCCGTAGTAGCCGTTGCCGGTGTTGATGTGCCAGTTGCCACCGCTCTCGCACTGGGCGATGCGGTCCCACACTCCGTTGTCCGCCGCGGCGGCGTTGCCGGTCGCGGCCAGCAGCCCCAGCGGGGCCAGCAGCACTGCCCCGGCGAGGGCGGCCGTCGTACGGCCCTTGCGGGCGCTGTCGTGACGAGCGGTGTTGCGGGTGGTATCGGCACACTCGGACATGTAATTCCCTCTCCACGAACCCGGGCTCCCCCAGGCGGAGCGCGTCTCGCCGCGCAGGACCGCGGTTCCTCGCGCCCGCCCCGTCCGCCGCGGCCGGTGCCTGATCGTGCTCTGCCTGGTGCCGGCCGGCGGACGTACCCGAGCGGTGCTCGTTGCACACGGCGGAGGAATCTAGGGAGATCGGGCCGCCGATATCAACCAACTCCCTGTCATTCCAGGCCAGTTCGTGGTTACCCTCGGTATCGGCAATTTTCGGCCAGCCGTTTCATCCACTGATTTCCTGATTTTTCGACCACCCGTTCAGGCGATCTGTGACTCACTTCACCCTTTCAAGTTCCTTGACTACGAACACAGTTGACCGTGAGTGGCCAATTCCGTACCGAAGGTGACCCTGTGCGGTGGATGGTTCGATTCCGTTCTCCCCTGGGCGTGACCACCACCACAGGACGCCCGTTGTCTTCTTCATGAGCCCGGAACCCCGGGGCTCAGGGGCCGGGAGCCACCCGGCCGACCCAGCACCGCATCCCGAGGGAGCCACCGTGCCGCGCATGCTCGACGTCAGTGACGCCGTACGCGCCGAGATCGGCGACGAAGAAGCCGACCGGCTGCTCGCCGGAGAGAACGCCCCGGGCAGTTACGACTGCACCTCCTGCCGCACCCCGGGCGACTCCGAGCAGGAGCGCACCAGCACCGTTCTGTTCGTCGGCGACGAGACCGCCGTCCTCGCCTTCGCCCACGCCGGCTGCCTGCCCTCGCAGGTCGTCCAGGTCACCGAGGAGCAGCTGCAGGGCGCGGTGCGCTCCATCGGCGGCAGCGCCCCCGGCGTGGGCGAGTCGCACAGGGCGGTGCCCGAGCAGGCCGTGCTCGGCGTGACCAGCGGACTCGTCCTCATCGAGGGTGAGTTGCACCCCGCGCTCGTGGTCGAGCCGACCGCGCCCATCGTGCGTCCCGGCTCCACCGCGGCCGGCGACGACTTCCTTCCGCTCCTCATCGAGCAGGGCTACATGCCGGTGACCGAGCTGGTGACCGTTCCGCCGGTGCTGCACGGCTGGTCGGTGCTGCTCGCCGTCGGCCAGCTGCACGCGGTGCTGCAGCCGGGCACCAACGGTGGACAGCCGGTCGCCTGGTGGCAGGCGCATCAGCCGCTGCAGGTGACGGACAGCTGGCGGGCCGCCGCCAACAAGCACCAGCAGGTGCTGATGTTCGCGGCGCCGGTGGGGTCCATCGGGCGGCAGCCTCGGGAGGACCTGCTGCGGGCGTCTCTCGACAAGGCGGCGGCGAACGGGAAGTTGGTGGCGGCGGCGCTGCCGCTCGCGGGTACGTGACAGTCGCCCAAGGGGCGGGGGTCGCGGGTGTCCGGCGGCCGCGGGTGGTACGTGGCTTGTCGCGCCCACGCGGCGGAGCCGCAAATTGATGCTGCCCCGCGCCCCTATTTGTCGGACCGCATCTCTTTAGGGTGCCCGTCGTTTGGACATACGTGCACGCATACGACGCTCCCCCGCCTCTCCGGTCCGGCTTCTCCTCCATTCCGTCCGCGCGGGCGGGGCAGGAGGTTGTGGGCGCATCGGCCACGCCGATCTACGACTCGCTCTACGCGGAGTGGGTCAAGACCTTCCGTACGCTGCCGGGTGACCGCAGCGGTGAGGAGGGGCTGGACTTCACGGCCTTCGGGAACATGCCGCACAGCACGGGCTCGTACGGCGGACACCGGCCGGGGTCGTTCAGCAGTTCGTACAGTGCCTACAGCGCGGGGGCCTACAGCGCGCGGCAGCAGTCGCAGTGGCAGCGGGTCGGCACCCTCGGGCGGCAGCAGGACACCGGGATGCACCACGTTCCGGCGGGGCTGCCACCGGCTCCGCGCCGGAGTGTGTGACGTACGGCGAAGGGCGGCCCCTGGAGCAGGGGCCGCCCTTCGTCATGCGCCGGGGAGGTACTACTTCTTCTTCGCGCCGCGCTTCTCGCGCACCCGCACCGAGATGTGGATCGGCGTGCCGTCGAAGCCGAACTCCTCGCGCAGGCGGCGTTCGATGAAGCGGCGGTAGCCCGCCTCGATGAAGCCGGAGGCGAAGAGGACGAACCGCGGCGGCTTGGTGCCGGCCTGGGTGCCGAACAGGATGCGCGGCTGCTTGCCGCCCCGGACCGGGTGCGGGTGGGCCGAGACCAGTTCGCCGAGGAAGGCGTTCAGGCGGCCGGTCGGCACGCGGGTCTCCCAGCCGGCGAGCGCGGTCTCGATCGCCGGGACCAGCTTCTCCATGTGGCGGCCGGTGCGGGCCGAGACGTTGACGCGGGGTGCCCAGGCGACCTGGCCCAGCTCGGTCTCGATCTCCCGCTCCAGGTAGTAGCGGCGCTCCTCGTCGAGGTTGTCCCACTTGTTGTAGGCGATGACCATCGCGCGGCCGGCCTCGACCGCCATGGTGATGATCCGCTGGTCCTGCACGGAGATGTTCTCGGAGGCGTCGATCAGGATGACCGCGACCTCGGCCTTCTCCACGGCCGCGGCCGTGCGCAGGGAGGCGTAGTAGTCGGCGCCCTGCTGGAGGTGGACACGCTTGCGGATGCCGGCGGTGTCGACGAACTTCCAGGTGACGCCGCCCAGTTCGATCAGCTCGTCGACCGGGTCGCGGGTGGTGCCCGCCAGCTCGTTGACGACGACGCGCTCCTCGCCGGCCACCTTGTTGAGCAGCGAGGACTTGCCGACGTTCGGGCGGCCGATCAGGGCGATCCGGCGCGGTCCGCCGACCGCGCCGCCGAAGGTCTGCTCGGGTGCCTCGGGCAGCGCCTCCAGGACGGCGTCGAGCATGTCACCGGTGCCGCGGCCGTGCAGCGCCGAGACGGGGTGCGGCTCGCCGAGGCCGAGGTTCCACAGGTAGGCCGCGTCGGCCTCGCCGCTCGGGCCGTCGACCTTGTTGGCGCACAGCACGACCGGCTTGCCGGCCTTGCGCAGCAGTCGTACGACCGCCTCGTCGGTGTCGGTGGCGCCGACCTTGGCGTCCACGACGAAGACGACCGCGTCGGCCGCCTCGATCGCGTACTCGGCCTGGGCGGCGACGGAGGCGTCGATGCCGAGGACGTCCTGCTCCCAGCCGCCGGTGTCGACGACCTTGAAGCGGCGGCCGGCCCACTCGGCCTCGTAGGTGACGCGGTCGCGGGTGACGCCGGGCTTGTCCTCGACGACCGCCTCGCGGCGGCCGATGATCCGGTTCACCAGGGTCGACTTGCCGACATTGGGGCGGCCGACGACGGCGAGCACGGGCAGCGGGCCGTGGCCCGCCGCCTCGATGGCGCCCTCGACGTCCTCGATGTCGAAGCCCTCTTCGGCGGCGAGCTCCATGAACTCCGCGTACTCGGCGTCGCCGAGCGCCCCGTGCTCGTACTCGTGCTCGGCCGAGCCGTCGGGCTGGATCTGGTCGCTCATGAAGTCCGTACCTCGTCGTTCATCGTGGTGATCGGTGGAACGGCCCTTTATGGGCTGATCCACTACTCAAGTGTCGCCTAGCGCCCGGTCAGGCGCCTGGCGTTTTCCAGGTGGCTGGTGAGCTGCTTCTGGATGCGCTCGGTCGCCTCGTCCAGCGCCTTGCGCGTACGCCGTCCGCTGCCGTCGCCCGCCTCGAACGGGTCGCCGAAGACGACGTCGACGCGGGAGCGCAGCGGGGGCAGTGCCTTTATCAACCGGCCGGGCCGGTCGGAGCTTCCCAGGACCGCCACGGGCACGATCGGTGCCCCGCTGCGGACCGCGAAGTAGGCGAGCCCGGCGCGCAGCGAGGCGAAGTCGCCCTCGCCCCGGGTGCCCTCCGGGAAGATGCCCAGCACTCCCCCGTCCCCCAGGATGCCGAGGGCCTGGGTGATCGCCGTGCGGTCGGCCGAGGCGCGGTCCACCTTCACCTGGCCGATGCCGGTCAGGAAGGCGTCCAGCGGGCCGATGAACGCCTCCTTCTTGATCAGGAAGTGCGTCGGCCGGGGCGCCACCCCCATGACCATCGGGCCGTCGACGTTGTGGGAGTGGTTCACGGCGAGGATCACCGGACCGGTCGCGGGCACCTTCCAGGCGCCGAGCACGCGCGGCTTCCACAGCCCGTACATCAGGCCGACGCCGATGCGCCGGCCGACCTCGGCGCCCCGCTCGGACGGAAGGCTCACTTCCCGGCCCGCTTCTCCTCGACCAGGGTGACGACGCACTCGATGACCTGGGCGAGGGTGAGCTCGGTGGTGTCCACCTCGACGGCGTCGCCGGCCTTGGCTAGCGGCGAGGTCTTGCGGCTGGAGTCGGCCGCGTCCCGCTTGATCAGCGCCTCGCGGGTGGCGTGGATGTCCGCGCCCTTCAGCTCGCCGCTGCGGCGGGCCGCGCGGGCCTCCGGGGAGGCGGTGAGGAAGATCTTCAGGTCGGCGTCCGGCAGCACGGTCGTACCGATGTCGCGGCCCTCGACCACCATGCCGTACTCGGCGCCGGAGGCCAGCGAGCGCTGCAGCTCGGTGATCCGGGAGCGCACCTCGGGCACCGCGCTGACCGCGCTGACCTTGGAGGTGACCTCCTGGGTACGGATCGGGCCGGCCACGTCGATGCCGTCGACCGTGATGGTCGGGGCGGCCGGGTCGGTGCCGGAGATGATCTCCGGCTTGCCGGCGACGGCCGCGATCGCGGTCGGGTCCTCCAGGTCGATGCCGTTGCTCACCATCCACCAGGTGATCGCCCGGTACTGGGCGCCGGTGTCCAGGTAGCTCAGGCCCAGCTGGGCGGCCACGGCCTTCGACGTGCTCGACTTGCCCGTGCCGGAGGGGCCGTCGATCGCGACGATCACGGACTTGGCGGTCGGGGCGCCGTTTTCCACGAGGGGACACCTTCCTGGTGCGGTGCGGTGCGGTGAGCGGGGTTGGGGGAGCGAGAGCGCCCTGCACAAGGTTACTGGGTGCGGGTGACCCGAACGGACGACCGCCCGCCGGCGCCGGGCGCCCTACTGCCGCAGGGCCCACCCTCGCTCGCGCAGCGCCTCCTTCAGCACCGGCGCCGCCTTCGGCTCGACCATCAGCTGGACCAGGCCGGCCTGCTGTCCGGTCGCGTGCTCGATGCGCACGTCCTCGATGTTGACCCCGGCCCGTCCCGCGTCCGCGAAGATGCGGGCCAGCTGGCCGGGCTGGTCGTCGATGAGGACGACGACGGTGTCGTACACGCGCGGCGCGCTGCCGTGCTTGCCCGGTACCCGGACCTGCCCCGCGTTCCCGCGCCGCAGCACGTCCTCGATGCCCTGACCGCCCTCGCGCCGCTTGTCCTCGTCGGAGGACTGCAGGGCGCGCAGGGCGCGGACGGTCTCGTCCAGGTCGGCCGAGACGTCCGCGAGGAGATCGGCGACCGGGCCGGGGTTGGCCGAGAGGATGTCGATCCACATCCGGGGGTCGGAGGCGGCGATCCGGGTCACGTCCCGGATGCCCTGCCCGCACAGCCGTACGGCCGCCTCCTCGGCGTGCTCCAGGCGCGCGGCGACCATGCTGGAGACCAGGTGGGGCATGTGCGAGACGAGGGCGACGGCCCGGTCGTGGGCGTCGGCGTCCATGACGACCGGCACGGCCCGGCAGTGCGAGACCAGTTCCAGGGCGAGGTTGAGCACCTCGGTGTCGGTGTCCCGGGTCGGGGTGAGCACCCAGGGGCGGCCCTCGAAGAGATCGGCGGTCGCGGCCAGCGGGCCGGACTTCTCCCGGCCGGACATCGGGTGGGTGCCGATGTAGGAGGAGAGGTCGAGGCCACGGGCCTCCAGCTCGCGGCGCGGGCCGCCCTTGACGCTGGCCACGTCGATGTAGCCGCGGGCCACTCCCCGGGCCATGGCGTCCGCGAGGACACCGGCCACGTGGGCGGGCGGGGCGGCGACGATCGCGAGGTCCACCGGGCCGTCGGGGGCCGCGTCGGCGCCGGCGCCCAGCGCGGCCGCCGTACGGGCCTGCTCGGGGTCGTGGTCGTCGAGGTGGACGACGACGCCCCGCTGGGTCAGGGCGAGCGCGGCGGAGGTGCCGATGAGCCCGGTGCCGATGACGAGTGCGGTCCTCACTGGGCGATGTCCTTGCGCAGGGCGGCGGCGGCGCCGAGGTAGACGTGGGCGATGTCGGCGCGGGGCTTGTCCGACTCGATGTGCGCGAGCACCCGGACGACCCGGGGCATGGCGCCGTCGATGTCCAGCTCCTGGGCGCAGATCAGGGGTACATCGGCGAAGCCGATGCCGAGCTTGCGGGCGGCGGCCGCCGGGAAGTCGCTGTGCAGGTCGGGGGTGGCCGTGAACCAGATGCTGATCAGGTCGTCGGCGGTGAGTCCGTTCCGCTCCAGGATGGCGGTGAGCAGGGCGCCCACCTGCTCTTCCATGTGCCCGGCCTCGTCCCGCTCCAGTTGGACGGCCCCCCGGACCGCTCGTACCGCCACGGCGCTGCTCCTCGCTGACATGCGTATCGGCTCTTGGTCCGTCCAGCCTAGTCAGACCCGGTCGGCCGGGCGCGCGGCGACCGCCCGCTGAGACGGTTGATGCGAAGATGTCGCAAATTGGGACTTTCTTCCTGTCTGTGTTCTCTACGTTCTCTACGTTCGGAGTGACGGCATGACTTACGGCACGGCTTACGGCACGACGCGGCGCACGGTCCTCATGACGACGGGCGCGGTGGCGCTCGCCGCCGGCTGCGGCAGCGAGAGCACCAAGAGCGACACGTCCCCCGGCAGCCAGGACCTGACGAAGACCGGTGCCGTCCCGGAGGGCGGCGGCAAGATCTTCAAGGACCAGAAAGTCGTGGTCACCCAGCCGACGAAGGGCGAGTTCAAGGCCTTCTCGGCGATCTGCACCCACATGGGCTGCACGGTGAACCAGGTGGCGGACGGCACCATCGACTGCCCCTGTCACGGCAGCAAGTACCACATCGCCGACGGCTCGGTGGCGCACGGCCCGGCGACCAAGCCGCTGCCCCCCAAGACGATCAAGGTGGAGGGAAATTCGATCCGCCTGGCGTGAGCGGCCCCGTACGCTCCCGGCATGCAGCCCGAAGATCTCGTACGCGACCACACGATCTACGCCTGTGTCATGGGCTCGCGGGCCTTCGGTCTGGCCACGGACGCCAGCGACACCGACCGCAGGGGCGTCTTCCTCGCCCCCACCCCCCTGTTCTGGCGGTTCGAGAAGCCGCCGACGCATGTGGAGGGGCCGGGCGAGGAGCGGTTCTCCTGGGAGCTGGAGCGGTTCTGCGAGCTGGCGCTGCGCGGCAACCCGAACATTCTGGAATGTCTGCACTCCCCGCTGGTGGAGCACCTGGACGACACCGGCCGCGAGCTGCTGTCCCTGCGCGGCGCCTTCCTCTCCCGGCGCGCCTACGACACCTTCACCCGCTACGCCCTCGGCCAGCGCCGCAAGCTGGACGCCGACGTCCGTACGACGGGCGCCCCGCGCTGGAAGCACGCGATGCACCTGCTCCGCCTGCTGATGAGCGCCCGCGACCTGCTGCGCACCGGAGAGCTGCGGCTCGACGTCGGCGACCGGCGGGAGCCGCTGCTGGCGGTGAAGCGGGGCGAGGTCCCCTGGGCAGAGGTGGAGGCGCGGATGGCCCGGCTCGCGGCCGAGACCGAGGAGGCCCTGCACCGCACCCCGCTGCCGCCGGAGCCGGACCACGCGCGCGTGGCCGACTTTCTGCACCGGGTGCGCCGTGCGTCAGCCTGCGCGTCGGACGCGCACCACGAAGTCGTGCAGGGCGTCGTGCGCGCTGGGCGCGTCGGGCAGGGCTGAGGCGGCCTGCGCCGCGTCGAGCACGGCGTGCAGCCGCTCCACGTCGGCCTCCACGCGCGCGTGCTCGATGTCGGTGGTGCCGTGCTCGTGCTCGGCTTTGGCGGCTATCAGCTCGGGCAGATAGCCGGGCGCGTCCACCTGCTCCAGGAGTGTGGGCAGGTGGGCCTGCACCTCGCCGCTGCGCATCAGGTGGACGCCGGTGAGCAGCACGCGGAACGTGTAGAGCAGCGGCTTGAGTTCGCCGGTCTTCTCGAACAGCCGCCACTGGGTCACCGCGAACCCGCGGTAGTGGTGGGCGTGGTGGCCGGTGAGGACGCCCGGCACCAGTGCGATCAGCTCCCGGTGCTCCTCGGTGGTGTGCGCGACGAGGGGCGAGAGCAGCTGCTCCAGCACATAGCCGTTGCGCCGGAGCATCAGCCGTACGAACTTGCGCACGTCATGGGTGACGAGGTCCATCTCGACGCCGAACCGCACCCACGCCCGCGACCGGGTCTCCTCCGGCTCGCGCAGCCCGACCAGGTCGGCGGTGGGCAGCAGGTGGGCGCCGCGCAGGTCCAGGTCGGAGTCCTGGGACGGGAAGCCGTACAGGTGGGCTCCGGATACGGTCGCGAACAGCAGCGGGTCGGGCTGTTCGGCGATCACGGGCGCCAGGTCCAGGTCGAGGTCGTCGATCATGGGCCTAAGCGTCCCAGAGCGCTCCCAGGGCCAACAGGTCGCCCCGGTACTCGATCCGGTCGGCCCACTCGGTGGGCCAGGCGTCCGCGCCCAGCCAGGCGCCCGCGAAGGCGCCGGTGAGACAGGCGATGGAGTCCGAGTCGCCCGCGGTGCAGGCGGCCCGGCGCAGGGCGGTGACGGGCTCGTCGGGGAAGAGCAGGAAGCACAGCAGCCCGGTGGCGAAGGCCTCTTCGGCGATCCAGCCCTCGCCGGTGGCCAGGCACGGGTCGGTCTCTGGTGAGACCGTGCCCACAGCTTCCTGGACCCGGCCGAGGATCTCCAGGCACTCGTCCCAGCCGCGCGTGATGAAGTGCTCGGGGCTGGGGTCCTGGGAGCGGGTCCACAGGTCGCCGAGCCAGGTGTGGTGGTAGTGGCTGCGGTTGTCGTGGGCGTACGAGCGCAGCTGTCCGACGAGTCCGGCCGGGTCGGTGCCCCGGGCGAGCAGGTGGACCGCGCGGGCGGTCAGGTCGGAGGCGGCCAGCGCGGTGGGGTGTCCGTGGGTGAGCGCGGACTGCAACTGGGCGGCGCCGGCGCGCTGTTCGTCGCTCAGGCCGGGGGCGAGTCCGACGGGGGCGACGCGCATGTTGGCACCGCAGCCCTTCGAGCCGATCTGGCTGGCGTCCTGCCAGGCCCGGCTCTCCTCCTTCAGCAGGGCGCACGCGGTCAGGCAGGTGCGGCCGGGGGCGCGGTTGTTGTCCGGCGACTGGTACCAGTCCACGAACTCCTCGCGCAGCGGCCGTTCCAGCCGCTTCGGGGCGAGCACACCACGGTCCATGGCCGTCCTGAGGGCGCGGCCGACGGCGAGGGTCATCTGCGTGTCGTCGGAGACGAAGGCGCGCTGCGGCAGCTCCATCTCCCGCCAGGGCCCGCACTTGGCGAGGATCGAGGGCACGTCGTTGAACTCGGTCGGGAAGCCCAGGGCGTCCCCGAGGGCGAGTCCGGTCAGGGATCCGGAGGCGGCGCGCTTGCTCGTGTGGAACGTGGTCATGCGGGGCGTCCTTCCCGGGACGGTCGGAGCAGGGGCGGGTGCAGGCTGGTCGCGGCGCCCGCGCGGTAGAGGGCGGCCGGCTTGCCGCGGCCGCCGGTCAGCCGGGCGGCGCCGGGGACGGGTTCCACGAAGCCGGGCGTGGCAAGCACCTTGCGGCGGAAGTTGGGCCGGTCCAGGGCCGTGCCCCACACCGTCTCGTAGACCTGCTGCAGCTCGCCGAGGGTGAACTCGGGCGGGCAGAAGGCGGTGGCGACGCAGCTGTTCTCCAGCCGGGCGCCGATCCGTTCATGGGCGTCAGCCAGGATCCGGTCGTGGTCGAAGGCGAGCGGCCCGGCGGAGTCGTACGGCAGCCAGCGGGCCTGGGCCGCGTCACCGCCGCCGCGCGGCTCGGGGGGCTCGGGCAGCAGCGCGGTGAAGGCGACGGAGACGACCCGCATCCGGGGGTCGCGGTCGGGCTCGCTGTAGGTGCGCAGCTGCTCCAGGTGCAGCCCGGAGACGTCGTCGAGCCCGGTCTCCTCGGCGAGTTCGCGCCGGGCGGCCGTCTCCGCGGACTCGTCGGGCAGCAGGAAGCCACCGGGCAGCGCCCAGTGACCGGCGTACGGCTCCTGCCCGCGCTCGACCAGCAGCACGTGCAGGGCGCCTTCGCGGAGCGTGAGGACGGCGAGATCGACGGTGACGGCGAAGGGTTCGTAGGCGTACTTGTCGTAGCCCTCCATGACCCGGCACCCCCTTTTGTGGTCGGCTTCACGGCCAGTCCGACTAATAGTCGCTACGACCATAAAGGCCCGCGCGTTGATCCGCAAGCCCCTCAGCGCCCCCTGGAGCCCCGCTCGCGGATACGCCGACGGCCGGTCCCGGAATACCCGGAACCGGCCGCCAGAACGCCACGCAGACACCACGCAGACACCACGCAGGCGCTACGCGGACGCCTCCTAGAGGTCGACCTCCTTCATGAGCATCCCGACCTCGGTGTTGGACAGGCGACGCAGCCAGCCGGACTTCTGGTCGCCCAGGGTGATCGGCCCGAAGGACGTACGCACCAGCTTCTCGACCGGGAAGCCGGCCTCGGCGAGCATGCGGCGCACGATGTGCTTGCGGCCCTCGTGCAGGGTCACCTCGACCAGGTAGTTCTTGCCGGTCTGCTCGACGACCCGGAAGTGGTCCGCGCGCGCGTAGCCGTCCTCGAGCTGGATGCCGTCCTTCAGCCGCTTGCCCAGGTCGCGCGGGATCGGGCCGACGATGGCCGCGAGGTACGTCTTCTTCACGCCGTACTTGGGGTGCGTGAGGCGGTGCGCCAGCTCTCCGTGGTTGGTGAGCAGGATGACGCCCTCGGTCTCGGTGTCGAGCCGGCCGACGTGGAAGAGCCGGGTCTCGCGGTTGGTGACGTAGTCACCGAGGCACTGGCGCCCCTCGGGGTCCTCCATGGTGGAGACGACACCGGCGGGCTTGTTCAGCGAGAAGAACTGGTACGACTGGGTCGCGACGGTCAGGCCGTCGACCTTGACCTCGTCCTTCTCCGGGTCGACGCGGCGGCCCTGCTCGAGGACGATCTCGCCGTTGATCTCGACGCGGGCCTGCTCGATCAGCTCCTCGCAGGCGCGCCGGGAGCCGTAGCCCGCGCGCGCGAGGACCTTCTGCAGCCGCTCGCCCTCCTGCTCGGCGCCGGGGAAGGTCTTGGGCAGCTTGACGTCCTTCTTGCCCGCGTACCGCTCCCGGTTGCGCTCCTCGGCACGTGCCTCGTACTCGCGGGAGGTTCCCGGAGCCGTCCGCCCACTGCGCGGCTGGGCCTGCTTGGGGCCGCCCTTGGCACCGCCGCGCGCCGCGCCGCCCCGCCCGGACTTGGGGCCGTCCTGGGTGGCGCCGGGGCCCACGTCGTAGCGGCGCTCCTCCGGGCGCGGCTTCTTCGGCCGGCCGACCTGCTTGTCGTCGCGGGCGTTCCCGGCGCCGCGGTAATTACCGCGGCCACCGCTGCTCCCGCCGCGGCCGCCGCTGTTGCCACCACGGCTCCCGCCGTTGTTTCCGCTGCTGTTCCTGCCGCTGCTGCTTCGCATCAAAGTTCCGTCTTGTCGTCTGCGTCCTCGGAATCCGGAGCGTCCGGATCGAACGACGGCACACCCTCCTGGGTCTCGGCCTCGATCGCCTCCGCCTCCGGAAGGAAGGGCGCGAGCTCCGGGAGCTCGTCCAGGCCGCGCAGGCCCATCCGCTCCAGGAAGTAGTTCGTCGTCCTGTACAGGATCGCACCTGTTTCGGGTTCCGTGCCCGCCTCCTCGACCAGACCGCGCTGCAGGAGGGTGCGCATCACACCGTCACAGTTGACTCCGCGCACGGCGGAGACGCGGCTGCGGCTGACGGGCTGGCGGTAGGCGACGACCGCCAGGGTCTCCAGCGCGGCCTGGGTGAGGCGGGCCGTCTGGCCGTCCAGTACCAGCCGCTCGACGGCGGGCGCGTACTCGGCGCGGCTGTAGAAGCGCCAGCCACCGGCGACGAACCGCAGCTCGAAGCCGCGGCCCTGCACGGTGTAGTCGTCGGCCAGCTCCCGCAGCGCGTCCGCGATCTGCCGCTTCGGCCGCTCCAGGATCTTCGCCAGGTGCTCCTCGGTGGCGGGCTCGTCCACGACCATGAGGACCGCCTCCAGGGCGGGCTTGAGATCGAGATCGGCGACGGTACGGAGTCCCGCCGGGGGTTCCGCGGTCTCCTCGCTCATGCCTTCCTCTCCTCCTTGGACTCCTTGGGCTCCTCGGGCGGCCGGTCGAACTCGTCGGTGACCCTCGGCGCCGCGTCCGAGTCGCCGCCGGTCCAGCGCACGATCAGGTCCCCGAGCGCGGTCTCCTGGTCCAGGGCCACGGCCTTCTCCCGGTACAGCTCCAGCAGCGCGAGGAACCGGGCCACGACCGTGAGGGTGTCGTCGATGTCCTCCACCAGCACCCGGAAGCTGGCCTCGCCGAGTTCCCTCAGCCGTGCGACGACGATCCCCGCCTGCTCCTGCACGCTCACCAGCGGGGCGTGGATGTGGTCGACGTACACCTGGGGCTTGGCCTTGGGCTGCATCGCCTTGACGGCGAGCTTGGCGAAGCCCTCGGGCCCGATGCTGATGACGACCTCGGGCAGCAGCTCCGCGTGCTGGGGTTCGAGGCCGACGGTACGCGGATAGCGGCGGGCCTCTTCGTCCAGGCGCCGATTGAAGATGTCGGTGATCTGCTTGTAGGCGCGGTACTGCAGCAGCCGTGCGAACAGCAGGTCCCGGGCCTCCAGCAGCGCGAGGTCGGCCTCGTCCTCGACCTCGGCGGTGGGCAGCAGCCGGGCCGCCTTGAGGTCCAGCAGGGTGGCGGCGACGACGAGGAACTCGGTCGTCTGATCCAGGTCCCAGTCCGGCCCCATGGCCCGGATGTGCGCCATGAACTCGTCGGTGACCTTGGAGAGGGCGACCTCGGTGACGTCCAGCTTGTGCTTGGAGATGAGCTGGAGAAGCAGATCGAAGGGGCCCTCGAAGTTGGCGAGCCGAACCTTGAAGACGCCATCGGCAACGGGCTCGCCGGACTCCGGGACACCGGGCACGCCCGGATACCCGATCTCGTCCCTGGCCGGCCCCGCCGGTACGGCGCTGACCTCCTGCCCGTGCTCCGGTGCCACCGCCGGGGAAAACTCCACCTCGCGGGCTGCCGACCCCACCACAGACTCCGCCTCGCCTGCAGTCAGCCACGCCCCAGCCCCTGGCACAACGGCCTCCGGCGCCACACCGGACCCCAATACGACCGGCTGCACCACGGACTCCGCCTCGACAGCCGCAAGCCGCGCCCCAGCCTCCGGCTCAAGGGCCTCCGGCTGCCCCACGGACCCCGCCTCAGGGCCTACCGGCCGCACCAAGGACTCCGCCTCAACGGCCGTCGGCCCGCCCACAGGGTCCGTCTCAGGGCCTGTCGGCCGTGCCTCCGCCTCGGCAGCCGCAAGCCGCGCTGCCCCAGCCTCCGGCTCAACGGCCTCCGGCTGCCCCACGGACCCCGCCTCAGGGCCTACCGGCCGCGCCTCCGACTCCGGGTCGGCAGCCGCCGGTGGTGGCTCAGGGGTGACTGGTGGTGCCGCCGGCCCGGTGGCCGGCGTCGGCTCGGGTCGCGACGTTCCAGGTCCCCGGCCGAGCGCACGTCTGCGACCGGCGGCTGGGCCGGGGGCGGAAGCGTCGTTCGAGGTCATGGCCGTCGCAGGCTATCGCTTACGGCCCGCGGTGCCGACTAGCGACCCCGCAGCCGCCGTACCAGGATGCTCGCGTCCCCTCGGGACTCCAGGTCCGCCAGGACCACGGCGACCGCCTCGCGGACGATGCGGCCGCGGTCGACGGCGAGGCCGTGCTCGCCTCTGAGGACCAGTCGCGCGTGCTCGAGGTCCATCAGCTCCTCGGCGGACACGTACACGGTGATCTTCTCGTCGTGCCGCTCGCGCCCGCTGGGCCGCCGGTTGGCCGCCCGCCCGCGCTTGCGGGACTGTTCCGCCGCCGCGGGGGCGGAGGCGGCAGAAGAACCTTCCTGCGCCCGCCGGGTCGGCCGGGTACGGGACTCACCGGCCTCGGCCGGTTCCGCCTCCGCCGCGACATGCTCCGCGCCCTCGCCGTCACCGCCCTGGACGGGCACCGACGGCGGCACGTCCTCGGCGGCGGCCACATCGTCGCTCTCCCCCGCGGGAGCCGGCACCCGGGCCTCGCCGTTGGCCCCGCGCCGGGGCGTGGACGGCTGGAGCGCCATCCCCCCGGTCGTACGGAAGAGTTCGTCGGCCCCGGGCAGACTCACTCGGCGTGACACCGGGCGAGCACCTCCCTGGCGAGCTGGCGGTAGGCGGCGGCACCGACGGAGTTGGAGGCGTAGGTGGTGATCGGCTCACCGGCGACCGTGGTCTCCGGGAAGCGGACCGTGCGGCCGATGACCGTGTGGTAGACGTGGTCGTCGAAGGCCTCGACCACCCGGGCCAGGACCTCACGGCTGTGGACCGTGCGCGAGTCGTACATCGTGGCGAGGATGCCGTCCAGTTCCAGGTCGGGGTTGAGCCGCTCCTGGACCTTCTCGATGGTCTCGGTGAGCAGCGCGACACCGCGGAGGGCGAAGAACTCGCACTCCAGGGGGACGATCACCTTGTGGGCGGCCGTCAACGCGTTCACCGTGAGCAGGCCGAGCGAGGGCTGACAGTCGATCACGATGTAGTCGTAGTCGGGCAGCAGGGGCTTGAGCGCCCGCTGCAGGGTCGACTCGCGCGCGACCTCGGAGACCAGCTGGACCTCGGCGGCCGACAGGTCGATGTTGGACGGCAGCAGGTCCATGTTGGGGACCGCCGTCTTCAGCAGGACCTCGTCCGCGGACATCCCCCGCTCCATGAGCAGGTTGTAGACGGTGAGGTCCAGCTCCATCGGGTTGACGCCGAGACCCACCGACAGCGCGCCCTGCGGGTCGAAGTCCACGAGCAGCACGCGCCGGCCGTACTCCGCGAGCGCGGCACCCAGGTTGATGGTCGACGTCGTCTTGCCGACGCCGCCCTTCTGGTTGCACATCGCGATGATCTTCGCGGGGCCGTGGTCGGTCAGCGGGCCCGGGATCGGGAAGTACGGCAGCGGGCGTCCGGTCGGGCCGATGCGCTCACGGCGCTGGCGGGCCGCGTCGGGCGCGAGCGTGGCCGCGTACTCGGGATCGGGCTCGTACTCGGCGTCGGGGTCGTAGAAGTGCCCCTCGGGCAGTTCGTCGTAGTCGGCGAATTGGTTGTGGGGCGCGCCACTTCCGTCGCCGGCCATGGCGTTCACGTGATGGCCATCCATGCTCTGGTGTGCTGTCCGGACGGTCTGCCGACCCGGACTCTGGTGGGCTGCGAAGGTGCGCACAGCTACGGAGCCGACAGCCTCGAATCCCGCGGAGCCCTGGCCCCGTACAGGCATTCCTGGTTGACCACCCCCGGGAGAAAATGTCGACTCATTCACAAGTCGTCTTACCTCCTTGGTGACCAGGAAACTTCTAGACAAGGTCAGCGTGGCACCATGCCGACGGTTGGCGACTCTATGGCGTGTCGGCGGTCCGCAGCAACACAATCCGCCGGACCCGGCAGGATGTGTCGGCAATGAAACATCCCGCTGTCAAGGGCGTACGGCCGTCGCACAGCAGGTTTCACCGGTGTGCGAATCGGTCGAAGGGTTACGTTCGAGGCGAGTTGACCGAGAGTCGCAAAGTGACCATACACACATCCGGCCGGACCTTGTCGGGCAAGGTCCGGCCGGGTGCGCGGTGTTGACGAGGCGTGTTGACGAATCGCCTTTTACCTGTCGGTGACTTAGCGACTCACCAGGTCGGAGGGGTCAGTCGAGCAGGGAGTCCAGCTCCACGTGCTCCAGGCCGTGGGCCTCGGCGACCTCCTTGTAAACGACCTTGCCGTCATGGGTGTTGAGACCCTTGGCGAGCGCGGCGTCGCGGCGCAGCGCCTCCACCCAGCCGTTGTTGGCCAGCGAGACGATGTACGGCAGCGTGGCGTTGGTGAGGGCGTTGGTGGAGGTGTTCGGCACCGCGCCCGGCATGTTGGCGACGCAGTAGAAGACCGAGTTGTGCACCCGGAAGGTCGGCTCGGCGTGCGTGGTGGCACGCGAGTCCTCGAAGCAGCCGCCCTGGTCGATCGCGATGTCGACAAGAACACTTCCGGGCTTCATGCGGGACACCAGCTCGTTGGTGACCAGCTTCGGGGCCTTGGCGCCCGGGATGAGGACGGCGCCGATGACGAGGTCGGCGTCGAGGACGGCCTTCTCCAGCTCGAAGGAGTTGGACATGATGGCCTTGACCTTGGTGCCGAAGACCTTGTCGGCCTCGCGCAGCTTGTTGATGTCGCGGTCGAGCAGGGTCACGTCGAAGCCCATGCCGACGGCGACCTGGGTGGCGTTCCAGCCGGAGACACCGCCACCGATGACGACGGCCTTGGCCGGGGTCACGCCCGGGACACCGCCCGGCAGCACGCCACGGCCGCCGGCCGGACGCATCAGGTGGTAGGCGCCGACCTGCGGGGCCAGCCGGCCCGCGACCTCGGACATCGGGGCGAGCAGCGGCAGCGCGCGGTTCGGCAGCTCGACCGTCTCGTAGGCGATGGCCGTGGTGCCGGACTCGATGAGCGCGTCCGTGCACTCCTTGGAGGCGGCCAGGTGCAGGTAGGTGAAGAGGATCTGGTCCTTGCGGAGGCGGTGGTACTCCTCCGCGATGGGCTCCTTGACCTTCAGCAGCAGGTCCGCGGCGGCCCAGACCTCGTCCGCCGACCCGAGGATCTCGGCACCGGCGGAGACGTACTCGTCGTCCGTGATCGAGGAGCCGACGCCGGCGCCCCGCTCGATGACGACCTGGTGCCCGTTGCGCACCAGCTCGTGCACACCGGCGGGGGTGATGGCCACCCGGAACTCGTTGTTCTTGACCTCGCGGGGGATGCCGACCTTCACGTGGATCACGGTCCTTGGCTCAGAGGGTATGGGGGGTGCATTACAAGACATACCCAGGCATGCAGGGGCATACCGGGAGACACCGCAGGAGAACGAGCGGCAGAGCCAGTTTAATGAAGGTGTTCCGACTGTCTAGCCTTTCATTGCATCAATCTTCGCTGGATGCGCTACGGATTTCGCAGGCGTTAGCGTCCTGTTCCCCGCTGGAGTCGTCCTCCGACTGCTCCTCGTTCAGCATGCGCTCGGCCGCCGCCCGGTGCAGGCGGGCGGCCGTGGGGTCGCCGAGCCGGTCCAGGGTGTCGGCCAGCCGGAGCTGCAGCGCGGCCTGCAGCCGGACCTCGTCGGCGCGCCGCGCCCACTCCGCCGCCTCCTGGCAGGTGCGCAGCGACTCCTCGGGCCGCCCCGCGTACTCCTGGACCCGGGCCAGTTCGCTCAACGCCCGCGCGTAAGCGGCGACATCACCTTCCTTGCGGTACCCGGCGGCGGCCGCCCGCCAGTTCCTGAGCCCCTCGCCGTAGCGGCCCGCGTAGGTGTGGGCGGTGGCGATCCGGCCGTAGAGCCGGGCGGCCTCGGTGCGCTCGCCCCGGGCCAGCCGCTCGGCGAGGGCCCGGCCGAACCAGTCGGCGGCCCGGTCGTAGTCCCCCAGCTCCTGGTGCGCGCCGCCTACGGATTCCATCGCGCGGCGGGTCGCGTACGGGTCATTTGCTTCGCGTCCGGCGTCCAGGGCGGCCCGATAGCGGGCCAGTGCGTCCCGGGTGCGGCCGGTCTGCGCGTCCAGATCGCCCAGGTTCAGCAGGGCCGCGGCCCGCTCCCGGTGCAGCCCGCGCCGCTCGGCGACATCCAGCACCAGGCCGTGGACGCCGTACAGGTCGGGCGCGGCCGCCTGGGTGCCGAAGTGTGCCGCCATGGCCCTGACCAGCTGGGACATCAGCCGGCGGGCGAGAGTGTCCAGCTCCCCGTCGGCCACGGCCACGCGGACGGCGGCCAGCAGGGCGGGCCGGCGCACGCGCAGCCACTCCTCGGCCGCCCGGGGGGTGGGGAAGCGGAGCGCCGGGGGCGTCTCCTGCAGCTTCTCCCGGGCCTGCGGGCTGTCCGTCTCGGTGATCGCCCGGCACGACTGCAGCAGCCGTACGGTCCGCTCCAGCATGCGCGCCCGGGCCAGCTGCAGCTCCGCCGGGCGTTCCTGGCTCTCGGCGAAGGAGCGCAGCAGCGGGTGCAGACAGCCGGGGACGTCGTACTCGGGCAGCGGGGAGTCCACCGCGCGCAGCAGGCCGAGGAGGACGAACTCGTCCAGGGCGGCGCGGGCCGCGCCCACCGAGCAGCCGGCCAGGGCCGAGGCGGTGTGCGGGTCGATCAGGCCGGCCGGGGCCAGCGAGAGCAGTCGCAGTATCCGGGCGGCGGGGGCCGGCAGCTGGTCGTGGACGAGCCGGAAGACCCGGGCGAGCGGGGTGGCGTCGGCGCCCTCGGCGCCCTCGACGGCATCCGTGTGCATCCGCTTGGCGAGGTCGGAGACGGCCGCCTGGGGCCGGGAGGCGAGCCAGCCGCCGGCCAGGGTGAGCGCGGCCGGGTGGCCCTGGCAGGCCTCGGCCAGGCTCTCGGCGGAGCGCGGGTCGACGGTGATGCGCACCGAGCCGGTGTAGCGGGCGAGGAGTTCCACCGCCGACTTGGTGTCGAGGCCGCCCAGGGTGCACGGGCGGACGTCCGCGATGCCGGTGAGCGGGCCGCCGGAGACGGCGACCACCAGGCAGTCCGGGGTGTCCGGCAGCAGCGCGTCGACCTGCTCGGCGCCGGCCGCGTCGTCCAGCAGGAGCAGCGCGCGCCGCTCGGCGAGGGCCGCGCGCAGCGCCTCGGTCAGGTCGTCCTCGGCGGCCCCGGCGGGTGCCTGCACGTCCAGCGCGGCGAGCAACTCGCGGGCGGTGCGCTCGATCGGTACGGGGGTGCCGTCGGGCTCGCTGAGCCGGGCCCGCAGCACGCCGTCGGGGTAACGCTCGGCGACCTGTCGTACGAGTTCCTCGGCGACGGCTGTCCGGCCGGAGCCGGGGCGGCCCGCGATGAGGAGCACGCGCGCGCGGGGGGCCTTGCGGCCGGAGAGGGTGTCCAGGCCCGCGCGCTCGATGTCGGCGCGCAGCTCCTTCAACTCCCGTGTGCGGCCCAGGAAATGGTCCGCCGTGGCCGGGTGCGCGGACAGCCGCCCGCCGCCTGTGTCCACCGCCTGATCCGTCACGGGCCACGCTCCCGTCCCACCGCACGCGCAAGCCCGCCGGATCTTCCGGTACGGGCGTTTTCCAGAGCCTAGTTCACGCTCTGCGACGTTCCGGGAAGAGCACGGCGGGCACGTCCCCCGATCGGATCAGGCGATCGTCACACCAATGTGCGCACGGGTGGGTTCAGGACTCGAACGGGCGCGCGGGCCACGGCGCGTCGGCCGGGCGCAGGGCGTCCAGACCGCCCTCGGACCGCGCCGCCACCAGCGAGAGGACGCCGACGACGAGGCAGTTGTTGTGCACGTCACCGGCGAGCACCAGGCGCACCAGCTCGTCGACCGGCACGCGCGCGTACTCCATGTCGGTCTCCTCGTGCTCCGTCTCGAACCGCTCCCCCTCGGCCTCGGACAGATCGCGGGCGAGGAAGATCCGTACGGCCTCGTCACAGCCGCCGGGGGTGGTGTAGACGTCGGTCAGCACCCGCCAGTTCTCGGCCTTGACGTGCGCCTCCTCGTACAGCTCGCGCTGGGCGGCGTGCAGCGGGTTCTCGCCGGGCACGTCGAGCAGGCCGGCCGGGATCTCCCACAGCTTCTGCCGCACCGGGTGGCGGTACTGGCGGATCAGCAGGACGCGGTCCTCCTCGTCGAGGGCGAGGACGGCGACCGAGCCGGGGTGCACCTGGTAGTCGCGGCGGACCACGGAGCCGTCGGGCATGACCACGTCATCCGTGCGAACGGAGGTCTTGTTGCCCCTGAAGGGGGTCTCCGTCGCCCGGATCTCCCACTCCTCGGGGGTGTCCTTGATCGTCATGCCCTGTCCTTCCACACACGCTTTAAGGAGACCAGCCAAAAAAGACCGGCCACAGTGAAACCGGGGTGCGCACCTTTGAAGGTATGCACCCCGGCCACCGTACAACTGGTGTGTTACTTGGAATTCTTCCGCTCGACCGAGGCCTTCACCAGGCCGGCGAAGAGCGGGTGCGGACGGGTCGGCCGCGAGCGCAGCTCGGGGTGCGCCTGCGTGGCGACCAGGTACGGGTGGACGTCGCGCGGGTACTCGACGTACTCGACGAGCTTGCCGTCCGGGGAGGTGCCCGAGAAGAGGATGCCGGCCTTCTTCTCCAGCTCCGCGCGGTAGGCGTTGTTCACCTCGTAGCGGTGACGGTGCCGCTCCTCGATGTACTCCTTGCCGTCGTACACCTCGCGCACGATGGAGCCCTCGGCCAGCTTCGCCGGGTACATGCCGAGCCGCATCGTGCCGCCCATGTCGCCCTCACCGGCGACGATGTCCATCTGCTCGGCCATGGTGGAGATGACCGGGTGGCCGGTGGCCGGGTCGAACTCGGTGGAGTTGGCGTCCGGGATGTCGGCGAGGTTGCGCGCGGCCTCGATCACGATGCACTGGAGGCCGAGGCAGAGGCCGAGCAGCGGGATCTTGTTCTCGCGGGCGTAGCGGATGGCGCCGACCTTGCCGAGCACACCGCGGTCGCCGAAGCCGCCGGGGATGCAGATGCCGTCGACGTCGCCGAGAGCCGCCTTGGCGCCCGCCGGGGTCTTGCAGTCGTCGGAGGTGACCCACTTGATCTTCACGCGGGCCTTGTTGGCGAAGCCGCCCGCGCGCAGCGCCTCGGTGACCGACAGGTAGGCGTCGGGCAGGTCGATGTACTTGCCGACGAGGGCGAGGGTGATCTCGTGGTCGGGGTTGTGGACGCGGTCGAGCAGGTCGTCCCAGGTCGTCCAGTCCACGTCACGGAACGGCAGGTCGAGCTTGCGCACGACGTAGGCGTCCAGGCCCTCGGAGTGCACGACCTTCGGGATGTCGTAGATCGAGCGGGCGTCCGGGCAGGCGACGACGGCGGCCTCGTCGACGTCGCACATCAGCGAGATCTTGCGCTTGATCGCGGTCGGGACCTCGCGGTCGCAGCGCAGGACGATCGCGTCCGGCTGGATACCGATGTTGCGCAGGGCGGCGACGGAGTGCTGGGTCGGCTTGGTCTTCAGCTCGCCGGAGGGGCCGATGTACGGCAGCAGCGAGATGTGCACCACGAAGACGTTGTCCCGGCCGACCTCGTGGCGGACCTGGCGGACGGTCTCCAGGAACGGCAGCGACTCGATGTCGCCGACCGTGCCGCCGACCTCGGTGATGACGACGTCCACCTCGTCGGTGGCCATGCGCCGGATGCGGTGCTTGATCTCGTTGGTGATGTGCGGGATGACCTGCACGGTGTCGCCCAGGTACTCGCCGCGCCGCTCCTTGGCGATCACGGTCGAGTACACCTGGCCGGTGGTGACGTTGGCCGAGCCGTCCAGGTCGCGGTCGAGGAAGCGCTCGTAGTGGCCGATGTCCAGGTCGGTCTCGGCGCCGTCGTTGGTGACGAACACCTCACCGTGCTGGAAGGGGTTCATCGTGCCCGGGTCGACGTTCAGGTACGGGTCCAGCTTCTGCATCACGACGCGCAGGCCGCGGGCCTTGAGCAGCATGCCCAGGCTGGAGGCGGTGAGGCCCTTGCCGAGCGAGGAGGCGACACCCCCGGTGACGAAGATGTGCTTGGTCGTCGTAGATTTCGGCGGCATGGCCAAGAGGGGGCTCCCGTGGTCGCTGTCTGTGATGCGGTCCGGCTACCCGCCCGGAGATTTCCGGAGGCGCCGTCGCTGCGGTTCGGGGGTTTGTCGCCCACCGGTCCACGGGCTACCAGCGTATCAGCGCCCGGAGGGGATGGCTTCCGGCCACGCTCCGCGCTCGCGCCGACACGACACCCGTCACGTGCGTATACACAGGTGCGCACCGGTCACATCGATATCACCCGCTGCTCACTCGTTCGGCCCACACGGGTTGCCCGGAGCGGCACGCAGATCATCTACGTGCGTCGTATCCTGCTCGGACACTCGCTGCCGAGCCCGGCCGGAACGACGGCACACCCCCGCCTGCATCACCCGGAACAACGAGAGCGCGGCAGTTCGTTGAGCAAAGACTGTCGTTTTGCCTCAGGGCTCGGCGGGCTGCTTTGCTTCACCGCTCAACGACGCATAACAACGACCCCTTGACCGCACTAGCGACAGCCCCCTTGTGTGGGGGTGACGTGGCCGTTCGACTGGAGTTGCACGTGGCCGGGCGCATCGAAGACTACGCACTCATCGGAGACATGCAGACCGCGGCACTGGTCTGCCGGGACGGCACAGTCGACTGGCTGTGCCTGCCCCGCTTCGACTCGCATGCCATCTTCGCCGGCCTGCTGGGCACCGAGGAGCACGGCTTCTGGCGGCTCGGCCCGGCACACGCGGCCGACGCGCAGCCCCCCACGGCCGCCCGGCGCAGCTACCGCGGCGACTCGCTGATCCTGGAATCGGAGTGGGACACCCCGCGCGGCACCGTGCGCGTGACGGACTTCATGCCCCCGCGTGACGGCGCGCCGCAGCTGATCCGGATCGTGGAGGGCGTCACCGGCCGGGTGCCGATGCGCTCCGCGCTGCGGATGCGGTTCTCCTACGGCCGGATCGTGCCCTGGGTGCACAAGCACGAGGGCCGGACGGTGGCGGTCGCCGGGCCCGACTCTGTGTGGTTCGACACGGAGGCCGAGACCTACGGCAAGGCGCTGACCACCTACGCCGACTTCACCGTCGCCCCGGGCGACCGGATCGCGTTCACCATCTCGTGGCAGCCCTCGCACAAGGAGCCACCGCAGCTGCCGGAGCCCGAGCAGTCGCTGGAGGCGACGGAGGAGTTCTGGCGCGAGTGGGTCGAGCACTGTACGTACCACGGTCCGTACCGCGAAGCGGTGATCCGCTCGCTGATCACCCTGAAGGCGCTGACGTACGCCCCCACGGGTGGCATCGTCGCGGCCCCGACCACCTCCCTCCCCGAGGACATCGGCGGCGTCCGCAACTGGGACTATCGCTACACCTGGCTGCGCGACGCCGCGATCACCCTCTCCTCCCTGCTGCGCACGGGCTACCGCGAGGAGGCCCGGGCCTGGCGCGAGTGGCTGCTGCGCGCGGTCGCGGGCGACCCGGAGAACCTGCAGATCATGTACGGCCTCGCGGGCGAGCGGGAGCTGGGTGAGGCGGAGCTGGACTGGCTGCCGGGCTACGAGAACTCGGGGCCGGTCCGGGTCGGCAACGGTGCGGCCCACCAGCTCCAGCTGGATGTGTACGGCGAGGTCACCGAGGCCCTGCACCTGGCCCACATGACCGGCCTGGCCCGCCACGACTACGCCTCCCTGCTCCAGCTCAAGCTGATCCGCTACCTGGAGGACCACTGGCAGGAGCCGGACGAGGGCATCTGGGAGGTGCGCGGCCCGCGCCGGCACTTCGTGCACTCGAAGGTGATGGCCTGGGTGGCGGTGGACCGCACCATCAAGCTGATCGAGTCCGGTGACGCGGACGGCCCGCTGGAGCGCTGGAAGGAACTGCGCGACGACATCCACCGGGACGTGTGCGAGAAGGGCTACGACCAGGAGCGCAACACGTTCACCCAGTCCTACGGCTCCAAGGAGCTGGACGCCTCGCTGCTGCTGATCCCGCAGATGGGCTTCCTGCCGCCGGACGACAAGCGGGTGATCGGCACCATCGAGGCGATCCAGCGCGAGCTGTCCACCACGGACGGGTTCATCCTGCGCTACCCGACGGAAGGCGAGGACGAGGGCGTCGACGGCCTTCCGGGCGACGAGGGCGCCTTCCTGGCCTGCTCCTTCTGGATGGCCGACGACCTGGCGATGATCGGCCGCGTGGACGAGGCCCGCAAACTCTTCGAGAAGCTCCTCGCCCTGCGCAACGACCTCGGCCTGCTCGCCGAGGAGTGGGACCCGCGCCTGCAACGCCAGGTCGGCAACTTCCCCCAGGCCTTCAGCCACGTTCCGCTGATCGACACGGCACTGCGGCTGACGGCTTCGGGGGCGTACGGCGGCTGAGCGCCACCCCCGCCCCGGCCGTCATCCATGCGTACGGCCGGGGCGGGGCTTCTCAGCGGTGGGCCGCCGCGACGAGGCGTCGCAGGGCGGCATGGGCGGGTGGGCCCCAGGTGGGCTTGCCGCCGGGGCGGCCGCGGACGCCGGCCTCTCCGACGAGGATGCCGCCGAGGGCGCGCCACACGGCCCAGCCGCGGGCGCGACGCAGGGTCGCGGCGTCCGCGGTCGGCCGGTACGCGCGATGGAAGCGGTCGGCGGCGCCGTCCGGCAGCAGTGTCCACGGGGCGGCGAGGTCGCAGGCCGGATCGCCCGCGCAGAGGTCGCCGAAGTCGATCACGCCGCAGAAGGTGCCGTCCGCGGTGAGGACGTTGGCCGGGTGCAGGTCGCCGTGGAGCCACACTGGTGGGCCCGCCCAGTCGGGCGCGGCGACGGCGTCCTCCCAGACCGCGCGGACGGCGTCCGGGTCGGGGATCAGCCCCATCTCGGTGGCCGAGGCGAGTCCCTCGGCGAACTGCTCGGCGCGGTCGGCCAGCGGCCCCCCGCGGTCACGGCCGACGGGCGCGCCGTCGGGAGCGGGTCGGTGAAGAGCGGTCAGGAAGACGGCCAAGCTGTCGGCCGCGTCCGCGGCGCGCGTGACCGGGGCACGGTCGGCAGGAGCGCCCGGCACCCAGGTGGTCACGATCCAGGGCCGCGGGAACCGCTCGGAGGGCTCCCCGAGGCGCTGCGGGACGGGGACCGGCAGGGGGAGGCGCGGGGCCAGGGCGGGCAGCCAGGCGTGCTCCTTGCGCAACAGCGCATCGGCGGACTGCGTCGCCCAGGGCAGCCGGACGGCGAGGTCGTCGCCGAGTCGCCACAGTTGGTTGTCCCAGCCACGTGCGCCGAGCCTCACAGGCCGATCGGCCAGGTCGGGATGCTGGTCACGCAGCAGATCCCGGACCAACTCCGCGGTGATCTCGATCTCGGTGTGGGTCATGCGGAGAACCCTCACACATGCGGAATGTCGTGCGGGGTGTCCGGGGCGGCGGCTTCCAGATCGGCGATGCTGCCCGACATGATCGCCCGCACGTGCTCGGTGATGTGCTCCGCGGGCCAGTCCCACCAGGCCACCGCCAGCAGTCGGGCGATGTCCTGGTCGTCGTAGCGGGTGCGGATGAGGCGGGCCGGGTTGCCGCCGACGATGCCGTAGTCGGGCACGTCCGCGGTGACCACGGCGCCGGTGGCGATGATCGCGCCATGCCCGATGCGGACGCCCGGCATGACCGTCGTGCCGTGGCCGAACCAGACGTCGTTGCCGACGACGGTGTCCCCTCGGCCGGGCAGGCCGGTGAGCAGGTCGAAGTGTTCGGCCCACGAGCCACCCATGGTGGGGAAGGGGAAGGTCGAGGGACCGTCCATCCGGTGGTTGGCACCGTTCATGATGAACCGCACTCCCGTACCCAGCGCGCAGAACCTGCCGATGATCAGCTTCTCCGGCCCGTAGTGGTAGAGCACGTTGCGCGTCTCGAACGCGGTCGGGTCGTCGGGATCGTCGTAGTAGGAGTACTCCCCGACCTCGATCAGCGGGGACTTCACCAGCGGCCTGAGCAGCACCACCCGCGGCTGCTCGGGCATCGGATGGAGAACGGTCGGATCAGCCGGGACGGGCATGGGGAGCGCTCCCTCATCGGTCGCGGGTCGGTGACCGGTCCATGATCGCGACACCGAGCGGTCCGGGACAGTCATTTGCGGCACGGGCAACGAACGCACTGCACCCTCGACCCGGCCCACCTAGGCTGGAAGCGGAGTGCGGCCCCTGTGCGGAAGGGGGCGGCCATGGCTCCCCTCTCGAAGGCGCACGCGGCCCTCGCCGCGCTGCGCGAGGATCTGGTCGGCGAGGTGTTCGCCCCCGGGGACGCGGGCTACGACGCGGCGCGTGCGGTCTTCAACGCGGTGATCGACAAGCGTCCGGCCGTGATCGCGCAGTGCGCGGACGCGGCCGACGTGGTCCGGGCGGTGCGCTTCGGGCGGGATCTCGACCTGCACATCGCGGTGCGCGGCGGCGGGCACAGCGTGGCCGGCACGGCCCTGGGCGACGGCGCGCTCGTGGTGGACCTGCGCCGGATGCACGGGGTGACCGTGGACCCCGCGGCCGAGGCGGTCCGGGTCGAGGGCGGTGCCACGATGAGCCATCTGGACCGGGCCACCCAGCCGTACGGCCTCGCGACCACCGGCGGCCGGGTCTCGTCCACGGGCGTCGGCGGGTTCGTGCTGGGCGGCGGCACCGGCTGGCTGGACCGCGCCTTCGGCCTGGCCGTCGACAACCTCATCGCGGTGGAACTGGTGACCGCCGACGCCGAGCGGGTGCACGCGAACGCCGACGAGAACCCCGAGCTGTTCTGGGCCCTGCACGGCGGCGGCGGCAACTTCGGCGTCGCCACCGCGCTCACCCTGGAGCTGCACGAGCTGCCGGAGTTCGCCGTCGCCCTGCTGCTGTACCTGCCGGAGGTGGGCCCCGACGCGGTCCGCGCCTTCCGGGAGGTCATCCGCACCGGCCCCGACGAGCTGGGCGGCGCGGTGCTGTACATCACCGGCCCGCCCGCGGAGTTCGTACCGGAGCACCTGGTCGGGAAGCTGGTGTGCGCCGTGCTGCTGACGTACACCGGCGGCGAGGAGGAGCTGCGCAAGCCGGCCGAGCCGCTGCTGGCGCTGCCGCACGAGTCGGAGCTGGTCGGCGCGCTGCCCTACGTGGACCTGCAGTGCATGCTGGACGTTCCGCCCGGCCTGCGGAACCACTGGTCGGCGGAGTATCTGACCGGTCTGCCCGACGAGCTGGTGGACGTCTTCTGCGCCCGTGCCGCGGACATGCCCGTGCCGACCTCCACCCAGCACATCGTCTTCCCGCAGGGCGGTGCGATCGCGGCCGGTCCGCACACGTACCCGGTGCCGTACCGGGACGCGCCCTGGGCCGTGCATCCCTTCGCCGTCTGGGCGGACCCGGCCGACGACGAGCGGGCCGTCGCCTGGGTGCGGGACGTCCGCACGGGCGTCCGGCCGTGGAGCACGGGGGACGTGTACCTGAACTTCATCGGCGCGGAGGGCGCCGAGCGAGTGCGGGCGGGCCTGGGCGCCGGGAACCTTCTGCGGCTGGAAAAGGTGAAGCGGGCGTACGACCCCGACAACGTGTTCCGCTTCAACCACAACATCCGTCCGCTGTAGCCGGCGCCCGAGCTGTCGTCCGGGCGTTTGCGCAGGTAGCGTCCGCTCCATGGACAGCGGTACGGAGAGCAGATTCGCCACTCAGGGCGCCGGGATCACCGTTCAGCGGGCGCTGGAGCTGCCGGGACTGCGCAGCGGGCTCCCGGAGATCCTGGCGGGTGCCGACCGGCTGGGGCGCACGGTCCGCTGGGTGCACGCGGGCGAGGTGCCGAACATCGCCTCGCTGCTCAAGGGCGGCGAGCTGCTGCTGACCACGGGCTACGGCCTCGGCACCCGCCCGGCCGAGCAGCGCGCGTTCGTGCGGACGCTCGCCGAGCGCGGGATCGCGGCGCTGGTGGTGGAGCTGGGCCCGCGCTTCACCCGGCTGCCCGCCGCGCTGGTGGACACGGCCCGCGGCGCGGGGCTGCCGCTGGTCCAGCTGCACCGCGAGGTGCCGTTCGTGACCGTCACCGAGGAGATCCACACCGAGATCGTCAACGGGCACTACGCGCTGCTGCAGCGCGCGGAGGAGGTGCACCGGCGGTGTACCGAGGCGCTGTTGGGCGGTGGCGGGGTGCCGCAGGTGCTGGGCATCCTGGCCGACTTCAGCGCCAACCCGGTGTTCCTGGAGACCGCGGACGGCCGGCTGCTGTACGCCGCCGGGTCCGGACCCGAGGGCGCGGATCCGCTGCAGGTGTGGGAGGGGCTGCGGGGTCCGCAGAAGGACGCGCCGCCGCCCGCCGGCTCGGTGCTGGTGGACGTGCCCGGCGGCGGGCCCGGGGCGGGGCCGGGGTCGGTACGGGCGCGGCTGGTGCTGCTGCCGGTCCGCTCGCCGCTGGCTCCGGTGCACCGGATCGCCGCCGAGCGGGCCGCGGGCATCCTGGCCGTGGTGCTGATGCAGGCCCGGCAGGAGGAGGAGCTGGCGGCGCGCGGCCGGGGCGACTTCCTCACCGACCTCGCCGAGGGCCGCATCACGGCGGAGGACGCCCCGGCGCAGGCCCGGGTGCTCGGCTTCAAGCCCGGCAGCAGCCCGCTGCTGCCCGTGGTGATGCGGGTCGGGGACTCCCTGTCCCCCGGCGGCGGCTGGGCGGTGCTGGCGCGGGCGGTCGCCGAGGAGCTGGCCTCGGTGGGCGTGCCGGTGCTGCTGGGTGTGCGGCCGGTCGAGGGCCGGGTGCCGGTGCTGCTCGGGCTGCGCTCGGAGTCGGAGCGTTCGGCTGTCGCGGACCGGGTGGCGACGGCGCTGCGGGCGGGCGTCGAGCGGGCCGGGATGCAGCGGCCGGGTGCTCCGCCGCCGGTCGTGGTGGTCGGGGTGGCCGGTGGCTGGGCGGCCGCGTCGGCGGGCCTGCGGCACGCGGCGGAGACGGCGACGGCGGCGCAGGGCCTGACCGACCGCCCCTGGTACGACGCCCGCCGCCTCGATATCGACCTCCTCCTGTGGCGGCTGCGCGACCACCCGGACCTGGCGGCCTTCGTGGACCGTGCGATCGGCCCGCTGCGCGACCACGACCACCGCTCCAAGCCGCCGCTGCTGCCCACCCTGGAGACCTATCTGGCGCACGCGGGCCGCAAGGCGGAGACCGCCCGCGAGCTGCACCTCAACCGCCAGACCCTGTACAACCGGCTCGCCCGCATCGGGGAGTTGCTGGGCACCGACCTCGACGACCCGCAGACCGTACTCGCGTTGAGCCTCGCCCTGCGGGCCCGCCGGCACGTGCCCTAGGCGGAACGTGCCCGCGCCGGGCCCTAAGCCAGCGGCTGGGGCTGGGTCAACTCGTCGTAGACGCTGAGCACTTGGGCGACGGTCTCGTCCTCCGTCGGCCAGGTCGCCGCCTGCCGCGTGCCCCGTTCCCGCAGCAGCTCGCACCGGTCCGGATCCGCGAGCAGCCGTACGACGACGTCCGCGAGCGCCTCCGCATCGCCGTACGGGACGAGTTCGGCCGCGTCGCCGACGAGGTCGGGGATGCCGCCGACGCGTGTCGCGACGAGGGGCACGCGCGCGTGCAGGGCCTCCTGGGCGAGGACGGAACGCGACTCCCAACTGCTGGTCAGCAGCGCGAGATCGGCGGCCGCGAGCAGCTCGGGCACGTCCTCGCGCCGTCCGACGAGCCGTACCGGCAGCTCCTCGTCCTCGATCCGCCGCTGCAGCACCGGCCGCAGCGGCCCCTCCCCCGCCACGACGACCAGCGGTACCGGGTCGAGGTCCCGCCAGGTCCGGGCCGCGTCCAGCAGGACGTCGTAGCCGCGCTGCGGGTCGAGGGAGCCGACCGCCATGAGCAACGGGCGTCCGGTGGCGCCGAGTTCGGCGCGGATCTTGGGCCACAGCCGGTCGGGGTCGTCGTGGTCGGCGGGCCGGCGCCGCCCGGGCAGGGGCACGGCCGCGAGCCGGGCGTCCCGGGCCCCCGTCCGGCGCGCCCGGTCCACCAGGTCGGAGGTGGTGCCGAGCACCACGGCGGCCGTCCGGACCACACGCCGCTCCAGCAGCCGCAGCAGATGCGCCCGTGCGCCCTCGGCCCGGGCCCGGTTGTGCCAGGTGACCACCAGCGGGGTGCCGCGCCCGCTGAGCGCGAGCACGGCACGGAAGGAGGCGTGCAGCCCGTGCGCGTGCACCAGGTCGGCGTCCGCGCAGGCCGCCCGGAGCGCGGCCACGGAGCCCGGGTCGCTGCTGCGCGGCACATGCACATGATCGGCGCCGGCCCCGGTGAAGTCGTAGGCGCGATCGGCCTCGGCGGGGGCGCACACCGTGACCCGCACACCCCGGGCGACGAGCCCCTCGGCCAGGGAGCGTACGTGCGCACTGCTGCCGGCGTTGCCTCCGCCCAGCACCTGCACGGTGCGCAGCGGCGACTGGCCGTGCGGTGCGTTGCTGCTCACGGGGCTCACGGGGCCGGGGCTCCTGACTCGGCGCGGGTGGTCACGAAGAAACGTACTGAAGGTAGCGGGCGGAGAGGGGAGGAAGGACATACCGCGCGCCTCTCGCGCGGACCGCGTCCGACCCGCCACCCACCCCGTGTTCTCTGCCAAGCATGCCAGCAGGTACGGCCGTTCCGGGAAATCCGGGGAGGCGCACAGCGCGGCGGCCCGGAGCAGTGCGCCGGAGCACGTCACCCACACGGGTGAGGGGAACCGCGGCTCGGCGGAACGGCCCGTGCGCCCGTACCGGGAGGTCAGAGGCTCATAACGCGCGCACCCGGTCACTCACCCGGTCCCCGTACACCGCGGCCGCCACCACCGCGACGGCGTGCGCGAGCAGCCCCGCGCGCCGGTTGCACGCGACCACGGCGGCACCGAGCGCCGCTCCGAGGGCGTGCGCCCCGGCGTCACCGATCATCACGCGCTCCGCGAGGTCGTCGGGCAGCACGGCCGTGGCACCGCCCAGGGCCGCCGCGGTCAGTTCCCCGCCCGGCCCGTTCCGCAACAGCCCGGGCGCCCCGAGCGCGAGCACCGCTGCGGCCGCACGTCCCGGCCGTACGTCGACCAGGTTCACGAAGTGCGCGGCCCCGGCGATCACGACACCCGCCAGCACCTTGTCGAGGAGCCGCTCCTTCATCAGGGCGCCCGCCACCAGCCCGGCGGCGGAGATCCCGAACAACTTCACGGCCCCGCTGGTGACTTCCCCGTCCCGCAAGGCCCCCAGATGCGCCCGAAACCCGCGCCGCGGATCTCCGGCCCCGGCGACGTCGTCGTACGCCCCGCAGACCCCGGCGGCCAGCACCGCGAGCCCGGCCCCGGGGTGCACCCGCCCGGCGGCGACCGCCGTACCAAGAGCCGAGGCGGGCCCGGCGTACAGCCCGACGGCCCGCCCCGCGTAGTTCTTCCGCTCCCAACGCGCGCGGCCACCGGGCGACTCGGCGCGCAGGAGTGCCTGGCCGGCCCGGGTGAGCGCGGCGGACAGCAGGAACGAGCGGGACCTTGGAGCGCGGTTGATCATCCGGCCATCGTCACAGATCCGCGCGCGCCGTTGCCAGCAGTTCCTCCGCGTGCGCGCGGGCCGTCTCCGAGTCCTCCTGGCCCGCCAGCATCCGGGACAGCTCGCGGACCCGCTCCTCGCCCTCCAGGACCTTCACACCGGAGCGGGTGACCGAGCCGTCGTTGGTCTTCTCGACCAACAGCTGGCGGTCGGCGAAGGCGGCGACCTGGGGCAGGTGGGTGACCACGACGACCTGTGCGGTCCTGGCGAGCTTCGCCAGGCGCCGCCCGATCTCCACCGCGGCCTTGCCGCCGACACCGGCGTCGACCTCGTCGAAGAGGTACGTCGGCACGGGGTCGGTCCCCGCGAACACGACCTCCACGGCCAGCATCACGCGGGACAGCTCACCGCCGGACGCGCCCTTGGCGATGGGCCGCGGCGGCGCGCCCGGGTGCGGGGCCAGCAGCAGCTCGACCTCGTCCGCGCCCGACGGCCCGTACGCGACCGTGCGCCCGTCGACCTCGACGCCCTCCGGGTCCTCGGCCTGCCGGATGTCGAAGGACACGCGCGCGTGGGGCATCGCCAGCGAGGCCAGCTCGGCGGTCACGGCGGCGGCGAACCGCTCGGCGGCCTCCCCCCGCGCGTCCGTCAGCGCCTGCGCCAGCCCGCCCAGTTCGGAACGCAGCGCGTCCCGCTCGGCGGTCAGCTCGCCGATCCGCTCGTCGTCGCCGTCCAACTCGCCGAGGCGCGCGGCGCTCTGCTCGGCCCAGGCGAGCACGGCGTCGATGTCGTCGCCGTACTTGCGCGTGAGGGCGGTCAGCGCGGCCCGGCGCTCCTCCACGGCGGCCAGCCGCAGCGGATCGGCGTCCAGGTCGTCGGCGTACCCGGCCAGCTCACCGGCCACGTCACCCAGCAGGATCCCGATCTCACCGATCCGGTCGGCGAGGGCGGCGAGCGCCGGATCGTGGGACCGGACGGCCTCCAGGGCCCGGTGCGCGCCCGCGACGAGGGTCGCGGCGTCGATGCCCTCGGGGTCCTCGGGATTGCCCGCGAGCGCGGCGTGCGCGGCGGTCGCGGCGGACGACAGTGCCTCGGCGTGCCCGAGCCGCTCCGCCTCCTCGGCCAGCTCCACGTCCTCCCCGGCCCGCGGCTCCACGGCCGCGATCTCCTCGAGCCCGTACCGGAGCATGTCGGCTTCCTGGGCGCGCTCACGCGCGCGCGTGACGATCTCCTCCAGCTCGGTGGAGACCGCCCGCAGCCGCCGGTAGGCCTCGGAGTACTTGGCCAGCGGCACGGCGACGCCGTCGCCCGCGTACCGGTCCAGGGCCTGCCGCTGCCGGGACAGCTTCAGCAGTCCCTGCTGGTCGGTCTGCCCGTGCACGGCCACCAGGTCGTCGGCCAGCTCGGCGAGCAGCCCCACGGGCACGCTGCGTCCGCCCAGGTGCGCCCGTGAGCGCCCCTCGGCGGAAACGGTACGGCTGATCAGCAGGGCCCCGTCGTCCAGCTCGGCCCCGGCCTCCTCGGCGCGTACGACGGCGGCAGCGCCCGCGGGAACGGCGATCCGCCCCTCCACGACCGCCTTCCCGGCCCCGATCCGCACGAGGGCCGGGTCCGCCCGCCCACCGAGCAGCAGCCCCAGGCTGGTGACCACCATGGTCTTGCCCGCACCCGTCTCACCGGTGACGGCGGTGAACCCCGGCGACAACTCGACGACAGCATCGTCGATGACCCCGAGCGACCGTATCCGCATCTCCTCCAACACGGAACAGACCATACGAGGTCCGGGGCGGGGAGTGCACACGGCCCGCCTAACCGCACTCTCACGGATGCCTAGTGCGGCGCCCCCCGCCACCCGTGCGTCGGCAGCGCGAACTTCGCCACAAGCCGGTCGGTGAAGGACGAATGGTGCAGCCGTGCCAACCGCACCGGCACAGCCCCCCGCCGCACCTCCACCCGCGCCCCCGGCGGCAACTCGATGGTCCGCCGCCCGTCACACCACAACACCCCGGGCGGAATATGAGGCAGAACCTCCACGGCAAGCACGGAATCCGGCGACGTGACCAACGGCTTCGCGAACAGCGCATGCGCACTGATCGGCACCATCAGCAGGGCCTCCACCTCGGGCCACACCACCGGCCCCCCGGCGGAGAACGCGTACGCCGTGGACCCGGTCGGCGTCGACAGCACGATCCCGTCGCACCCGAAAGCGGTAACCGGCCGCCCGTCGATCTCCAGCACGACCTCGAGCATCTTCTCGGCGCCGGCCTTCTGCACCGCCGCCTCGTTCAGCGCCCAGTCCGTGTGCACGATGTCCCCGTTGCGGTGCACGACGACATCGACGGTCATCCGCTCCTCGACCTCGTACGACCGCGCCACCACCCGGTCGACCACCCGATCGAGGTCGTCCCGCTCGGCCTCCGCGAGGAACCCCACCCGTCCGAGGTTGACGCCGAGCATCGGCACCCCGGACGCCCGGGCGAACTCCGCGCCGCGCAGCAGCGTGCCGTCGCCGCCCAGCACTATCAGCAGCTCACAGCCGTCGAGGCACTGCGGGGTCGCTTCCTTGACCAGCTGGACCTCTTCGGGCAGCGGCAGGTCGCGCGCCTCCTCCTCCAGCACCCGCACCCCGATGCCCTGCCCCAGCAGTCCCTTGACCACGAGTTCCGCACTGCGGATCGCCGCGGGACGCCCGGTGTGGGCGAGCAGGAAAACAGTACGCGCTCGGTTCTGTGTCAACGCGGCCCCTCCGCCACTGCACGGTCAACATCGGCCGGGTCCAGTTCGGGGGCACCGGACCGCAGCCAGAGAAAGTACTCGACATTGCCCGAGGGACCGGGCAGCGGACTGGCGGTGACTCCACGCACCCCGAGCCCCAGCTCCCAGGCCTTCTCGGCCACCCCCCGCACGGCCTCCGCCCGCAGCTGCGGACTCCGTACGACACCCCCGCTGCCCAGCCGTTCCTTCCCCACCTCGAACTGCGGCTTGACCATCATCACCAGGTCGGCGTCCGGCTTCACGCACCGCTTCAGGGCGGGCAGCACCAGCCCCAGCGGGATGAAGGACAGATCACCCACGACAAGATCCACAGGTTCCCCATCGATCGCATCGAGCGTCAACTCGCGTACGTTCGTACGGTCCTTGACGGTGACGCGTTCATCGTTCTGGAGAGACCACGCGAGTTGGCCGTATCCGACGTCCACGGCGACCACGTGCGCGGCACCCGAGCGCAGCAGGACGTCGGTGAAGCCTCCGGTGGACGCGCCGGCATCCAGCGCGCGCCGACCCTCGACCACGAGCCCCTGCGGTACGAAGACCTCCAGCGCGCCCGCGAGCTTGTGCCCACCCCGCGACACGTAGTCGGGATCGCTGTCGTCGTCCTGGACCACGATCGCCGCCGCGGTCTCCACCTGCGTGGCCGGCTTGGTCGCCACGGTCCTGCCGACGGTGACCCGTCCGGCGACGATCAGCTGGCTGGCGTGCTCGCGCGAGCGCGCGAGCTTCCGGCGGACCAGCTCCGCGTCCAGACGGCGGCGTGCGACTCCTGCCACGTTCGGTTCAGCTCCTGCTTTCGTACGGCCGTGGGGGCGCCGGAGGTCCCGGGCGGGCGTCGAGCGCGGTGAGCGCGTCGCGCAGCCCCCGATGTACATCCTCGTACACCTCTAGGTGTCCGTCGGTGGCCAGGTGGTCGGTGTCACCCAGCCGCTCCAGCTGGGCGTCGACCTCGGCGTTGCCGGTGGAGGTGCGGGGGACGTCCAGGGGTGCGGGGGCGGCGGGGTCGTACTCGGCTTCGACGCCGGCCGCGGCCTCCGCCCCGGCCACGAACTCGGTGCCGACCTCGGCCTCTGACACGGACTCGCTCATGCCCAGACGCTACCCCGAACCGGTCGGGTACCGTCGTTCGCGATGGCCACGATCGAGGAGTGCCGCGCCGCACTGGGAAAGCTCTCGGACAACATGCAGGGCGCCGAGGGCGACGTTCGCGCGGCCGCCGCCCTGGACCGCTCCGTGAGCTGCCACATCACCGACCTGGACGTCACCTTCGAGGGTCGCCTGACCGGCGGCCGGATCGAGGTGGACGAGACCCACCCGGGGCCTCCGCGCGAGAAGGCGCAGATCAGACTCGCCATGGCCGGCGACGACCTGGTCGCCCTGGTGCACGGCCGGCTGAACTTCGCGACCGCCTGGGGCTCGGGCCGGGTGCGGCTGGAGGCGAACCTGCTGGACCTGTTCCGGCTCAGGAAGCTGCTGTGAGCCTGGCCTTGCGCGCGGCCGGCACCACCAGCGGGGTCCCCGTCTCCGGGTCGTCGATGACCTGGCAGCGCAGCCCGAAGACCTCCTCGACCAGGTCGGCCGTCACGATGTCGTTCGGGGCGCCCTCGGCGATCACCCGGCCGCCGCGCAGGGCGATGAGGTGGGTGGCGTACCGGGCGGCGTGGTTGAGGTCGTGCAGGACGGCGACCAGCGTGCGGCCCTGGGTCTCGTGCAGCTCCGCGCACAGGTCCAGGACGTCGATCTGGTGCTGGATGTCCAGGTAGGTGGTCGGCTCGTCCAGGAGCAGCAGCGGGGTCTGCTGGGCGAGTGCCATCGCGATCCACACGCGCTGGCGCTGGCCGCCGGACAGCTCGTCCACGTACCGGTCGGCGAGTTCGGCGACACCCGTCTGCGCCATGGACTCCTGGACGACCCGCTCGTCCGCGGCGGACCACTGCCGCAGGATGCCCTGGTGCGGGTAGCGGCCGCGGCCGACGAGGTCGGCGACGGTGATCCCGTCCGGCGCGACGGACGACTGCGGCAGCAGGCCGAGGGTGCGCGCGACCTTCTTGGCGGGCATCGACTGGATGACCTGCCCGTCGAGGAGCACCCGGCCCTCGGCCGGCTTCAGCATCCGCGACAGCGCCCGCAGCAGCGTCGACTTGCCGCACGCGTTCGGGCCGACGATCACCGTGAAGGAGCTGTCGGGGATCTCGACCGACAGCTGTTCGGCGATGACGCGCTGGTCGTAGGCGAGGGTGACGTTCTCGGCGGACAGGCGGTTCACGGTGCTCCTTCGGGTGTTCTTGATCGCTGAGCCGCTCGTGTCCGGCTGCCCCGAGCCGCTCATATCCGGCCCGCCCTGCGTTCGGTGACCAGCAGCCACAGCAGGTAGACGCCGCCGAGGACTCCGGTGACCACGCCGACGGGCAGCTGGTCGGCGCCGAAGGCCCGCTGCGAGGCCCAGTCGGCAGTGACCAGGAGGGCGGCACCCATGCACAGGGACGGCAGCAGGTTCGGGCCGGGGGACCGGGTCAGACGCCGGGCGAGCTGGGGGGCGGTGAGCGCCACGAAGCTGACGGGCCCGGCGGCCGCGGTGGCGGTCGCGGTGAGCAGGACGGCGGCCACCATCAGCAGCGCCCGCACGCGCTCGACGCGCACGCCGAGGGCGTTCGAGACGTCGTCGCCCATCTCCATCATCCGCAGCCCGCGCGCGTTGGCGAGGACGAGCGGCAGGAGTACGGCGCACAGTCCGAGCAGCGGCCAGACCTGGTCCCAGTCACGGCCGTTGAGGGACCCCGTCATCCAGACGACGGCACGGGCCGCGTCGACGATGTCGGACACGGTGAGCAGATAGCCGTTGATCGCGGTGACGATCGCGGAGACGCCGATTCCGACCAGGACCAGTCGATATCCGTGCACGCCCCGCTTCCAGGCGAGCAGATAGATGGCGAGCCCGGTCACCAGCCCGCCCACGAGCGCGCCCACGGTGACCTGGGCCGCGTTCCCGGAGAACAGCACGATCATCACGAGCGCCCCGGCGGTCGCCCCCTGCCCGAGGCCGAGCACGTCCGGGCTGCCGAGCGGATTGCGGGTGACGGCCTGGAACAGCGCCCCGCCGAGCCCGAGGGAGGCGCCGACCAGCAGCCCGACCAGGACCCGCGGCAGCCGCAGTTCGTTGACGATGAACTCCTGGCCGGCGTTGCCGTTGCCGAGCAGCGTCTTCACCACGTCGCCCGCCGAGATCGGGAAGTCGCCGGTGCCGATCAGCACGACGCCCGCGGCGAGCGCGACCAGCAGCAGGAGGACGACGACGGTGACGGCCCGGACGTCCAGGCCCAGCGAGAGCCCGCCCGGCGTCCTGATGACACGGTTGGTCTTCACAGCTGGGCCGTCCTCCGCCGTCGTACGAGAAAGATGAAGACCGGGCCGCCGATGATCGCGGTGACGATGCCGACCTGCAGCTCCGAGGGACGCGCCACGACCCGGCCGATGACGTCGGCGCCGAGCAGCAGCACGGGGGACAGAGCCGTCGCGTACGGCAGGATCCAGCGCAGGTCGGGGCCGGTGAAGGAGCGCACGACGTGCGGGACCATCAGGCCGACGAAGACGATCGGACCACAGGCGGCGGTCGCGGCGCCACAGAGCACGGTGGCGGCGAGCATGGCAAGGGCGCGGGTGCGGTTGAGGTTCGCCCCGAGGGCGCGCGCGGTGTCGTCGCCCATCGCCACGGCGTTCAGCGGCCGGGCCAGGACGAGCGCGAGGAGCGTGCCGGCCGCGAGGAACGGCAGCACCTGCACGATGGTCGAGTTGGTCGCCGAGGCCAGCGAACCGACCGTCCAGAAGCGCATCTTGCCCAGCGCCGCGTCGTCCATGATCATCACGGCCTGGAGATAGCCGTACAGCGCGGCGCTGATCGCCGTACCGGCGAGCGCCAGCCGCACCGGTGTGGCGCCCCGGCTGCCGCCGAGGAACCAGACCAGCGCGCCGACCGCCGCCGCCCCGCCGAAGGCGAACCACACATAGCCGCTGGGGCTGGTGACGCCGAAGTAGGTGAGGGCCGTGACAACGGCGGCGGAGGCACCCGCGTTGATGCCGAGCAGTCCCGGGTCGGCCAGCGGATTACGGGTGAGCGCCTGCAGCACCGCCCCGGACAGGCCGAGCGCGGCACCGGCCAGCAGACCGAGGACCGTACGCGCGAGCCGCTCGTCGACGACGACGTCGCCGTACGTCCCCGTGTCGTGGAACAGGCCGTGCCAGACCTGGTCCGGCGTCAGCGCTTTCGCCCCGATCGCGATGCTCGCCAGGGCGACGAGCACCAGGATCGCGGCGGAGAGCAGGAGCCCAAGGGCCCGTACCGCCCGACGGGTTGGGGGCGCGGGGGCGGTCTCCGCGCGCTGTTCCGGAGGACTGTCGACCAACACGAGGTTAGGTTAGCCTACCCTCGCATACGAACTCGATCCCAAGGCCGGTCAGCGGTCGGAGCCCGAGCCGCTGTGTGTCAGAGCCCGAGCCGCGCCAGCGCCTTCCCTCCGTCCAGCTCGCAGGAACCGTCCCCGGCCGCCGTCCAGGCCGCCGCGCACAACGCCCGCAGCCCGTCGAGTGCTTCGCCGTCACCCTCCAGCTCCAGCCGGTCCGCCCCGGCGGTCGCCGTCCACCCCCCGCAGCGGAAACCGTCACCCTCCTCGGTGACCTCCGGCTGGCCGGTGAGCAACCCGCGCAGATCGGCGTCCACATACGTCGGCCGGTGCTGCGGCGGCGCGGCGAGCAGCTGGGGGCCGTCCGTGACGCCGGTCAGCACCAGCAGCGAGTCCACCCCGCCGTTGAACGCGCCCTCGATGTCCGTGTCCAGCCGGTCTCCGACCACCAACGGCCGCTTCGCGCCGGTACGCAGGATCGTCTCCCGGTGCATGGGCGGCAGCGGCTTGCCCGCCACCTGAGGCTCCGCGCCGGTCGCGATCCGGACGACCTCCACGGCCGCTCCGTTGCCCGGCGCGATGCCCCGCCCGCTGGGAATCGTCAGGTCGGTGTTGGACGCGAACCACGGCACCCCACGCGCCACGGCGTACGACGCCTCCGCGAACCGCCCCCACGTCAGATCGGGCCCGCCGTACCCCTGCACCACCGCCGCCGGATCGTCGTCCGCCGACTCCACCGGCGTCAGGCCGCGCTCGCGCAGCGCCACCCGCAGCCCCTCACCGCCGATCACCAGCACCCGCGCCCCGGCCGGCACCTGCTCGCTGATCAGCCGCGCGACCGCCTGTGCGGAGGTGATGACGTCGTCCGCCCCCGTCGGTATCCCCAGTTCCGTCAGATGCTCCGCCACCGCGTCCGGCGTACGCAGCGCGTTGTTGGTGACGTACGCCAGATGCATCCCGCCCGCGCGGGCCGTCGCCAGCGAGTCGACGGCGTGCACGATCGCGCTGCCGCCCGCGTACACCACCCCGTCAAGATCGAGCAGCGCCGTGTCGTACGCCTCGCTCAGGGCCTGCCCACTGCCCTCGGGCCTCGTCCTGACCGCCTGGCTCATTCCACATCGCTCCTCGTTCACTCGCCTTTCCCCCGATCATCCCCCACGCCACTGACACACGTACGATGCCGGGATGAAGACTGCAGGTCACTCGGAAGCAACGGTGCGCCGAGGCCTGGAACTCACCCCGTTCCGAGGCCTTCGTTACGACCCCGACCGGGTCGGCAGCCTGGCCTCCGTCACCTCCCCGCCCTACGACGTCGTCGTCCGCCCCGATGGCCTGCACCACCTCGAGGCCGCGGACCCGTACAACATCGTCCGTCTGATCCTCCCCCAGGCCGGCACCCCCAGCGCCCGCAACGAACAGGCGGCCGACACCCTGCGCCGCTGGCTCGCCGAGGGCGTCCTGACCACCGACCCGGACCCCGCCCTGTACGTGTACGAACAGCGGGACGGCAACGGCATGCTCCAGCGCGGTCTCATCGGCGCTCTACGCGTGTCAGAGCCCGCGGAGGGCGTGGTGCTGCCGCACGAGGACGTCATGCCCCCGGTGGTCGCCGACCGCGCGGCCCTGATGCGCGCCACCCGCGCCAACCTCGAACCCCTGCTGCTGACCTACCACGGCAACGGCACGGCGGCCGAGGTCGTCGAGCGCACCGCGGAACAGCCCCCGCTGCTGGCCACGACCACCGAGGACGGCTTCCACCACAGCCTGTGGTCGGTCACCGACCCCGCCGACGTGGCCCGCATCCAGACCGACCTGGCGAACCACCAGGCCCTCATCGCCGACGGCCACCACCGCTGGGCCACCTACCGGCTGCTGCGCGCCGAGCACCCCTCCCCCAGCCCCTGGGACCACGGCCTGGTCCTGCTGGTCGACACCGCCCGCTACCCCCTGCGGGTCCGCGCCATCCACCGCCTGCTGCACGGCCTGCCGGTGGCGGACGCGCTGGCAGCCCTGGAGGGCCTGTTCCGGGTACGACACCTCGACGTGTCGCTGGCCGAGGCCCTGGAGGTGCTGGCGGACGCGGCCTGCGCCGGCAACGCCTTCCTGCTGGCCGGCGACGGCTCCTTCCACCTCGTCGACCGCCCGGACCCGGACCTGCTGGCCCGCACGATCCCCGAGGACCGCCCGGCCGCCTGGCGCTCCCTGGACGCCACGGTCCTGCACGCCGCACTCCTCGACCACGTCTGGCACATCCCCGAGGACTCCCCGGCCCACATCGCCTACATCCACGACACGGCCGCCACGGTCGCGAAGGCCGAGCGCGACGGCGGTACGGCCGTCCTGCTGCACCCGGTCCACGAGGAGGTCGTACGCGACCTGGCCCGCCAGGGCGTGACGATGCCCCGCAAGTCGACGTCGTTCGGCCCGAAGCCGGCGTCGGGGCTGGTGCTGCGGGCGCTGGAGATCTGACCGCGCGCATACGAACACATACGAAAGGGCGGGACCCCCGGGGGTCCCGCCCTTTCGTATGTCGTGACGTCGTCACTCGCTCGGGTCAGTCCTTGTCGTCGTCCTGAGCGGCGGTCGCGTCCGCGGAACCGGCGCTCTCTTCGCGCGGGTCCTCGCTGTCGCCCGTGTCGTCGCCCTCGTTCTCACCGTCGTTCTCGTTCTCGGTCTCGTCGAGGGCGTCGACGAACTCCACGCCGTCCAGCTCGGCGAGCCGGTCGGAGGCGTCCGTGCTGCCGTCCCGGTCCGCCTCGACGGCCTTCGCGAACCACTCCCGCGCCTCGCTCTCCCGGCCCGCGGCCAGCAGCGCGTCGGCGTAGGCGTAGCGCAGTCGCGCGGTCCACGGCTGGACGGAGTTGGAGGCCAGCTCCGGGCTCTGCAGGGTCACGATGGCCGCGTCCAGCTGGTCCATGTCACGCCGGGCACCCGCCGCGACGAGCCGCATCTCGACCTGCCCGGCCTTGTCCAGCTTGTGCACCTCGGGGGCGCCGGCCATGTCCAGCGCCTTCTCCGGCCGCCCGAGCCCACGCTCGCAGTCGGCCATCACCGGCCACAGGTCGACCGTGCCGGTCATGCGCCGCGCGGCCCGGAACTCGGCGAGGGCCTCGCTGTACTTCTGGTTGGCGTACGCGGCGAACCCGGCGGCCTCGCGTACGGCGGCCACACGGGACGCCAGGCGCAGGGCCACCCTGGAGTAGCCGTAGGCACCCTCGGGGTCCTCGTCGATGAGCCGCGCGACCATCACCAGGTTCTTGGCGACGTCCTCGGCGAGCGTCTTGGGCAGGCTCTGCAGCTCCTGCCGGACGTCCTTGTCGATCTCGTCACCGGTGACGTCCTCCGGGATCGGCAGCCGCTTGATCGGCTCACGGTCCCGGTCCCGCTCGTCGCGGAAGCGGCTGCCACCACGACGGTCGTCGCGGCGGTCGTCCCGCCCGTCACGCCCACGGAAGCCGCCCGGCCGACCACCGCGGTCGTCCCTACGGGGCCCGCGGCTGCCTCGGTCGTCGCGCTGGAACGCCGGGCGGGAACCGCGGTCGCCCTCACGCCGGTCGTCACGCTGGAACGCCGGACGGGAACCCCGGTCACCCTCACGCCGGTCATCACGGCGACCGTAGCCACCGCGGTCGCCGTGGCCACCGCCACGGCTGTCGTCACGCCGGTCGTCACGACGGAAACCACCGCGATCACCGCGGTCGCCGTAACCGCCACCACGGCTGTCATCACGACGGTCGTCACGACGGAAACCGCGGTCGCCTCGGTCGTCCCGGCGCGGTCCACGGTCACGGTCGTCACGCTGGAACGCCGGACGGGAACCGCGGTCACCCTCACGCCGGTCGTCACGGCGACCGTGACCACCACGATCGCCGTAGCCACCACCACGGCTGTCATCACGCCGGTCGTCACGACGGAAACCACCGCGATCACCGCGGTCGCCGTAGCCACCACCACGGCTGTCATCACGTCGGTCGTCACGACGGAAACCGCCACGATCACCGCGGTCGCCGTAACCACCACCACGGCTGTCATCACGTCGGTCGTCACGTCGGTAGGCGGGTCGGTCGTCACGGCGGTCATCACGGCGGTCGTCACGACGGAAACCGCGGTCGCCTCGGTCGTCCCGGCGCGGTCCACGGTCACGGTCGTCACGCTGGAACGCCGGGCGGGAACCGCGGTCACCCTCACGCCGGTCGTCACGCTGGAACGCCGGACGGGAACCCCGGTCACCCTCACGCCGGTCATCACGGCGACCGTAGCCACCGCGGTCGCCGTGGCCACCGCCACGGCTGTCGTCACGCCGGTCGTCGCGACGGAAACCACCGCGATCACCACGGTCACGGTCATCACGACGGTCGTCACGTCGGTCGTCGCGGCGGAAACCGCCACGGTCACCGCGGTCACTACGGTCATCGCGCCGGCCGTAACCGCCGCGGTCGTTACGGTCGTTGTCCCGACGGAAGCCACCACGGTCCCCGCGGTAGCCGCCGCGTTCGCCGCGGTCACCACTGTCCCGTCGCCGCTGGTCGCGCTCCGGCCGGTCTTCGGGAGAGTTGGTGGACATCGGTGACTCCTGTCTTCGGTACCGCAAGCATTGTAAAAACAAAAGGACCCCTGGTCCCAGCTGAACGCTGGGACCAGGGGTCCTCCAAAGATTGTTCGGCGGCGTCCTACTCTCCCACAGGGTCCCCCCTGCAGTACCATCGGCGCTGTGAGGCTTAGCTTCCGGGTTCGGAATGTAACCGGGCGTTTCCCTCACGCTATGACCACCGAAACCCTAATGGTTTCGAGCGAACAAGCACACTTTTCTTTTGTGTTCATGTGTTCAACTCAAAGTCGGCAACCGTTCGTTGCCTCAGAACATACACAGTGGACGCGAGCATCAATGGACAAGCCCTCGGCCTATT
>NZ_MCGQ01000011.1 GCF_002242805.1 Streptomyces diastatochromogenes | reverse complement strand
GTACGGCTATCCGCAGCAGCCCACCGGGCAGCCGACGGTGGGCCCCGGCTACCAGGCTGTGCTGCGCTACCGCGCGCAGGACGGTTCGGAGCAGCAGCTGATCCGGCGTTCGGCGCCGGGTACGCCGCACCCGGAGTGGCAGATCTTCCACGAGCTGCGGGCGATGAACGTGCCGGCGGACCAGGTGCTGGAGCTGCACACGGAGCTGGAGTCGTGCGAGCTGCCGGGTGCGTACTGCGCGCGGATGATCCGGGAGCAGTGGCCGCAGGCGCGGATCACGAGCATCGCGCCGTACGGCACGGATCACGCGAGCCGGCAGCAGGGCATGCAGCAGTTGCTGGCGCACCAGGGCGAGTTGCACCAGGTGGCGGACGGTCCCGCGCGGCCGGCGCCGGTGCAGGCGCCGCTGCCGCCGGTGCAGGCCGTGCCGCCGATCCCGCCGGAGGGTATCGGGCAGGAGCTGGCGGCGGCGTTCGGGCCGGGGGTCTTCCGGTTCGAGCAGCAGGCGGTGTCGCGGCAGGGTGTGCCGCCGATCGTGGCGCACACGCTGGTGGTGGCCGGGCTGCCGGTGGACATGGCCCCGTTCTTCTGGGCGCAGGCCCAGCCGGGCCGTCCGGTGCCGACGCTGGCGGAGCTGGCGGCCGAGCGTGGGGTGCAGCCGGCCTCGGACGCGGGGTCGTACCTCGTGATGGGCACGGACTTCGGCCGGGCGATCTGTGTGCAGTACGGGACGGCGAACATCGTCGCGGTGCCGGTGGAGGCGGGCCCGGGTGGTGCGCCGGTGCCGCCGCAGTTCGTGAACAGCGGGCTGCCGGAGTTCGCGCGCTGCCTGGCGCTGCTGGGCCGGATGTGGCGGCTCAGGTTCGGGCTGAACCAGGAGCAGGCGGGCCGTTGGACCGTCGACTTCCAGGCCCAGCTGGCCTCTCTGGACCCGGCGGCGCTCGGTTCGCCGGAGAGCTGGTGGTCGGTGCTGCTGGAGCAGATGTGGGACGGGCTGCTGTAGGCCCACGCTCTCCCGGAGCCCGATCGCATCATGCCCTTCACGCGCGCGCGTGAAGGGCATGAGGGGCGGGTGGACTTGGAGCCGTTCCGGGGTGAGCTGGTGGCGTACTGCTACCGCATGCTGGGCTCGTTCCACGAGGCCGAGGATCTGACGCGGGAGACGATGCTGCGGGCCTGGAAGGCCCGGGACCGGTACGACCCCGCGCGCGCGTCCGTGCGGACGTGGCTGTACCGGATCGCGACCAACGCCTGTCTGAGCGCCCTCGCGGGCCGGGCCCGCCGCCCGCTGCCGTCGGGGCTCGGGGCGCCGAGCGAGGATCCGGGTGCGCCGCTCACGTCGGCGCTCGACATTCCCTGGCTGGAGCCGTTCCCTGAGGCACGGTTCGACGTGGAGGCCCGCGCGGATCTCAGGCTCGCGCTGGTGGCCGCGTTGCCGCTGCTGCCGCCCAGGCAGCGGGCCGTCCTGGTGCTGTGTGAGGTGCTGGAGTTCTCCGCCGCCGAGGTCCACGTCCCGCTCGCCCGCCGCCTGCCGGGCCTGCGCCGCCACACGGTCGGCCGCGACCTCGCCCCTGTCCGCGGCGGCGAGCCGTACTACCTGGTCACGGCGCTGGAGTGGGACTCGTCGGACGACCTGCGTGCCGCGTTCGCACCCCGGAGGGGCGGGCGGCCGCCGCCGACGCGGCGCACCTCCAGCGGCTCGCGTCCGGCCGGAGCATGATCGTCACTCTGGAGGAGGACCTGGTCCAGACGGGCCGCCCGTGGCCCCGGACCGACGCGCGGATCGAGAAGTGCGCCATGCGGCGAGAGATTTCGACCGTGACATGTCTGCGGAGTGTCGTGTTATGCCCGCTTACGTCCGATCCATCAAGATGTGCGCCACATCATCCTGTTGTGTATGTCCGGTGGAGAGGGGTTCCCAGGGTGAGCAGCGCATCGATGACGCCGCACGGCTTCCGGACCGTCCGGGGGCGCGCCTACCGCCCCGATCGGGTCGACGCATACCTGGAGGCGCTGTCGCTGGACCGGGACGCCGCGTGGGAGCGTGCCGCGCGGCTGACGGTGCTCGCCAAGGACATGGGCGCGGAGGCCGCGCGACTGCGCGAGGCGGTCGCGCAGCTCGCCCCGCAGACCTACGAGAGCCTCGGGGAGCAGGCACGGCGCCTCTACCAGCTCGCGTTGCAGGAGGCGGCGGACGTCTCCGACCGTGCGCGGCGTGCAGCGCACGAGCAGGTCGCGCAGGCCGAAGCGCACGCCCTCAGTGCATGCCAGGAGGCGCAGGAAGCGGCGGACGCGCTCCGCGCGGACGCCGACGAACGCGCCCGCCTGTGCCTCCTCGCGGCCCACGCCGAGGCCGACGACCTGCGCATCGGCGCCCGGCTCGAAGTGAAGGAGGCGCGCGGGGAGGCGCTCGCCGCGCTGCGCGAGGTACGCCAGCGCACCACCGGCATGCTCGCCGAGCAGACCCGCGAGCACGCCGAGCGGTGGGAGGCCACCGAGCGCGAGGACGCCGAACGGGCGGCCGCCCTGGAGGCCCGCGACGCCGAGCGGGTCACCCGCGCCGAGGCCGCCCTGTCCGAGGCGGAACGCGCCCTCGGCGAGGCCGAGGAGTACGCACGCCGCTGCCAGGAGGAGGCGCACGTGCGGGCCGCCGACATCGTCGCCGGGGCACACGAGCGCGAGGAGGACATCGCCCTGGAAACCGAACAGGTGCTGCGCGAGCACAGCGAGACCTGGGACGACGTCCAGGCGCACATGGACTACGTGCGCAGCAGCCTCATCTCGCTGACGGGCAGAGCGACTCTGGAGTAGCCCCCCCCCCGCGCGGCCGTCCTCAACCGCCCCTGCGTACCGCCCCGGCGAGGATCCAGCCCTCCACGGCCTCGTACTGGCGCCGCTGTTCCTCCGCCTTGCGGCGGCCCGAGACGACCGTGCCCAGCCAGCCGAAGAAGAAGCCGGCCGGGATGGAGACGATGCCGGTCGTGGTGAACGGGAACCAGTTGAAGTCGGCGTGCGGGAAGGCCGAGACGGGCGAGCCGGAGACGAGGTTGGTGCCCGGCATGAGCAGCAGCACGGTCAGCGAGCCCCCGAGCAGCGTGCCCATCAGCCCGCTTCGGGTGTAGCGGCGCCAGAAGAGGCCGTACACCAGGGCGGGCGCGAGGGCGGAGGCGCCCAGGCAGAAGGAGAGGGTCGCCAGGGGCTGCAGGCTGTGGTGCTGCACCAGGGTGGCCAGCAGGATCGTCGGGACGCCTATGGCCAGCGCCGAGAGGCGGGCCAGGGCCATCTCGCGGCGGGCCGGCATCTCCTGGACGCGGGCGGCGAACACGTCGTGGGCGAGGGAGTTGGCGCAGGCGAGGATCATCCCGGCCACCGAGGCGAGCAGGGTCAGGAAGATCGCCGTGGTGACCATGGTGAACAGGAAGGTCTCCGTCGTCGACACGTCGGCGCCGAACGCGGCCCGTGAGCCCAGCAGATAGGCCGTGTTGCCCTGCGGGTCGGCCGCCGCGATCGCGCTCCGGCCGACCAGGGCCGTGGCGCCGAACCCGACCACCGTGATGACCAGCACGAACAGTGCCACGATCGACACCGCCCAGGACAGTGAGCGGCGTACCTGGCGGGCGCTGGAGGCGGTGTACATGCGCATGGTGATGTGCGGCAGGCAGGCGCCGCCGAGCACGATGGTCAGCTCCGAGGTGATCATGTCCAGGCGGGCGCCCGGGTGCCCGGCGAACTGCAGCCCGGAGTGCAGGAAGGCCGGCCCGGCCCCGCTCTGCCGTGCCGCCGCGCCGAACAGGGCGCCCGGGTCCCAGTCGAAGCGGCGCAGGATCAGTACGGCGACCACGGCGCCCGATCCGACCAGCATCACGATCTTCAGGATCTGGATGAGCGCGGTGCCCTTCATGCCGCCGATCGCCGCGTAGCTGATCATCAGCGCGCCGAGTCCGACGACGCAGCCGGTCTTCAGCGACTCGTTCGTGAAGCCCAGGATGAACGCCATCAGCTGCCCGGTGCCGGCGAGCTGGACCAGCATCATCGGCAGCAGCGAGGCGATCGTCACCGCACACGCCGTGATCCGCACACAGCGGCCCGGCATCCGGCGGGCCAGCGCGTCGCCCATGGTGAACCGGCCCGCGTTGCGCAGCGGTTCGGCCAGCAGGAACATCAGCAGCATCAGCGACAGCGCCGTACTGAGGGCGAGCACGACACCGTCGTAGCCGCACAGGGCGATCACCCCGCCGGTGCCGAGGACGGTGGCGGCGGAGATGTAGTCGCCGGCGATGGCCAGGCCGTTGCGCAGCGGGGACAGGGAGCCGTAGCCGGTGTAGAACTCGTCGAGGTCGTCGCGGTCCGGGCCGGCCATCACGCACAGCAGCAGGGTCAGGGTGGCGACGGAGGAGAAGGCGACCAGCGACATGGTCTGCGCCGAGTTGCTGAAGCCGGTGAAGCCGGAGAGGCCCGGGGAGGCGCTGCTGGTCATCGGGTCGCTCCTCGCCGCGCGTTCAGTTCGGCCTCCTTGCGGATGCGGTCCGCGAGCGGGTCGACATGGCGGCGCGCGGTGTGTTCGTACAGGGCGATCGCCAGCCAGGTGACCGGGAGTTGGAGCAGGGCGAGCAGCAGGCCGGCCGGGATGCCGTCGGTGACCGTCGTCGTCATGACGTGCGGCGCGAACGCGGACAGGACGAGGAAGAGGGTGAAGTAGCCGAGCGCGGTGAGGGCGGCGGTGCGGCGCTGCCAGCGGTAGGCGCTGCGCAGCACGCGCAGGTCGCTGTGGTGTCCGAGGGGTTCGCGGGGCGGGGTGCGGCGCGGGCGGGGCGGTTCGGGGGGAGGGGGCTGCCAGGGGTAGGTGAGGTCCGGGGGCGGGCGCGGCGGGTCGTAGGACATCCCGGGGCTCCTTGCGTGGCTCGGGTCCGTGGCGGCGGACCGCAGGGAGGTGGGGGGAGCGGAGTCACGCACGCTACTCGCCGGTTCGGGGCCGCGCGGGGTTTTAGACGAACTGGCCGGTCGGTATGCGCTTACTTCGCGAAAACGGGTCTGACCTCGGGTGTTACCCGCGTTAACCAGGGGGCGGAACCACGTCCCGCCCTCCCCGCGCGCCTATTCCTGCCGCACCGGAAACTTCCGCGGCGCCACCACCAGCAGCACCAGGAAGGCCAGTGCCGCGGCGCAGGCCGCGCCGAAGTACACCGCGTGCACCGCCGCGGCGATCGCCCGCCGCGTCGCCTCCGGGGCCGTACCGCCGTCCCACGCGCCCGTGACGGACTCCAGGTCGCCCGCCCCGCCCAGCCGCGCGGCCAGCACCGCGTTGGCGACGGCACCGAACAGGGAGGCGCCCACGGTCTGCCCGGTCTGCCGGCAGAACAGCACCGACGCGGTCGTCGTCCCCCGCTCCGACCAGCCCACCGTCGACTGCACCCCGATGATCAGTGGTAGCTGGAACAGCCCCAGCACCCCGCCCAGCGCCAGCATCAGCAGCATCGGCTGCCACCAGGAACCGGGATACGGCAGGAACGGGAACGCGAGCAGGATCAGCGCGCCCGCGCCGATGCCGAGAAGCGCGGTGTCACGGAAGCCGATGCGCCGGTACACGTGCTGGCTGACCGCCGCCGACGCCGACCAGGTCAGCGTCCACACACACAGCACGAGGCCGGCGGCCGCGGGGCCGAGTCCGAGTACCGACTGGGCGTACGTCGGCAGGAACACCGACGGCGCCACCATCAGCAGCCCCAGCGCGCCGAACGCCAGATTGACGGCCGCGATCGTACGGCGCCGCCACACCCACCCCGGGATGATCGGCTCCGCCGCCCGCCGCTCCACCCACACCACCACGCCCACCAGGGCGAGCCCGGTGCCGAACAGCGCGAGCGAGGGCGCCGACAGCCACGCCCAGGCCACCCCGCCCTGCACCAGTGCGGTCAGCAGCACCCCGCCGCACGCGAACACCGCGAGCGCGCCCGCCCAGTCCACGCGCGCGCGGGCGGCTTTTTCCCGCTCGGGTTCGTGCAGATGACGGACGATCAGCCACAACGCGGCCGCGCCGATCGGCAGGTTGACGAGGAAGATCCACCGCCAGTCGGCGTACGCGGCCAGCGCCCCGCCCAGGCCCGGCCCGGCCACCGCCGACACCGCCCACACCGTGGACAGCCTGGCCTGGATCTTCGGGCGCTCCGCCAGCGGGTACAGGTCGGCGGCCAGCGTCTGCACCGTCCCCTGCAACGCGCCGCCGCCCAGCCCCTGCACGACCCGGAACGCGATCAGCGCCGCCATGTTCCAGGCGCCGGCGCACAGCAGCGAGCCCAGCAGGAACACGGCGGCGCCCGCGACCAGGACCGGCTTGCGGCCGAAGGTGTCGGACAGCTTGCCGTAGACGGGCAGGGTGACGGTGACGGCGAGCAGATAGCCGGAGAACAGCCAGGAGAAGACGGAGAACCCGCCGAGGTCGCCGACGATCTGCGGTACGGCGGTGGAGACGATCGTGGCGTCCAGCGCGGCCAGCGCCATCGACAGCATCAGCGCGGCGACCACCGCGCCTCTCCTGCGGGTGCCCTGCCCTGTCGTGGCGCCGTCGCGTATCGCGGGTGTCGTACTCCCCACCGGATCCCCTCCCCTGGGTCCCCACCCGGACCCGTCCCGTGTCCCCTGCACCTATCTCCGGTACGACAGCTTCCCACGGGACCCCGAACTTGACCCTGACGCGACGGGAGGGTGGAGGCTTTCTGGGCCGGAGGGTGGAGTCGACCCCGAGAAGGACTCCACCCGGCGGTGGACCACCCCTAGGGGTCTCTCCGTACTACGGCCCGGGGAGGGTTCGTACCGCCGGAGGAGGAGACGGACCCGGTGCTGTCCTTAACCTGGCTTTACGCCGCCGGGGGGCGGTTGACCGAACCGACGGGGGTGGGGTTTTCCCCCGCACAAGAGGGGGCTTCGCACCAGCGCGGGGCACGCCCGCCGCACGCGAGACTCGACGCCGTACCCAGGACGACGCACCGGCACACCGGGGCGCGACGACACACCTGCCGACCGATTTAGGAGACAAACCGTGACATCGGCTGTGACCACTACCAGGCACGGGGGAACTGGAGGGCGTACGGCCGTTGCCGCGCGGGCGCGGCAGGTCGTGAAGGCGTACGGGTCAGGCGAGACCCGTGTCGTCGCCCTGGACCACGTCGACGTGGACATCGCACGCGGCCAGTTCACCGCGATCATGGGCCCCTCCGGGTCCGGCAAGTCCACCCTGATGCACTGCCTCGCCGGCCTCGACACGGTGACCAGCGGTCAGATCTACCTGGACGAGACCGAGATCACCGGCCTGAAGGACAAGAAGCTCACCCAGCTGCGCCGGGACCGGATCGGGTTCATCTTCCAGGCGTTCAACCTGCTGCCCACGCTCAACGCGCTCGAGAACATCACGCTGCCCATGGACATAGCGGGGCGCAAGCCGGACCGCGCCTGGCTCGACCGGGTCGTGGAGACCGTGGGGCTCGCCGGACGGCTCAAGCACCGGCCCACCCAGCTCTCCGGCGGCCAGCAGCAGCGCGTCGCCGTGGCCCGTGCGCTCGCCGCCCGCCCGGAGATCATCTTCGGTGACGAGCCGACCGGAAACCTCGACTCGCGCGCGGGAGCGGAGGTTCTGGGCTTCCTGCGCCGCTCGGTGGACGAACTGGGCCAGACCATCGTGATGGTCACCCACGACCCGGTCGCCGCCTCCTACGCGGACCGCGTGCTCTACCTCGCCGACGGCAGGATCGTCGACGAGATGTACCAGCCGACGGCCGATCAGGTCCTGGACCGCATGAAGGACTTCGACGCCCGGGGGCGTACGTCATGACCGTCCTGAAGACCTCGATGCGCAACTTCTTCGCGCACAAGGGCCGCATGGCGCTGTCGGCGATCGCGGTACTGCTGTCGGTGGCCTTCGTCTGCGGCACCCTGGTGTTCACCGACACGATGAACACCACCTTCGACAACCTCTTCAAGGCGACCTCGTCGGACGTCACGGTCACCGCCAAGGGCTCCTCCGACACCGGCGAGACCACCTCCCGCACCGGCAAGCCGCCGGTCATGCCGGCCTCCGTGCTCGGCGAGATCCGCACGGCCCAGGGCGTCAAGGCGGCCGAGGGCACGGTGTTCTCCACCTCGGTGACCGTGGTCGACGCCGACAAGGACAAGCTGTCGCCCAGCAGCGGCGCGCCCACCATCGTCGGCAGCTGGAACGGCAACGACGCCCGCACCATGAAGATCACCTCCGGTACGGCGCCCAAGGGCCCCGGCCAGGTCATGGTCGACGCGGACACCGCCGACAAGCACCACCTCAGGCTCGGCGACGACATCGGCATGATCAACGTCCTCGGCACGCACCACGCGCGCGTGTCCGGCATCGCCACCTTCACCGTCACCAACCCCGGCGCGGCGATCTTCTACCTGGACACGAAGACCGCCCAGCAGAACCTGGTCGGCCGGACCGGCGTGTACACCAACGTCAACGTCACCGCCGCCAAGGGCGTCACCGACGAACAGCTGAAGAAGAACGTGACCGCCGCACTCGGCCGCGGCTACAAGGTGCAGACCGCCAAGGAGGTCGCCAAGGCCAACCAGAAGAACGTCGAGAGCATCCTGAACGTCATGAAGTACGCGATGCTCGGCTTCGCCGGGATCGCCTTCCTGGTCGGCATCTTCCTGATCATCAACACCTTCTCGATGCTGGTCGCCCAGCGCACCCGGGAGATCGGCCTGATGCGCGCCATCGGCTCCTCCCGCAGCCAGGTCAACCGGTCCGTGCTGGTCGAAGCGCTGCTGCTCGGCGTGATCGGCTCCGTGCTCGGCGTCGGCGCGGGCGTGGGCATCGCGGTCGGCCTGATGAAGCTCATGGGCACCATGGGCATGCACCTGTCCACCGACGACCTGACCGTGGCCTGGACGACCCCCACCGTCGGCCTGCTCCTCGGCGTGATCGTCACCGTCCTCGCCGCCTACCTGCCTGCCCGCCGCGCCGGCAAGGTCTCCCCGATGGCCGCACTGCGCGACGCGGGCGCCCCGGCCGACGCCAGGGCCGGGCTCGTACGGGCCCTGATCGGCCTGGTCCTCACCGGCGCCGGCGTCGCGAGCCTGTACGCCGCCGCCACCGCCGACAAGGCCAAGAGCGGCTCGGGCATGCTGGGCCTGGGCGTGGTGCTGACCCTGATCGGCTTCGTCGTCATCGGCCCGCTGCTCGCCGGCGGCCTGGTCCGTGTCCTCGGCGCCGTCATACTGCGGATCTTCGGCCCCGTCGGCCGGATGGCCGAGCGCAACGCGCTGCGCAACCCGCGCCGCACCGGCGCCACCGGCGCGGCCCTGATGATCGGCCTGGCCCTGGTGGCCTGCCTGTCGGTGGTCGGCTCGTCCATGGTGGCCTCCGCCACCGACCAGCTCGACAAGACGGTCGGTACGGACTTCATCATCGGGCCGGACAACCCGCAGAACGGTCTCATCGCACCCCAGGCGGTCAAGGCCATCAAGGGCACCCCGGGTCTCACACGGGTCACCGAGTACCGGCCGGCCCTGGCCGACTTCACCACCCCGGACGGCCAGACGCTCAGGGACACCGACATCACGGCGGCCGACCCGACGTACGCGACCGACCTGCGCAAGAAGACCGTCGCCGGGAACCTCAAGGACGCCTACCTGCCCGACTCGATGTCCGTCCACGAGAAGTTCGCCAAGGCCCACGGCATCCACCTCGGCTCGAAGATCACCGTCGCCTTCAAGGACGGCGCCACCGCCCACCTGACGGTCCGCGCGATCACCAGCAGCGACGAGGTGATCGACCAGGGCGCCAAGTACACCTCCCTCGCCACGCTCGAGAAGTACGTGCCCGCCGACCAGATGCCGCTCGACGCGCTGGTCTTCGCCACCGCCAAGGACGGGCAGCAGGCGGCCGCCTACAAGGCGCTGAAGGCGGCCCTGCACGACGGCCACCCGGAGCTGACCGTACGTGACCAGACCGACTACAAGCAGGCGCTGAAGGACCAGATCGGCCAGCTGCTGAACATGATCTACGGCCTCCTGGCCCTCGCGATCATCGTCGCGATCCTCGGTGTGGTGAACACGCTGGCCCTGTCCGTGGTCGAGCGCACCCGCGAGATCGGCCTGATGCGGGCGATCGGCCTCTCCCGCCGCCAGCTGCGCCGCATGATCCGCCTGGAGTCCGTGGTGATCGCCGTCTTCGGCGCCCTGCTGGGCCTCGGCCTCGGCATGGGCTGGGGCGCGACCGCCCAGAAGCTCCTCGCGCTGGAAGGCCTGAAGGTCCTGGAGATCCCCTGGCCGACGATCATCGCCGTCTTCATCGGCTCGGCCTTCGTGGGCCTGTTCGCCGCCCTGATCCCGGCGTTCCGGGCGGGCCGGATGAACGTACTGAACGCCATCGCGACGGACTAGCCGCGCAGGCGGGGCCGAGGGCCGCACACGGGGGGCGCCCGAGGCCGACAGCCACCGCATACGGGGGTTGCGGGGGAAAGACCCGGTGCCGGGAAGTCCTGGGGGACTTCCCGGCACCGGGTTTCTCACTGTCCCCCCTGACGGTTATCCACAGCCCCCGCACCTGCGAGCGCAGCGTCGTAGGCTGGAGACCCCCGGCCCCTCACACGAGTCGGGTTATTCGCGTTGCCCACACCCGGACGGAAAGCCTCCTCCATGAGCCTGCACGGTCTGCTCGACGCCGTAGTCAAGGACCCCGCCCTCGCGGAAGCGATCACGGCGGCCGCGGACGGCAACCGCATGCACATCGACCTCGTCGGCCCACCCGCCGCCCGCCCCTTCGCGGTCGCCGCCCTCGCCCGCGAGGCCGCCCGCCCGGTGCTCGCGGTGACGGCGACGGGCCGCGAGGCCGAGGACCTGGCGGCGGCCCTGCGCTCGCTGCTGCCGCCGGAGGGCGTCGTGGAGTACCCCTCCTGGGAGACCCTCCCGCACGAGCGCCTCAGCCCGCGCAGCGACACCGTCGGCCGCCGCCTCGCCGTCCTGCGCCGCCTCGCCCACCCCCGCCCCGACGACCCCGAGACCGGCCCGGTCTCCGTGGTCGTGGCACCCGTACGATCCGTGCTCCAGCCGCAGGTCAAGGGCCTCGGCGACCTGGAGCCGGTGGCCTTGCGGACGGGGCAGACGGCCGACCTGAACGAGGTCGTGGAAGCCCTCGCGGCCGCCGCCTACGCGCGCGTGGAGCTGGTCGAGAAGCGCGGCGAGTTCGCCGTACGCGGCGGCATCCTCGACGTGTTCCCGCCTACCGAGGAACACCCCCTGCGCATCGAGTTCTGGGGCGACGACGTCGAGGAGATCCGCTACTTCAAGGTCGCCGACCAGCGCTCCCTCGAAGTCGCCGAGCACGGCCTGTGGGCCCCGCCCTGCCGCGAACTGCTGCTCACGGACGACGTACGGGCACGCGCGCGTGCCCTCGCCGAGGAACACCCCGAGCTGGGGGAGCTGCTCAACAAGATCGCCGAGGGCATCGCGGTCGAGGGCATGGAGTCCCTGGCCCCGGTCCTGGTGGACGACATGGAGCTGCTCCTCGACGTCCTGCCCAAGGGCGCCATGGCCGTCGTCTGCGACCCGGAGCGGGTCCGCACGCGCGCCGCGGACCTGGTGGCGACGAGCCAGGAGTTCCTGCAGGCCTCCTGGGCGGCCACGGCAGGCGGCGGCGAGGCTCCCATCGACGTCGGCGCGGCCTCCCTGTGGTCCATCGCCGACGTCCGCGACCGCGCCCGCGAGCTGGACATGATGTGGTGGTCCGTCTCGCCCTTCGCCGCCGACGAAGAGCTCGACGCGGACACCCTCAAGGTGGGCATGCACGCCCCCGAGACCTACCGCGGCGACACCGCCAAGGCCCTCGCCGACACCAAGGGCTGGCTCGCCGACGGCTGGCGCACGGTCTTCGTCACCGAGGCCCACGGCCCGGCCGCCCGCACCGTGGAGGTGCTCGGCGGCGAGGGCATCGCCGCCCGCCTCGACGCCGACCTCGGCGAGCTGAGCCCCGCCCTGGTGCACGTCTCCTGCGGCTCGATCGACTTCGGCTTCGTGGACCCGGCGCTCCGGCTCGCCGTCCTCACCGAGACCGACCTGTCCGGCCAGAAGGCCGCCGGCAAGGACGGCGCCCGCATGCCGGCCCGCCGCCGCAAGACCATCGACCCGCTCACCCTGGAGCCGGGCGACTACATCGTCCACGAACAGCACGGCGTCGGCCGCTACATCGAGATGGTCCAGCGCACCGTGCAGGGCGCCACCCGCGAGTACCTGGTCGTGGAGTACGCCCCCGCCAAGCGCGGCCAGCCCGGCGACCGCCTCTACATCCCCACCGACCAGCTGGAGCAGATCACCAAGTACGTCGGCGGCGAGGCCCCCACCCTGCACCGCCTCGGCGGCGCCGACTGGACGAAGACCAAGGCGCGCGCGAAGAAGGCGGTCAAGGAGATCGCCGCCGACCTGATCAAGCTCTACAGCGCCCGCATGGCCGCCCCCGGCCACACCTTCGGCGCGGACACCCCCTGGCAGCGCGAGCTGGAGGACGCCTTCCCCTACGCGGAGACCCCCGACCAGCTCACCACCATCGCCGAGGTCAAGGAGGACATGGAGAAGTCCGTCCCCATGGACCGCCTGGTCTGCGGCGACGTCGGCTACGGCAAGACCGAGATCGCGGTCCGCGCCGCCTTCAAGGCCGTACAGGACGGCAAGCAGGTCGCCGTCCTCGTCCCCACGACCCTGCTGGTGCAGCAGCACTTCGGCACGTTCTCCGACCGGTACTCGCAGTTCCCGGTGAACGTGCGGGCGCTCTCCCGCTTCCAGACCGACACCGAGGCCAAGGCCGTCCTGGAGGGCCTCAAGGACGGCGCCGTCGACGTCGTCATCGGCACCCACCGCCTGTTCTCCTCCGAGACCAGGTTCAAGGACCTCGGCCTGGTCATCGTCGACGAGGAGCAGCGCTTCGGCGTCGAGCACAAGGAGCAGCTGAAGAAGCTCCGCGCCAACGTCGACGTACTGACCATGTCCGCGACCCCGATCCCGCGCACCCTGGAGATGGCGGTCACCGGCATCCGCGAGATGTCCACGATCACCACCCCGCCCGAGGAGCGCCACCCCGTCCTCACCTTCGTCGGGCCGTACGAGGAGAAGCAGATCGGCGCGGCCATCCGCCGCGAACTGCTGCGCGAGGGCCAGGTCTTCTACATCCACAACCGCGTCGAGTCGATCGACCGCGCCGCGGCCCGGCTGCGCGAGATCGTCCCCGAGGCGCGCATCGCCACCGCCCACGGCCAGATGTCCGAGTCGGCCCTGGAGCAGGTCGTCGTCGACTTCTGGGAGAAGAAGTTCGACGTGCTCGTCTCCACGACGATCGTCGAGTCCGGCATCGACATCTCCAACGCCAACACCCTCATCGTGGAGCGCGGCGACACCTTCGGCCTCTCCCAGCTGCACCAGCTGCGCGGCCGCGTCGGACGAGGCAGGGAACGCGGCTACGCCTACTTCCTCTACCCGCCGGAGAAGCCGCTCACGGAGACCGCGCACGAGCGGCTGGCGACGATCGCCCAGCACACCGAGATGGGCGCGGGCATGTACGTGGCGATGAAGGACCTGGAGATCCGAGGAGCCGGAAACCTCCTCGGCGGCGAGCAGTCCGGGCACATCGCCGGCGTCGGCTTCGACCTGTACGTGCGCATGGTCGGCGAGGCCGTCGCCGACTACCGGCGCCAGCTGGAGACCGGCGAGATCGAGGAGGAGCCGCCGCTCGAGGTCAAGATCGAGCTGCCCGTCGACGCCCACGTCCCGCACGACTACGCGCCCGGCGAGCGGCTGCGCCTGCAGGCCTACCGGGCCATCGCCTCCGCCAACTCCGAGGAGGACATCAAGGCCGTCCGCGAGGAACTCACCGACCGCTACGGCAAGCTGCCCGAACCGGTGGAGAACCTGCTGCTGGTGGCCGGGCTGCGGATGCTCGCGCGCGCGTGCGGCGTCGGCGAGATCGTCCTGCAGGGCACCAACATCCGGTTCGCGCCGGTGGAGCTGCGCGAGTCGCAGGAGCTGCGGGTCAAGCGCCTGTACCCGGGCACGGTCATCAAGCCGGCCGTCCACCAGGTGCTGGTACCGCGCCCGAAGACCGCGAAGGTGGGCGGCAAGCCGCTGGTCGGCCGCGAACTGCTGGGCTGGGTCGGGGAGTTCCTCGCCTCGATCCTGGGGTCGTAGACGGCGAGGCGGATTCCGGGGTCGTAGGCCTTGAGGGGGCGTGCGACCCCGCCGCCCCGCGCTCGGTTCCGGGCGCCACATGCCCCCGCACCACCACCGATCGCACGAAATCTCCTCGCCGGCCCCCATCGGAGGGACGCCGTACGGCCGTTACGGTGGTAGGCGGAACGATCCGCCCCGCATATGAGGGCGGACCAGGGCGAGCCAGGGGGGACGCGCGTGAGGCGTCTGAGGGGTGGGGCGGTCACCGCTGCGGTCGTGATGGTCGCGGTGGCGGGCTGTAAGGCCGAGCACGGCAAGGGGGCCTCCGGGCCCGAGCAGACGGGAGGCGGGGGCGCCGCCCTGACCGCCGCCGAGTCGCTGCCCGTCAAGGGCCGCGCCCCGAAGACCGGTTACTCCCGGGCCCGGTTCGGCACCGCCTGGGCCGACACCGACTCCAACTCCTGCGACACCCGCGACGACATACTCAAGCGCGACCTGAAGGCCGTGAAGGTCACCGGCGGCACCTGCAAGGTCACCTACGGCCTGCTGGAGCCCGACCCCTACTCCGGCAAGGACATCACCTACCGGCGCGGCCGCAGCCAGGTCGACATCGACCATGTCGTCGCCCTCTCGGACGCCTGGCAGAAGGGCGCGAAGTACTGGGCCCCCAGCAAGCGCATAGCCCTGGCCAACGACCCGCTCAACCTGCTCGCGGTCGACGCGAGCACCAACCGCGGCAAGGGCGACGGGGACACCGCCACCTGGATCCCGCCCAACCAGGCCTACCGCTGCACCTATGTGGCCGCCCAGGTGGCCGTCAAGAAGAAGTACGGCCTGTGGGTCACCGCCGCCGAGAAGACCGCGATGAAGAAGGTCCTCGCCACCTGCCCGGACCAGAAACTCCCCACGGGCGGCAACCCGACGAAGGCCCCGGAGCGGTTCCGGGCGCGGTGAGCCGCGGCGGGGCACTGTCCGCCGGCGGCATCCGGTTACGGCGGTGACGTGCTGGTGCCCGGCCGAATTCGCTGTCCCGCCGGGCACGCGCCGTTTTACGGTGACCGGCATGGACGTAAAGGTAAGCACCCTCGCCGAGCGGCCCGACCGGCTGCCGGCGGTGCTCGCGATGGCCGACACATGGCCCGAGTTCGTGACCAACGACCCGGTGGGCAACGCCCATTACGGCCGCATCCCCACCGAACTGCCGCAGTACGCGCTGTTCGCCGAGGACGAGCGGGGCGAGGTCGTGGCCCACGCCTACAGCGTGCCCTTCTCCCTCGCCGCCGAGGGCCGGGGCGCCCTGCCCGCCCGGGGCTGGGACCAGACCCTGCTGTGGGCCTTCGCCGACCTGCGCCGCGGCACCCGTCCGGACACGGTCAGCGCGATCTCCGTCGTCATCGCCCCGCACGCCCAGGGCCACGGCCTGTCCGGCGTCATGCTCTCGGCGATGCGGGACAACGCCCGCGCCCACGGCTTCCGTGAGGTCGTCGCCCCCGTCCGCCCGAACGCCAAGCACGGCGAACCGCACACCCCGATCACCGAGTACGCCCACCGGGTCCGCCCCGACGGCCTGCCCGAAGACCCCTGGCTGCGCGTCCACGCCCGGGCCGGCGCCACCATCGACTCCGTCGCCCCGGCCTCCATGACCGTGAGCGCCTCGCTGGAGGACTGGCGCCGCTGGACCGGGCTGCCCTTCGACACCCCGGGGGACGTCGAGGTGCCCGGCGCGCTGGTCCCGGTCCGCTGCGAACCGGAGCGCGGGTACGCGGTCTACGTCGAGCCCAACGTATGGATGCGGCACCCGCTCTGACCCGTGCTCGGCGTGACCTGTGCTCGGCCTGACTCGTGCGAGGCGTGGCTAGGCCGTCGGTCCCGGTGATCAGGACTTGGCGGCCGCGTCCTTCAGGGAGCCGACGACGTGCCCCACGAGCTTGGTGGCGTTGGCGGCGCCGTTGTCGCTGCCGGCCGTGGACATCACGGTGACCACGGAGCTGCCCACGCGGGCGGCCACCAGGGTGGTGCCGTTCTCCCAGCGAGGGCTGGTGAGCGTGATGGTGTAGGCCTCGTCACCGAGTCCGGAGGTGTCGCGGCCGGAGAGCTTCACCTTGGCGTGCGCGTCCGTGTCCGTGAACGTGGCGCACGCGGTGGCGGCGTTCCGCACCTCCTTCATCACCGTCGTCGCGGTGGTGCCCTGGAACGCGTCGATCTCCTGGACCATCTCTTCGGTCTGGTCCTTGTTCGCGTAGTCGTTCTGCGCGAACGACACTCCCCCCTTGAAGCCGGTCACGTCGATCCAGGAGGTGTTCTCGAACTTGGAGCAGTCCGGCTTCGCCGTGTTGCGGCTGCTCGGGGCGAGGAACTCGCTGCCACTGTCGGCGGCGCCGTCCGCGACGGCGGTGAGGTGGGACGGGAAGACCGACGCCGGTGCCAGAGCCTTCTTCAGCTGGGTGCCCGTCATCAGGCCGGCGTTGGGGTCCTTGGCCTTCGTCGCCTTGGCCGGCGCGGTGGCGTCGGAGGAACCGGTGGAGCAGGCGGCCAGGGCCAGCGGCAGCGCGGCGACGGTGAGGACCTTGACGAAACGGGACGGAAGACGCATGGAATTTCCTTGGGGGAGTCGGTACTTGGTGTGCGGTGGTAGGTGTGAGGCAGTGGGGTGCGAAGCGGCACCGGAGGCGGGGCTCGGGTGCCGGGGCGCGGGACGTGAGTGCAACGTCCCGCGCCGGCCGGGGGCGGAGCGCCTGCCGGGTCAGGCCGTCTTCTTCCAGTCGCCGCAGCCGGTCGTCTTGAAGTAGGCGTCCGTGGAGCTGATGGTGACGACCGCCGTGCCGGTCACGTTGTTGTTGGCGATGACCGAGTCGAGCCCCTGCTCGGCGTCCTTGGTGCGCTCCCAGTAGCAGGAGTCGTCGGTATTTCCGGAGGACTTGTAGGTGCCGGGCGCGATGTCCGTGCCGACCTTGAACATGCCGCCGTCGCCGTCCATCGAGGAGGCGGGCGTGCCCTTCGCCTTCGGGGCCACGGCTTCCCAGTCGTTGCAGCCGGTCGACTTGAACAGCTTGTCGCCGGGCTTGACGGTGACGTAACTCGTGCCGGTGACGTTGTCGTTGGCCAGCACCGAGTCCGTCTCGCCCGAGGCGTCCTTGGCGCGCTCCCAGTAGCACTTGCCGTCGGTGTTGCCGGTGGTGCGGTAGGTGCCGGGCTTGATGTCGGAGCCGACCTGGTAGTCGCCGTCCCCGTCGAAGGCGGCCTTCTTCTTCTCGGCCGCCTCGGCGCCCCCCGAGTCCTTCTTTCCGCCGGGCCGGTGCGTGGCCGAGGCCGAAGAGTCCTTGCCGCTGCTGCCGGAACCGGCGTCCTTGCCGCCGTTGCCGGCGTTCGCGGACACGGTACCGATGACGACGAATCCCACGACGGCGCCGAGCGCGATCTTGCCCTTCATGCCCATGACGGGACCCCTCCCCTGGCGTGGCGACCGCCCCCTCCGGCTGGCCGCTCGTTCGCTGGGTCAATAAGACCAGAGCCTGTGAACCGAGTCAACACGGTTCACAGGCTTGGTTGGGTACACGCGCGTGAATGCAGGGATCTTGTGTACGCCGGTATGCTCGGCGCACACACGGGACGAGGGGAGCGGGGCCGGTGCAGGACAACGCGACAGAGGTGACCGCGGCCGGTATCGCGCGGCTCGCCGGGGTGGGCCGCGCCGCCGTCAGCAACTGGCGTCGCCGGCACGCCGACTTCCCCAAGCCGGTCGGCGGCACCGAGACCAGCCCGTCCTTCGCCCTGGCCGAGGTGGAGGGCTGGCTGCGCAAGCAGGGCAAGCTGGCCGAAGTCCCGTTGCGTGAGCGGGTCTGGCAGCAGCTCGCCGGCCATCCCGAAGGGCCGGTCACTGCACTGGTGCACGCGGGCTGCGCCCTGCTGCTCATCCATGAGCGCCCCACCGTCTGGCTGGACGTGAGCGCCGGCTCCGACGAGCGGCTGGCCGCGATGCTGCCCGGCGCGCTGGACCAGGTGCTCGCCCCGCGCTTCGGCGCCGCCGGACACGGCCGCGGTGTTCACAGCGGCCGGGCCGCGGGCGCCTCATCGGCTGTGAACGGTCCGCTTCCTGTGAACACCGGTACGGCGGCTCACAACGAGGTCGGCTCCCCATCCCCGGGTGCTGTGAACGTCTCGCTCCCTGTGAACACGGGGCCGGCAGCTCACACCCAGCTCCCCGGTCACACCGCCGGCGCTGTGAACACCCCGCCCACCGTGAACAGCCCGCCGGCCGCCCATGGCGCGCCCGGCACCCATGGCGCGCCTGCCACTCACGGCACACCCGCCACCCCCGGCACACCCGCCACCCACACCCCGTCCGGCCCCCAACTCCTCCCCTCCGCCCCCCTCCTCCGCGGCGCCGCCGAGCTGGCCGCCGAGATGGGGGCCCGGCAGACGTTCGAGTTCCTGCTGGGCCGGCATCTGGACGCGAACCCGCGCCAGTACACGCTCACCCCAGCCGAACTCGCCGGCCTCATGGCCGACCTCGCCGGTCCCGCCCGCACCGTCCTGGACCCGGCCTGCGGCACCGGCGCCCTGCTGCGTGCCGTGGACGCCCGCCCCGACCAGGAGCTGTACGCCCAGGACAGCGCGCCCGACCTGGCCGCGCTGACCGCGCTGCGGCTCGCGCTGGGCACCCGGGCCACCGTGCGCGGCGCCGTCGGGGACACCCTGCGCGCCGACGCCCACCCGCAGCTGCGCGCCGACGCCGTCCTGTGCCATCCGCCGTTCAACGAGCGCAACTGGGGTCACGACGAGCTGGCCTACGACCCCCGCTGGGAGTACGGCTTCCCCGCGCGCACCGAGTCCGAGCTGGCCTGGGTGCAGCACGCGCTGGCCCGGCTGGCCGACGGCGGCACCGCGGTCCTGCTGATGCCGCCGGCCGCCGCCTCCCGTCGTTCCGGGCGCCGGATCCGCGCCGACCTGCTGCGCCGGGGTGCGCTGCGGGCCGTGGTCGCGCTGCCGGTCGGGGCGGCGCCGCCGTACAACATCCCGCTCCATGTGTGGGTGCTGCGCCGGCCCGACCGGACGCCCGCGGCGCCCGAGGTGCTGCTCGCCGACACCGGCCGGTTCGCGGGCGAGGCGCGGGGCGGACCGGACTGGCAGGCGGTCCGGGACGCCGTCCTGGACGCCTGGCGCACCTTCGAGCGCGCGGGGCGGTTGGCGGAGCGGCCGGGGCTGGCGCGTTCCGTGCCGGTGATCGAGCTGCTCGACGACGACGTGGATCTCGCCCCCGCCCGCCATCTGCCGCCCCCGGCCGTGGCCGACGGCGTGGAGGCGCTCGCCGCGGTGCGTGAACGCCTCGGTGCGACCCTGCGGCTGACCGCCGACCTCACCCCGCCGCCCGCCGATCCGGTGCCGCCCGCGCGCTGGCCGCTCACCACCGTCGGCGAACTCGCGCGCGGGGGCGCGCTGGTGCTGCGTACCGGCGGAAACGGCGGCCACGCGCGCGTGCCGGTGCTCACCGACCATGACGTGCTCGCCGGAACGGCACCCTCCGGGACGCTTCCGGAGAGCGACGAGGAGGCCGTGCTGACCGAGCCGGGCGACGTCGTCGTACCGGTGCTCGGCGGTGGTTCGGTGGCGCGCGTGATCGACGACGCGACGGGGGGTGCCGCCCTGGGGCGCAGCCTCGTGCTGCTGCGCCCCGATCCCACGGCGCTCGACCCCTGGTTCCTCGCCGGCTTCCTGCGCGGTACGGCCAACCACCGCCAGGCCAGCAGCTACGCGTCCACGGCCACGCGCCTGGACGTGCGCCGCCTCCAGCTGCCCCGGCTCCCGCTCGACGAACAACGCCGCTACGGCGCACGCTTCCGCGCACTCGACGAGTTCGACCGCGCGCTGCGCCATGCGAGCCGGCTAGGGGAGCAGCTCGTGCGCGGGATGTACGACGGGCTCACGGACGGCACCGTCGCGCCCGATTGACCGCGGTGCCCGGACAACGGTTCGGTACAACACGGACCGGTTGTCCGTGCCGGGCCATATGCTCGAAGCGACCATCGCACGAGTGGTGTTGTCCGCCCGGCCGAGCGCACATGGCGGACGCGTGCACCCATTTCAGGCATCAGGAGCAGTCATGCAAGGCCACGGCTACGCACGGCCGGTGAAGCAGCCGCCCCACACCGGGTGGCTGGTCTTCATGCGGGTGCTGTTCGTGGCGGTCGGGGTCCTCAGCCTCGGCTTCCTGACCTGGGCGATCCTGCTGCGGCTGGCCGCGGTCACGCGCAAGTCGCTGGACTGGGGCCTGTTCGTGGCGGTGCTGGCGGCCGACATCCTCGCCATCGTGCTGCTGGGCAGCGAGCCCGGCGACGAGATCCACACCCCGGGCGGCTACCTGGGGTTGGCCCTGATCCTCGGCCTGCTGCCCCTCGTGCTCGTGTACTACCTCGTGGCGGACAGCCGGCACTTCCAGAACCTCCAGCATGCGTACGCGGGCGGCCGGGCGCTGTCCGGCTACGGCTATCCGCAGCCTTCGGCGCCGTTCACGGCGACGAACGGGGGCCAGACCCCCGTGCCCGTGCAGTCCCCGCCCGGCACGCCTCCGATGGCGCACACGCCCATACCCGGGCCCCCGTTGACCACCCCGCCGCCGCAGCGCCCGGCGCCCGCCCGGATCGACCAGGTGCGGGCCGAACTGGACGAGCTGAGCGACTACCTGCGCAAGCACGACGGCCACCAGGACGGCCGTGACGACGGCAGGCAGGACGCCGGCCACGAGGGCGGACGGTGACCGTGGCGACAGGACGTGTCGTCGCCGGCCGGTACGAGCTGTCCACGCTCATCGGGCAGGGCGGCATGGGCCAGGTCTGGACGGCGTACGACCAGCGGCTGGACCGGCGTGTGGCGGTGAAGCTGCTGCGCCCCGACAAGGTGGCCGGGCAGGAGGCGGACGAGCTGCGCCGCCGCTTCGTGCGCGAGTGCCGGGTCACCGCACAGGTGGACCACCCGGGCCTGGTCACCGTGCACGACGCGGGCAGCGAGGGCGAGGAGCTGTTCCTCGTCATGCAGTACGTCGACGGCGCCGACCTCTCCGACCACCTCGCCGAGCACGACCCGTACCCGTGGCAGTGGGCGGTCGCGGTGGCCGCGCAGCTGTGCGCCGTGCTGAGCGCTGTGCACGCCGTGCCGATCGTGCACCGCGACCTCAAGCCGCGCAACGTGATGGTGAAGCAGGACGGCACGGTCACCGTCCTCGACCTGGGCGTGGCCTCGGTCATGGACACCGACACCACCCGCCTCACCCACACCGGCTCGCCGATCGGCTCGCCCGCCTACATGGCGCCCGAGCAGGCGATGGGCGGCGCGGTCGGCCCGTACACCGACCTGTACGCGCTCGGTGTGCTGATGCACGAACTGCTCAGCGGCGATGTGCCGTTCTCCGGGTCCACGGCGCTCGGTGTGCTGCACCGGCACCTGTACGAGCCTCCGCTGCCCGTGCGCCGTATCCGCCCGGAGGTCCCCGAGGCGCTCGAAGCGCTGGTCCTGCGCCTGCTCGCCAAGGATCCGCAGCACCGGCCGGCCTCCGCGCAGGAGGTGTACGAGCACCTGGCGCTGCTCCTGCCCGCGCGCGGGATACCCACCGGGGCGCCGCTGGACCCCACGCGCCCCTTCCTGCGCCCGCACGCCCCCTGGCCGGACCGCGCGCGGACCCCCGCGCCCCAGCCCGCCCCCGTCGCACCCGCGCCCGCGGTGACCGAGAAGCCCGATGTCGCAGCGGCCGTGGACGAGGTCAAGCGGCTCCTCGGGGAGGGCCGCATCACCCAGGCCGTGGACATACTCGGCGCGATCCTGCCCGCCGCGGCCGAACAGCACGGCGAGCACTCCCCGGTCGTACGCACCCTGCGCAAGCAGTACGCGGCCACCCTCATGGACGACGGCCAGTACCGGCGCGCACTGCCCGAACTGCGCCGCCTAGCCGACGAACGCGCCGCCGAGGCCGGCCAGGCCGACCCGCAGTCCCTGCGCTTCCGCTACGAGGCCGCGCAGTGCCTGGAGCAGCTCGGCGAACCGGCGGCGGCGCTCGCCGAGTACCGCGCGCTGCTGCCGTACTACGAGAACCAGTACGTCTCCGGCGACCCGCAGCTCGCCCACGACGTGCGGCGCCGCATCGGCCACCTGCTGCTCGCGCTCGGCGACCGCCCGGCCGCCCACGACACCCTCGCGCGGCTGCTGATGGACGTCGAACGCTTCCAGGGCCCGGGTCACCCGCTGGCCGCGGAGATCCGCCGCACCCTGCAGTGGCTGGGACAGGTGCGCGGCTAGATTTTGCTGTTCCCTGAGTGATTCTTGTGATCTTCAGGGGATCGCGTTTCCCGAAGCCAGGGGCGGCGCCGTATAGGTTGCGCTTCGCTTTTCGCCAGGACACACGTTTTTCGCCAGCACGCACGAGCAGGGGTGGGGTTTCATGGCCGGCCATCGGCAGTCGAAGAAGCGCAGGTACGTCACGTGGGCGGTGGCCGGGACGGCCGTCCTCGCCGGCGCCGGCATCGCCGCGCAGACCTCCATGGCCGCCACCACCTGGCCCGCGCAGAAGACGTTCACCGGCCGCGCCTTCGACACCTGCACCGCGCCCTCCGAAGCCACGATGAAGGCCTGGCACACCGGCTTCTACGGCGCCGCCGCCGTCTACGTGGGCGGCAAGAACCGCGGCTGCAACCAGCCCAACCTCACCTCCACCTGGGTCAAGAACGTCACCGCCATGGGCTGGAAGCTCATCCCGCTCTACGTCGGCGCCCAGCCGCCCTGCCAGTCCGGCTCCAACCCGGAGAAGCTGACCGCCACCACGGCCGCCTCCCTCGGCGCCTCCGACGCGGCGGACGCCGTCGCCAAGGCGTCCGCGCTCGGCATGAAGGCGGGCAGCCCGGTCTACCTCGACATGGAGGCGTACGACAGCACGAACAAGGCGTGCAACGACGCCGTGCTGACCTACGTGCGCGCCTTCGACAAGGGCCTGCGCGCCAAGACGTACCGCACCGGCTACTACGGCTTCACCAGCTCCAGCGCCAAGGCCGTCGCCACCGCCACCGACAAGACGGACCTGCCGGGCAACCTCTGGTACGCGCTGTGGGACAAGCAGAACACCACCACCGCGGACTGGCCGTGGGGCGCCACCCAGTTCACCGACCACAGCCGCGCCCACCAGTACATGGTCAACAGCAAGGAGGCGCACGGCGGCGTCACGCTCACCGTCGACCGTGACGCGTGGGACGCGCCGGTGGCCATCACCGGCTGACGACGCCGCCGTCGCCGGTGCGCGCGGCGGTGCCCGAAGCGCGCGCGAATCGTTGGTCGAATGGGTTGGCCGCAGCCTGCCCACTGCCTACCATCGATCACCGCAAGACTTTGTGCACCGTCGCACAATCTCCTCGGGAGGTTTCCTTGCACCGCCGCCGTCGCACCGCGCTCGTCCTCTCCGCCGCGATCGCCGCCGCGGCCCCCCTCCTGACCGCCTGCGGAAGCGATGCGCACCCCGGCGCGGCCGCCGTCGTGGGAGGGCAGCGGATCACCGTCGCCCAGCTGGAGAACCGGGTCAACGAGGTACGCAAGGCACAGCGGGCCGCGGTGCCGGACGAGACCCAGTACCAGCAGGTCCTCGCCTCCACCAGCGGCCTGACCCGCGACACCCTGCACAACATGGTCCTCGACCGGGTGCTGCACCGCGCCGCGCAGGACGAGGGGATCACGGTCACCCGCAAGGAGGTCCTGCAGATGCGCACCGGCCTGGAGCAGCAGGCAGGCGGCGCCAAGGGACTCGAAACGGCCTGGCTGCAGAAGTACGGCATCGCGCCCGAGCAGCTGGACGACAACCTCCGCCTCCAGCTGGAGGCACAGAAACTCGCCTCGAGGCTCGGCACGGACACCTCCCAGCCCGCCTTCTGGAAGGCCCTGTCCCAGGCCTCCGAGGAACTGCACGTCGACCTCAACCCGCGCTACGGCTCCTGGGATGTGCAGAAGAGCAGCCGGGTGGACGCGAAGACGCCGTGGGTACGAGAGGTGACGGCGGGAGCGCAGCAGCAGACGACGTAGTGGGCGGCGCGGTGAGTTACGTTCGGATCGTGAACGCAACCAGCCCCGAAGCCGCCCACGGCCGCATCGTCCTGCTCACCACCAGCCACCGGGTCGCGCCCGGCCTGCTGTCCTGGCCCGCCTGGCAGGCCCTGCGCGCCGCCGACGCCGTGCTGTGCGCGGACGGCGCGCACCCGCAGCTGCCGTATCTGCGGGAGGCCGGGATATCCGTGGCGGAGGCGTCCCCCACCGCCCAGGAGCTGGTCGACGCCTGCGCCGGCGGGCGGACGGTGGTGGTCGTGGCCACGGGTGAGGGAGAGCCCGCCCTCACCGACGGCCTGGCCCGCCTGGCCGGCTCCGGACGGGTGCACATGCCCGAACTGGAACTCCTCCCCGCCTCCTACGACCTGCCGGGCGCCCGTCTCCTCGACCTCGTCCAGGTCATGGACCGCATCCGCGTGGAATGCCCCTGGTCGTCCCGGCAGACCCACCAGGGCCTGGCGAAGTACGGCATCGAGGAGGCGTACGAACTGGTCGAGGCGATCGAGGCCGGCGACCGCGACGAGCTGCGCGAGGAACTGGGCGACGTCCTGCTCCAGGTCGTCTTCCACGCCCGCATCGCCGAGGAGGACCAGGACGCCCCCTTCTCCATCGACGACGTGGCGGGCGGCATCGTCGCCAAGCTCATCCACCGCCACCCCCACGTCTTCGGCGACGAGAAGGCCGAGACTCCGGAGGACGTCAAGGAGCACTGGCTGCGCACCAAGGCCGAGGAGAAGCGGCGCACCTCGGTCACGGAGGGCGTCCCCCTCGGCCAGCCCGGCCTCGCCCTCACCGCCAAACTCGCCTCCCGCGCCCGCACGGCAGCCCTGGACGTCCCGCTGCCACAGGGGGAGGGCATCGGCTACGAGCTGCTGGCGCTGGCGGTGGGCGCGGAGGCGGACGGCGTCGACCCGGAGGCGGCGCTGCGGGCGGCGGCGCGGGTGTACCGGGATGCGATCAAGGAGACGGAGGTGGAGGGACACCAGTGAGCTGACTGCTTACAGGGCGTCAGAGCCCTTGTGTCTCAGTACCGTTGACCGGAACGTGGTCGTGAGGTGTGGGGGCGTGCGTGAGGCTGGAGTCGGAGCTGGCGAGCGTAGGGGCCGATGTCCTCGTGGCGAGGCGGGGCCCGGTGGAGTGGGCCCGGGTACGGAAGGCGTTCGCGGCCTGGTTCAAGGACAACGGCGCTCCCGGCTACGAGACCGAACTCTGCGTCGTCCCGTGGCCCGCGGCCGGTCTCACGGAACTGGACGAGAAGGTCTGGTTCACTCGCGTGCGCATGACGCTCGACCATGCACCGGACAGAGATGCCGCAGCCGAGCAACTGCGCGCTCTGATAGAGGAGTTCGCTCCGGTCCCGGGCCCGGGGCGGACTTTCGAGTCGGGCCCGGAGCCGGAGCAGAGCCCGCCCGCGGACCACGTGGACTTCCGGCGCGGCACCTTCCACGGGCCGGTCGTCGGCGTCCAGATCCAGAACACCTACGGCGCCCACCCGGCCCTCGCCCACACCGGTCCGGCCGACTGGCCGACGGCCGGTGAACTGGAGCCGCTCACACACGGGGTGCGGCCGGCCCGGCGTACGAAGGGGTTGCCCGAGCTGCCGCCCTACGTCGAGCGGGACGTGGACGGTGCCGTCGGCTCGGCGGTGGCGGAGGGCGGGCTGGTGGTCGTCCTCGGGGAGCCGTTCGCCGGGAAGTCGCGTACGGCGCTGGCGGCCCTGGCCACCGTGCTCCCGACGGCCCGGGTGTACGCACCGGCCCGGCACGTGGACCTGCGGGGCCTGCCCGACCTGCTGCGCGGCCGGCCGGACCGCTGCGTCCTGTGGCTGGACGACCTCGACGGCCACCTCGGCGACGGCGGCCTGGAGCCACGGCTGCTGGCACGGCTGACCGGGCGGGGCGTGGTCGTGCTCGCCACGCTGCGGGAGGACGCCTACGACGAGCACCGGCAGACGTCGCGGGGCCGCGTGCTGGACCTGGCGCAGTTCGTGGAGCTGCCCCGGGAGTGGAGCCAGGCGGAGCGGGGGAGGGCGGCGGGGGCGGGGGACCCGAGGCTCGCACAGGCCGCGCGGCACAGCGGCGTGGAGGGCGTGGCGGCCTACCTCGCGGTCGCCCCGTTGCTCTGGGAGGAGTGGCGGCGCGCCGGGCGCCCCGACCGGCACCCGCGCGGGCACGCGCTGGTGCGGGTGGCGGTCGATCTGGCGCGGTGCGGGCTCAGAGGGCCGCTGCCGCAGGAGCAGCTCGTGGAGCTGCACAAGAGCTATGAGGCTCCCGCCGGGTTGGAGAGGGAGACGGTCGAGGAGGCGTTGGACTGGGCGGCGGGAGAGCGGTTCGGCGTGCTGCCGTTGCTGCGGCGCGGTGGGCCGCGGGGGTGGGAGGCCGTGCCCTGTCTCGTGGACGCGGCACACGGCGACGACGGCCTTCCTCCGCTGGACGGCGCGCTCTGGCAGCGGGCGCTGGAGATCGCGCGGACCGATGAGGCGTACGACTTCGCGACGGTGGCCGCGCTGGCGCGGACCGCGTTCCGGAGCGCGGCCAAGGCCGGGGACGCTACGGCGATGTACCGGCTGGGGCTGCTCGAGGAGGGCCGTGGGCTCCAGGAGGAGGCCGAGGACTTGTTCCGGCGGGCGGCCGAGGCCGGGGTGGCCCAGGCGGCGGGACGCGTCGGGCGATTGCTGGCGGAGCGCGGGGAGGGGAAGGAGGCGGAGCCGTTTCTGGAGAGGGCCGCGGAGGCCGGGGACGGCGGGGCGGCGACGCTGCTCGGAAGGCTGCTGCGCGATCGTGCGCAGAAGTGGCTGGAAGCGGGTGCGGGCCAGGGGGACTCGGAAGCCCAGCACCTGCTCGCCGACCTGTTGTTCACGAGGACCGAGTCCGAGTGGCTGTGGGACCTCTACCACAGGGCGTCCGCTGCAGGGCGGACCGAGGTGGCCAGGAGCCTGGGCATGTGGCACCTGGTGTGGAATTCGCGGCTCTCCGGCGAGACCTGGCTCCGCCGAGCGGCGGACGCCGGTGACGAGGAGGCTGCCGACATGTTCCGATACGGCGGCCGCCCGGAGTCGCTGGAGGACAGCCTGAGCTACTTCATGCCCAGCGACACCTATCCCTTGGACCACGCCCATTACGGCGCGTTGCTGGAGGGGGCCGGCCGCACGGACGATGCGCGTGATCACTACCGCGACGGATACGAGATGGGCGACTCCTACGCCGCCTACCGCCTGGCCACCCTCCTCGAAAAACAAGGCAAACCCGACGAAGCGAAAACCTGGTACCGCAAAGCCGCCGACATGGGCCACCCCGCCGCCCTGAAGGCGCTGGGCGAGCCCCCCGAGAAGCCCGATACCGTCAAGGAGTGACCAACGACCCCCACCCCCCGACGGCCCCCGACCTCTTCACCTGGGAGTTCGCCACCAACCCCTACCCGGCCTACGCCTGGCTCCGCGAGCACGCCCCCGTGCATCGGACCCGGCTGCCCAGCGGGGTCGAGGCGTGGCTGGTCACGCGGTATGCCGATGCCAAACAGGCCCTCGCCGACCAGCGCCTCTCCAAGAACCCGGAGCATCACGACGAGCCCGCGCACGCCAAGGGCAAGACCGGCATTCCGGGCGAGCGCAAGGCCGAGCTGATGACGCACCTGCTGAACATCGACCCGCCGGACCACACCCGTCTGCGCCGACTGGTCAGCAAGGCGTTCACGCCCCGCCGGGTCGCCGAGTTCGCGCCCCGGGTGCAGGAGCTGACCGACCACCTCATCGACCGGTTCGCGAAGCAGGGCTCGGCCGACCTCATCCACGAGTTCGCCTTCCCGCTCCCCATCTACGCCATCTGCGACCTGCTCGGCGTCCCGCGCGAGGACCAGGACGACTTCCGGGACTGGGCGGGGATGATGATCCGGCACGGGGGTGGGCCGCGGGGAGGGGTCGCCCGGTCGGTGAAGAAGATGCGCGGGTATCTCGCGGAGCTGATCCACCGCAAGCGGGAGGCGCTGCCCGCCGAGCCCGCCCCCGGCGAGGATCTGATCTCCGGCCTCATCCGCGCCTCCGACCATGGTGAGCACCTCACCGAGAACGAGGCCGCCGCGATGGCCTTCATCCTGTTGTTCGCCGGGTTCGAGACCACCGTGAACCTGATCGGCAACGGCACCTACGCCCTGCTCACCCACCCTGAGCAGCGCCACCGCCTGCAGCGGTCCCTGGCCGCCGGGGAAAGGGACCTGCTGGAGACCGGAGTCGAGGAACTCCTGCGCTACGACGGCCCGGTGGAGCTGGCCACCTGGCGGTTCGCCACCCGGCCGCTCACCATCGGCGGGCAGGACATCGCCGCCGGGGACCCGGTGCTGGTCGTACTCGCCGCCGCCGACCGGGATCCGGAACGGTTCGCCGACCCGGACGTCCTGGACCTGTCCCGCAGGGACAACCAGCACCTCGGCTACGGCCACGGCATCCACTACTGCCTCGGCGCCCCGCTCGCCCGGCTGGAGGGCCAGACCGCCCTCGCCACCCTCCTCACCCGCCTCCCCGACCTGCGGCTCGCGGCGGATCCGGCCGAGCTGCGCTGGCGCGGCGGGCTCATCATGCGCGGCCTGCGCACCCTCCCCGTGGAGTTCACGCCCATCCCGTGAGCACAGCCCGTACAACGGAACATGACAGACGTTCAACTCTGTGATCTTCACGTGATCTGCGCGGCATTAACTTGTGACAAGTGATCGTCTGCCTATACGTTCACCCATCAGCGTGGCCCCCCGAGTTCCACCGGCCACGCCGGTCCCGCTGTCGCACGAAAGGCTTCCGCATGCTCACCGGGAACGGTCGTCACCGTCGCCCCCGTCAGGCTCCGGCCCTCCTCGTCGCGGCCGGCGTGACCGGCTCCGCCATCGCCATCCCGCTGCTCGGCGCGGCGAGCGCCAACGCGGCCGACGGCACCACGTGGGACAAGGTGGCCGAGTGCGAGAGCGGTGGCTCCTGGAGCGCCGACACCGGTAACGGCTACTACGGCGGCCTGCAGATATCCCAGGGCGACTGGGCCAAGTACGGCGGCACGAAGTACGCCTCCAGCGCCGACGAGGCCAGCCGTTCGCAGCAGATCGCCGTCGCCGAGAAGATCCTCGCCGACCAGGGCACCACCCCCTGGGCCACCTGCGCCCTGCTCGCCGGCATGACCTCGGACTCCGGCTCCGTGGACGTCGACACGGGTGTCTCGGGCTCCGGTTCGTCCGACTCCGGCTCGGGCTCGGCGCACTCCGGCGACTCCTCCGCGTCCACGGACCCGTCCAACTCCACCGATACATCCGACACGTCCGACTCGTCCGGCCTGCCGGATTCGTCTTCCTCGTCCGACTCCTCCTCGGATGCGACGGTCAAGCCGTCCCCGAGCGCGAGCAAGGACGCCGACGCCAAGGGTGACAAGAAGAGTACGGACACCCCCAAGTCCGACAAATCCGCATCGCCCGGCACCGGAAGTGCGCAGGGGAGCGAGTCCGCCACCACGGATCCCGCGACGGATGAGTCGGACAATTCGTGGCAGACCGACAGCTCTTCGAGCCTGGTCGACACCGGCGCCCTCAGTGGTGGCGGGCGTCACCGCGGTGGCAGCGCGGACGAAAGCGTGACAAACGGTCAGAACGCCACCGTGTCCGGCCGTCACGCCAGCCGTGACGCGAGCACCTACACCGTGCGCCAGGGCGACACTCTCGCCTCCATCGCCGACTCCCTTGACGTCGACGGCGGATGGCATGCGCTCTACGCCGAGAACAAGAAGGCCATCGGCGCCGACCCGAACCACATCAGTGCCGGTCAGACCCTGGAAGTCGGTGCCGAAACGGGCGATAAGTAGCGGGAGTTGACGCCCCACTTCACGCTTAATGTCCGTTTTGGTGAAAGTGTGGGATGAGTCTCAGAAGCCCTGATCGTCTTTGAAATTCCGCCGATCGCCTGTCTACGGTCAAGGCCGCTCGTCACCACGAGCCCCGGCTTCCGCAACGCCGAGTCCTGCCAGCGGTTGCCCGGGAACAGTCGTCGCGTCAAGCGCCGTAGGCAGGAGCGGGGGACCCAAGGTAAGCGCCGGGACCGGCAGTTGATGCCGGCACCGGCTTGGGGTGAAGCCGCGTCCCGAAAGGGTCGCGGCCGGGCAACTCAACCGGCCCGAACCCGACAGCTCACCTCGCAGGCGTCGGTGAGGGGATCGATCCATGCTGTTCTCCGGCAAGGGCAAGCACCGTCGTCCGTCCAAGGCCACCCGTGTCATCGCGCTCGCCGGTGTCACCGGCGCCGTCGTCGCCGCCCCGCTGATGGCGGCCGGCAACGCCTCCGCCGCCACCGCCTCCGAGTGGGACGCGGTCGCCCAGTGCGAGTCCGGCGGCAACTGGTCCATCAACACCGGGAACGGTTACTACGGCGGTCTGCAGTTCTCCGCCTCCACCTGGGCCGCCTACGGCGGCACGGCCTACGCCGCCCGCGCCGACCTGGCCGGCAAGCAGCAGCAGATCACCGTCGCCGAGAAGGTCCTCGCCTCCCAGGGCAAGGGCGCCTGGCCGGTCTGTGGCACGGGCCTGTCGAGCGCTCCGTACAGCGGCACCGCTGCGGCCCCGTCGACCACCAGCTCCTCGAAGAGCACCACGACCGCCACCCGCTCCACCGACGAGCAGGCCGCCTCCCGCTCCGCCGAGCGCCCGGCCGCGAGCCAGACCGTCACCACCCCGACCGGCAAGAAGGTCAAGAAGGGCGACGGCGAGTACAAGGTCGTCAAGGGCGACACCCTCAGCACGATCGCCGAGCAGCACAAGGTCAAGGGCGGCTGGCAGAAGCTGTTCCAGCTGAACAAGGGCATCGTCGAGGACGCGAACCTCATCTACCCGGGCCAGCAGCTGCACCTGAAGTGACACCTGGCCCCCACCAGAACCACAGCGCCCTCACAAGGCCGGCCCCCACACTGAAGGCCTCGTGAGGGACTTTCCCCCCGTCCCCACGGGCTCCCCGCCCCGGCGCGTGTTCCCCCGTACGCGCCGGGGCGGGGTTGTTTGTACCCACACCCCGCCCTGCGCCCCGCCCCGTTGTTCCCTCCGTTTCCCCACTCTTCAGCCGGGCCTCACCCATGAGCCCCTTTGTTCCGAGCGTGAACAATAGGTACCGTCTCCCTGTCCACGGGACGGTCGGTCGGTGGCCGACGCCCCTGGGACGGTTAGGCTCTAGTCGCAAGGCACACCAGCCGCGCACAACCAGCGTCACATCCACGAAGGAGATGCTCGTGCCGTCCATCGACGTCGTCGTAGCCCGGGAAATCCTGGACTCCCGAGGCAACCCCACGGTCGAGGTCGAGGTCGGCCTCGACGACGGCAGCACGGGTCGTGCCGCCGTCCCGTCCGGCGCCTCCACCGGTGCCTTCGAGGCCATCGAGCTGCGCGACGGTGACCCGAACCGCTACCAGGGCAAGGGCGTCGAGAAGGCCGTCCTCGCCGTCATCGAGCAGATCGGCCCGGAGCTGGTCGGCTACGACGCCACCGAGCAGCGCCTGATCGACCAGGCCATGTTCGACCTGGACGCCACCGACAACAAGGGCTCCCTCGGCGCCAACGCCATCCTCGGCGTCTCCCTCGCCGTCGCCCACGCCGCCTCCGAGGCCAGCGACCTCCCCCTCTTCCGCTACCTGGGCGGCCCGAACGCGCACCTGCTGCCGGTGCCGATGATGAACATCCTGAACGGCGGCTCGCACGCCGACTCCAACGTGGACATCCAGGAGTTCATGATCGCCCCGATCGGCGCGGAGTCCTTCTCCGAGGCCCTGCGCTGGGGCACCGAGGTCTACCACACCCTCAAGAAGGTGCTGAAGGGCCGCGGCCTGTCCACCGGCCTCGGCGACGAGGGCGGCTTCGCCCCGAACCTCGGCTCCAACCGCGAGGCCCTCGACCTCATCCTCGAGGCCATCAAGGAAGCCGGTTACGCCCCCGGTTCGCAGATCGCCCTCGCGCTCGACGTCGCCGCCTCCGAGTTCTACAAGGACGGCAAGTACCTCTTCGAGGGCAAGGAGCGCTCCGCCGCCGAGATGACGGAGTACTACGAGGAGCTCGTCGCGGCCTACCCGCTCGTCTCCATCGAGGACCCGCTGTTCGAGGACGACTGGGCCGGCTGGAAGGTCATCACCGACAAGCTCGGCGACAAGGTCCAGCTGGTCGGCGACGACCTGTTCGTCACCAACCCGGAGCGCCTGGCCCGCGGCATCGAGGAGGGCACCGCCAACGCCCTGCTGGTCAAGGTCAACCAGATCGGTTCGCTGACCGAGACCCTCGACGCCGTCGAGCTGGCCCAGCGCAGCGGCTTCAAGTGCATGATGTCCCACCGCTCCGGCGAGACCGAGGACGTCACCATCGCCGACCTGGCCGTCGCCACCAACTGCGGCCAGATCAAGACCGGCGCCCCGGCCCGCTCCGAGCGCGTCGCCAAGTACAACCAGCTGCTGCGCATCGAGGAGATCCTCGACGACGCCGCGGTGTACGCCGGCCGCAGCGCGTTCCCGCGCTTCAAGGGCTGACCCCGGCAGGGCTAAGCCTTAGCCAGTCGTACGTACGTCCCCGTACTCGGTCCCGTACCGTGTGCGGGGACGTACGCGCGTGTGAACGGGAGGCGGGGAACATGGCCGTGAAGGACCGGGACCGGTTCTCCACCGCGACCAGGCTCAAGCTGCTCGGCGAGCAGACGGCGGCCCGTGTCTACCGCTCCCAGACCAAGCGGCAGGCCCGCCGCTCCCGCCTCACCGGCCGCGCCGCGCTGCTCGCGCTCGTGCTGTGCTCGCTGATCGTCGCGCTCGCCTATCCGATGCGGCAGTACGTCTCCCAGCGCGCCGAGATCGCCGACCAGCAGCGGCAGCAGGAGCAGGCCCGCAAGCGCGTCGAACAGCTGCGTGACCTCAAGGCACGCTGGCAGGACGACGCCTATGCCGAGCAGCAGATCCGGCGCAGGCTGCACTATGTGATGCCCGGGGAGACCGGGTACGTCGTGATCGACCCGGGCGCGGCCAAGCAGTCCCGCGCCGAGCTCGGGGCCGCCCACCGGCCCTGGTACGCGAACGTCTGGGACGGGGTCGACAAGTCCGACGCCTCCGACCAGTAACCGGCCCCCGGCCGGTAACCGACAGAAAGCCACCCTGAAAGCAGTCATGGAAACGCCTCCGCCGCCCACTCCGCGCACCGAGCCCACCGACGCGGACGTAGAGGCCTTCAAGCAGCAGCTCGGGCGCCCGCCGCGGGGCCTCAGGGCCATCGCGCACCGCTGCCCCTGCGGTCAGCCGGACGTCGTGGAGACGGCACCCCGCCTGCCCGACGGCACGCCCTTCCCGACGACGTACTACCTGACGTGCCCGCGCGCCGCCTCGGCGATCGGCACGCTGGAGGCGAACGGCGTCATGAAGGAGATGACGGAGCGGCTGCAGAGCGACCCGGAGCTGGCCGCCGCCTACCGGGCCGCGCACGAGGACTACATCCGGCGCCGGGACGAGATCGAGGTCCTGGCGGGCTTCCCGAGCGCGGGCGGCATGCCGGACCGGGTGAAGTGCCTGCACGTCCTCGTCGCCCACTCGCTGGCCGCCGGCCCGGGTGTGAACCCGCTCGGCGACGAGGCGATCGCCATGCTGCCGGAGTGGTGGAGCAAGGGGCCGTGCGTGACGCCGCCCGGGCCGCCGTCCGGTGCGGGGTGGCAGGTGGAGACGACGGAGGACGGGTCGGGGTGGTTCGCCGCCAAGCCCGTCGAGGAGGACGACCAGTGACCCGTGTGGCCGCCATCGACTGCGGTACGAACTCCATCCGTCTGCTGGTCGCGGACGCGAACCCCGAGACGGGTGAACTCGTCGACCTGGACCGCCGGATGACCATCGTGCGGCTCGGCCAGGGCGTCGACCGCACCGGCCGGCTCGCCCCCGAGGCCCTGGAGCGGACCTTCGCCGCCTGCCGCGAGTACGCCGGGCTCATCAAGGAGTACGGCGCCGAGAAGCTCCGCTTCGTCGCCACCTCCGCCTCCCGGGACGCGGAGAACCGGGACGACTTCGTGCGGGGCGTCCTCGACATCCTCGGCGTCGAGCCCGAGGTCATCACCGGCGACCAGGAGGCCGAGTTCTCCTTCACCGGGGCCACGAAGGAACTCAAGGGCCGCGACGACCTCACCAAGCCCTACCTGGTGGTGGACATCGGCGGCGGCTCCACCGAGTTCGTCGTCGGCGACGACCAGGTGCGGGCCGCGCGGTCCGTGGACGTCGGCTGCGTACGGATGACGGAGCGGCACCTGGTGCACGACGGCAAGGTGAGCGACCCGCCCACCGAGGAGCAGATCGCCGTCATGCGGGCCGACATCGAGGCCGCCCTGGACCTCGCCGAGGAGACGGTCCCGCTGCGCGAGGCGCACACCCTGGTCGGTCTGGCCGGCTCGGTCACCACCGTGTCCGCGATCGCCCAGGACCTGCCCGCGTACGACTCCGCACGCATCCACCACTCCCGCATCTCCCACGACCGCGTCCGCGAGATCACCGAGTGGCTGCTGCGCTCCACGCACGCCGAGCGCGCGGCGATCCCGTCCATGCACCCGGGCCGGGTCGACGTCATCGGCGCGGGCGCCCTGGTGCTGCTCGCGATCATGGAGCGGATCGGGGCCGAGGAGGTCGTCGTCAGCGAGCACGACATCCTCGACGGCATCGCGTGGTCGGTGGCGTAACTCTCTTTTGTTACCGGCCGGTAGTCATCGGCTGAGCAGGTCGGATAACGTCTGAGCGGGACTGAGGGGCCCTCAAGGGCCCCTCGGTGACGATCGATCGGAAAACTTCGTGAAGTTCTTCACAAGGAATTCCGCCTTGCGGAACCCGGAAAAGGGGCCGGTTGGCCCTTCCGGGGGTGCCTGAGCCGTTTGAACATGTTCAGATGGTGGGCGTAGGAGGGGCCCGGAAGGGGGTGCTGCGGGGGTGTTGCGAGGTGCTCACCACCACCCCGGCCGCCCAGAGAGGCAGCTCACGCGGCCTTGACAACGGGTCAGACCACCCAGGGGTTCCCGCTCGGCGCCATGACCTGCGTCACGCGGGTCGCGGAGTTTAGCACAGGGCCTGTCAGACCTTGTGAAGGGGCGCACGAGCACCCCTCCTGGGGCGGGTGGATACTCGATGCCATGAGCACCACGGAGCGTCCCAGGATCCTCGTAGTAGGCGGTGGGTACGTAGGCCTGTACGCAGCTCGGCGCATTCTCAAGAAGATGCGCTACGGAGAGGCGACCGTCACGGTCGTCGACCCCCGGTCGTACATGACCTACCAGCCCTTCCTCCCCGAAGCCGCCGCCGGCAGCATCTCCCCTCGGCACGTCGTCGTCCCGCTGCGACGCGTGCTGCCGAAGGCGGAGGTCCTCACCGGCCGGGTCACCACCATCGACCAGGACCGCAAGGTCGCCACGATCGCCCCGCTGGTGGGCGAGGCGTACGAGCTGCCCTTCGACTACCTGGTCATCGCGATGGGCGCGGTCTCCCGCACCTTCCCGATCCCCGGCCTCGCCGAGCAGGGCATAGGCATGAAGGGCATCGAGGAGTCCATCGGCCTGCGCAACCACGTCCTCGAGCAGCTGGACAAGGCCGACTCCACGACCGACGAGGAGATCCGCCGCAAGGCGCTCACCTTCGTCTTCATCGGCGGTGGCTTCGCGGGTGCGGAGACCATCGGCGAGGTCGAGGACATGGCCCGGGACGCGGCCAAGTACTACAAGAACGTGTCCCGTGAGGACATGCGCTTCGTCCTCGTCGACGCCGCGGACAAGATCCTTCCCGAGGTCGGCCCCAAGCTCGGCCAGTACGGCAAGGAGCACCTGGAGAGCCGGGGCGTGGAGATCTACCTCTCCACCTCCATGGACTCCTGCGTCGACGGTCACGTGGTGCTGAAGAACGGCCTCGAGGTCGACTCCAACACGATCGTCTGGACGGCCGGCGTCAAGCCGAACCCGGCCCTCGCCCGCTTCGGCCTGCCCCTCGGCCCCCGCGGCCACGTCGACTGCGAGCCGACCCTCCAGGTCAAGGGCACGGACTACATCTGGGCCGCCGGTGACAACGCGCAGGTCCCGGACCTCGTCGGCCGCAAGGCGGGCAACGAGAACGCCTGGTGCCCGCCGAACGCCCAGCACGCGCTGCGTCAGGCGCGCGCCCTCGGCGACAACGTGATCTCCGGTATGCGGGGCTTCCCGCAGAAGGAGTACGAGCACGCCAACAAGGGTGCGGTGGCCGGTCTCGGCCTGCACAAGGGCGTGGCGATGATCGTCATGGGCAAGGTGAAGATCAAGCTCAAGGGCCGCCTCGCCTGGTACATGCACCGTGGCTACCACGGTCTGGCGATGCCGACCTGGAACCGCAAGATCCGCGTCTTCGCCGACTGGACCCTCGCCGTGTTCCTCAAGCGTGAGGTCGTCTCCCTCGGCGCCATGGAGAACCCCCGCGAGGAGTTCTACGAGGCCGCCAAGCCGGCGCCGGTCGCCGCCAAGACCGAGGAGAAGGCCAAGGCCTCCTGACCTCAGGTCACCTTGCTCAGCCCGAAGGGGCCGCCCGCCATCCGTGGTGCGGGCGGCCCCTTCGCCGTGTGCGCGGACCGTCCGGGGTGGCCGGTTCCGCCGTCAGACAGGTGATCTCTGCGGGCGGCGCCACGGCACCCCGAGCGCGGGTGGTACACGAGCCAGGTGAGCACGCAACCGCCGCCCGGCCCCCCAGCCGGCCCGCCGCCCGGCCCTCCAGCCGGTCCGCCGCCCGGCCCTCCAGGCGGCCCGCCGCCCGGCCCTCTCCACGGGATACAGGCCGCCCGGCCTCCTCGGCGCCCCTGGTGGCGCAGGCCCCCCGTGCTCATCGGCGCTGCCGCCGCCGTGGTCGCGGTCGCGGTCGCGGTGGGGCTCGCGATCGTTCTCGGTGGCCGCGACCAGGGACACGAACGCGTCCGGACCGTCGCACAGGCCCGGGACCTCGCCAAACGCGTTGCCCTGGCCCCCGCGGACTGGGGTTCCGGCTATGTGCGGAGCGATCCCTACGAGACGGACCAGGTCGTGCAGTCCGTCGCCGACGCCAGTTGCACCCTCTCGGTGCAGCCACCGGCGAACGAGCTGGCCGCTCTGGAGCGCAATGCCCAGAAATCGGATCGCACGGTGGCCGACACGGCGACGGTCGTCGTGCACCGGGACACCGCCTCCGCCGCGGCGGACATCGCCCGGTTCCGCGCGGACACACGGCGCTGCCGGACGGAGTACGACTCCGCGACCAAGCAGAAGTGGGAGGACGTCCACGCGGTCGACGTTCCGGCGGTGAAGGGCTACGACGAGCTGTCGGGCGAGGAGGGCCACCAGGTCGCCGACGAGGCGGGCCAGAAGGTGGACATCTACTACACGCAGCTCACCGGCCGCAAAGGCCAGGTCGTGGTGCAGGCGACCGTGGCCCGCTCAGGCGGCCGGGGGCAGAACCGGGAGGAAGCGGCGAACGCCCTCTCGCTCATGCTGGGCCGTCTGTAGCGGGCTGCAGGGTCCGTGGGGTCCCGTCGGGTCAGTAGGACTGGGTGGTGCCGTCGCTCGGCAGCTGGACGCCGTTGAGGAGCTGCAGGTAGTCCGCGTCCACGTCCTGCTGACTGCCCTTCTTGCCGAGGGCCACCACCTGGACCATGTGGTCGCCGAGGTCGACGAAACGGACGTGGCCGACCGTGCCGTCACCGGCGGAGAGAGCCGAGTCGACGGCGGGCTGGCCGTCGGCCGTTGTGCCCTCCTGAAGATCCTTACTGGTGAGTGTGGAGTCGCCTGACCGGGAGTCCTCGTTGTAGCCGTCCAGCCAGGACTGAAGACAGCCCTTGAGGTCCTTCTGGCCGGTATTCGGCGTGTCGTAGACCACGAAGCCGAGGGTTCCGTAGTCGGTCGGCACCAGATAGACCCGGGCCTCGACGCCGTTCTCGGAGTACTTCTGCATCTGGGGGTGTCCGGGAAGCTCGGCCGTGATGCCGCTCAGGTCGTCGGTGGTCGCCGTCCAGTGCGTGGCGGCGTCGGTCGTGGCCACGGGGGCCGTCTGCGGTGCCGGGGCGGCGAACGCGGTGACCGGGAACAGCACCCCACCGGTGATCACGGTGGTCGAAGCGGCGAGCAGGGACAGGCGCTGGATCTTGGAAAGACGGGTCATGGCAGTTCACATCCAAAACATGGTGGGGGGAATCGAACGGAACGTTCTGCCTCCATTAGGACTTCTCGGGTCGAACAGGGCATGACCCTGGATCTCGGGACTTGACCGAACGGGGACCCCGGCGGTAACGCGGGAGTGTGACGGTTCGGCCAACCTGTCGGCAGGAGCGTGTGGAGGGGAATGACGTCGGCGTGCCGGGTCGTTTCCCTGCAGCCGGATGGAGACGATCCAGCGGGCCGATTCCTTTCACCGGAGGTGCGCCATGGCCGAAGCCGCGTCGCGGCTGAGGAGTCTTGCCGAGCAGCTGCTGGGAGTACCGCTCCCGGTGCGGCTACGGACCTGGGACGGATCGGAGGCGGGGCCGCCGGACGCGCCGACGCTCGTCGTACGCAACCGCCGCGCCCTGCGCCGCATGCTGTTCAAACCGGGCGAACTGGGCCTCGCCCGCGCCTGGGTCGCCGGAGACCTGGACATCGAGGGCGACCTGTACACCGCCCTCGACGCCATGGCCGGACTGGTGTGGGAGCGCGGGGAGAACTCCCGCACCCTCGCCCAGGCGCTGCGCGACCCCGAGGTACGGGCGGCCGGGCGCGAGTTGCTGAAGCTCGTCGGACCGCCGATCCCGCCCGCCCCGCCGCGCGAGGAGGTCCGCAGGCGCCGTCATCTGCACACCCGGCGCAGCGACAAACAGGCCATCAGCCACCACTACGACGTCGGCAACGACTTCTACGAGATCGTCCTCGGGCCGTCGATGGTCTACTCGTGCGCCTACTGGGAGGACGGGGGTTCCCTGGAGTCCGCCCAGCGCGACAAGCTCGAACTCGTCTGCGCCAAGCTCGGCCTGAAGGAGGGTCAGCGGCTGCTGGACGTGGGCTGCGGCTGGGGCTCGATGGCCATCCACGCGGCCCGGGAGCACGGCGTGAGCGTCGTCGGGGTCACGCTGTCGCAGGAGCAGGCCGTGTACGCCCGTAAACGCGTCGCCGACGAGGGGCTGGCCGACCGGGTGGAGATCAGGGTCCAGGACTACCGGGACGTCGTGGACGGCCCCTACGACGCCATCTCCTCCATCGGCATGGCCGAGCACGTCGGCGCCGAACGGTACCTGGAGTACGCGAGCAACCTGTACGCCCTGCTGAAGCCCGGCGGACGGCTGCTCAACCACCAGATCGCCCGCCGCCCGCAGCGCGACGAAACGGCGTACGAGACCGACCGGTTCATCGACGCCTACGTCTTCCCGGACGGCGAACTCGCCCCGATCGGCACCACCGTCACCCAGCTGGAGCGGGCCGGCTTCGAGGTGCGGGACGTGGAGTCGATCCGCGAGCACTACGCCCGCACGCTGCGCGAGTGGGTCGCCGGCCTGGAGGCCGACTGGGATCGCGCGGTCCGCCTCACCAGCCCCGGCCGCGCCCGCGTCTGGCGCCTGTACATGGCCGCCTGCGCGCTCGCCTTCGAACGCAACCGCATCGGCGTCAACCAGGTCCTGGCGGTCCGCACTCCGGAGTCCGGCAGGTCCGGCCTGCCGCTGCGCACCCGCACCTGGAACTCCTGACACGACATGACACGGCAAGGGCCCCGCTCCGTGACGGAGCGGGGCCCTCGGTCGGTCGTACGGCTACTCGGCCTTGATCGCCGTCAGCATGTTCAGCCGGGCCGCGCGCCGGGCCGGCCACAGCGCGGCCAGGATGCCGACCACCGCCGCCAGCAGCAGGAAGACCGTCATCCTGCCCCAGGGCAGGACCAGTTCGTACGTCGGCATCTTCGTGCCCAGCAACTCACCGGCCGCCCAGCCGAAGAACACGCCCAGACCGATGCCCAGCACGCCGCCGAACAGGGAGATCACCAGGGACTCCAGGCGGACCATCCGCTTGACGGCGGTGCGGTCCAGGCCGATCGCGCGGAGCATGCCGATCTCCTGGGAGCGCTCGAACACCGACATGGCCAGGGTGTTGATGACGCCGAGGACCGCGACGATCACCGCCATCCCGAGCAGGCCGTAGACCATGTTCAGCATCAGCGTGAACATCTGTGCGATGTCGTCGGAGATGTCCTGCTTGTCCTGGACCTTGATCGCCGGGTTGGTGCCGAGCACCTTCTCCAGCCCGTCCTTGGCCGAGGCGGAGACACCGTCCGCCGTCTTGACCATGACCTGCATGTCGGAGGCGTCGCTCAGGTGCGGGGTGAGGACCTTGTTGTCGATCATGATCCCGTTGAGCATGTCGTTGCCCTCGTAGACCCCGGCGACGGTCAGCTGCTGCGCCTTGCCGTCCTCGTAGTGCACGGTGAACCGCGAACCGGCCGTCCAGCCGTAGTCCTTGGCCCGGTCCTGGTCCACGACGACCTGGGAGCCGCCGACCTTGAAGGTGCCGTTGTCCACCTTGAGGTCCGTCAGCTCGCCGATGGCCGAGCCGTTGACGCCGGTCAGGAACTCGGTCCGGCCGTCGATACGGGACTCGGCGTTGCGCAACGGGCTGCTGACGGTGACGTCGGGGTCGGCGGCGATCTTCTTCGCCACGCCGGGCGAGAGCGGGCTGCGGTTGGCCATCGAGACGACGTAGTCCGCGCGGATCGCCGAGCTGGCCATCTTGTCGATGGACGTCTGCAGGCTGCCCGCCATGACCGTCATGCCGGTGATCAGGGTGAGGCCGATCATCAGCGCGGACGCCGTGGCCGCTGTACGGCGCGGGTTGCGCACCGAGTTCTGGCGGGCCAGCTTGCCCGAGACACCGAACACGCGCAGCACCGGGGCGGCGGCCGCGATCAGCGGGCGGGACAGCAGCGGGGTCAGGATGAACACGCCGATGATGAGCAGGACCGCGCCGATGCCCATCGGGGCCTGGCCGTCGGAGCCGTTCATCGAGGTGGCCGCGAGGACCACCGCGACACCGGCCGCCGAGAACAGCGCGCCGAGCGTGTTGCGCAGCACCAGCGACTTGGTGGTCGCCTTGGCGTGCACGCTGCTCATCGCCGCCACCGGCGGGATCTTCGCGGCCCGGCGGCCCGGCAGCCAGGCGGCCAGCACGGTGATGACGACGCCGACCGCGAGGGCGGTCACCACGGTGCCCGGCGTGACCACCAGCGGCCCGTCCGGCATGCTCGCGCCGAAGGAGCCCAGCAGGCTCCGCAGCCCCGCGCCGATGCCGATGCCGGCGACCAGGCCGGTCACACCGGCGACCGTGCCGACCACGAACGCCTCGATCAGCACCGAGCGGGTGACCTGCCGGCGGGAGGCGCCGACCGCCCGCATCAGGGCCAGTTCCCTGGTGCGCTGGGCGACCAGCATGGTGAAGGTGTTGGCGATGATGAACGTGCCGACGAACAGGGAGATACCGGCGAAGACCAGCAGGCCCTGCTTCAGGCCGCTCATCGACGAGGAGATCTGCTGGGCCTGGTCGTCGGCGAGCTGCTTGCCGGTGCTGGTCTCCACCAGCTTCGACGGCAGCGTCTTGTCCAGCGAGGCCTGCAGTGCGGTCTGGCTGGTTCCGGTCGCCGCCTTCACGTCGATCTCGTCGTACGCGCCCTTCTTGCCGAACAGCGCCTGCGCGGTCGGCGTGTCGAACAGGGCGAGGCTGCCGCCCGCGGCCACGTTGCCGTCGTCGGTGGTGAAGACGCCGCTGACGCGCGGGGTGAGGACCGGGCCGTCGACCGAGATGCGCACGGTGTCGCCGACCTTGTAGCCGGCCCGCTCGGCGGTCCTGGAGTCGATCAGGACCTCGTCCCTGCCGCTGGGCGCGTGGCCGCTGACCAGCGGGTAGCGGGCGTCCTTGGTGCCCCAGTAGTTGCCGCCCTCGGACTGCCAGCCGCCGCCGAGCAGCTTGCCGTCCTTGTCGGCGATCGCGGTGAAGCCGGTGACGACGCCGGTGGCGGAGGCGGCGCCCGGGACCTTCGCGGCCTTGTCGAGCAGCGCCTGGGTCAGCTCGGGGGTCTTGCCGACCCGGTTGCCCTTGGAGTCCTGGTACTTGGCGGTGACGGCGACGTCGACCTGGTCGAAGCCCTTGGCGGAGCTGTTCTGGTAGGCGTCGGAGATGGTGTTGGTGAAGACCAGGGTCCCGGACACGAACGCCACGCCGAGCATGACGGCGAGCACGGTCATCAGGAGCCGGGCCTTGTGCGCGAGTACGTTGCGCAGGGCGGTGCGGAACATCAGCTGGTACGGCCCTTCGCGTCGAACTGCTTCATCAGGTCGAGCACGGAGTCGGCCGTGGGGCCGTAGATCTCGTCCACGATCCGCCCGTCCGCGAGGAAGATCACGCGGTCCGCGTAGGCCGCGGCCACCGGGTCGTGGGTCACCATGACCACCGTCTGGCCCAGCTCGCGCACGGAGTTGCGCAGGAAGCCCAGCACCTCGGCGCCGGAGCGGGAGTCGAGGTTTCCGGTCGGCTCGTCACCGAAGATGATCTCGGGCCGGGAGGCCAGCGCACGGGCGACGGCGACCCGCTGCTGCTGGCCGCCGGACAGCTGCGAGGGCCGGTGGCTGAGCCGCCCGGACAGCCCGACCATCTGGATGACCTGGTCCAGCCAGGCCTTGTCGGCCTTCCGGCCCGCGATGTCCATCGGGAGGGTGATGTTCTCCAGCGCGGTCAGCGTGGGCAGCAGGTTGAAGGCCTGGAAGATGAAGCCGATCTTGTCCCGGCGCAACTTGGTGAGCTGCTTGTCCTTCAGGGAGCCCAGCTCGGTCTCGCCGATCCGCACGGACCCCGAGGAGAAGCTGTCCAGGCCCGCCACGCAGTGCATCAGCGTGGACTTGCCGGAACCGGACGGGCCCATGATCGCGGTGAACTCGGCCTGCCGGAAGTCGACGGAGACCCGGTCCAGGGCGACCACCCGGGTCTCGCCCTGCCCATAGATCTTCGACAGCTCCGTGGCGCGGGCGGCCACGGCCGTGGTCCGGCCGGCGGTGGGTGTGGTGGTCACGGGAAGGTGCTCCTGTCGGGACGACGTCAGTTCGTGGGGACTGATTCATCGTCCCGGCCGCCGGCGCCCGTGTAGTCAGTCGCTGTTCCGGTTCCGAGGGGCGACTCCGGTCGGACGGAGCGGGCCCGAGTCATACCTGGGGAGGACGGGCGACCCCGAGACCCACGGTGTCCAGAACCGGACGACCGCCCTCCTTCGGTAGGTGAAATTCCGTCATTCCGCGTACGCGCGCGCCCACGCCACGTCACGCTATTGGCAAGTGCGGATGGCTCGTTCCGTGGGCTGATGCACCCTCAGACGTCAATAAAATAAGACAACATCGGGCCATCCCTTCCGCTGTTCGAGGGATGCGCACCGATAGGCTCGGACACTCGATGCGGAGCCCATGGCCTGCCCGGATGGTGGAATGCAGACACGGCGAGCTTAAACCTCGCTGCCCCTTCGCGGGCGTGCCGGTTCAAGTCCGGCTCCGGGCACTTTCCGCCTCCGACCCCACCCCTCGAACGTCAGCGTGACCGTTGACAGCGGCATGTCCGCGGTCGGAGACTCACGCTCGTAACTGAGTGAAGGAAATTTCACCAGACGAACAGACTGGGTGTCAGACAGACTGTCCGTCAGAGGGAAGGGATCGACCGATGCGTACCACCGTCGGGATCATCGGAGCCGGCCCGGCCGGGCTGCTTCTCGCGCGGCTGCTGCACCGCGCCGGTATCGACTCGGTCGTCCTGGAGAGCCGCGACCGTGCCTACGTGGAGCACCGGCAGCGCGCCGGGATCCTGGAACAGGGCACGGTGGACGTGCTGCGCGCGGCCGGAGCCGGGCAGCGGATGGACCGGGAGGGGCTGCGGCACGACGGGATCGAGCTGCGCTTCGGCCGGCGCCGTCATCGCGTCGACTTCCCCGGGCTGACCGGCGGGCGGTCCGTGACGGTCTACGCCCAGACGGAGGTCTGCAAGGACCTCATCGCCCTCCAGTCGGAGGAGGGCGGCCCGCTGCTGTTCGAGGCGGAGGCCCTGGCCGTCGAGGGCGCGGAGGGCGACCGGCCGCGGATCCCCTTCCGGCACCAGGGGCGCGAGGACGTGCTGGAGTGCGACTACGTCGTCGGCTGCGACGGCTTCTGGGGCGTGGCCAGGAAGGCCTTCCCGGCGGCCGTCTCCCGGGTGTTCGAACGGTCGTACCCCTATGCCTGGCTCGGCATCCTCGCCGACGTCGCCCCCTCGCACGACGAACTGGTCTACGCCCGCCACGACCGCGGCTTCGCCCTGCTGTCCATGCGCTCCCCGTCCGTCTCCCGCCTCTACCTCCAGGTGCCCTCTGGGACCAAGGCCGAGGAGTGGAGCGACGACGAGATCTGGGCCGAACTGGAGCGGCGCTTCGAGACCGACGACGACTGGACCCTGGAACGCGGGCCCATCACCCAGAAGTCCGTCACCCCCATGCGGTCCTTCGTGCACGAGCCGATGCGCCACGGCCGGCTCTTCCTCGCCGGCGACGCCGCCCACATCGTGCCGCCCACGGGCGCCAAAGGGCTGAACCTGGCCGTCGGGGACGTCACGACCTTCGTCCGGGCGCTCGTCCACCAGCGGGAGACCGGCTCCCCCGGCCTCCTCGACGCCTACTCGGCGACCTGCCTGCGCCGCGTCTGGCAGGCCGAGCGGTTCTCCTACGACATGACGACCCTGCTCCACCGGGCCCCGGACGCCACCGACTTCGACGCCCGCCTCCAACTGGCCCGGCTGGAACGGATCGCCTCCTCTCGCGCGGCCGAGACCGACCTAGCCGAGGCCTACACCGGCTTCCCTCTGGACTGACCTCGTCCCTGGCAGGGAATGAGCCTTCCGCTTAGCGTGTTGCGCAGCACAGCGAGGGAAAGATCCTCCCCAGGTATTACGGTCGATCCTTTGCCAATCCATTACCCTTGAGGCCAAGGCCACGCACGGTGGCCATGGAGGAGTGAAATGAGGAGCAGCAACCCGGTCTTCTCGCGACGGGGGTTCAGCCGCGACAACGGCTACGCCGGCTTCAACACCGCAGCGCAGGCCGGGTACGCACAGGGCAACCCGTACGCGCAGAACCCCTACGCGCAGAACCCGTACGCCCGACAGGACGTGCAGTACGGTGCCCCGCCGCAGGCCCCCGCCACCACCGACCGGATGACGATGGACGACGTCGTCATGCGTTCGGCCCTCACGCTCGGCACGGTCGCCGTCGGCGCCGTCCTCGCCTGGGTGCTGCTGCCCGTCTCGGCGACCAGCTACGGCCTCGCCTTCGGCGCGGCGATCATCGCGATGGTCCTGGGCCTGGTGCAGAGCTTCAAGCGCACTCCGTCGCCCGCGCTCATCCTGGGTTACGCCGCCTTCGAGGGCGTCTTCCTGGGCGTCATCAGCGAGATGTACAACAGCCGCTGGAGCGGCGCCCCCTTCCAGGCGGTGCTCGGCACCCTGGCGGTCGCGGGCGCGACCCTGCTCGTCTACAAGGCCGGCTGGATCCGCGTCACCGCCCGCTACGCCCGCATCGGCACGGCCATCGCCATCGCCTTCGTCCTAGTCATGGCGGTCAACCTGCTGCTGGTCGCGTTCGGCGTCGCCGAGAACGGCGGCCTGCGCAGCATGGGCCCGCTCGGCGCGATCGTCGGCATCATCGCCATCGTGCTCGGCGCGTTCTTCCTGACCCTCGACTTCAAGCAGATCGAGGACGGCATCGCCTACGGCGCCCCGCGCAACGAGTCCTGGCTCGCCGCGTTCGGTCTCACCGTGACCCTGGTGTGGATCTACGTGGAGATGCTGCGGCTGGTGGCGATCTTCAGCAACAACGACTAGCCGACACGCCGGTCCTGCGAGAGGGCCCCGGGTTCCGACCCGGGGCCCTCTCGGCGTCTCAGAGCAGCTTGCGGGCTGCCCTCCTCAGGTCGTACTCGTGGACGATCGCCTTCGCGTGGCCGTACGCGAGGTCGTACTCGTGCCGGAGCCAGCTGACCTTCTCCTCGAAGCGGAACAGGGCGGGGCCTTCTTCTACGGTGCGCAGCCAGTCGGAAACCTCACGACCGGTGCAGTGGGGGATGCGGGCGAGCAGATTGCGGTGGGTCTCCTCGGAGAAGAGCTGGGACATCGGCGCCTCCGAACGCAAAGGGGATGTAAGCCGGTCCTTCACGTCACCGTGCCTGAGCGTTCGCGTATTGGCAACAGTGCGGCGCGTTACGCTCGGCGCGTGGTTGATACGACGCCCTTGACACGAGCAGTGGATCACTTCGCCGACAAGTTGAGAGCGGCGCCGCAGAGCAGACTCCAGCGGGGTGCTGCGGCGGAGGCGCTGGCACTGGCCAGGCAGTTGGCTCGGTGGACGCAGAGTGTTGAGGAGCCGGGGGTCGAGCCTCGGGAGATGCCGGATGCGGGGATGTTCGCGGCCGCCGACCAAATTCTGGTGGCCGCGCACGACTTGGCTCTGGTGCTGGAGAGCGAGGATCAGGTCACCGAAGCGGTGGGGTTGGTGGAGGAGGCGCGGAAGAGGGCGGGGGTCTGACGTCAGAGGGACGCTATGACCCGGTCCGCCAGGATGTAGACCGTGTCCGTGCCGCAGGCGAAGGTCAGGGTGTACGCGCCCGAGATGCCCGAACCGCCGAGGAGGTACGGGCTCTCGCCCTCGCGGAGAGCCGCTGCCAGGTGTTCGGCCGTCTCGCGGTGGCCGGGGGTCATGCACAGGGTGGTGCCGTCGGCGAAGACGTAGACGTCGAGGGTGCCGAGCGGGCCCGGGCGGACGTCGGACAGCTCGACCTGGTCGGCGGCCAGCTGCTCCAGCGTGGTCACCGTGCGCTCGTGGTCGTTCACGGCCGGCGACTGCACCGGGACGAAGTCGGGGTGCGAGGGGTGGCGGCGGCGGGCCGCGGCCAGTTCGGGGGAGTCCCCGGCGAACTCGTCGGCCTCGGTGGTCGGCTCGGAGACCGGCTCCAGCGGCTCCAGGCCCACGAAGTCGGTCTGCCGGGGCAGGAACACGTCGCCGTCGGCCAGGCCCAGCAGGGACGGTGCGTCGGAGGCGTCACGGGCCTCCTGGGCGGCCCAGAACGCACGGGCCTCGGCCAACTCCCGCTCCCGCTCCTCGGCGAGCGCCTCGGCCACGGCCGCGCGTATCTCGTCCGTGTCGGTGGTCGTGCGGGCGGCGGGCAGCAGTGCGCCCAGTGCGGCGGCCTGGTTCTCGGCGAGCTGGGCCTGCAGCGCCGTGAGCTGACGGCGCAGCTTCAGCACGGTGCGCAGGACGGCGACGCCCACGGCGCCGGTGGCGGCCGTGGTGAACAGCAGGGCGATCGGCATGGCGCTCACTGACGTACTCCCAGGTTCAAAGTCGACCCCCGACTTCCTACATCAGCTTGAAGGGCGGACTAAGCAGCTGTCAGTGCGTAACGTCACGAAACGGACAGGACTTTCGGCTCGTGGTTTCGCCTGTCATCGCGCTGACCTGCGCTGACCTGCAGCGATACCCCCAGCGAGGGAGATAGGTCACATCCTGGGGGAGATTGGATCACAAATCGGCCCAGAACCCGGGGGTTTTCCGGGTTCTGGGCCGATTCCTGACCTGCCGTACCCGCTCGGCTACCGAGGGTGGATCAGGTCAGCTGAGGCGCTCGATGACCATGGCCATGCCCTGGCCGCCGCCGACGCACATCGTCTCCAGGCCGAACTGCTTGTCGTGCCACTGCAGCGAGTTGATGAGCGTGCCGGTGATGCGGGCGCCGGTCATGCCGAAGGGGTGGCCGACGGCGATGGCGCCGCCGTTGACGTTCAGCTTGTCGATGTCGATGCCGAGGTCACGGTAGGAGGGGATCACCTGGGCGGCGAAGGCCTCGTTGATCTCGACCAGGTCGATGTCGTCGATGGTCAGGCCGGCGCGGCGCAGGGCCTGCTGGGAGGCCTCCACCGGGCCGAGGCCCATGATCTCCGGGGAGAGGCCGGAGACACCGGTCGACACGATGCGGGCGAGCGGGGTGAGGCCCAGCTCGCGGGCCTTGGTGTCGCTCATGATGACGAGGGCGGCGGCGCCGTCGTTGAGCGGGCAGCAGTTGCCGGCCGTGACCAGGCCGTCCGGGCGGAAGACCGGCTTGAGGCCCTGGACGGCCTCCAGGGTGACGCCGGCGCGCGGGCCGTCGTCCTTGCTGACCACCGTGCCGTCGGGGAGGGTCACCGGGGTGATCTCGCGCTCCCAGAAGCCGTTCTTGATGGCCTCTTCGGCGAGGTTCTGCGAGCGGACGCCGAACTCGTCCATCTCCTGGCGGGTCACGCCCTTCCAGCGGGCCAGGTTCTCGGCGGTCTGGCCCATCGAGATGTACGCGTCCGGGACCAGCCCGTCCTCACGCGGGTCGTGCCACGTGGTGCCCTCCTGCTCGGCGACGGCGGCGGTACGGGCCTCGGCCTCGGCGAAGAAGGGGTTGTGCGTGTCGGGGAGGCCGTCGGAGCTGCCCTTGAAGAAACGGGAGACGGTCTCGACGCCGGCCGAGATGAAGACGTCGCCCTCGCCGGCCTTGATGGCGTGCAGGGCCATGCGGGAGGTCTGGAGCGAGGAGGAGCAGTAACGGGTGACCGTACAGCCCGGCAGGTGGTCCATGCCCATCTGTACGGCGACGATCCGGCCGAGGTTGTGGCCCTGCTCGCCGCCGGGGAGGCCGCAGCCGAGCATCAGGTCGTCGATGTCCCTCGGGTCCAGCTCGGGGATCTTGGCGAGCGCCGCCTGGATGATGGTCGCGGTCAGGTCGTCGGGGCGCAGGTCCTTGAGGGAACCCTTGCCGGCGCGGCCGATGGGGGAGCGGGCGGTCGAGACGATGACGGCTTCGGGCATCACGGCTCCAGTGGGCGGTATTTGTTTGGCAGGGCCGCTTGGGAAGTTACCCGTACGTATGGTCCAGGTCACCGGTGTCGCGGTGTGACACTGACCGCAATTTACTAAGCGCTTGCTTGGTCGCGGCGGGGTGGGCCATGGGGTCACCGCCTAGGGGCTCCGCCCCCAGACCCCTGGCCTCGCCTTTCTGCCTACCGAGACGGGTGGGTGGGTGGGAAATGGGGGTCTGGGGGCGGAGCCCCCAGGGGTCAGGTCGAGGGGGTCGCGGGCTCGGCCTCGGGGACGCGGCGGCGGCGCCTGCGCTTGAGCAACGCCCACGGTCCCCGCGGACCCGTCGGCATCGCCGCCGTGACCTCCGTGCCTGCCTCCGCCGCGGCCTCGGCCGCAGCCCGGGCGACCGGGAGGAAGCCCTCGCGGCGGGATACGTCGGGGCGCTCCTCTTCCGCCGGCCACAGGCCCAGCGCCGCACACACCGTGGGCAGTATCGCCATCGCCGCCGTGGCGTACCCCTCCGCGGAGGGGTGGTAGTTGTCCGGCCCGAAGAGTTCCCGGGGGTTCGCCTCGAACTCGGGGCCGAGCAGATCACCCAGCGACACCGTCCGCCCGCCCTGCTCCACCACCCCGATCGTCTGCGCAGCCGCCAGCTGCCGAGAGGCCCGGCGGGCCAGCCACCGCAGCGGCTGCTGCACCGGCTCGATGGTGCCGAGGTCGGGACACGTGCCGACGACCACCTCCGCGCCGGCCGTGCGCAGCCGTCGTACCGCCGCCGACAGGTGCCGTACCGAGCGCGTCGGCGGGATCCGGTGCGTGACGTCGTTCGCGCCGATCATGATCACGCAGACGTCGGGGAGGGGATAAGGGGACGAGAGCACCAGCGCCACCTGGCGGTCCAGGTCGTCCGACTGCGCCCCCGGCAACGCCACGTTCCGCAGCTCCACCGGGCGCTCCGCCACCGCCGACAATCCCGACGCCAGCAGCGCCCCCGGTGTCTGTCCCGCGCGGTGCACACCCTGCCCGGCCGCCGTCGAGTCGCCGAGCATGCTCAGCCTGAGCGGCGGTTCACCGGGCACGTCGTACGAGGTGCCGTAAAAGCCCTCGGCCACCGGCACCCGCCCGCCACTGCCGTTGCCCACGTGGCGCCGGGCCAGCCGTACCTCCGCCAGCAGCAGGCCGACGGCGGCCGCCCCGACGAGCCCGACCCCGCCGCCGCCGTACGCCGCTCCGGCCGCGATACGCCGGGCCACCCTCGCCCTCGACATGCTCGTCATGCGTCGCCGCCACCTCCTCGTAGCCGTACACCCACTCCTTGCCCCGTACAGCCCGTGCGCCAATCTCAACGAGGAGTGAACGCCCGTCCCACGCCACTCAGGGGCCTTAGGCTGGCGGAACCACTACGACCACTCTTTTTGCAAGCAACCGGAGACAACGGTGCAATTCCACGACTCGATGATCAGCCTCGTCGGCAACACCCCGCTGGTGAAGCTCAACAGCGTGACCAAGGGCATCCAGGCCACCGTCCTGGCCAAGGTGGAGTACTTCAACCCGGGCGGCTCCGTGAAGGACCGCATCGCCCTGCGCATGATCGAGGCGGCCGAGCAGAGCGGCGAGCTCAAGCCGGGCGGGACCATTGTGGAGCCGACCAGCGGCAACACCGGCGTCGGTCTCGCCATCGTGGCCCAGCAGAAGGGCTACAAGTGCATCTTCGTGTGCCCCGACAAGGTGAGCACCGACAAGATCAACGTGCTGCGGGCGTACGGGGCGGAGGTCGTGGTCTGCCCGACCGCCGTGGCTCCTGAGCACCCGGACTCCTACTACAACGTCTCCGACCGGCTGGTGCGCGAGACCCCCGGCGCCTGGAAGCCCGACCAGTACTCCAACCCCAACAACCCGCTCTCGCACTATCACTCGACCGGCCCCGAGCTGTGGGAGCAGACCGAGGGGAAGATCACCCACTTCGTGGCGGGCGTGGGCACCGGCGGCACCATCTCCGGCACCGGCCGCTACCTGAAGGACGCCAGCGACGGCAAGGTGAAGGTCATCGGCGCCGACCCGGAGGGGTCCGTGTACTCCGGCGGCTCCGGGCGCCCGTACCTCGTCGAGGGCGTGGGCGAGGACTTCTGGCCCACCGCCTACGACCGGACCGTGGCCGACGAGATCGTCGCCGTGTCCGACAAGGACTCCTTCCAGATGACCCGGCGCCTTGCCAAGGAGGAGGGCCTGCTGGTGGGCGGCTCCTGCGGCATGGCCGTCGTGGCCGCGCTGGAGGTCGCCGAGCGGCTGGGCCCGGACGACGTCGTCGTCGTGCTGCTGCCCGACAGCGGGCGCGGCTACCTCAGCAAGATCTTCAACGACGAGTGGATGGCCGACTACGGCTTCCTGGAGGACGAGGGCCCCAGCGCCCGCGTCGCCGACGTCCTCAACGACAAGGAGGGCGGCTCCATCCCGTCCCTGGTGCACATGCACCCGGAGGAGACGGTCGGTCAGGCCATCGAGGTGCTGCGCGAGTACGGCGTCTCGCAGATGCCGGTCGTCAAGCCGGGCGCCGGTCACCCGGACGTGATGGCCGCCGAGGTCGTCGGGTCGGTCGTGGAGCGGGAGCTGCTGGACGCCCTGTTCAACAAGCGGGCCTCGCTGGACGACCCGCTGGAGAAGCACATGTGCTCCCCGCTGCCCCAGGTCGGCTCCGGCGAGCCGGTCGGCGACCTGATGTCGGTGCTGGGTTCGGCGGACGCGGCGATCGTCCTGGTCGAGGGCAAGCCGACCGGAGTGGTCAGCCGGCAGGACCTGCTGGCCTTCCTGGCCAAGGGCGGGAACAAGTAGCAAACCTGCGGTGAACTGCCCGTGGCGGCGGCGAACTTGCGGTGACCTCGGCCGATCCAGCCGTTCCGGAAGTGGTACGAGCGTGTCACGTGCGCGCAGCACCCGCTTAACACGGGTCAGGCAGATTAGTGGGTGTCGGCAGGGCGGGAGCGGCTCCCCGCCCCGGCCGACGCCGAACGGCGCCAAGGACCTCCGGAGCGGCTCCCGGACCTCCATGGACGCCTAGGACGCGCAAGCCAGGCCCTGACCCGGCCCGCGTCCCTCGCGGGGACCGCCGTCGTCCCGCCCCCCGGTAACGGGGGTGCGGCGGTCCCCGCGCTATCTCTTTCAGCGGGCGGTGCTCGTCTCCCAACTGCCCAGCAGGGCCAGGCGTTCCGCCGTCTCCGAACCCGGTTCCGGTGTGTACACCACGATCGTCTGGTCCGGGTCGTCCGGGACCGTCAGGGTCTCGTACGGGAGGGTCAGCAGGCCCGCCACCGGGTGGAGCACCTTCTTCACGCCGTACGCGCACTCCTTGACCTGGTGGTCCGCCCACAGGCGGCGGAAGTCCTCGCTCTTCAGGGAGAGTTCGCCGACCAGCGCGCACAGCTCGGGGTCGTCGGCGTAACGGCCCGCGCCGAGGCGCAGGTTCGCCACGGTCTGGGCGGCCACCGCGGCCCACTCGGGGTACAGCTCCCGGGCCGCGGGGTCGAAGAAGACCTGGCGGGGGACGTTCCGCTCGCCCGGTGCCCGGCGGCTGAAGCCGTTGACCGCGTCGCCGAGCGCGTTCCACGCCAGCACGTCCATCCGGCGGCCCAGCACGAAGGCCGGGCTGCGTTCCATGCCGTCCAGCAGCGTCTGGATGCCGGGGCGCACTTGGGGCGTGCTCGGCCGCTTCGTCCGCTGCCGGCGCGGGCGGGCCACCGTGCGCAGATAGGCGTGCTCGGTCCCGTCCAGCCGCAGCACCCGCGCGATCGCGTCCAGCACGGCGTCCGAGACGCTCGGGCCCCGGCCCTGCTCCAGGCGGATGTAGTAGTCCACGCTCACACCCGCGAGCTGTGCGACCTCCTCGCGGCGCAGGCCCGGTACGCGGCGCCGCCCGTGCGCGGGCAGCCCCACCTCCTCGGGCCGGATGCGGGCACGGCGCGAGCGCAGGAAGTCGCCCACTTCTCCTTCGTTCCAGTCCCCGTTCATGGGCTCGATCGTAGGCCCGGCGGCGGTCCCCCAACCTGGTACTGGCAGACCCAGGAAAAGCGCATCCCTGGGTACGGCCGCCGGACCGGGCGAGGGTGGTGTCGGCCGCCGGGGAGAAGCCCCGGCACTCACCAGGGGGAACACCCATGTCGTACGAGAACCTGTCCGGCCGTACCGCCGTCGTCACCGGGGCCGCCAGCGGCATCGGCGAGGCCGTCGCGCGCCAACTGGCCGCGCAGGGCGCCCGGGTGGCGCTGTTCGCCCGGCGCGCGGACCGGCTGGAGACCGTCGCCGGGAAGATCCGGGCCGAGGGCGGCGAGGCGCTGGTGGTGGCCGCCGACGTCACCGACGACGCGTCGGTCGAGGCCGCCCGGGACCTGGTCCACGTGGCCTACGGTCCCGTCGACCTGGTCGTCAACAACGCCGGTGTGATGCTGCCGAACCCCGTCGACGACGGCCGGCTCGACGAGTGGCAGCGCATGCTCGACACCAACGTGACCGGCGTGCTGCGGGTCATCCGCGCCTTCACCGCCGACCTGGTGGCCGCGGCCGCCGAGGGCCGCACCGCCGACCTGGTGAACGTGTCGTCCATCGGCGCCCACGTCACCTTCCCCAACTACGCGGTGTACGGGGCCACGAAGGCCGCCGTCACCTACCTCTCGCAGTCCCTGCGCTCCGAGTTCGGGCCGCGGGACGTGCGGGTCACCAACGTCGAGCCGGGGCTCACGGAGACCGAGCTGAAGGCACACATCGACAGCTCCGAGCTGTCGGGGCAGCTGGACGGCATGCTCGACGCGGTCGGGAGCCTGTCGGCCGCGGAGGTCGCGGACGTCGTCGCCTACGCCACCAGCCGCCCCCGGCACGTCAACCTGCGCCAGATCATGGTGCTGCCGACGCGGCAGGCGTGAAACCTCAGTCCTCCCGGGAGGCCCGGCGCCCGGTGAGGATCTCCGGGTTGGCCCGTACCGCCTGGGCCGCGTTGACGCCGACGATGCCGACCCAGGTGGCCACCACCCCGGACATGCCCGCGAAGGCGCCGCCGATCGCGGACAGCGGGATCGCCAGCACCAGGGAGACGACGGCGAAGCCGTAGCGCTCGGCCCAGGAGCCGGCGCCCTTCGGCCGCCGGGCACCGCGCGCGTCCGCCATCCGCTGCTCGGCCAGGTGCCGGCGCACCCGGCGGTCCACCACGTCGTCGATCCGCTGGTCGACCTTCTCCAGGAAGGACTCGACGAGTGCCGAGTCGTACTCCTCGCCCAGTTCCCGGCGTGCCCGGACGGTGGCGTCCAGGTCCTTCTTGAGGTCGACGTCCCGTGCGTCCAGTGCGCTCATGCGCTCCACCCTAGGGAGCGGTCATGCCCGCCGCACTGGGGACAACCCCCCTCTTCGCGCCGGTGCCGGCGGCCGTGAGGACCCCGCAGGACTCCAGCACCCTGCGGTGGTCCAGGTCCACCCCGCTGATCCGGACGTCGACGCCCCGCCCGCGCAGCTCGGCGACCGCCTCCTTCAGCGCCAGCGCGCCGGTCGCGTCCACCGCCGTGAGACCGGACAGCCGCAGGTCGACCGCCGAGACCCCGTCGTGCATGTCGGCGAGCCCGCACCGGAAGCGGTGGGCGGCGGCGAACAGCAGCGGGCCGTCGAACCGGTAGGTCACCGTGCCCGCCTCGCCCGGCAGTTCGTCGGCGGCGGCCGGGGTGAGCCGGGTGCCGCGCATCGCCGCGCGCAGCGCCAGCAGCACCGAGACGCCGAGGCCGATCAGCACCGCCCGCACCAGGTCCAGGGCGAGCGTGGCGCCCGCGGTGAGGACCAGCACCAGCGCGTCGCCGCGGGTGGCCCGCGCCATCGCCCGTACCGCGTCCCGCTCCACCATGCGTACGGCCGTCGCCAGCAGCACCCCGGCCAGGGCGGCCAGCGGGATACGGCCCACCAGCGGGGCGGCGACCGCGACGATCCCGGCGAGGATCACCGCGTGCGCGAGCGCGGCCAGCCGGGACGCGGCGCCGGTGCGGACGTTGACCGCCGTGCGGGCGATGGCGCCGGTCGCCGGGACCCCGCCGAACAGCGGGACCGCGAGGTTGGCGATGCCCTGCCCGAACAGTTCCTTGGACGGGTCGTGCCGCTCGCCGGGCCGCATTCCGTCGGCGACCGACGCCGACAGCAGGGACTCCAGGGCGGCCAGCGCGGCCACCGCGGCGGCCGGGGCGAGCAGGGAGGGGAGGCGGGAGAGGTCCAGGAAGGAGAGGGAGGGCGCGGGCAGGGACGCGGGGAGGGCGCCGATGCGGGTGACGGACAGGTGCAGGGCCTCGGCCGCGACGGTGACCGCGGCCACCGCGACGAGGGAGAAGGGCACGGTCGGCCGCCAGCGGGCGCCGGCCAGCACGATCGCCGCCGCACCGGCCGCGAGCAGCAGCGCCGGCCAGTGCGGGGCGCCGCCGAACTCCTCGGCCGCCCTCGCCGCCACGACGGCGACCTGCTCGCCGTGCGGCGTGGGTACGCCGAGTGCGGCGGGCACCTGCTGGAGGGCGATCACACAGGCGATGCCGAGGGTGAAACCGGCGATCACGGGCGCGGGGACGTACGCCATCGCCGCGCCCGCCCGGGCGAAGGCGAGGAGCAGCAGCAGGACGCCCGCCATCAGGCCGACGGTGAGGACACCGTCGGCGCCGTACCGGTGCACGATCGGCACGAGGACGACGGTCATGGCACCGGTCGGGCCGCTGACCTGGCGGGCGCTGCCGCCGAACAGCGCGGCCAGCGCACCGGCGACGACCGCCGTGGTCAGCCCGGCGGCGGCCCCGAGTCCGGAGGTGACGCCGAAGCCGAGGGCCAGCGGCAGGGCGACGACGGCGACGGTCAGCCCGCACAGCAGGTCGCGGCGCGGGGCACGGGTCATGGAACGGAGGTCGGCGGGGGAGGGCAGGACGGAGAGGGCCCGGGTGAGGGCGAGGGGCTGGTTCATGGGGGCGCGTTTCGCAGAGGGGTAGAGGCCGCCACTGTTGTGGGCAGTCGTTTCGCAGGGCGATGGGGGTCCCCCCGCTCGAGCGAAGCCGAGAGTGGGGGAGGGTGGGCACAGCGGACAGCGCCGGGGGCGTTTGAAAGGGGCTCAGGGCAGCAAGCTGACATGCCCCGAGTCGAGATCGAAGCGCGCGGCCTCCACCTCGGCGGAGCCGAACGCCGGGTCGGCGCGGATCGCGTCCCGGACCCAGGCGGTGTGGGCGCGCATGGTGTGCTCGGCCCAGTCACCGGGCAGCGCCCGGGTGCGCCGGGCGGCGGGGACGATCTCGTCCACCAGCAGTTCCAGATGGCCCGGCACCGGCGTGCCCGTGCGCAGATGGTCCAGCGTGGCGGCGACGGCCCCGCAGCGCTCGTGCCCGAGCACCAGCACCAGCGGGACGTCCAGCTCCTGGACGCCGTACTGGATGGAGCCGAGCACGGCCTCGTCCAGCACCTGGCCGGCGGTCCTTATGCACAGCAGGTCGCCGAGTCCCTGGTCGAAGACCAGCTCCGGCGGCACCCGGGAGTCGATGCAGCCGACGATCACCGCGAACGGGTGCTGTGCCGCGGCCAGCAGGTGCCGCCGGCCGGGGCTGTCGTGCGGATGGCGGGGGTGTCCGGCGGCATAGCGCCGGTTTCCCGCGAGGAGTTCGTCGAGGGCGGTGCGCGCGGTGTGCGCCGCGCGCGCGGGGTGGGGACGGGGACCGGGGGCGGCCGTCGCCGGGGCGGCGGTCAGGGCGGTGACGGCGGTGGCCGTCAGGAAGGCCCTGCGGTTGGAGGCCATGACGCTTCCTCAGGTGTCGTGCCAGTAGCGCACGTTCACCGTAAGCACCCGTCCGATCACCCTGAGTGTCGGTTTAACGACACTTGGCCGATTCGTCGTCAGATCATCGCCACGGCGATACCGCCCCTTGATGGCGGCCGCGGAAGGACCGTTACTTCACCAGCCCGTGCTGCTGCGCGTACGTGTTCGCCACGTCCTCCGGGTCCTTCTTGTCCTTGTCCACCTGGCGGTTCAGCTCGGTGAGCTGGGCGGTGGTCAGGACGTTGCCGAGCCGGGCCAGGGCCTTGCGGACGGTGTCGTCGGCCTTGCGGTCGGCGATGAGCGGGACGATGTGCTGGCTGGGGATCAGGTGCTCGGGGTCGGACAGCACCACCCAGTCGTTGGCCTTGATGTCGGTGTCGGTGGTGAAGAGGTTTGCCACGTCGACGTCCCCCTTCTTCAGGGCGCCCTTGACCAGTGGCCCGTCGGAGTCCAGCGACTTGAACTCCTTGAAGTCCACGCCGTACACCTCCTTCAGTCCGACCGCGCCGACCTGGCGCTTCTTCACCTCGGGCGCGGCTCCGATGACCAGCTTCCCGTTCTGCTTCCGCAGGTCGGCGAGCGAGGCGAGGCCGTACCTCTGTGCCGTCTCGCGGGTGACGACGAAGGCGTCCGAGTCCTCGGCCATGCCGTACGGCAGCACCTGGAGGCCGGCCGGCAGGGCGAGGGTGAGGGCGTTCTGCATGGCGCCCTGCTCGGTCGGCGTGGCCTTTGGGTCGAGGTAGTTGAGGAGGGCGCCCTGGTACTCGGGGAGGAGGTCGATGTCGCCGCTCCTGAGGGCGGGGATGACGATCTCCCGGGTGCCGAGGTTGGGGCGGACCTTGGTCTTCACGCCGGCCGCGGTGAGGACGGCCGCGTAGAGGTAGCCGAGGATCTGGTTCTCGGTGAAGTTGGCGGTGCCGATGGTGACTCCGCCCTTGCTGGAGCCACCGCCGCCCGAGGAGGCACCCGAGCCGTCGAGGGAGGTGATGCCACTCGCGCAGGCGGAGAGGGCGGGGACGGAGGCGACCGCGAACAGGCCGCCGAGGACGGTACGACGATTCATTTCGGGTTCCCTAGGCGGTGCGGTGGCGGAAGAGGAAGCGCTGGAGGCCGGCCAGGGCCACGTCGAGGACCACGGCGACCAAGGCGACCAGTACCGCGCCGCCGAGCACCTGGACGAGGTCGCGCTGGGCGAGGCCGTCGAAGACGTAGCGGCCGAGGCCGCCGAAGGAGACGTACGCGGCGATGGTCGCCGTGGCGACGACCTGGATCAGGGCCAGCCGCAGGCCGGTCATGATCAGGGGGAGCGCCAGCGGCAGCTCGACCTGGAACAGGACCTGGTGGCCGCGCATGCCCTGCCCGCGCGCCGCGTCCTTCACGTCCGGGTCCACGGCGGTCATGCCGGCGTAGGTGTTGGTGACGATCGCGGGGACCGCGAGGGCGACCAGCGCGACGTACACCGGCAGCATCGACAGGCCGCCGGCCAGGAAGACCAGCACGACCAGGCCGACGGTCGGCAGCGCGCGGCCGAAGGAGGCGAGGTTGATCGCGACGAACGCGCCCTTGCCGGTGTGGCCGATCAGCAGGCCGAGCGGAAGGCCGATGGCGGCCGCGATGACCGTGGCCAGCAGGGAGTACTGGAGGTGTTCGGCGAGCCGGTGGGCGATGCCGTCGGAGCCGGACCACTGCGAGCCGCTGACCAGCCAGTGGCCGAGGTTCTTGAGGAGTTCGAACATCTCAGGCTCGCCGCCTCTTCCACGGGGTGAGGACGTACTGGAGGGCGACCAGGGCCGCGTCCGCGACGACGGCGAGCAGGAGGGTGAGGACCACTCCGGCGATCACCGGGGTCGGGAAGTTGCGCTGGAAGCCGTCGGTGAAGAGCTGGCCGAGGCCGCCGTCGCCGATGTAGGTCGCGACGGACACGAGGGAGATCGACATGACCGTGGCGATGCGGACGCCCGCCATGATCACGGGCAGGGCGAGCGGGATCTCCACGGTGAGCAGGGTGCGCAGGGGGCGTGTGCCCATCGCCTTCGCGGCCTCCTTCACCTTCACGGGGACGGAGTCCAGGCCCTCGACCGTGTTCCGCAGCAGGACGACCAGCGTGTAGACCGTCAGGCCGGTCACGGTGGTGGTGCGGGTCAGGCCGCTCACCGGCAGCAGGAGCACGAAGATCGCGATCGACGGGATGGTGAACAGGACGTTCGAGGCGCCGAGCAGGAAGCCGCGCAGGGGGCGGATCCGGTGGGCGACCACCGCGAGCGGGAGGGAGATCAGCAGGCCGAGGAAGACGGCGGTCAGCGCGGCTTGGAGGTGGGAGATCGTGAGGGTGGTGAGGTCGTCGGTGTGGTCGCCTATCCACGACCAGTCGATGGTCATGCCGCCACCCGCGCTTCGGTGTGGGCCCGGCCCGCGTGCTGGTGGATGTCGTCCCGGGAGGAGACGCCGGTGAGGACGCCGTCGCCGTCGACGCGGGCGACCAGGCCGGTGGGGGAGGCGACCGACTCGTTGAGGGCCGACAGCAGGGAGTCGGAGTCCCTGAGCGGGCGTACGGGGAGTTCGGCGTCCTTCGAGGCCCAGTGCAGGGGCTTGCCCTGGGCGTCGCGTACGAGGGTCCAGGTGCCGCCTTCCGGCGCCGGGCCCTGCGGGACGTCCGCGAGGGTCTTCAGCGACAGCAGCTTCAGTCCGCGCTCCGCGCCGAGGAAGTCGGCCACGAAGTCGTCGGCGGGGCGGGCCAGGAGTTCGGCGGGCGGGGCGCACTGGACCAGGTGGCCGCCGGTGCGGAAGATCGCGATCCGGTCGCCGAGCCGTACGGCCTCGTCGACGTCGTGCGTGACGAAGACGATGGTCTTGCTCAACTCCTTCTGGAGCCTGAGCAGTTCGTCCTGGAGCTGGGTGCGCACGACCGGGTCGACCGCGCCGAAGGGCTCGTCCATGAGCAGGACGGGCGGGTCGGCGGCCAGGGCGCGGGCGACGCCGACGCGCTGCTGCTGGCCGCCGGAGAGCTGGTGCGGGTACCGCTTGCCGGCGTCGGCGGCGAGGCCGACGGTCTCCAGCAGCTCGGCGGCGCGGGCCCGGGCCTTCCTGCGGTTCCAGCCGAGCAGCAGCGGGACGGTGGCGATGTTGTCGAGCACCGTGCGGTGCGGGAAGAGTCCGGCCTGCTGGATGACGTAGCCGATGGAGCGGCGCAGCTCCGCCGCGTCCTGCCGCGTGACGTCCTTGCCGCCGACGCGGATGGTGCCGGAGGTCGGCTCGACCATCCGGTTGATCATCCGCAGGGTGGTCGTCTTGCCGCAACCGGAGGATCCGACCAGGACGGTGATGCCGCCCTCCGGCATCCGGAGGGAGAGATCGTGGACTGCTGTCGTGCCGTTGGGGAAGCGCTTGTGGACCGCGTCGAACTGGATCATGAGATGTCCCTTGCCCGGCTGTATAACGTCATGCAGAGTTCTTGGTGTCTGAATAGGTTGTCAATGGTCCGGTGTTAATCCGAGGTAACCAATGACCGCAGAGCAAGATCGGATGTCCGGATTGAGGGGAGTTTGGGCGTGATGTCGTCTCGCATTATGGACGCGCCGGAGTCCATACGGTCCGCAGCAGTGGTCCTCGACGGCGGCGGACTCGGCGTCGAGGGCGTCGTCCGGCTCGCCGACGGGGTGGCGCGGCCGGTGCCTGCGGCCGACGCGCTGCGGCGGGCGGAGGAGTCCTGGAACGCCGCCCGGCAGATCGCGGCCACCGGTCGTGTGTACGGCCGCTCCACCGGCGTGGGCGCCAACCGGAACGAGGACGTGCCCACCGAGGCCGCCGCCGGACACGGGCTGCGTCTGCTGCGCAGCCACGCCGGCGCGATAGGCGAGGAACTCCCCGCCCGGCAGGTGCGCGCGATGCTCGCCGTCCGGGCCAACCAGCTGCTGGCAGGCGGTGCCGGGCTGCGGCCCCGCGTGATCACGGCCCTGTGCGAGGCGCTGGAGACGGGCGCGTATCCGGTCGTCAACGAGTTCGGCTCCGTCGGCACCGGCGACATCGCGGCGCTGGCCCAGGTGGGTCTCGCGCTGGCCGGGGAGCACGCGTGGCGGGGTGCGGGCGCGCCCGAGCCGCAGCCGCTCGACAACAACGACGCCCTCGCCCTGATCAGCAGCAACGCCCTCACCCTCGGCCAGTCCGCGCTCGCCCTGCACGAGCTGAGCGGGCTGATCGGCGCCACCCAGGTCGTCGCGGCCCTGTCCCTGCTGGCCGTCGACGGCTCCCACGAGGCCTACGCCGCCCCCGTGCACGCCGCCCGCCCGCACCGCGGCAGCGCCGAGGTGGCCCGGCGGATGCGCGAGCTGATCGGCGCCGCCGACCGGCCGACCCCACCGCTGGGCCGGATCCAGGACCCGTACGGCTTCCGCTGCCTGCCCCAGATCCACGGCCCCGCGCACGACGCGGCCGACGCCCTGGAGCAGGTCCTGACCGTGGAGATCAACGCGGCCGCCGAGAACCCGCTGATCGCCCCCGAGGACCTGGCCGCCTACCACCACGGCGGCTTCTACCAGGCCCAACTCGCCCTCGCCCTGGATCACTTCAGGCTCGCCCTGACCCAGGTGGCCCGGCTGTCCACGTCCCGCCTGTCCACGCTCAACGAGCCCGCCTACACCCGGCTGCGCCCCTTCCTGGCCGACCACGAGCCGGCCTCCTCCGGCGTGATGATCCTGGAGTACGCGGCCGGAGCGGCCCTCGGCGATCTGCGGGCCTTCTCCGCCCCCGCGTCGCTCGGGCACGCTGTACTCTCCCGGGGCGTCGAGGAACAGGCGAGTTTCGCCTCGCTCGCCGCGCGGCAGACCCTGCGCGCGTGCGGTGCGTACCGTCTGGTGGTCGGCTGCGAACTCGTCGCCGCCGTCCGGGCGCTGCGCCAGCGCGACCTGAGGCCCGACCCGGGGCTCGCGGCCGGACAGGCGTTCGCGCTCGCCGAGTCGGTCCTCGACGACGACCAGGCCGACCGGCCGCTCACGGACGACGTGACGGCTGCGGCCCATCTGCTCGACCGGTTCACGGACATCTGGAGGGGGAGCACGGCATGAGCGTGGACAGGAGTACCGGCGTGACGTCCGGTGTGCCGTCGGAGGCAACGGCCGGCGTGACGTCCGGGGTGCCGTCCGGGGTGACGTCCGCTGTGACGGACAGCCCGGCCACCCGGCTGCAGGCGCTCTTCGAGGGGCACCGGCTCACGCCCACCCAGCGCCGCATCGCGCACAGCATGGTGCGGCGGGCCGCCGACGTGCCCTTCCTGTCCAGCGTGGAGCTGGCCGAGCTGGCCGGGGTCAGCCAGCCCTCGGTGACCCGATTCGCGGTCGCCCTCGGCTTCGACGGCTACCCCGCGCTGCGCAAGCACCTGCGCGAGGTCGTGCCCGCCGAACCGGCCGCGGAGGCGGGCTCGTACAACGAGTACCAGCAGGCCGTCGAGGCCGAGATCGAGAACCTGAAGCACCTCGCGGAGCTGCTCGCCGACCCCCGCCCGGTCCAGCGGGCCGGCCGGGTCCTGGCCGCCTCCCGCCCGCTGCCCGTGCTCGGGCTGCGCGCCGCCGCCTCCCAGGCGTACGGCTTCGCGTACTTCGCCGCCAAGGTCCACCCGGACGTCCGGCTGCTCAACGAGGGCGGCACGATGATCCACGACCGCATCGACGCGGCCGTCCGCGCGGGCGCCTCCGCCCTGCTGTGCTTCGCGCTGCCCCGGCATCCGCGCGAGGTCGTCGACACCCTCGCCTACGCCAAGGAGGCGGGCCTGACCGTCGTCACGGTCGCCGACTCCGCCTTCGCGCCCGTAGCCAGGTACTCCGACCTGCTGCTGCCCGCCGCCGTCGGCACCGGGCTCGCCTTCGACACCGCGTGCGCGCCCATGCTGCTCGGGCGGGTGCTGCTGGAGGCGGTCTGCGACGACCTGCCGGACGCCCAGGCCCGGCTGGAGGAGTTCGACGCGAACGCGGCTGCCCGCGGACTCTTCGTGGAGTGACCTGGCGCGCGCTCTCAGACTCGTCTCACGTTCGCCCACTAGCGTCCTGCGGAAACACAGGAACGTGACACGGGAGGCTGACGTGGCGCGCGGAGGACAGGGACTGGCCCGGGTGGCCGTCGTCGTACGGTCCGGGGCCGCACCGCTGTGGTGGTTCGGGGTCTTCGCCGCGGGGATCGGGGTCCTGGTGCCCGGGTTGACCGGGCGCCGGATCGGCGTGCTCGCGGGGGCCGCGCTGTTTCTGATCACCGCGGCCGTCGTGACGCTGGTGCGGCGGGGGCGGTACGCCGCCCTCGCCCGCGGGGCCGCCCGCGCGGGCAAGTACGACGTGCTGCAGGACCGGGCGGTGACCGTGCGGACCTGGCGCCGGGGGCACCGCTGGTGGCTGCTGCTCGCTTTCGCCGTCGCGTTCGGCAGCTCCTTCGCGGTGCCCGCGGCCGGGGGCATGCTGCTCGCCGGGGCCGGCACCGGGCTGCGGCTGAAGGCCGCCTGGCTCGGGCGGCGCGAGCGGGCCGAGGGCACCCTGCTGTGGGTGCGGGTCGACTGGCTCGACCGGCGGGGCGGGAGCCCGGCGGGCCGGGCCGTGAACGGCCTGCGCGGCACGGGCCTCGCCGCCGGCGACGCGGCCCCGGGCGGGACCCGCCGCCGTACCGACGCCCTCGTCTAGACCTCCAGGTCCTCCTCGATCTTCTTCAGCTGGTGCCGGGCCATCGCCAGGTTGGCCCGGCTCGAGTCCAGGACCAGGTAGAGGAACAGGCCGTTGCCGCCGCGGCCCTTGAGCAGCCGGATCAGGTGGTACTGGTCCGACAGGGAGATCAGGATGTCCTCGATCTCGCCCTTGAGGCCCAGGTGTTCCATCGTGCGCATCTTGGAGCGGATGACGTCCGTGTTGCCGGCGGCGGCCACGTTCAGGTCGAAGCTCTTGCTGCCGCCCATCGTGCCGAGCGCCATGCCGCTGGTGTAGTCGACGAGCGCGACGCCGGTGGCGCCCTCGATGGAGGTCAGCGCCTCTTTCAGCGCGGTCTCGGTGTTGGCCATGGTGGTTCCTCTCAGCTGTCGGTTGCGGTGCGCGCTTCGGCGGTCGTGGTGCGTGGCGCGCGCGTGGGTTTGGTCCGTGGTGCGGGTGTGGTTCTGGTGGCCGGCCGGGCGGCTTCCGCGGCGGCTTCGGCGGCGTCGAGCACGTCCCCGACGCGGGCGGCCGCGCGGCGGCCCTCCAGGTGCAGCCGGCCGACGTTGACCCGGTCCTGGGCGAGCAGGGTCAGCACGGCGGTGCGGCCGGCCGCGTAGGTGGCGACGTAGCCGCCATCGCCGCGCACCAGCAGCTCCCGGAAGCCGCCGTTCCCGGTGGCGTCGGCCACCCGTACGGCGACGCCGAGCGAGGCCGCGGTGAGTGCCGCCAGGCCCTCCGGGTCGACACCAGGGGTGTCGTGGGCGACGACGAGACCGTCGACGCCGGCCGCGAGGGCGCCGGTGAGCTGCGGCACGCGGGTCCGCAGCCGGCGCAGCTCGTCCAGGACGGAGTCGAGGTCCTGTGCGGACACCATCAGCTCTCTCCTCTCGGCGGGTTGGTGCCGTTCAAAGCGCCTCCAGCGCATCCCTGAGCCTCTTCAGCAGCGCGATGTCGGGGTCGGTGACCGTGAGCGGGGGAGCCGGGGGAACCGGCGGCGGGGCGGGGGCCGTGGGTACCGGCCCGAGCAGTCCGGCCGCCGCGAGCCGGCGTACGTCCACCAGCGTGTGGAACGCCTGCCGGCCCAGGTTGCGGGCGATCTCCGGGGCCGAGCGGACGCCGTCCACCCGGTCCAGGACCGCCCGCTGGCGGGGGGTGACCGGCGCCGTGGCGGCCGGGTCGGCGCGGATCAGCGGGGCGCTGTCGGTTGCCGGGTCCGGCCACAGGCGGTGCAGCAGCAGCCGGCGGCGCAGCGTCTCGCGTTCCAGCGCGATGACCGGAACCGAGGGCAGCGGGCCGAGGCGGGGCGCCCGGGCGTAGCGGAAGCGGCCCGGGGTGCTGCTCGGCGACAGCGCGAAGTACCCGGCGTCGTACAGCGCGTCCAGGTGGCACAGCTCCAGGGCGCCCTCGGGGAGCAGCCGGGCGTCCAGCAGCAGCCGGGCCGCGTCCGCCGGGCCCTCGGCCTGCCCGGCCGCCCGCTGCCAGGCGGCCGTGGCCAGGGTGCCGTGGGCCGTGAGGAGCACGTCGAGACCGGGGGCGTGCGGGCTCTCGGCGTGCACCACCCGGCCCTCGGCGAGGTGCAGGGTGCCGTGCTCGCGGACGAGGACGCCGGTGGCCTGGTCCTCGGCGAGCCGCCGGAGCATCGGTGACAGCGCGCCCGCCGTACGGTCCTGTGCCGTGGCCCTGTCCCGCACCGGCAGCGGCGGAGGCGTCTCGATCATCGTCATCCCAGCACCAGCCGGGCGGCCATCTCGCCGAGCCGGATCCGGGCGAGGGCGAGGTTGCCCTCCTCGCGGCCGAGCCACAGGTGCAGGAAGACGCTGCTGTCGAAGGACGTGTCCACGAACCGCAGCAGGTGGTAGCTGTCGTGGTTGCTGACGATCACGTCCTCGACGGGCGGGCCGCCGTCCTCGGCGTCCCCGGCCGCGAAGGCGCCGTGCTCGGCGGCCAGCCGGGCCAGTTCGGCGGCCTCGGCCGCGGTGGTCTCGTGGTCACCGCCGGGGGCGTCCCCGACGGTGCCCAGAGCCAGTCCGCTCGTCCAGTCCACCAGCGCGGCCCCCCGGGCACCGGGCAGCCGCATCGCTTCCAGTAAGCACTCGTCGATTCCGGGCACCGTGGCTCCCCTCCCGCCTGTGACTCCGGTTGAGTGACAGGGACACTACGCAACGTGTGCGCGAGAGGTGAGCGCTTTGGCATTTTCCAGTGGAACATGCGTCCGGCGTACTAGTGTGGGTCAACTGACGACTGTTTCACGGCAGTTGATCCAGTTGTTCGAGATGCGTCCGGGGTGCGTCAACGGCTCCCGGGCGTACGCAGGGTGGTGAGCGCGGACGGGTGCGCCCCGCCGGACTCGGCCACCACCTCCGCCACGGTCTGCGGCTCCCGCACGGTCGCGAAGGCCACCCCTCCCGTGCCGTCCGGCGCGAAGCCGTAGATCCCCGGCCGGGCGAGGGAGTTGTAGGCGTAGTGGTGGGCGAAGTAGTACGCGCCCGTGTCCAGCGCCGCCGCGTAGTCGCCCTGCTCCAGCAGGGGCAGCGTGCGCCCCTCGGCGAGCAGGTCGCCCGAGAAGCAGGCCGGGCCCGCCACGTCCTGCACCACCTCGGGGCCCGGCCTCGGCCGCCCCTTGGCGTCGTACGCGGCGATCCGCAGCGGCCACGCCTCGGGCGCGTACACGGTCCGCGTCGCCACCTGCACGCCCGCGTGTGTCACCGCGATCCGCCGCCCGCCGGATGTCTTGGTGTACTCCACCCGCGCCACCACCGTGCCGTGCCTGGCCAGCAGCGACCGCCCGAACTCGGTCACCAGCCCGTACCGCCCGTCGAACAGCCCCGGCACCTCCTCGGCCAGCACGCGCGCGTACTGCGCGTACGTCGGCGCCGTCGCCTCCGCCGCGAAGTCGACCGGCAGCCCGCCGCCGATGTCGAGCGTGTCGATCTGCGGCCGCCCGATCCGCGCGTTGATCTCCTCCGCGAGCGCGTACGTCTCCGCCACGCCCCGCGCCAGCAGCGGCAGTGGGATGCCCTGCGAACCGGTGTGCGCGTGCAGCCGGGTCAGCCACGGCCGGTCGGCGTACGCCCGGGCGACCCACTCCCGGGCCCCCTCGTCGCGCAGCGCCACCCCGAACTTGGAGGTCCGCGTCGCCGTCGAGGTCGCCCCGATGGTGCCGCCGCCGATCTGCGGGTTGACCCGGATGCCGAGCGGCGACCGGCTGGGCGCCGAGCCCACGAGGGCGTCCAGCCGGTGCAGCTCCTGCGGGTTGTCCGCGTTGACGGCGATGCCCAGGGCGAGCGCCTCGCGCAGCTCGGCCGGGGTCTTGGCGGGCGAGTCGAGCACCGTCCGGTCCGGCGGCACCCCCGCCGCCCGCGCCAGCGCCAGCTCGCCCGGGCTCGCCACCTCCGCGCCGATGCCCTCCTCGTGCAGCAGCCGCAGCACCGGCACCAGCGGGGTCGCCTTCACCGCGAAGGCGTGCAGCACCGGGGTCCCGGGCGCCGTGACCGCGTCGAACGCCGCCCGCAGGGCCGCCGCCGACTCCCGGATGCCGGTGACGTCCAGCAGCCCCACCACGGCCGCGTCCGGCCCCAGCAGCCCCTGCTCCACCGCGCCGCGCACCGCCTCGTCCCGCCGGGCGGCCCGCTCCCGGGCCTCGCTGTCGGTGTCCTGGTCCACGACCTCTCCCCTCCTGTCGCCCTGCCCGCGTATCGGGTGATTCCAGCCAAACACCCGCGACGCGCGGACGGGGTGCCACCGATGTATTGACTAGTTCTATTCAGGAAGTCAGGATGTGAATAGACGCAGCAACAGGAGGAGGCAGACGATGTCGGGACCCCGCCCCGTACGAGCACCGCGCGGCACGGAACTGAGCACCCTGGGATGGCAGCAGGAAGCCGCCCTGCGGATGCTGCAGAACAACCTCGACCCCGAGGTCGCCGAGCACCCCGACAAGCTCGTCGTCTACGGCGGCACCGGCAAGGCCGCCCGTGACTGGCGCTCCTTCGACGCGATGGTGCGCACGCTGAGGACGCTCAAGCAGGACGAGACCATGCTGGTCCAGTCCGGCCGCCCGGTCGGCGTCATGCAGACCCACGAGTGGGCCCCGCGTGTCCTCATCGCCAACTCCAACCTGGTCGGCGACTGGGCCAACTGGGAGGAGTTCCGCCGTCTGGAGGCCCTCGGCCTGACCATGTACGGCCAGATGACCGCCGGCTCCTGGATCTACATCGGCACCCAGGGCATCCTCCAGGGCACCTACGAGACCTTCGCCGCCGTCGCCGCGAAGAAGTTCAACGGCACCCTCGCCGGGACCATCACCCTCACCGCCGGCCTCGGCGGCATGGGCGGCGCCCAGCCCCTCGCCGTGACCATGAACGACGGCGTCGCCATCTGTATCGACTGCGACCCGCGTGCCATCGAGCGCCGCATCGAGCACCGGTACCTGGACGTCAAGGCCGACTCCCTCGACCACGCGCTCCAGCTGGCCACCGAGGCCCGGGACCAGCGCAAGCCCCTCTCCATCGGCGTCCTCGGCAACGCGGCCGAGCTGGTCCCGCAACTGCTCGCGATGAACGCCCCCATCGACATCGTCACCGACCAGACCTCCGCCCACGACCCGCTGTCCTACCTGCCGGTCGGCGTGGCCTTCGAGGACATGGCCGACGCGGCCGCCAAGGACCCGGCCGGCTTCACCACGCGGGCCCGTGAGTCGATGGCCAAGCACGTCGAGGCCATGGTCGGCTTCATGGACGCCGGCGCCGAGGTCTTCGACTACGGCAACTCCATCCGCGGCGAGGCCCAGCTGGCCGGGTACGACCGCGCGTTCGCCTTCCCCGGCTTCGTCCCCGCCTACATCCGCCCCCTCTTCTGCGAGGGCAAGGGCCCCTTCCGCTGGGCCGCGCTGTCCGGCGACCCGGCCGACATCGCCAAGACCGACAAGGCGATCCTGGAGCTGTTCCCGGAGAACGAGTCCCTGGCCCGCTGGATCAAGATGGCCCGCGAGCGCGTCCACTTCCAGGGCCTGCCCGCGCGTATCTGCTGGCTCGGCTACGGCGAGCGCGACAAGGCCGGCGAGCGCTTCAACGACATGGTGGCCTCCGGCGAGCTGGCGGCTCCGCTGGCCATCGGCCGCGACCACCTGGACTGCGGCTCCGTCGCCTCCCCGTACCGCGAGACCGAGGCCATGCTCGACGGCTCCGACGCGATCGCCGACTGGCCGCTGCTGAACGCCATGGTCAACGTGGCCTCCGGTGCGTCGTGGGTGTCCATCCACCACGGCGGCGGCGTGGGCATGGGCCGCTCCATCCACGCCGGCCAGGTCACGGTGGCCGACGGCACGAAGCTGGCCGGCGAGAAGATCCGGCGCGTGCTCACCAACGACCCCGGCATGGGTGTCATCCGGCACGTGGACGCCGGGTACGACATCGCGGAGTCGGTGGCGCAGGAGCGTGGGGTGCGGGTGCCGATGCGCGAGGGTGACCAGGCGTGACCTTCCACAGCATGTGGGCGGAGCTGCTGCCGATCGGCCGCAGCTCCGCCTCCGGCGGCTACCGCCGCTACGCCTGGACCGGGGCCGACTCCGACTGCCGGGCCTGGTTCAAGGAGCAGGCCGAGGCCCGGGGGCTGACCTATGAGGTCGACCGGAACGGGAATCAGTGGGCCTGGGTCGGGGATCCGGGCGCCGGGGACGCTGTGGTCACCGGGTCGCATCTGGACTCGGTGCCGGACGGGGGTGCCTTCGACGGGCCGCTCGGGGTCGTGTCCTCCTTCGCCGCCCTGGACGAGCTGCGCGGAAGGGGAGTGCAGTTCGGCAAGCCCCTGGCCATCGTCAACTTCGGTGACGAGGAAGGGGCCCGGTTCGGGCTGGCCTGTGTCGGGTCCCGGCTCACCGCGGGAGAGCTGACCGTCGAGCAGGCCCACCGGCTGACCGACGGCGACGGGATCAGCCTCCCGAAGGCCATGGAGGCCGCCGGGTACGACCCCGACGGCATCGGGGCCGACCCGGAGCGGCTGGCCCGGATCGGCGCCTTCGTCGAACTGCACGTCGAGCAGGGCCGCGCGCTGGACCTGTCCGGCGACCGGGTCGGCATCGCCAGTGCCATCTGGCCGCACGGCCGCTGGCGCTTCGACTTCCGCGGCGAGGCCAACCACGCCGGCACCACCCGGCTGGTCGACCGGCGCGACCCGATGCTGTCGTACGCCGAGACCGTGCTCGCCGCCCGCCGGGAGGCCGAACTCGCCGGTGCCGTCGCCACCTTCGGCAAGATCTCCGTCGAGCCGAACGGCGTCAACGCCATCCCCTCCCTGGTGCGCGGCTGGCTCGACTCCCGCGCCGCCGACCAGGAGACCCTGGACACGGTCGTCGGCGGCATCGAGAAGGCCGCACGGGCGTACGCGGACGCCCACGGCATCGACCTCGATGTCGTCCGGGAGTCCTTCACCCCGGTGGTGGAGTTCGACCACGCGCTCCGCGACGAACTCGGCCGCATCCTGGGCAAGGACACCGGTCTGAACGTGCCCGTGCTGGGGACCGGTGCCGGACACGACGCCGGAATCCTCTCCGGGCGCATTCCGACCGCCATGCTGTTCGTGCGCAACCCCACCGGCGTCTCGCACTCCCCGGCCGAGTTCGCGGCCGAGGACGACTGCGTGGCCGGGGTGAGCGCGCTCGCCGACGTACTGGAAGGGCTGGCCTGCACGTGACGACGCAGACGACGCGAACGTACTGGCTGGAGCACGCCTGGCTCGACACCAACGTCGAGCCGGGCGTGACGGTGCAGGTCACGGACGGCCGGATCTCCGCCGTCCACACCGGCGTCGCCACCCCGCCGCCCGGCGCCGAGATCCTGCGCGGGCTGACCCTCCCCGGCCTGGCCAACGCCCACTCGCACGCCTTCCACCGGGCGCTGCGCGGCACGGTCCAGGTCGGCTCCGGCACCTTCTGGACCTGGCGCGAGGTGATGTACTCCGTCGCCGACCACCTGACCCCGGAGACCTACCACGCCCTCGCCCGCGCGGTGTACGCCGAGATGGCCCTGGCCGGCGTCACCTGTGTCGGCGAGTTCCACTATGTGCACCACGCCCCCGGCGGCACCCCCTACGCCGACCCCAACGCCATGGGCGAGGCGCTGATCGCGGCCGCCGCCGACGCCGGAATCCGCATCACCCTGCTGGACACCGCCTACCTCTCCTCCGGCTTCGGCGAGGAACCCAACATCCACCAGCTGCGCTTCTCCGACGGCAGCGCGGAGGCCTGGGCCGAACGCTGTGCAGTTCTCAAGGAGCGGGATCACGCGCGGATCGGAGCGGCGATCCACTCCGTACGGGCCGTGCCCGCGAGCCAGTTGGCGACCGTGGCGCGGTGGGCGGAGGAGCGGCGGGCCCCGCTGCATGTGCACCTGTCCGAGCAGACGGCGGAGAACGACGCCTGCAAGGCCGCGCACGGCTGCACCCCCACCCGGCTGCTCGCCGACCACGGCGTCCTCGGGCCGCGCACCACCGGGGTGCACAACACCCATCTCACCGACGAGGACATCGCGCTGCTCGGCGGCTCCGGCACCGGCACCTGCATGTGCCCGACGACCGAACGCGACCTGGCGGACGGCATCGGACCCGCCGTCGCCCTGCAGCGGGCGGGCTCCCCGCTCTCCCTCGGCTCCGACAGCCACGCCGTCATCGACCTGCTCGAAGAGGCACGCGCGATGGAGCTGAACGAGCGGCTGCGCACCCGCACCCGGGGCCACTGGACCGCCGCCGCACTGCTGCGCGCGGCTTCGGCGGACGGCCACGCCGCACTGGGCTGGCAGGACGCGGGCAGCCTGGAGGCGGGTGCGCTCGCCGACTTCACGACGATCGCCATGGACTCCGTCAGGACAGCGGGGCCGCTCCCGCGACTCGGCGCCGAGACAGCGGTCTTCGCCGCGTCCGCCGCAGACGTACGCCACACCGTCGTGGGCGGCCGCCATGTCGTACGAGACGGTGTCCATGCCCTGGTGCCGGACGTGCCATCAGCACTGGCGGAAGCGATCGACGCCCTGCGCGGCTGACCACCGTCGAACCCGCCGACCCCCACCCGGCCACCCCTGAGGACACCATGATGAGCAGCACCGTCATCACCAACATCGCCACGCTGGTCACCAACGACCCCTCCCTCGGTGACGGATCCCCCCTCGGTCTGATCCAGGACGCGGCCGTCGTCATCGACGGCGACCGCGTCGCGTGGACCGGTGAATCCAGCAAAGCACCCGCCACTGACAACCGGGTCGACGCGGGCGGCCGGGCGGTGCTGCCGGGCTTCGTGGACTCCCACTCCCACCTGGTCTTCGCCGGTGACCGCACGCAGGAGTTCAACGCCCGGATGTCCGGCCGCTCCTACACCGCGGGCGGCATCCGCACCACGGTCGCGGCCACCCGCGCCGCGACCGACGCGGAACTGGAGGCCAACCTCACCCACTACCTGGCCGAGGCCCTGCGCCAGGGCACCACGACCTTCGAGACGAAGTCGGGCTACGGCCTGACCGTCGAGGACGAGGCCCGCGCCCTGCGCATCGCGGCCCGGCACACCGACGAGGTGACCTACCTCGGCGCCCACATCGTCTCCCCGGACTATGCCGACGACCCGGCGGCCTACGTCGCCCTGGTCACCGGCGAGATGCTGGACGCCTGCGCGCCGCACGCCCGCTGGGTCGACGTCTTCTGCGAGAAGGGCGCCTTCGACGGCGACCAGGCCCGCGCGATCCTGACCGCGGGCAAGGCCAGGGGCCTGCACCCCCGCGTCCACGCCAACCAGCTCTCCTACGGCCCCGGCGTCCAGCTGGCCGTCGAGCTGGACGCGGCGAGCGCCGACCACTGCACCCACCTCACGGACGCGGACGTCGACGCCCTCGCCAACGGCAACACGGTCGCCACCCTGCTGCCCGGCGCCGAGTTCTCCACCCGCGCCGAGTGGCCCGACGCCCGCCGCCTCCTGGACGCGGGCGTGACGGTCGCCCTCTCCACGGACTGCAACCCGGGCTCGTCCTTCACCTCCTCCGTCCCCTTCTGCATCGCCCTGGCCGTCCGCGACATGCGCATGACCCCCGACGAGGCGGTCTGGTCGGCCACCGCGGGCGGCGCGGCGGCCCTGCGCCGCACGGACATCGGCCGGCTCGCCCCGGGCGCGTACGCGGACCTGACGCTCCTGGACGCCCCGAGCCACGTCCACCTGGCCTACCGGCCCGGCGTCCCGCTGGTCAGCGGGGTCTGGCGCAGGGGTGAGCGGGTGCTGTGAGCGGGTGCTGTGAGCAAGCAGGCGGGGGCCGGGTTCAGGCGGCCCCGGCCCGCCACCGCTGCCCCGAGCCCCCGTTCAACGGCTCCAGCCCCACCCCGTCTCCGCCCTCCGGTGTCACCGCCGTCTCGATGGCGATCGCCGGGCGGATCGTGCCGTCGGGGTCGACCGTGAAGCGCAGGTTCTGGCCGTTGGAGCCGTAGACCGAGTCGCAGCCCCAGATGCCCACGCCACGATCGGTCGCGCCGCGGCTGTCCAGGCAGAAGTCGGAGTCGGCGGCCGAGCGCAGGACGCCCAGGTAGGTGTCGAAGCGCCAGTGCTGGGTGGGGGAGGAGGTACAGGGCGCCGTGATGACGTCGTTGCCCTGGGAGAAGTCGCCGTCGCGGATGTCGAGGCAGCGGCCTGTCGCGAGGTTCACCACCTGGGCGTAGGCGGTACCCGGGGGCGAGAACGTGGGGGACGGGCTCGGGGTGCGGCTGGGGCGCGGGGACCTGGTCGGGCGGTGCGTAGTCCTCGTCGGGGAAGGGGACTTGGCCGTGCGGGACGGAGTCGGGGAGGGCGACGGGGTCACGGAGACGGTCGCCGTCACCGTCACCGGCGGGGGTGTGGGCGTCGCGGCCACCGGCTGCTTGGCGGGGTCGTCCGGTGAGGACAGCAGGAACACCAGCAGCGGGGCCAGGGCCACGGCCAGGGCCGTCGACGCGAGCAGGTAGCGGCGCCGGGGTGGCCAACTTTCTTGGCCCACAGGCGGTTTCGGTGCGGGGAGCGGCTCGTCGGGCCGTATGTACGACGTTCCGTTCCACGGCAGCAGGCCCTCCGCCAGGGTCTGCCTCGGGGTGTCCCGCAGTGCGGTCAGGTCCTCGAACGCGGCCGTGCAGTAAGGGCAGTGGGCCCGGTGGGCGTCCAGGTCGGGGCTGCGGCGGGGCCCGTCCTGTCGTACCGCCTCCTCGATCAGCCGGCGGAAGTCGGCGCAGCGCGGGTCGTCGGAGGCGGCCAGACGGAGTCTCAGGCAGGCCTGGGCCAGGGCCTTGAGGGCCGGCTGGGTGCCGTGGGCCACGTCCGCGCGGCTCAGGCCGAGGAAGGCCGCGGTGCGCTCCACGGGTTCCGCCTCGACGACGCCGTACCAGATCAGGCCCTGGGTGCGGGACGGGAGCGTCTGGAACGCCGGGAGCAGGGGAGGGGTCGGGCCGTCGGGCAGGCCGCTGGAGTTCAGGACCAGGAGGAAACCCGGGTCCACCCCCGCGGAGCGTTCATCGGTCGCCCAGGAGGCTGCCAGTTGCGCGGTGAGGAGCAGGAGTTGGTGGCGCAGCGGGACGTTCGGTTCCCGGCCGCGCGCGGTCTCGCGGGCCGCCGTGGTGAGGGCCTCCGCCGCCAGCCGGCGGGCGCCGGACTCGCTCGCGGTGCACAGCCGGGCGTAGGCGAGGACCGCCGGGTGGTGCCGGCGGCGCAGCTCCTGCAGCGCCGGGTAGGCCGTCGGGGTGGGGGCGCGCAGCAGTTCCGTCAGCCGTGCGTCCGGTGCGTCCGCGTGTTCCGCGCCCGCCTCGGCCGGGTCGCCGCCCTGAGCCATCCCGCACCCTCCGTCCCCCGTGGCCTGAAACCTACTCGTCAGTTGGGGGCCCATCGTGGTGGAGGGGTGCGGTTCGGGAAAGACGTTTCCCCGGGTAACCCGCATAACGGTTCGGGTGATCGAACACGCGAAGCGGCCCGGCACTGTCGGCCGAGCCGCTTCCCACGGGTGACGGAGGGTCACTCCGCCGAGGTCACTCCTCCAGGGTCAGCCCCCTGCGCAGCCGCACCAGGGTCCGGGACAGCAGCCGGGAGACGTGCATCTGGGAGATGCCCAGCTCCTCGCCGATCTCCGACTGGGTCATGCCCGCGACGAAACGCAGGGAGAGGATCTTCCGGTCCCGGGGCGGGAGTTCGGCGATCAGCGGCTTCAACGACTCGACGTACTCGATGCCTTCGAGCCCGTGGTCCTCGTACCCGATGCGATCCGAGAGCGCGCCCTCGGAGTCGTCCTCCTCGGGCTGGGCGTCCAGGGAGGAGGCGGTGTACGCGTTCGAGGCGGCCATGCCCTCGACGACCTCGTCGTTGGAGATGCCGAGCCGCTCGGCGAGTTCCACGACGGTGGGCGCGCGGTCCAGTTTCTGGGCCAGCTCGTCCCCGGCCTTGGCCAGGTCGAGGCGCAGCTCCTGCAGCCGGCGCGGTACGCGCACGGACCACGAGGTGTCGCGGAAGAAGCGCTTGATCTCGCCGATGATGGTCGGCATCGCGAAGGTGGGGAACTCCACACCGCGGGTGAGTTCGAAGCGGTCGATCGCCTTGATCAGGCCGATGGTGCCGACCTGGACGATGTCCTCCATCGGCTCGCTGCGGGAGCGGAAGCGGGAGGCGGCGAACTTGACGAGCGCGAGGTTCAGTTCGACGAGCGTGTTGCGGACGTACGCGTACTCGTGCGTGCCTTCCTCCAGCGACGTCAGCCGCTCGAAGAGGGTCTTGGACAGGGCCCGCGCGTCGACGGGGTCGACCTCGTCGAAGGGGGGGATCTCCGGGAGCCCCGCGAGGGGGTCGTGGAGGTCGACGGGATCGAGGGGGTGATCCAGTTTTTCCGGTGGGGGTGTCGACGTCGCGATGCGGGAAGGCGATTCGTCGAGCCGGGGTGACATGGGTGTCCTCCGTCGTTCTCGGCATATGGCTGCCGAAGCCAGTGCGTGCACTGCGGTGTGCGGCGCCTCCGAAGCCGGCGTGTAGGAATGTGTTCCTACTAGCCCTACCCGCTTCCGTGAGTCGATCGCAAGTACGTTCTATGGCGATCTGTCCGATTATGCGAGGTTGTTCGGGTGTCGGAGAGTGTGAGGAAGGCGTAGTGTTCCTGGGCGTCAGCAGCAGCCACGACCTCGGGAGAGAGAGACGGCATGGACCACGGGATGGTCGGCAGCGCACAGTCGGGCCGGCTTCTGGTGGAGGTGCGCGAAGTGGGCTCCAGTGCCGTAGTGACACCGGCGGGTGAGCTGGACCACCACACCGCCGATCTTCTGCGCGAGCCGCTCGACGACCTCCTGGGCAAAGGGTTCTCACGCCTCGTGGTGGACTGCTCACGGCTGGAGTTCTGTGACTCCACCGGCCTGAACGTGCTGCTGGGAGCCCGGCTGAAGGCCGAGGCCGCCGGTGGCGGAGTGCACCTGGCCGGAATGCTTCCGGTGGTCGCCCGGGTGTTCGAGATCACGGGAGCGGGAGCGGTCTTCACCGTCCATGACTCCCTGGAGGCGGCGCTGGCCGGCGAGGCCGACTGAGACCCGCGCCCGGCCGTCCCGTGTCAGGCCGCGTAGTCCGCGAGTGGCACGGGTCATGCCCGGAACGGGGGTGTTCCCCCGGATCGGCCGGGCAGGAGAATGCTGAACGCGCCGGCCGTCGGGCGCCGTATCCCCCGGGGGACCGGTGACCGGCCCGGGCGTGACATGTGAGCATTTAAGTCGTGTGCTTTTGAATCGTGTACTGGTGAATCGGTGAGGTGAAGCGCTGATGAGCACCACCCGGCCTTACTCGCCGGGCGACCGCGGCCCGGAGCCCAGCGGCGTTTCCGGGGCGTCCGAGGGGGGTGCGCCGGAGGGCGGCGCGTCCACGGGGGCAGCCGCGCCGTCCGTGCCGTCCGAGGGTGTACGGGAGACTCCGGGGCGAGAGGTCCGCAGGCTGCGTCTGGACGGCGAGAGCGGGGTCGTCCCGCTCGCCCGCGACTTCGCCCGTCAGGCGCTGTACGCGTGGGGCTGGCTGCCCGCCGCCTCCGCCGACCGACGGGCCGCCGCCGAGGACGTGCTGCTCGTCGTGTCCGAGCTGGTCACCAACGCCTGCCTGCACGCCGAGGGCCCGGAGGAGCTGTTCCTCGCCTGCGACGACAAGGTGATCCGGGTGGAGGTCTCCGACCGCGGCGCCGGCCAGCCGGCCCCGCGCACCCCGCACCGCGCCGGCCGCCCCGGCGGCCACGGCATGTTCATCGTGCAGCGGCTGTGCCTGGACTGGGGGGTCGTCCGCACCCCGGGCCGCTCGGGCAAGACGGTGTGGGCCGAACTGGGCGCTCCCGTCTGAGTGTTCCGACGGCCACCTGAGCCCCCGTCTCCACTCGAATCCCTTCTCGTACACGCCGGATCGACACAACTCCGGCGTGTGCCGCGTCTTCCCTCCTCACGACCCCGGGCGTACCTTGACGGCCGAATCTGATATGCCGTCAGGAATGAATGGGGTGGACCGACCGTGTCGTACCCGCAACGAACCGCCGCGCTCGTGTCCGCCGCGGCCCTGGCCGGCTCGGCGGTGCTGCTGGCCGCGCCGGCGGCCCACGCCGACGTGGTCGACGTCAACTACCACTGCAAGACGCCGATCGGCGACAAGAGCGCCGTCTCGCCCATCGACATCAAGGGGGTCAAGAGCGGCAACCGCTACACGATCACCATGTCCTGGCAGAAGGGCGTCTCCTCCAGCCCGGTCGAGCTGGGCAAGGGCGCGATGAAGCCGAGCGCCACCATCAACCTCGGCGGCGCCGACCGCGGCACCCTCCCCGTCACCGGCCCGGCCAACGGGGCCGCGATACCCGCCAACACCCCCATCAAGATCAGCGACTTGAGCGGCACCTACACCCCGGAGAAGACCGGCAAGGTCACCTTCACGCCGGGCACGCTCACCATCAAGGCGCTCGGTACGACGACCACCTGCACCCCGACCAACAGCCCGAAGCCGGCCCTGACGCTGGACGTGACGGCGGCCGGCGGATCGTCGTCGTCCTCCTCTTCCTCCTCCTCGGGCGGCTCCGGTGGGCAGCTCCCGCAGACCGGCCCCGAGGACTCCGCCGTCGCCCTCGGCACGCTTGGCGGAACGGTTCTCCTCGCGGGCGCGGCGGGCGCGCTGTGGCTGACCCGGCGGAACCCGGCCGCACGCCGCTGACCTGCCGCACGCCGCTCAACCGCAGCCTCCGACCGCTGGAGCCGCCCATGCCGTCCGCCGCCGCCCGTGTCCTCGGCCTCGCCCTGTTCCTGCTGCTGGCCTCCGCACCGCACGCGGAGGCCGCGGCAGGCTGGTCCCTCGCGCCCGCCGGCGCCGGACGCCCCTCCTTCTACGCCGAGGGCGCCCCGGGAACGGTCCTTCAGGACACGGTGTCCGTGACCAACCGCAGCCGCAAGCCGCTCACCGTGCACCTGCGCGGCACCGGCGTGCGGATCGCGTTCGCCCGAACCGGCCTGCGCGTCCCCGCGCGCACCCGTGCCGAGGTGCCGTTCACGGTGACCGTGCCGACCGGTGCCGCACCCGGCGACCGCTCCGGCACGATCACCGCCCGGGACGCGGACGGCCGTACGGCCGCCGTCGCGCTCCGGCTGCGCGTGGGCGGCCCGGCCCTGTCCGCGCTGACCGTCGAACATGTCGCGGTGCACGGCGACCGGATCACGTACGAGCTGGTCAACCGCGGTACGACCACCCTCGTACCGAAACTCGCGGTGCGCGCCGACGGCGTCTTCGGCCCGGTCCTCGACCGCCCCGCGCGCACCCTGCCGGTCCATCTGCCCCCGGCATCCCGCCGGACCCTCAGCGAGCCGTGGCCCGACCGCCCCGCGCTGGACGACGTCGACGTACGGCTGACGGTGACCGCGGCGGGCGGCGCCCACGACACCACGCACACCTCGGCCCGGTTCGTGCCCTGGGGCGCGGTGACCGCCGTCCTCGGGGCGCTCGTGGCGGCGGCCGCGCTGCCGGCCGTACGGCGCGGCAGGCGTCGTAGGAGTACGGCCGAGGACGACGAACACATGCCTACGGAAGTCGAGTTGACGGGAGCGGCGACGTGAGCGGCAAGGCCCGGACACCCGTGCTGGCGGTGGTACTCGCACTGCTCCTGCTGCCGCTCGCCGCCCCCGCGGCCGCGGCGGCCGGGCCCGTCGTGAAACTGTCCACGTCCCAGGCGGGTACGGGCGGTTCGGTCACCGTCAGCGGCAGCGGCTGGCGGCCGCACACGCTGCTGATGATGCTGATCTGCGGCCGGTCCACCCCGTCCCGGGGCGTCATCGGCGGCACCAACTCCTGCGCCAACGGCGACGGCCGGGCCGTGACCACCGACGCCGGCGGGTCCTTCGCCAAGAAGCTGCCGGTCGCCGAGCCGCCCGTGCCGTGCCCCTGCGTGGTGCACGTCGCCACGGTGACCGGTGCGAAGGCCGAGGCGGACGCCGTCCTCGAGGTCGCCGGACATCCCGTCGCCCCGCTGCCCGCCGAGCCGTCCGGCGGCCGGCTCTCGATCCTCTCCGACACCCGGCTGACCGGCTCCAGCGGCGTGCTGACCTGGTTCGGGGCGCCACCGAGCCGCACCCTGGTCTTCACCGCGGGCAACATCGGCTCCACCGAGATCAAGAACCCGGTCTTCCGGGTCGGCACCGCGCACGGCGTCTTCGCGCCCCAGTGGGACGAGCAGCAGTGGCGCGGCACCCTCGCACCCGGCAAGAAGGCGCAGATCAAGCTGCCCGTGGAGCTGTCGGCCGGGGCGCACGGCGACTACACCGTCTCCCTCCGGTACGACGGCAAGGTCCTCGCCGAGCAGCCGTGGGGCGTGGGGCGCCCCTGGGGCGTGACGCTGTTCTGGATCCTGCTCTGCCTGGTCGTCCCGGCCGCGGTCTTCCGCGTCGGGATGGCCGTCGTGGACCGGGTACGGCCGCCCCGGCCGGGCGGTGTCCGCCACCGGCGGCTCGCCCGGCCCGCGCTGCGGCCGCCCCGCTCCCGCACTCCCGGGCCCGAGCCCGACCCGACTCCGACCCTGCCGTGGTTCACCCCGGACTCCGCTCCGGGCGGCCCGGCCGGCCGGCTCTCCGCACCGCACGACGACAGCCCGACGAGTCCTACGACTCCCACCACGAAGGGACCCACGTGAGCATGCGAAGGAGAGTCACCCCGGCCCGCAGGACGGGCGCCGTCGGCGCCGCACTGGTGCTCTGCTCGGCAGGCGTGCTGCTGGGCGTGGCGGCCACGCCCGCGCAGGCGGCCGAGGTGTCGTTCGCCACCCACTGCGTGCCGCCCGCGGGCATCGACCCGGTCGACGGCACCACGAAGGTCGAGATCACCGCGCCGGCCACGGCCAAGGTGGGCGACACGGTCGACATCGTGTGGAAGTTCGTCCAGGCCGCGTCCAAGAACCCGGACATCATCGACCTGCCCGCCAACTCGGTGCAGCCGTCCGGGGTGCTCAAGGCGGCCGGCGCACAGGCGGCCGACATCGCCATGCAGGGCCCGCGGGAGAACCCGGCGATCCCCAAGGGCGGCGACATGGTGCTGTCCGACATGAAGGGCACCCTGAAGCTGACGACAGCGGGCGAGGTGACGCTGACGCCGGACGCGTACACGGTCAACGCGATGTCGACGGACACCAAGTGCACGCCGAAGGAGACCGTGCAGAAGGCGGCGACGATCCAGGTGACGCCGGGGAGCGGGGGCACGTCCAGCTCGTCGCCGACGCAGTCGGCCACGCCCACGAAGAGCGCGACCCCGACCGGCGGCACGGGTCAGACCGACTTCCCGGGCAAGGAGGTCCAGGTCCCCTACGCCTGCAAGACGCCGATCGGCGACAAGAACGCGACCTCGCCGGTGCAGATCAACGCCAAGAAGAACGGCGGCGATTACGACCTCACCGTGCAGTTCAAGAAGTCCGTGATGAACAGCCCCGCCGACATCCCGAAGGACTCCGTGAAGCCGTCGATGGAGGTGGTGCTGGGCGGCGCGGACAAGGGCACCGTGCATGTGGAGGGGCCGACGAACGCGCAGCCCATCAAGTCCGGCGAACCGATCGAGATCCCGGACCTCACCGGCACCTACAAGCCGGGCGCGAGCGGCACCTCGACCCTGGCGCCGGGCGTCCTCACCATCAAGGCCCTGGGTACGACGACGACCTGCACGCCGGAGAAGTCGCTGGTCTCCCTCACCCTGGACACCGCCCAGCAGCCGGGCGGCGCCTCGGGCGGCACGTCGACCTCCGGAGGCTCGTCGTCCACCGGCGGCAGCAGCACCAGCGGCGCGGGCGGCCTCGCCGAGACCGGCGCCGGCGACCACGGCGCCCTGAAGGCCCTGGGGTTGGTGGCGGGCACGGCGATCCTGCTGGGCGCGGCGGTGTTCACGTTCATGCCGAAGCGCAGGACGCGGTAGGTCCGGGACAACAGAAGAGGGCCACCGCACCGTCAGGGATGCGGTGGCCCTCCTCGGAGCCGGGGACTACGTCAGTGGACGTCGCCCATCAGCTGGTTCACCTTCTTGCGGTACATCCACACCGCGACACCGGCGACCACGGCGAGCACGGCCTCCAGGGTGACGAAGCCCGTCCGGTCGAGGTTCACCCCGCCGATGGCCGGGTTGGACAGCAGGGCGGTGATCGAGTCGCCCGCGGTGACCGCGAGGAACCAGACGCCCATCATCTGCGAGGCGTACTTCTTCGGCGCCATCTTCGTCGTCACGGACAGGCCCACCGGAGACAGCGTCAGCTCACCGATCGTCTGGACGAAGTAGATCGCGACCAGCCACATCGCCGCGGCCTTGTGACCGCCCTCGGCGATCGACAGCGGGGCGAGGAAGAGGAAGAACGACGCACCGATCAGCACCAGACCGGAGGCGAACTTCACGATCGTGCTCGGCTCCTTGCCGCGCCGGTTCAGCCACAGCCACGCCCAGGCGAAGACCGGCGCCAGGGCCATGATCATGACCGGGTTGACCGACTGGTACCAGGAGACCGGGAACTCCCAGCCGAAGATGGTGTTCTCGGCCTTGCCGTCGGCGAAGATCGACAGCGTCGAACCACCCTGGTCGTAGATCATCCAGAAGACGGCGGCGGCCACGAAGAACCAGACGTAGGCCGACACCTTCGAACGCTCGGCACGGTCCAGGTCCTTGTCCCGCAGGATGCGGGTGATGACGAAGACCGGCACGATCAGACCGATGACGGTCAGCGGGATCAGCGCCCAGTTCAGCGTGAAGTGGCCGGAGAAGCCGACGGCGGCGTAGAAGACCGCGGCGATCGCCAGCCAGGTCAGGCCCTTGCGCAGCGTGGCGGACTTCTCCTCGGCGGACAGCGGCGTGGGGACGACGCTGCTCTTCTCGCTCAGGTGACGGCTGCCGAGCAGGTACTGGGCCAGACCCAGCGCCATGCCGAGCGCGGCCAGCGCGAAGCCGAGGTGCCAGTTGTAGCTCTCGCCGACGGTGCCGATGATCAGCGGCGCGGCGAAGGCGCCCAGGTTGATGCCGATGTAGAAGAGCGTGAAGCCACCGTCACGGCGCGGGTCGTCCGCACCCTTGTAGAGGTGACCGACCATCGTGGAGATGTTGGCCTTCAGCAGACCGGAGCCGATGGCGACGAGGCCGAGGCCGACGAAGAAGCTGGCCGAGACCGGCAGCGCCAGGCACAGGTGGCCGAGCATGATGATCAGGCCGGAGACGGCGACCGTCTTGCGGGGGCCGAGGACGCGGTCCGCGAACCAGCCACCGGGCAGGGCGAGCAGGTACACGAGCGACACGTACACCGAGTAGATCGCGGTCGCCGAGCCTGCGCTCAGGTGCAGGCCGCCCGGGGCGACCAGGTACAGCGGGAGCAGGGCCCTCATGCCGTAGTAGGAGAATCGCTCCCACATCTCGGTCATGAAGAGAGTGGCCAGTCCGCGGGGGTGGCCGAAGAAGGTCTTCTCGGAACCGGGGGTGCCCGGGCGGACCGAGTCCTTCGTCAGGCTGGACGCCATGGTCGTTCCTTGCTGGTCGGGACGCGGCGGCTGGAGCGTTGCGCGCCCGGTGGGGGTGCGGCCGGCACCGGCGGGGTCGGTCGTCCACCCCCACGCCCAGGGGGAGTCCGCTCCGGATCACGGAGTGGCGGACGGCGACCACCGGGATCCACGCCCTGGACGCGTCAGTGCGTCCGGAGCCCGGCCAGAGGTCATTCCTGTCAAGGCTGATCTTCGTCAGCCCGCACACAAAAGAGACCTTCAGCGTCAAGTGCCCGCCAAAGGTCCCCGGTGTGCTAGAGGCGTTCAGGTCACCATACGGCAGGACAGCGCCGGATATGGAAGGACTTGAGACGCGGATCACAGGTGTCGAGGGAACCGCGGGACCTGTTTCGAAGGCGTTATCTACGATCGCACCTCCCAGGCAATGGTTCGTACCACGGGCCGGGGAAGGTAAGAACTCCTCGAACCGATCACACTCCAGCACTGCGCGCGGGCGGTCTACCATCACCTCATGACCCGTGTACTGCTCGCCGAGGACGACGCGTCCATCTCGGAGCCGCTGGCCCGCGCCCTGCGCCGGGAAGGTTACGAGGTCGAGGTGCGTGAGGACGGACCCACCGCGCTCGACGCCGGAATGCAGGGCGGCGTCGATCTGGTCGTGCTGGACCTCGGCCTGCCCGGCATGGACGGCCTGGAGGTCGCCCGCCGGCTGCGCGCCGACGGCCACACCGTGCCGATCCTCATCCTGACCGCGCGGGCCGACGAGGTGGACACCGTCGTCGGTCTGGACGCGGGGGCCGACGACTACGTCACCAAGCCCTTCCGGCTCGCCGAACTGCTCGCCCGGGTACGGGCCCTGCTGCGCCGCGGCGCAGCTGAGCCGCAGCAGCCGCCGGCCACGCACGGCGTGCGGATCGATGTCGAGTCGCACCGCGCGTGGATGGGCGACGAGGAACTCCAGCTGACGGCAAAGGAGTTCGACCTGCTGCGCGTGCTCGTGCGGGACGCCGGCCGGGTCGTCACACGGGACCAGCTGATGCGCGAGGTCTGGGACACGACGTGGTGGTCGTCCACCAAGACCCTCGACATGCACATCTCCTGGCTCCGCAAGAAGCTCGGCGACGACGCGGCGAACCCCCGGTACATCGCCACCGTGCGTGGCGTGGGCTTCCGGTTCGAGAAGAGCTGAACTCCTCCCAGGGGTTCAGCACTCCCTTCAGGTAACGGAACATGCGTCGACGTCTCATCCAGTCCACCCTCGCCGTAGTCCTCGTGGTGATCGCCGTCTTCGGCGTGTCCCTCGTCATCGTCGAGACACGGACGATCAGCAACAGCGCCCAGGAGCGGGTGGAGTCCGAGGCGGTGCGGCTGGCCAGCATCGTGGACAGCCGCATCCTCGCGGCGGAGAACGTCAACGCCGAGGTCCTGCGCAACCCGGTCAGCAAGGAGCAGTACGCCGAGATCCGGGTCCCGGGCCGGCCGCCGATCGAGATCGGCACCAAGCCCGAGGGCGACGTCATCCGCTCCACCCAGAAGGGTGAGGAGGGCGAGACGGTCACCGTCGAGGAGCCCCGCTCCGCGGTGACCCGCGAGGTCGGCCGGACCCTGCTGATCATCGGGCTGGTGGCGCTGCTCGCGGTGGTCGCCGCCGTACTGCTCGCCGTGCGCCAGGCCAACCGGCTCGCCTCCCCGCTGACCGACCTCGCCGAGACCGCCGAACGCCTCGGCTCGGGCGATCCGCGCCCCCGGCACAAGCGCTACGGCGTCCCCGAGCTGGACCGGGTCGCCGACGTGCTCGACTCCTCCGCCGAGCGCATCGGCCGGATGCTCACCGCGGAACGGCGCCTCGCCGCCGACGCCTCCCACCAGCTCCGTACGCCCCTGACCGCGCTGTCCATGCGGCTTGAGGAGATCACCCTCACCGACGACCCGGACACGGTGAAGGAGGAGGCGACGATCGCGCTGGGGCAGGTGGAGCGGCTGACGGACGTGGTGGAGCGGCTGCTGACCAACTCGCGCGACCCGCGCACCGGCTCCGCCGTCTCCTTCGACCTGGACGAGGTCATCCAGCAGCAGCTCGCCGAGTGGCGGCCCGCCTACCGCAGCGCGGGCCGGGCCATCGTCAGCTCCGGAAAGCGGCATCTGCGGGCCGTCGGCACGCCCGGCGCGGTCGCGCAGGTGCTGGCCGCGCTGATCGAGAACTCGCTGATGCACGGCGGCGGCACGGTCGCGCTGCGCACCCGGGTCACCGGCAACCAGGCCGTGGTCGAGGTCACCGACGAGGGGCCGGGCGTCCCCGGCGACCTGGGCGCCCGGATCTTCGAGCGCACGATCAGCGGACGCAACTCGACGGGGATCGGGCTGGCCGTCGCCCGGGACCTCGCGGAGGCCGACGGCGGACGTCTGGAGCTGCTCCAGACCCACCCACCGGTGTTCGGCCTGTTCCTGTCCCGCACGGCCCCGGCCCGCAAGTCGGGCGAGGACCAGCCGACGGTTCGCTAGAGCCCTAGGGGACGCGCTGCTGCGGCGCGGGCCTCTTCGACTCCTGCTCCAGGATCGATTCCGCGCTCGCCACCGTCTCCCGGGCGGGCAGTGCCCGGAACACCCAGGTGCGGTACGACCAGAACCGGAACAGGGTGGCGACGCCGATGCCGAGGAACTTGAAGACGTTGCTCTGCAGCGGGCTGTCCCAGCCGAAGCCGTACGTCGCCAGGTAGAGCACGCCGTTCTCGATCACCAGGCCGATCGCGCTGAAGATCAGGAACAGCGTGAGTTCCTTGGTACGGCCGCTCTTCTCACGGTCCCGGTACGTCCAGTAACGGAAACCGACGTAGTTGAAGGCGATCGCGACGACGGTCGCGATGATGCTGGCGCGCACCACCGGCAGGTCGGAGACATGCCGGACCAGGTTGAACACGCCGAGATTGACAAGGACGCCGGCGCCTCCGACGGCGCCGAACTTGGCCACCTCGCGTACGAGTCGTTGCAGCCCCGAGGAACGACGTTCCATGGCTGTGCAGCTCCCGTCCGTAGGTTTCGTCAACCCAGCCATGCTATCCAGGCGACCTGTGTGCCGCTCCCGGACCAGGCCACAGCTTGGGAACGGGTCGGAAAGAGCCGGGAAAGTCCCGGGTAAGAGGCGGTGTGAGGGACGTAATCCGGCCACGCCGTCCCGGCCGATACCCTAGGGGCGTGACGTTCCCGGTAGTCGGCATGGTCGGCGGGGGGCAGCTCGCGCGTATGACGCACGAAGCGGGCATCCCGTTGGGCATCAGGTTCAAGCTCCTCAGTGACACCCCTCAGGATTCAGCGGCGCAGGTCGTCAGCGATGTCGTCATAGGCGACTATCGCGACCTGGACACGCTGCGTGAGTTCGCGCGCGGTTGTGATGTGATCACCTTCGATCACGAACATGTACCCACCGAGCACCTCAGGGCCCTGGAGGCGGACGGTATCCCCGTGCGCCCGGGACCCGACGCGCTCGTGCACGCCCAGGACAAGGGCGTGATGCGGGCGAAGCTCGACGCGATCGGAGTGCCGTGCCCACGGCACCGGATCGTGGGCGACCCGCAGGACGTGGCGGCCTTCGCGGCGGAACTCGAAAGGGGCGGGCCCGAAGGGCCCTCCGGCAAGGGCGGTGGTGGGAGACGGGCGGGCGGCTTCCCGGTCGTCCTCAAGACCGTCCGCGGCGGCTACGACGGCAAGGGCGTGTGGGTCGTCGACTCCGTCGAGGAGGCCGCCGACCCGTTCAAGGCGGGCGTCCCGGTCCTCGCGGAGGAGAAGGTCGACTACGTCCGCGAGCTGGCCGCCAACGTCGTACGGTCCCCGCACGGCCAGGCCGTTGCCTATCCGGTGGTCGAGTCGCAGCAGGTCGCCGGCGTCTGCGACACCGTGATCGCGCCCGCCCCCGACCTGGACGAGGAGCTGGCCCTCCAGGCCGAGGCGATGGCGCTGCGCATCGCCGGGGAGCTGGGCGTCGTCGGCCACCTCGCCGTCGAGCTGTTCCAGACCCGCGACGGCCGCATACTCGTCAACGAACTGGCGATGCGTCCGCACAACTCGGGCCACTGGACCCAGGACGGTGCGATCACCTCCCAGTTCGCCAACCACGTGCGTGCCGTGCTCGACCTCCCGCTGGGCGACCCGCGCCCGCGCGCCAGGTGGACGGTGATGGCCAACGTCCTCGGCGGCGACTACCCGGACATGTACTCCGCGTACTTGCACTGCATGGCCCGCGACCCCAAGCTCAAGATCCACATGTATGGCAAGGACGTGAAGCCCGGCCGCAAGGTCGGACACGTCAACACCTACGGCGACGACCTGGACGACGTGCTGGAGCGCGCCCGTCACGCAGCCGGCTACCTGAGAGGCACGATCACCGAATGAGCCCTGTTGTTGGCATCGTCATGGGGTCGGACTCCGACTGGCCCGTCATGGAGGCCGCCGCCCAGGCCCTGGACGAGTTCGAGATCGCGTACGAGGTCGACGTCGTCTCCGCGCACCGCATGCCGCGCGAGATGATCAGCTACGGCGAGCACGCCGCCGACCGCGGCCTGAAGGTGATCATCGCCGGTGCGGGCGGTGCCGCCCACCTGCCGGGCATGCTCGCCTCGGTCACCCCGCTGCCGGTCATCGGAGTGCCCGTGCCGCTGAAGTACCTCGACGGCATGGACTCGCTGCTCTCCATCGTGCAGATGCCAGCCGGTGTCCCGGTCGCCACCGTCTCCGTCGCGGGCGCCCGCAACGCGGGTCTGCTCGCGGCCCGCATGCTCGCCGCGCACGACGAGGACCTGCTGCAGAAGATGCGCGACTTCCAGCAGGACCTCAACGACCAGGCCACCGAGAAGGGCAAGCGGCTGCGCGCCAAGGTCGAGGGCGCCGCGGGCGGCTTCGGCTTCGGGAAGTGACGCCCGTGACCTCGCTGGACGACGCCCGCGAGCTGCTGCGCGAGTTCCCCGTCGTCGACGGGCACAACGACCTGCCGTACGCGCTGCGCAAGCAGGTCCGCTACGACCTCGACGCCCTCGACCTCGCCGCCCACCAGAGCGCGAGCCTGCACACCGACCTGCCGCGGCTGCGCGAGGGCGGGGTCGGCGCCCAGTACTGGTCGGTGTACGTCCCCTCCGACCTGCCGGACGCGGTCCCGGCGACCCTGGAGCAGATCGACGGCGTCCGGCAGATGCTGGCCCGCTACCCCGCACAGCTGGCCCCCGCCCTGACGGCGGCCGACATGGAGGCGGCCCGTGCGGACGGCCGTATCGCCTCCCTCATGGGTGCCGAGGGCGGCCACTCCATCGGGAACTCCCTGGGCACGCTCCGGGGCCTGTACGCGCTCGGCGTGCGGTACCTGACGCTCACCCACAACGACAACGTGGCCTGGGCGGACTCGGCGACCGACGAGCCGGGCGTGGGCGGCCTGTCCGCCTTCGGCCGCGAGGTCGTCCGCGAGATGAACCGGCTCGGCATGCTCGTGGACCTCTCCCATGTGGCGGCCACGACCATGCGGGACGCGCTGGACGCCTCGTCCGCGCCGGTGATCTTCTCGCACTCCTCCGCGCGTGCCGTCTGCGACCACCCGCGCAACATCCCGGACGACGTCCTGGAGCGGCTGCCCGGCAACGGCGGCATGGCGATGGTGACGTTCGTACCGAAGTTCGTGCTCCAGGCGGCGGTCGACTGGACGCTCGCGGCCGACGAGAACATGCGCGCCAACGGCTTCCACCACCTCGACACCACCCCCGAGGCGATGAAGATCCACCGCGCCTTCGAGGAGCGGAACCCGCGCCCGGTCGCCACGGTCTCCACGGTCGCGGACCACCTCGACCACATGCGCGAGGTCGCGGGCATCGACCACCTCGGCATCGGCGGCGACTACGACGGCACCGCGTTCACCCCGGACGGCCTGAACGACGTCTCCGGTTACCCGAACCTGATCGCCGAGCTGCTCGACCGCGGCTGGTCCCGGACCGACCTGGCCAAGCTGACCTGGCAGAACGCGGTACGGGTGCTGGGTGCGGCGGAGGACGTGGCCGGTGGGCTTCAGGCCACGCGCGGTCCGTCCAACGCGACCATCGAGTCGCTGGACGGCTGAGCCGGCAGCTCGCCGAGGGCGGGGTAGTCGTTGTAGCCGTCGACCCCGCCCACGTACATGAAGTAGCGGTCCCGGACCGGGTTGAGCGGTGCGCCGAGCCGCAGCCGCTCGACCAGGTCCGGGTTGGCGAGGAACGGCCGGCCGAGCGCCACCAGGTCGGCGCCCGCCGCCAGCATCTCTCGCGCGGCCCGGGTGACGCCCTCGGTGGAGAGGTCGGTCAGGTCCGGGTTGCCGATCAGGACGCCGGGCCAGTCGGCGCGGATCCGCCGGTACCAGCCGGTGTCCGGGGCGGAGCGCACCAGGTGCAGATAGGCGAGGTCCAGCCCCTTCAGGCGGGCCAGGAGCGCGGCGTAGAGGCCGTCGGTGTCGTCCTCCAGGACGCCGTTGACGGTGCTCGCGGGCGAGATGCGGATGCCCACCCGGTCCGCGCCGATCGCGTCGGCCACCGCCTCGGTCACCTCCGCCGCGAACCGCGTCCGCCGCTCGGCGGAGCCGCCGTAGGCGTCGGTGCGGCGGTTGGTGTTGTCCGCGAGGAACTGGTGCAGCAGCATCCCGTTGGCCGAGTGCACCTCGACGCCCTCGAAGCCAGCGTCCACGGCCCGGCGGGCGGCGGCCGCGAAGTCGGCGATCGTGGCGCGGATGTCGTCCGCCGTCATCCCGCGCGGCTCGACGGCCGTCCGGTGCCCGCCCGGCGTGAAGATCGTCTCCGGCAGCGGTACGGGGGAGGGCGCGACCGGGGTGAGACCGGTGGTCGCCGGATGGCTGACCCGGCCGCCGTGCTGGAGCTGGAGGAACATCCGACCGCCGGCCGCCCGGACGGCGTCGGTGACCTGACGCCAGCCGGCCGTGTGCCGGTCGGTGTGGATGGCGGTGATGTCGGGGTACGTCTGCCCGACCGGGTTCGGCGTCGAGCCCTCGGCGATGATCAGCCCGGCCGAGGCCCGCTGGGCGTAGTGCGTGACCATGAGCGGGGTCGGGGTCCCGTCGGATTCCGCGCGGTTGCGGGTGAGCGGGGCCATGACCAGGTGGTTGGGGAGCGCCAGCCGACCGAGCCGGGCCGGGGCCAGGAAGTCCGTTGTCTGCGTCATGGCGGCACGGTAGAACTTGACATTGATGTCAGATTCAAGCCCTCTTCCCGGCGGAGGCGGACATGCGGATCGGTGAACTGGCCCGGCGCACCGGCGTGAGCGAGCGGTCGCTGCGCTACTACGAGACCCAGGGGCTGCTCACGGCCGAGCGCACCCCCGGCGGACACCGCGACTACCCGGAGGCGGCCGTCGACCGGGTCATCCGGATCCAGGAGCTGTACGCGGCCGGCCTGCACAGCGAGCGGATCCGGCTGCTGCTGCCCTGTATGCGCGACCAGGACGGCGGTCCCTCCGCGATCGCCACCCCGCGGCTGGTCGCCGACCTCAGCGCCGAACGCGACCGCATCGATCGTCTGATCACCGACCTCGTACGTTCGCGGGAGACGCTGGACGAGGTGATCCGGGCGGCCGGGGACGCGTGACGGACCGTACCCCCGAACGCCCCACTCGCCAGGAAGGATCCCTGCGCTCCGTGCGAACGTGTCGGTACGCCAGCCGCATCAGACGTAGCTCACGACCGACGTAGCTCAGACGACGTACGGAGCCCGCCCATGGCCGACCTCCAGGACGACACGCCCACCACGACCGAGGTCGGCGGGGACTACGGCCTGCCGGACGACCCCTTCCCCGACGAGCCGTACGGCCCGGCCGACGAGACGCTGCGGCGGGCGCACTCGCTGCTCGCCGGCCACCCCGTCGCCGACGGCTACAGCGGGCTGCCGTGGGCCCTGCGCCATCTGCCCTGGTACGACCTGGAGCTGGGCGAGATGTCCGTCGACACCGATGTGCCCCGGCTGCGCGAGGGCCATGTGGGCGCCCTGTTCTGGTCGCTGCACCTGCCCGAGGGGCTGGCTGGGGACCGTGCGGTGGGCGCCACCCTGGAGCAGCTGGACCTCGTCCACTCCGTGACCGACTCCCATCCGGAGGGACTGCGCCTGGTGCGCACCGCCGGACAGATCATCGACGCCCGCAACTGCGGCAGGGTCGCCGTCGTACTGGGCCCGGCCGGGGCGCCCGCGCTCGACGACTCCCTGGGCATCCTGCGCGTCCTGCACGCCCTCGGCCTGCGCCTCCTCACCCTGGCGGGCACCGCCTGGGCGAGCGAGGCGGGGCTGACCCGGTTCGGCGAGGAGGTCATCCGCGAGATGAACCGCCTCGGCGTCCTGGCCGACCTGTCCGGCGCCTCCGAGGCCACGGTCAGCCGGGCCGCCGCCCTCTCCAAGACCCCGGTGCTGTGCACCCGCTCCGCCGCCCGCGCCCTGCGCCCCCACCCGGCCAACCTGCCCGACGACCTGCTCGCCGAGCTGGGCGCCGCGGGCGGCCTGTGCATGGTGCCGCTGACCGCCGAGCAGACCGGCCCGACCGTCCGGGACGTCGCCGACCACCTCGACCATGTCCGCGCGGTCGCCGGCCCCGAGTGCGTCGGCCTGTCCGGCACCTACGACTCCGGCGCCGCCCACCCCCGCGACCTCGCCGACGCCTCCCGCTACCCCCACCTGATCGCCGAACTGCTCCGCCGCGGCTGGTCCGAGTCCGAGCTGTCCCTGCTGACCTGGGGAAACGTCCAGCGGGTGCTCCGCAGCGCGGACTTCACGGCCCGCGCCGCACAACACCGCCGGGAGCCGTCGAACGCGCGGATCGCGGAGCTGGACGGCTAGGGACCGTCTTCGGCTGCCTCAGCCGGCGCAGAGGCAGAAGGGGTGCCCCGCGGGATCCGCGTACACCCGCCAGGTGCGCGAGCGGTCCTCGGCGTCCAGCGCCTTCGCGCCCAGCTCCAGCACCCCCTTCTCGGCCGCGTCCATGTCCTCCACCACCAGGTCCAGGTGGAACTGCTGCGAGGCGTCCGGCGCGGGCCACTGCGGCGGGACGAACCCGGGCGCCTCCTGGAAGGCCAGCGCCTGCCCGCCCGGCAGCTTCAGGTCGACCCAGTCGCCCTGGTCCTCGACCGTGCCGCCCAGCACCTCGGCGTAGAAGCCGGCCAGCGCACGGGGATCGGGACAGTCCAGGACGACCACACCCAGCTTGGCGAGTGCCATGACTTCCTCCTCGAAGTCGGAGTTACCTTCGGAGTTACCTTTAGAAGCGAGTAACCAGTAACGCGTTACCCGATGCTCCCGCATCGGCGGTAACGCCGCAACCGGATTGGGGAGGTAACTTGCAGCCATGAGTGAGAGATCGCCCGCGCCGGGAGGCCTGGCCCTGGTCGAGTCCCTGGTGAACACGCTGGACATCGAGTCGGGCGCCGACTCGCTCGACACGGCGGACGGCCGGGCGCGCCTCGGACTCCAGGAGGACGACGTCCCCCGGGCCCGTGAGCTGCGTGAATCACTGCGCGCGACCCTGCTGGCCCACGCCGGCCACCTGCCCCACCGCCCGGTGACGCCCCTGGGCGAGCTGCTGGCGTCGGCCCCCCTGCACGTGACCGTCGACGTGGCCGACGGCTCGGCGGCCCTCGTCCCCGCCGACGTACGCCCTCTGCTCTCCCGCGTCGCCGCCGCCGTCGCCGAGGCGCTGGTCGCGGGCACCTGGACCCGCCTCAAGGCATGCGAGGCCGAGACCTGCCACTGGGCGTACTACGACCGCAGCCCCGCCGGACGGGGCCGCTGGTGCTCGATGCAGGTGTGCGGAGCGCGCGCCAAGATGCGCCGCTACCGAGCGAAGGAGTCGTGAACCACAAGGAGCCGTAAACCACAGGGAGTTCATCGGCCACGTATGTGTCCCGTGGTGCAGAATGCGGGAAGACGCCGGTTCGGCCGACTGAGCCTCGGCCGAACCGGCGTCGCCCTGAAGGCATGCCGCTAGGCGGTCGGCCGGCCCATCGCCCGGTACGTCCACCCGGCCCGCCGCCACAGCTCCGGGTCCAGGGCGTTGCGCCCGTCCAGGATCAGCCGGGCCGCCGCCGCCCGGCCCAGCGCCGCCGGGTCCAGCTCGCGGAACTCCCGCCACTCGGTCAGGTGCAGTACGACGTCGGCGCCCCGGACCGCCTCCAGGGCCGAGTCGGCGTAGCCCAGGGTGGGGAAGACCTTGCGGGCGTTCTCCATGCCCTTCGGGTCGTACACGGTCACCTGGCCGCCCTGCAGATGGATCTGCCCGGCCACGTTCAGCGCGGGCGAGTCCCGGACGTCGTCCGAGTCCGGCTTGAAGGTGGCGCCGAGCACCGCGACCCGCTTGCCCAGGAACGGACCGCCGCCCAGCGCCTGCCGGGCCAGCTCCACCATCTGACCGCGCTGGCGCATGTTGATGGAGTCGATCTCGCGCAGGAAGGTCAGCGCCTGGTCCGCGCCCAGCTCGCCGGCGCGCGCCATGAACGCCCGGATGTCCTTCGGCAGACAGCCACCGCCGAACCCGATCCCGGCGCGCAGGAACTTCTTCCCGATCCGGTCGTCGTAGCCGATGGCCTCCGCCAGCTTCGCCACGTCACCGCCCGCGGCCTCGCAGACCTCCGCCATCGCGTTGATGAAGGAGATCTTGGTCGCGAGGAAGGAGTTCGCCGAGGTCTTCACCAGCTCGGCGGTCGGGAAGTCGGTCACCACGAACGGCGTGCCCTCGCCGACCGGCGTGGCGTACACCTCCCGCAGCAGCTTCTCCGCGCGGTCGCCGCGCACGCCCACCACGATCCGGTCCGGGTGCAGCGTGTCCTGCACGGCGAAGCCCTCGCGCAGGAACTCCGGGTTCCAGGCCAGCTCGGCGTCCGCACCGGCGGGAGCGTGCTCGGCCAGATAGGCGGCCAGCCGCTCGGCCGAGCCGACCGGCACCGTCGACTTGCCGACGACCAGGGCGGGCGCGTGCAGATGCGGGGCGAGGGAGGCGAAGGCGGCGTCGACGTACGACATGTCCGCCGCGTACTCCCCGTGCCGCTGCGGAGTGTTCACACACACGAAGTGCACGTCTCCGAAGGCCCCGACCTCGGCCCAGTCCTGGGTGAACCGCAGCCGCCCGGTGGACCCCTCGAAGCCGGCGACATGCCGGCGCAGCAGCTCGTCGAGCCCCGGCTCGTACATCGGGGTCTCGCCCCGCTCCAGCATCGCGATCTTCTCGGGCACGACATCGAGCCCCAACACCTCGAAACCGAGTTCGGCCATGGCCGCGGCGTGCGTGGCGCCCAGGTAGCCGGTGCCGATCACGGTGATCTTCAGGCTCATGGATGTGCTCCAGATCGGGTACGTCGGTGATGCGGAGCCGAGCATAGTCGGGGCGTCCACCGGGCAATTTCCCCGCTGTCGCCCATCTCACGTAGGCGTCCCCCGGTCGGCCCTCTAAAATTTGAGTTACTTAACGGTAATTAGCGTCAGCATCACAGCGTCTTTGGAGCGTGAGAGACCTTGGCCGGATCGGCTGACTTCGACCTGTACCGCCCGTCCGAAGAGCACGACATGCTCCGTGACGCCGTCCGTTCGCTGGTCGAGGCGAAGATCGCGCCGTTCGCCGCGGCGGTGGACGAGGAGGCCCGCTTCCCGCAGGAGGCCCTCGACGCCCTGGTCGCCAACGACCTGCACGCCGTGCACGTCCCCGAGGAGTACGGCGGCGCCGGCGCCGACGCGCTCGCCACGGTCATCGTGATCGAGGAGGTGGCCCGCGCCTGCGTGTCCTCCTCCCTCATCCCCGCCGTGAACAAGCTGGGCTCGCTCCCGGTGATCCTGTCCGGCTCCGAGGACCTGAAGAAGAAGTACCTCGCCCCGCTCGCCAAGGGCGACGCGATGTTCTCGTACTGCCTCTCCGAGCCGGAGGCGGGCTCGGACGCGGGCGGCATGACGACCAAGGCGGTCCGCGACGGCGACCACTACGTCCTCAACGGCGTCAAGCGCTGGATCACCAACGCGGGCGTCTCCGAGTACTACACGGTCATGGCCGTGACCGACCCGACCAAGCGCACCAAGGGCATCTCCGCCTTCGTCGTCGAGAAGTCGGACGAGGGCGTCTCCTTCGGCGCCCCGGAGAAGAAGCTCGGCATCAAGGGCTCCCCGACCCGCGAGGTCTACCTCGACAACGTCCGCATCCCCGCCGACCGCATCATCGGCGAGGAGGGCACCGGCTTCGCCACCGCCATGAAGACCCTGGACCACACCCGCATCACCATCGCGGCCCAGGCCCTCGGTGTCGCCCAGGGCGCCCTCGACTACGCCAAGGGCTACGTCCAGGAGCGCAAGCAGTTCGGCAAGCCGATCGCCGACTTCCAGGGCATCCAGTTCATGCTCGCCGACATGGCCATGAAGGTCGCCGCCGCCCGCGCGCTGACCTACCAGGCCGCGGCCGCCTCCGAGCGCGGCGACAAGGACCTCACCTTCCAGGGCGCGGCCGCCAAGTGCTTCGCCTCGGACGTCGCCATGGAGGTCACCACCGACGCCGTCCAGCTCCTCGGCGGCTACGGCTACACGCGGGACTACCCGGTGGAGCGCATGATGCGCGACGCCAAGATCACCCAGATCTACGAGGGCACGAACCAGGTCCAGCGGATCGTGATGGCCCGCAACCTGCCGTAAGGCGCGCGCTCTCCTCGCTGCTGCCCGGTAGCCCCCGTCCGCCTCGGACGGGGGCTACCGGCGTATCGGCGTAGCGTGGACAGCGGGGCATCTCCCGGCCCGACCTCGGTCACGGAAGGCACCGTCACCATGCCCACCAGCGAATCCCTCGACGGCAGGCGCGCACTGGTCACCGGCGGCACCAAGGGCACCGGAGCCGCCATCGCCGACTCCCTGCGCCGGGCCGGCGCGAGCGTGCTGGTCACCGCCCGCAGCCGCCCCGAGGAGGTCGAGGAGAAGACGTTCATCGCGGCGGACCTCGCCACCGTCGAGGGCGCCGCCGAGGTCGTCTCCGAGGTGAACGCCCGCCTGGGCGGCGTCGACATCCTCGTCCACGCCCTGGGCGGATCCGCGGCCCCGGCCGGCGGCTTCGCGGTCCTCGGCGACGACGACTGGGCCCGCGAACTGACCGTCAACCTGCTGGCCGCCGTACGCCTGGACCGCGGCCTGCTGCCCGGCATGATCGAGGCCGGCCGCGGGGTGATCGTGCACGTCACGTCCATCCAGCGCCGGATGCCGCTGTGGAACGGCACCCTCGCCTACGCCGCCGCCAAGGCCGCGCTGACCACCTACAGCAAGGGCCTGGCCAACGAGGTCGCCCCGCACGGGGTACGGGTCACCGCGGTCTCGCCCGGCTTCATCCGGACCAGCGCGGCCGACCAGTTGGTGAGCCGGATCGCCGAGGAGGCCGGCGTCACCCGGGAGGCGGCCCTGGACCGGCTCATGGACTCCCTCGGCGGCATCCCGCTCGGCCGCCCCAACCGCCCCGAGGAGGTTGCCGACCTGATCGCCTTCCTGGTCTCCGACCGGGCGTCGGCCATCCTCGGCGCCGAGTACGTCATCGACGGCGGTACGACCCCCACCGTCTGAAGACTCCCTCTGGGCCGAACGGGTGCGAAGCGGGACATGCGTCGAATGGCAGAGCCGGGCGCCCGGGCGTAGGACGGAACCACACGGGGCCCGCCCCGGACCCCTCTCCCTCCCCAGGAGGAGCCATGACCCAGCCCGGAACCACCATGCCCGCCATGACCAAGGCGATGCAGGACTGCGTCGAGGCCTGCATGTCGTGCCACAACATCTGCGAGGAGACCATGAGCTCCTGCATGCAGATGGGCGGCCAGGCCCAGATGCAGATCATGCGCGCGCTCATGGACTGCTTCGAGATGACCCGCATGTGCGCCGACATGATGATGCGCCGCTCGCCGATGTCGCCCGAGATGTGCGCGATGTGCGCCAAGGCCTGTGACATGTGCGCCGAGGCGTGTATGTCCATGCCCGACGACAAGCAGATGATGCGCTGCGCCGAGGCGTGTCGCCGCTGCGCGGAGATGTGCCGAGCGATGGCGGGCGCGCGGATGTGACCCTCCCTCACCCCGTGAGGGCGGTCAAGGGCACCCCCGTGGGTGCCCTTGATCCTTTGTGCGGCACCCTGGGCGCATGATCGAGACGGATGCGACGGCGGCCTTCGACGCCGCCGAGCGGGCCATGTGGGCGGGGCGGACCGAGGCGTACGCCGGGAGCTTCGGCCGGTTGTGCGCGTACCCGGTGCCCGCGCTGCTGGACGCGGCCGGGGTCGGGGAGGGGACGCGGGTCCTCGACGTCGGGACGGGGACCGGCACGGCCGCCCTGGCGGCGGGGGAGCGGGGCGCGTTGGTGCGGGCCGTGGACGCCGACCCCGGCATGGTCGCCGAGGCGCGCCGGCGCGGGGTGGCCGCAGAGGTCGCCGTCCTGCCCGAACTGCCCTTTCCCGACGGTGAGTTCGACGCCGTGGTTGGCAACTTCGTGCTCAACCACGTGGGTCGGCCGCGTGCCGCGCTCGCCGAGCTGCGACGGGTGCTGAGGCCCGGAGGGCGGATCGCCGTGACGCTGTGGGGCGCCCGGCGCGGGGCCGGGCAGGAACTGCTCGGGCAGGCGTGCGCGGCCGGCGGTGCCGTACCGCCGTCGTACCTGCCGCGCCTGGACCCGGACGAGGACTTCACCCGGACCCCGGAGGGGCTTGCCGGGATGCTCACGGAGGCCGGGTTCGGCGGTGCCGAGGCGGACGAGCTGGCCTGGGCGCACCGGGCCGGCGTCGAGGAGTGGTGGGGCGGGGTGGCCGCCGGGGTCGGCAACGTCGGGCTGGTCGTGACCTCGCAGGACGCGGAGACGGTCGTACGGATCCGGCGGGAGTACGAGCGGCTGAGCGCCGTATACGCGGATGGGGAAGGGCTGCTCGCCCTTCCCCATGTCGCGCTGCTCGCCTCGGCGACCGCCTAGTTGCCGGTGACGGTCACCTTCTGGTCGTTGTTCAGCTCGTTCACCAGGGTCTTCACCTTCGCCTTGTCCCAGACGAGGTTGCCGCCGGTGGATCCGGAGATCGGCATGTTCAGCGAGGTGCCGTCACCGCCGTTGACGCCCTTCATCGCCCAGAACATGGACCCCAGGTCCCACAGGCCCATGTCCTTGTCGACGATCAGGGAGTCCAGGCCCGCGCCCATGGTCGGGTAGAACTTGAAGGGGTTGAGGATCGTCCCCGGGGTGGCGACCTGGTGGGCCAGGGCGGACAGGAACTTCTGCTGGTTCTTGGTGCGCTGCAGGTCGCTGGCCGCGAAGGCGTGCCGGGTGCGGACGAAGGCGAGGGCCTGCTGGCCGTCGAGGGTCTGCTTGCCCGCCTTGAAGTCGGCGCCGGACCACTTGTCCTTGAAGCCCTTGTCGATGTCGATCTCGACGCCGCCGACCGCGTCCACGATGTTCGCGAAGCCCTGGAAGCCGATCTCCACGTAGTGGTCGATGTGCAGGCCGGTGTTGTACTCGACCGTGCGCACGAGGAGGGTCGGGCCGTCCTCGGCGTAGGCCGCGTTCAGTTTCTCGCGCCGACCGGTGGCCGGGTAGACCTTCCCGGACGTCGACCCCTTGTACGACGGGATCTCCACGTCCGAGTCGCGCGGCAGCGAGATCAGCGTGTCGCCGCTGTCGCCGACGTGCAGGATCATCATCGAGTCGGTGCGCTTGCCCTCGGCGCCACCGGTGTGCAGCTTCTTCTCGTCCGCCTTGGACATGCCCTCACGGCTGTCCGAGCCGACGATCAGGTAGTTCGTGCCCGAGCCGGACTCCGGCCGGTCGATGACCTTCGACAGGTCGACCTCGCGGCGCAGCTTGGAGTCGGCCCAGAAGTACGTCGCCACCGAGGTGACGATCAGCACACCGGCCAGCGTGATCGCGGTCCACTTGATGCGCCGGCGCCAGTTCGGCGCCGGACGCGGACCCCGGGTGGGTGCGCCCGCCGGGCCGCCGGGCCCGCCCGGGCCGCCGCCGTAGACCTGGCCCGTGTTGTATCCGCTGTCGTAGTCGTCGTATCCCTGGCCGTCGACGTACGACGGCTGCTGCGGGACTCCGGCGCCGTACGGCGGTGCCGACGGGCCGGGGTCGCCGTACGAGCGCTGTCCGGGCGGTACCGCCGGGCCGCGCCGCACCTGACGCATCACGCGGGCGCTTTCCGGCTGCGCGCCGCCGCTGCCGCGTCCGTAGCGCGGGCCGCGATTGTCGTCTCGCCATCCCTCGGGCCAGTCATTCATGCGCCCCAGTGTGCAGGGCACCGCCGTGGGCCTTACAAGGGGTGTCGGAAAATCAGAGCGGCGCTGTTGCGAAGCTGACACAAATTCCGCGAATGTCAGTTCGGCATAAGGTGGGGGCCATGACAGACCAGGCCACGGACGTGGATCCGGACATCCCGGGCAAGCCGACGTCCGCTTCCCGCACCACACTCAGCCACATCATGACCCACAACGACACCAATCTGTTGGGGACGGTGCACGGCGGTGTGATCATGAAACTGGTCGACGACGCGGCGGGCGCGGTGGCCGGCCGGCACTCCGGCGGTCCCGCCGTCACCGCCTCCATGGACGAGATGGCCTTCCTGGAGCCCGTCCGCGTGGGCGATCTGGTCCATGTGAAGGCCCAGGTCAACTGGACCGGCCGGACCTCGATGGAGGTCGGCGTGCGGGTGCTGGCCGAGCGCTGGAACGAGTCCGCCCCGCCGACCCAGGTCGGCTCGGCCTACCTGGTCTTCGCGGCCGTGGACGCCGACGGCAAGCCGCGCCAGGTGCCCCCGGTGCTGCCGGAGACCGACCGCGACCGCCGCCGCTACCAGGAGGCCCAGATCCGCCGCACCCACCGCCTGGCCCGTCGGCGCGCGATCCGCGAGCTGCGCGAGAAGCGGGCGGCGGAGGGCTTCGAGGACTAGGCCCCTTCGGAAGCCGAGCAGATCACCTCGTTGCCGCGCAGCACGGCCTGCTCCGGCTTGGCCGGGTCCTCGACCCGTACCTGGTGCACGGCCTTGAAGTCCGACCCGGCGGTCACCTTGATCAGCTGGCCCTGGCCCGGTACCGCGCGCAGTTCGCTGCCGGGCAGGGCCGCGGCCAGGGTGCGGGCGGAGCGGTCCCAGCGGGGGTCGTAGGAGATCACCGTGCGCCTGGCGTTGTGCACGGTCGCGGTGGTCGGCTGCCGGGTGGTGGCGAAGCCGGCCGTCGCGAGCGCCGCGTCGATCCGCTTGGCCAGCCCGGCCGTGCCGGTTCCGTTCTCCACCTGGACCCGGACCTGCCGTGGGTCGACCTCGACAGGCGCGGGCCGAGGACCGCGGTGCGGGTGCTCCACGCTGAGCGGCTTGTCGTCGCGCAGGGCCTGGAAGAGCCGGCCGGACGCCGCCGGGTCCCACTTCAGGGTCGAGCCGAGGCCCTTGACCGCGAAGTTCAGCTGCCCGATCGGCACGGTGGTGAACTCGGAGGAGGACGGGGAGAAGTTCCGCATCGCCCGGCCGAGGTCGAGCAGCTCGTCGGTGCCGAAGCCCTCGTCGGCCCGCACCGAGCCGAGCACCGCCCGGGTCACGTCCCGGAACCTCATCGGGTTCAGCAGCACCCCGGAGGAGGTGGCCCGCTCGATCAGCGCGGCCAGGAACCGCTGCTGCCGCCTCATCCGGCCCAGGTCGCTCGCCCCGTCCGCGTGCCGGGCGCGCACGTACTGCAGCGCCTGCCCGCCGTTGAGGGTGTACGTGCCGGGCGCCAGGTCGAGGCCGGTGTACGAGTCCTTCAGCGGTGTCGCCGTGCAGACCTGGACGCCGCCGAGCACGTCCACGGTCTTCATGAAGCTGGTGAAGTCGACCTCCAGATAGTGGTCGATCTTCACATGGGTCATGTTCTCGACCGTGGCGATGGTCAGCTGGGGGCCGCCCTCGGCGTACGCCGCGTTCAGCTTGACGGGGTGCGGGATGTGCCGCCGGCCGGTGGCCGGGTCGACGTGCTCGGGCACCTCGGCGTAGGAGTCGCGGGGCAGGCTCACCACGCTCGCCCGTTCCCGGTCGTCCGAGATGTGCACGATCATCATCGTGTCGGTGCAGTGGCAGGGCTGCCCGCCCAGTCGGTACGCGCGCCGCTCCGACTCGCTGATCCTGTCGCGGGCGTCCGTGCCGACCAGCAGGACGTTCATGCCGTGCCCGGCGCGGGGCCGGTTCTTCATGTCCTTGAAGGCGTCGACCCGGGCGATGCCCGCGTCCAGGCTGGTGACGACCGCGTGGCCGATCCCGGCGGAGGCGAGCACGACCACGGACAGCGTGGTCACCGCCCGCATGGCCCAGCGCGGCCGCCTGGGGCGCGGGGGCCGCACGGTCCGTTGGGGCTGCCGTGGCACCCGGCGGGGCGGTTGCGGTCGGCGCTGCGGCCGGGCGGGGGACCTGGGCGGGCTCGGCAAGGGACACCTCCGGGCTGCGGCCGTACGTGGGATTTGTGAGCACCGTAGGCCGATACGATCTCCTGCCCGCCTCCACGCCCCGGCGGCGCGCACCGGTGTCCCCCGTTCGCGGTAACGTGAGCCCCCTATGAACGCCAAGCCCGACGTGCGACTCCCCGCTGTTTCTGTGATCATGCCCGTCCTCAACGAGGAGCGGCATCTGCGCGGGGCCGTCCAAGCGATCCTCGCGCAGGAGTACGCCGGCGAGATGGAGGTCGTGATCGCCCTCGGTCCGTCCACGGACCGCACGGACGAGATCGCCGCTCAGCTCGTGGCCGACGACGCGCGTGTACACACCGTCCCGAACCCGACCGGTCGCACCCCCGCCGCGCTGAACGCGGCGATCAAGGCCTCCCGGCATCCGATCGTGGTCCGTGTCGACGGCCACGGCATGCTCTCGCCGAACTACATCGCGACCGCCGTGCGGCTCCTGGAGGAGACCGGCGCGCAGAACGTCGGCGGCATCATGCATGCCGAGGGCGAGAACGACTGGGAGCACGCGGTCGCCGCCGCCATGACCTCGAAGGTCGGCGTCGGCAACGCGGCCTTCCACACCGGCGGCCAGGCGGGCCCCGCCGAGACGGTCTACCTCGGCGTCTTCCGCCGCGAGGCGCTGGAGCAACAGGGCGGCTACAACGAGGAGTTCATCCGCGCCCAGGACTGGGAGCTGAACTTCCGCATCCGTGAGGCGGGCGGCCTGATCTGGTTCTCGCCGGAGCTGAGGGTGTCGTACCGGCCGCGGCCGAGCGTGCGGGCGCTCGCCAAGCAGTACAAGGACTACGGCCGCTGGCGCCATGTCGTCGCCCGCTACCACGAGGGCTCCATCAACCTGCGCTACCTCGCCCCGCCGACCGCGGTGTGCGCGATGGCGGCGGGTCTCGTGGTGGGCGCGGCCCTGACGCCGTGGGGTCTGGTGATCCCCGGCGGCTATCTGGCGGCGATCGTGGCGGGTTCGGTCCCGGCGGGCAAGGGGCTTCCGCTCAAGGCCCGGCTGCAGATCCCGGTGGCCCTGGCGACCATGCACATGTCGTGGGGCTGGGGCTTCCTGACCAGCCCCAAGTCGCTGGCGAAGCGGGTCATCGCCTCGCGCCGGCCGGCGGTGCTGGAACCCCGCTGAGCGAGCACATGAGACGACGAGGGCCCCTCCTGCGCGGAGGGGCCCTCTTGTCGGTTCACCACTGGTAGGGCTTGTACACGTCCATGCACTGGGAGGTGTCCGAGCCGTTGATGGCGTCGGAGTTGCTGGGCAGGTCGCCGGCCTTCGGAGCGGACTTCTTGGGGTAGGCCGTGCCCGTGCGCCAGTCCGCGCCCACGACGAGGGTGACCCCGGACACGTCGGTCGACTGCTTCACCTGGCTCAGCGGGATGCCCAGCGCCTTGGCGACGCCCTGCGCGTCCCCCTCCAGATCGGCGCTCGGGTAGCGCACGACGGTCTGGTCGGCGGACAGCACCGCCGAGGTATCGGCCGTGGCCCTGCCGTACCCCTTCTGCACGAGCACCTGGCCGATCGTCCGGGCCCGGCCCCCGACCGCGGCCTCGGTGGAGGACTGTGTGGCGTTCTGCACCACCACCCCGAGCCGCGCCGCGTCGACCGAGGGAGCCTTCGTCGGCTGGGACTTGCTCCCCGCCTGCTTCGCCTTCGACGGCTTGCCGTTCTTGTCGAACGCCACGTCGTCGCGGAGCATCTGCCACATCTTGTCGGCGCCGGCCTTCTCCGGTACGACATGCTCGCCGTTCTGCGAGTCCTGGACGTTGGGCATCGTCACCGACGTGATGCGGTCCGACGGCACCGACTTCAGCTCCATGCCGAGGTCGTAGAGCTTCTTGACGGTGCCGATCTCCTCCGACACCTTCAGGGACTTGGTGGCCGCCTCGGCCAGGTCCATGAGCCGGCCGGTGTCGGTGAAGACGTTCTGATGCTGCAGCGTGCGGATCATCGAGTTGAGGTACATGTGCTGGGCGCGGGCCCGCATCACGTCACTGCCCCAGGCGTGCCGCGTGCGCAGCCACTGCAGGGCCTGCACGCCCTCGACCTTCTTCCGCCCGGCCTTCATCTTCAGCCCGGAGCCGCCGCGTTGGGCGGGCGTGGAGTGGTCCCACACGTTCTGCCGTACGCACACCTCGACGCCGCCGATGGCGTCCGCCATCTTCACCACGCCCGCGAAGTCGATCGTCATCCAGTGGTCGATGTAGACGCCGGTGAGGTTCTCCCAGGTGGCCAGCGTGCAGCCGGCCCCGCCCCGGGCCAGGGTGGTGTTGATGATGTCGTTGGTCGCCGGGTAGACCTTGCCGGTGTCGGGGTCCGTGCACTTGGGGATGTCGACCCGGGTGTCCCGGGGGATGCTCACCATGGCGGCGCTCTTGCGGTCCGCGGAGAGGTGGATGAGCATCTGCACGTCGGCGAGCGGTGGGCTGCCGCGGTCGTACTTGGCCCCGCCGAGCTTCACGTTCTCGTCGGAGTTACGGCTGTCGGAGCCGATCAGCAGGATGTTCAGCGGGGTCTGGCCGGCCGCGTTCGGCCGGGTCCGCTGCGCCTTGGAGTCGTCGCCGTTGCTGCGCCGACCCTTCTGGATGTTGCCGTTCAGGTGCTGGTAGTACAGGTATCCGGCGCCGGCCGTGCCAAGTATCACCACCGCGAGCACGGTCGCCGACCAGCGCAGAGCCCGCCGTCGGCGCGGTCGCCTCTCGGTCTTCGGGACGCCGCCGCGACGCCCGCCGCCGTGCCGTCCGGACCCCTCCGGCGCGACCGCCGTCCGGGGCGTGAGCGCCATCGTGTCCTCGACCGCAGGAGGCTCCCCCCGCACATCGCTCTGCGACAACTCCCTGCCCTCCCCACCCTGCGCCATGAAACGGGTCCGTCCCGCGCCGAGTTAGACGCACGACGGACCCGTTGGGTTACCTACGAGGCGCACTGAACCTTGTCGGCCGTGGACTTGCCGTCGACGTCCGGCGCCTTGGACGGAGCGGTGAGGGAGACGCCCGCACCCTTGAAGTCCTTGCCCAGGGTGAGCGTCATCGCGGGCAGCCCCTGCGAGTTGGTCACGCTCTTGCCCGGCTTCAGCGCGCTTCCGGGCAGCCCCATCAGAGCGGCCAGTTCACGCGCCTGGGGCGCCTGGTCGGGTGCGTATTCGAGCGTCGTCCTGCTCAGTTCCGCGGGCGCGTTGCCGGCGTTCTCCGACTTGAGCACGCCCTCGTCGGTCTGCAGCCAGTTCAGGGTCTCCTGCGCGCTGCCGGCCTCGGCGCCGCCGTTGAGGACCCGCACCCGCACCTCGGAGGGCGCGGACTTGCTGCCCTTGAGGCGGGCGGCCGCCGCGTCCTTGGCCGCCTTCTGCTTCTTCTTCACCTCGGTGAAGGAGACGTCGTTCTTGATGGCGTCGAAGACCTGGGGGGCGGTGTTCGGGTTGACGATGACCGTCTTGTGCACGACACCGTCCGCCGGGTTGTCGACCACCGGCACCGTCAGGAAGGAGATGTTCTTCGGCGGCACCTTCTTCAGCTCCAGCGCCACGTCCTTGAGCGTGCTCACCGAACCGATGCCCTTGTCGACGGTCAGCGCCTTGGTGGCCGCCTCCGCCAGCTTCACCAGCTTGGTCGGGCTGGTGAGGGTGTCGCTGGAGGACATCTTGCGCATCAGCGAGGCCATGAACTGCTGCTGCACCTTGATGCGGTCCAGGTCGCCCTGGTTGCCCCAGCTGTGCCGGGTGCGGACGAACGCCAGCGCCTGCTCGCCCGCGATCTTGGACTGGCCGGCGGGCAGGTCCAGGTGCGAGTCCTTGTCCTTCACCGCGTGCTTGAGGCACACGTCGACGCCGCCGACCGCGGTGGTCAGCGTCTTCACCGCGTTGAAGTCGACCATCATGAAGTGGTCGGGCTCGATGCCGGTGACCTCCTTCACGGTCCGCATCGTGCAGCCCGGGTCCCGGCCCTCCTGGCCCAGGCTGGTGTTGAAGCGGACCCCGTCGGTGCCGGCGATGATCTTCTTGCTGCCGTCGGCCTGGGTGGTCTCGCAGTCCGGCACGTTCACGATCAGGTCGCGCGGAATGCTCAGCGCGGTCGCGTTCGTCCGGTCCTTGGCGACATGCAGCAGGATGTTGGTGTCGGCGTGCCCGACGCTGTTCTTGTCGCCGTAGCCCTCGTTGCCCTTGCCGGTCCGCTTGTCGGTGCCGATGATCAGGATGTTGAAGGCGTCGTCCTTGCTGAAGCCGTCCTTGGCCGCGTCACCGACGTCCGTGGTGGTGACGTTGCCCTCCAGGTGCTTCAGATAGAGGTAGCCGGCCGTGCCGACGGCCACCAGCACGAACGCCGTGCCGCCGGCGGTCCACGCCAGTATCTTCTTCGCCTTCGACTTCTTCTTCACCGGCCGCCGGTTGCGCCGCCCCGGCGGCGGCTCGGGCTCGGCACCCCGACGCCGGCGCGGTCCCGGCACCTCCGCGCCGCGCACCTGCCGCATCTCGCGCGTGCCACCCGCCGCCGCGTCGCCGCGGCCGCGCGCCGCACCGCCGGAAGCACCTGAATCACGGGAATCCCGGGCGTTCGGTCTCCGCGGACCGGGAACCGATGACTGCGGTGCGGAAGGACTCAGTCGCAGTTCGTATTCGCCGGTGCTCGGATTGAGTACCCACTGGTCTGCGGGGTCGATGTTGTCCGCCCGCCCACGGCCTTGCGCGTCCACGGTTGTCCGAATCCTCCGTCGGGGCCACGCGGCGCCTTCCCCCTCAAAGGCGCTCGGGTCTCGCTGAATCGGTGCACGACCCCAGGACGGACCTCGCGGCCGGGTGCACCGGATCGCTCACACTATCCGCCCAGTTCAGCGTCAAGCGACGCCGGTGACAAATTCCACCTTCCTACAACTGGGCAATCCCCCTCATATTTCTGAACAGAAGTTCGTCGTCCCGGTGCGCGCCTCACGCGCAGCCGTGTTCGGCGGCGGTGTTCCCACGGAACGTCGGGGCGGGGGAGGCGCCGTCCGCACGGTCCTCTCCCGGGCCCTGCCTGAGAACTTCCTGAGAATCCTTCTGTGTCACCGCCACCGGCTGGTCCGCCCGCAGCCGCGCGAACAGCTTCTCGGCCTCCGGCTCCACGAGTTGGTCGCGATTGGAGTCGTAGACGTACGACTCCCGCGGCACCGTCAGGAACTGCACATGTTCCGTGGGGATGTTCCGCAGCCCGCGCACCAACTGGTACAAACCGCGCAGACTCGCCAGTTCCGGATCGGTGGTGAGCGAGGAGGTCGCCGCGTCCAGCACCGGGTAGAGCTTCGCCGGGTTCAGCAGGACGTCGCTGCTCTGCACCTTGTTGACCAGCGCGCCGAGGAACCGCTGCTGCCGCTCCATCCGCTCGGTGTCGCTGCCGTCCCCGATCGACTTACGGGCCCGTACGTACCCGAGCGCCTGCTCCCCGTCGAGCGTCACCTTGCCCGCGGGCAGCTTCAGCTTGGCGGCCTTGTCGTCGATGGGCTCCTTCAGACACACCTGGACCCCGTCGACGGCGTCGACCATCTCCTTGAACCCGCTGAAGTCGACCACCACGTGATGGTCGATCCGGATGTCCGTCAGCTTCTCGACGGTACGGATGGTGCACGCCGAACCGCCCACCTGGAAGGCGTGGTTGAACATCGCGAACACCGGCTCGCTGCGGCTGCCGTCCGCCCGCCGGCAGCCCGGGATGTCCACCATCAGGTCCCGGGGCAGCGAGACGGCGGTGGCGCTGCGCCGGTCGGCGGCCAGGTGCAGCAGGATCGTGGTGTCGGACCGCTCACTGCCCAGGTCCCGCCCGTACTGCCCGTTGCCGTCCCCGGCCCGGGTGTCCGACCCGATCAACAGGATGTTCTGCGCGTCCCGCACCAGCGCGGTGGGCCGCTCCCGCTCGTACCGGGCAAGCTCGGCGGCGGCCGCGTCATCGGGCGTGATGTTGGCACTGAGCTTGGCGTACACGGCCCACCCGGCCCCGGCCGCCACGACGACGACCACACCCACCCCCAGCGCCGCCCCCCTGACCCACCGCCGCCGACGCCGCCGCAGGAGCCCGTCCCCGGCGGCCGAGACCCCGAGCCCCCGACGAACGCTGTCGTTCACGGTGCGGGCCCCCTCATGGCGTACGAGCGTCATGCCTCTGCTCTTACGACGATGGCGGGAAGGGGAACCGGAGGCGCCCTCTACTACTCCATATGGGGGACCCACACCCAACGGACGGCCTTACCGCCGCAGAGAAGTCACCCTCTCGCTCTCGACCCGCTTGGCGAGACCTTCCTCATCCAGCCGATCCAGATTCCGGCACAACACCACGGACCCCCCGACAGCCAAGGGCGCATACAACCCCGCGCTGAGCCCCTCCCACGTGTCGTACGACACCCCCGACAGCAACCGGGATCCAGGCCCCGTCAAGTCCAGCGACGGCGCATCGGTCAAGGCCCGCTCCACCACCTCGCCCCCACTGAACTCCGCCCCGGCCACAATCAGCGCCGGCTCCTCAGGATCCACCGGCGCGAACGGTGCGAACCGATCCCCCTGGCTCGGCACTTCCACGGCGTAATCGACGAAGCCGTCCGGGACCTGCGGGAACCGCCCGCCCAGCGGCCGCAGCGCGAGAGCGACCCGCTCCCCGCGGCACGCCCGCGCCGCCTCCAGGGAGTCCGGCCCGCTGACGACGACGTCGGCGGCGGCCGGGTCCCCGGCCACGTCCGCCACCGCCCCCACCGACGCACAGGCGAGCAGCCACACGGCCGTCTGCCAGTGCGCGGGCAGCAGCAGCGCGACCCGGTCGCCGGGCCCGGCGGACAGGTCGCCCTGAAGGAGGTTCGCGGTCTTGGCCACCCAATTGGCGAAGGTGGCGACGGAGAGTTCGACGCGTTCGCCCGTGGCGTCGTCGTAGAAGGTCACCAGGGGGCGGCCGGGATCCGCGGCGAGCGCGGAACGCAGCAGGTCGGCAGGGGTGCGATCGGTGGCATTCACCCGCGCAAGGGTACGCCGGGGCGGGCCCGCGCACCGAGCGCCGGGGCCACCGGTTCGGCGGAACGGCTCCCGACGGCCCGTCAGTTCCCCGATGGACAGATTTATATTGCTATGTCCAGGATCATGGGCATGCGTGGTTTCCTCACTTCCTCCATCGGCGCACCCTCGATCGGCGTCACGTGCGCGGCCGCCCTCGCGCTCCCGCTGACCCTGCCCGCGACCGCCGCGCCCGCACGAGCGGAGCGGACGGCCGCCACGGGCCGGGTGGCCGAGGCCGAGGTCCCGGGCCGCACCCAGTCGCTGCCGCTCGTTCCCCGCTCCCGCTCCCGCGTTGCCGGCGCGGCCCCGGAGCAGGGCCTGTACCGCGCCGGAGTACGGCACTTCTCGCTGGTCGGTGTGGTCTGGGACGACCCGGACACCGAGCTGCACGGCCGGGCCCAGGTGCGTACCCGGTCCGCCGCGTCGGGAGCGTGGACCGGCTGGCAGGACATCGAGACGCACAACGGGGAACACGGCGCCGACCCGGGCACGGCGGAACGCTCCTCGGGCCGGGTGCGCGGGGCCACCGCACCGCTGTGGGTCGGCGACTCGGACGGCGTGGACGTACGGGTGCGCGCGGACGCCGAGCCCGCCCCGGCGGCCGGGGCCCGGGGCGGCCCCACCGACGGCCCGGACGCGACCCTGCCGTCCGGGCTGCGCCTGGCACTCGTGGACCCCGGGGACGAGGCACCACCCCAGGGCCCGCCGGCGGACGCCCCACGCAGCGGCACCCGGACCGACGCGGCCGTCGCCGCCTACGCGGCCAACACCGACCTCGTGCCCTACGGCGCCCCGGACATCCCCGAGCTGGGCCGGTGGGCCACCGAGCGGGAACTGAGCCGCCTGAACGGGGGAGTTCCGCGCGCGAAGCCGTACATCGGGCCGCGCCCGCCGATCGTGACCCGGCGCGGCTGGGGCGCGGACGAGTCACTGCGCGAGCCCGGGTTCCACTACACGAACACGGTCAAGGCGGCCTTCGTGCACCACACGGCCTCGGGCAACAAGTACACCTGCTCCCAGGCCTCCTCCGTCATCCGCAGTATCTACCGCTACCACGTCAAGAGCATGGGCTGGCGGGACATCGGCTACAACTTCCTCGTCGACAGGTGCGGAACCATCTACGAGGGCCGGGCCGGGGGTGTGGCGAAGGCGGTCATGGGCGCCCACACCCTCGGGTTCAACACCAACACCATGGGCATCGCCGTGATCGGCACCTACGGCACCACCAAGCCGCCCGCCGCCGCGGTGACGGCGGTCGCCCGGCTCACCGCGTGGAAGCTCGGGCTCTTCGGTGCCAATCCGAGCGGAAAGACATATCTGACGTCGGGCGGTGGCAATCTCTACCCAAAGGGGAAGAACGTACGACTGAACGTGATCTCCGGCCATCGGGACGGATACGCCACCGAGTGTCCGGGCAAGCAGCTCTACGCCAAGCTCGGCACGGCCCGTTCCAGCGCGGCGCGGTATCAGGGGCGCTGAGAGCCGGAGGGTGCGCGTTCACCGCCGTCGGGGGACGGTTGGGGGAAACCGGACGCCGATCTCGCGGGACACCGCGCGGCCGACGAGGGCACCGTCGCACGGTCTGCATACACTGGCCGGCCGAAACGGTAGTTCGGCCGGTCCCGGCAGGAAGCAGAGACGACAGGTGACAGAAGCGATCCTCCTGGTCGGCGGCAAAGGCACCCGGCTGCGTCCGCTCACGGTGCACACGCCGAAGCCCATGGTCCCGGCGGCCGGGGTGCCGTTCCTCACGCACCAGCTGGCGCGCGCGAGAGCGGCGGGCGTGGACCACATCGTGCTCGCGACGAGCTATCTCGCCGAGGTCTTCGAGCCCCACTTCGGCGACGGCGCCTCCCTCGGGCTGCACATCGAGTACGTCACCGAGGAGGAGCCCCTCGGCACGGGCGGCGCCATCCGCAACGTGGCCTCGCGTCTGCACTCCGGCCCCGACGACCCGGTACTGATCTTCAACGGCGACATCCTGACCGGCCTGGACATCAGGCGGCTCGTGCACACCCACGAGTCGTCGGGCGCGGACGTCTCCCTGCACCTCACCAAGGTGACCGACCCGCGCGCGTACGGCCTGGTCCCCACCGACGACACCGGCCGCGTCCTCGCCTTCCTGGAGAAGCCGCAGACACCGGAGGAGATCGTCACCGACCAGATCAACGCGGGGGCGTACGTCTTCCGCCGCTCGGTCATCGACACGATCCCGGCGGGCCGGCCGGTCTCGGTGGAACGTGAGACGTTCCCGGACCTCCTCTCCGCCGGTGCCCACCTCCAGGGCATGGTCGACTCGACGTACTGGCTGGACCTCGGCACCCCCGCGGCCTTCGTCCGCGGCTCCGCGGACCTCGTCCTCGGTCGCGCCCCTTCCCCCGCCGTCCCCGGCCGCTGCGGCGACCGCCTGATCCTCCCCACGGCCACGGTCGCCCCGGACGCGAAGCTGACCGGCGGCACGGTGGTCGGCGAGGGCGCGTTCGTGGCCAAGGGCGCGCGGGTCTCCGGCTCGACGATCCTCCCCGGCGCCGTCATCGAACCCGGCGCCGTCATCACCGACTCCCTCATCGGCACCCGAGCCCGAGTGGGCGAACGCTCCATCCTCACCGGCACGGTCATCGGCGACGGCGCGGTGGTCGGCCCCGACAACGAACTCCGCGAAGGCGTACGCGTGTGGTGCGACGCCCGCATCCCGGGGGGAGCACTCCGCTTCTCTTCGGACCAGTAAGGGCTGTCATTCGGCTGGGGGTGTGTGGGGGCTGATCGCACAGTTCCCCGCGCCGCCCCATCGGGGCGCTCGTACCGCCGTAGCTGCGGGCAGTCGTGCCGCTGGGGCGGCACGGGTGGGCGCAGCGGCACCCCGCCGGCGCGGGTAAACGAAGCCCACCCCCGGCCGGCCGCAGCACCGGGCACCGAAGCAACGCCCTTACAGCAACCCGATGTCCACCCGAGGCATCTTCGGCGCCCTCCGCCCAGGCACCTGCCCGCTCAGCAGAATCAACCGAGCCGCCCGATGCCGCTGCCCCGCATACGGCTCAAGCAAGCGCAGCATCTCCGCATCGTCGGCATCCCGATCCCCCGCCAACGCCCACCCCACGATCCCCGGCAGATGCAGATCCCCGACCGTCACCGCATCCGCCGCCCCATGACTCCGCTGCACAACCTCCGCCGACGTCCACGGCCCGACCCCCGGCACGACCTCCAACCGCGCCTGAGCCTCACCCGCCGCCATCCCCACCGCCTGCTCCAGCCGCGCAGCAACCCGCACGGCCCGCAGAATCGTCGAGGCCCGCTTGTCGTCGACCCCGGCCCGATGCCACTCCCAGGAGGGGATCAGCGCCCAGGTCCGAGGCGCGGGCATCACCCACATCGGCCGTTCGCTCGCCCCCGCGGGTCCAGGCGCCCGCTCCCCGAACCTCCGCACCAGCAACCGCCACGCCCGATACGCCTCATCGGTCGTGACCTTCTGCTCCAGCACCGACGGGATCAACGACTCCAGCACCAGCCCGGTCCGCGTCAGCCGCAGCCCCGGCCGCCGATGCCGCGCCAGCGCCACCACCCGGTGCCGCGGCACGAACGCGTCCGGATCATCGGCGGCACCGAGCAGCTCCGGCAGCTGCTCCAGCAGCCACTCCGCACCCGGCCCCCACGCCTCCGCGCGCACCTCACCGCCGTGGACGTACACCCGCAGCGTCCCCGGCCCGGCGGGCGTCCGGCAGGCCCGCCACACGGACCCGTCCCGCGTCGCCCGGAACGTCGGATCGGCCGGCCCGCGCCGCAGCGGCCCCAGCACCAGCCCGAGATCGAGCGGCCCGTCCGGCACCCAGCTCCGCACCCGCGCCGCAGCCCCCGCACCCTGCCGGGGCACCCCCGCGGGCACGGCGACCTCCCCACCGCGCACGGTCGTACGCGTGGGCCGCGGAGCGAATCGTCCTGCCACGAATGAGTCCTAGGGGTGCCGGTGCTGCGAAGACCGCTGTCCTACGAGACTAGGTGAGACCCGACGGTCGTACGGGACTCTCACCGCACCTCGATGAACGCCCCCGCATCCCGCTCGGGCCGCGGTCTCGGCTCCTCCGCCGGATCCCCGATCGCCACCGCCCCCATCGGATCCCAGTCCGCCGGCAGCCCCAGCACCTCGCGCACCACGTCCCGGCAGAACATCGTCGAGGACACCCACGCCGACCCCAGCCGCTCCCCGGCCAGCGCGACCAGGAAGTTCTGCACGCCCGCGCCGGCCGCGACCACGAACATCTCCCGCTCGGCGGCGTCCCGCCGCGGGTCGCCGTAGGTGTGCGAGCCGTCCATGACGAGGCAGGGCACGGCCAGATACGGCGCGTGCCGCAGCACGTCCCCGCGCCGGACCCGCTGGGCGATGGACTCCTCGCTCTTGCCGTCCCGGCGCAGATCCGCGATCCAGGCGTCACGCATGGCGTCGAGCAGCCGTACCCGCGACTCCTCCGACTCCAGCAGCACGAACCGCCAGGGGGTGGTGTGGTGCGGGGCGGGCGCGGTCACCGCCGCGGCCACCGCGCGCCGGACCGCGCCCGGGTCCACGGGCGCATCGGTGAAGGCCCGTACGGTACGGCGCTGGGTCACCGCCTCCCGCACGGCCTCGGACGTGCCGAGCCGGAACATGTCGTCCCGCCCGGTACGCACCAGTGCCCGCGCCCCCTCACCGTGCTCGTCGGCCACGGCATGGGCCAGCCCGCGCACCACGGCGACCGGCAGTCCCGCCGCCTTGCCCTTGACCAGGTCACCGGCGGCGGCCAGTTCGTCCGCGGTGGCGACGACGGTGGCGCTGAGCGGATTGCCGTACGCGTCCGTGCCCCCGCGCAGATCGTCCAGCACCCGCACTCCGGCGGCGCCGATCGCCACGTCCGTGAGCCCCGAGCGCCAGGGCCGCCCGAAGGTGTCGGTGATGACGATCCCGACATCGACGCCGAGGGTGTCACGCAGCCCGTCACGGATCGCGCGCGCGGAGGCGTCCGGATCCTCGGGCAGCAACAGCACGGTCCCGGAAGGGGTGTTGGAGGCGTCGACCCCGGCGGCGGCCATGACCAGGCCCTGCCGGTTCTCGACGATGCGCAGCGTGCCGCGCCGGGCCACCACCCGCACGGTCTCGGAGTCGATCGCGGCCTCCCGGTCGGCCGCCTCCACGATCCGCCCCTCGGCCTTGGACACGATCTTGGAGGTGACGAGCAGCACGTCCCCGTCGACCAGGCCGGGCTCGGTCGCGGCGATCAGCTTGGCCAGATCGTCGCCCTGCCGCACCTCGGGGATGCCGGGCAGGGCCCAGACCCGGTACCCCGCGCGCTCCTCGCTCACGCTCCCCGCACCTCCTCGGCGAGCGCCAGCGCCTCCCGCGCCATCTGCGCGGTCGCGTCCAGGTCGGTCATCATCAGCGGTACGGCCCGGCAGCGGATCCCGTCCGCCTCCACCCGCTCGACCACGCCCGCGTCGACGGTGTCGACCAGCCAGCCGTCCAGCAGCCCGGAGCCGTAGTGCTCGGCGACGGCCGCGGCCGTGGACTCCACGCCGACCGCGGCGAGCACCTTGTCGGCCATGCCGCGCACGGGCGCGTCCCCGACGATGGGGGAGAGGCCCACCACCGGCACGCCCGCGTCCGCGATCGCCTCCCGGATGCCGGGCACGGCGAGGATCGTGCCGATGGACACGATCGGGTTGGACGGCGGGAAGAGGATGACGTCCGCCTCGGCGATGGCCTCCAGGACACCGGGCGCGGGCTTGGCCTGCTCCGCGCCGACCGGCACGACCGCCACGGCCGGGACCGAGGCGCGCAGCCGCACCCAGTACTCCTGGAAATGGATCACCTTGCGCTCGCCGTCCGCCTCGACCGCCACGTGCGTCTCCACGCGGTCGTCGGTCATCGGGATCAGCGTCACGCCCGGCTTCCAGCGGTCGCACAGCGCCTCGGTGACCGCGCTCAGCGGATAGCCGGCGCCCAGCATCTGGGTCCGGACGATGTGCGTGGCGAAATCCCGGTCGCCGAGCCCGAACCACTCCGGGCCGACGCCGTAGGCCGCCAGCTCCTCCTTGAGGTGGAAGGTCTCGTCGGTCCGCCCCCAGCCCTGCTCCTCGTTGATGCCGCCGCCCAGCGTGTACATCACCGTGTCGAGGTCCGGGCAGACCTTCAGCCCGAAGAGGTGGATGTCGTCGCCGGTGTTACCGATCACCGTGATGTCCGCGTCCGGCACGGCCCGCTTCAGACCGCGCAGGAAACGAGCACCGCCGATGCCGCCTGCCAGAACCACAATGCGCATGGGGCCAAGTCTGGCAGGCGGGTACGACAACGCGTCAGGTGGTCAATCGGCCAGGCGATCATTCGGCCAGGAGATCAACCGGTCGGGCGGTCGAGCGGTGCGTCGGTCGAGCGGTGCGTCGGTCGAGCGGTGCGTCGGTCAGGCGGTCACCGGGCGCGGCTCGGTGCGCGCCTCGCAGTGCTGGGCCGTGTGCATCGGCATCTCGGTCAGGCCCGGGTAGTAGACGTGCAGGCTCACCGCCGGCTCCAGCGCGTCGTTCACCACCTCGTGCACGTACCCCGGCGCGAACACCCGCTGCGCGCCGGGCGCGAGCGCGCGCGTGGCGCGCTCGGTCCGCTCGGTCAGCGTGCCCTCCAGAACGGTGAGGACACCGGAGGAGCGGCCGTGGTCGTGCAGCCCGCTGCCCTGCCCGGGCACCCAGGACAGCAGCCACACCTCGTAGCCGGGGCCGGTGCGCAGCCGGTGGTACCAGCGGGTGGTGGGGTCGTAGCGGACGAGGTGCGCCCACTGGGAGCGGTCGTCGGCGATGGCGCGGGCGAGGCCCACGAACTCGGCGACGGTGGCCGGGTGCTCGCGCGGCGGCTGGAGCAGGTGCGGGACTTCGAGGATGTCGCCGGCGATCTGGAGGTCGTTGTCGCTGTTCATCGGGATGCTGTGGTCCTCGGCGGAAGAGCGGAAGAGTGGGGGTGCCCTGAACTGGGGGTTCTGCAAAGGAGAAAGCGGCCGGGTCAGAGGACTCGGCGACAGCCGGAGCGCGTCGGCTCAACAGCTGGGACAGCAACAACAGCTACAGCGGACCTGGGCAGCACCGAAGGACCCGGCGGTGCGGGTCGAGGTGAGTGCCAAGTTCGCGAGCATGCCCACTAGGACATCGGTTCACACCGACACTGTCAACTCGGTGCCCGTTATGTGGGACATGTTTCACCTCATCCGGTTCATCTGTCAGGTGAAAGGTTTGTTCACTCGGCCCCGAGGACACATGGCGCACATCCGAGCGCTCAAACCTCGCGGAACGCGATCGAACGCGGGGGCGTCTTCCTTCGTACAGAGGTCCGTACGGGGTGCGCCGCCCCTCTGGGCCTCGTCTGCGTGTCGAGGTTTATGGCGATTTGAACACTTTCCGCTCGGCCTTGGTTCCGCAGAGTGAATAACGGGCCCAATAGCAGATCTCGGCTTGACTCGCCCGGAGCAGCACACTTGTAATTTCACTCGTGTCGTTCAGCCGAAATCGGTAACGGCTACTACACACGGGGACGCGAAAGACAGACGAGGGGCGCACATGACCGAGCTGGTGCAGCAACTGCTGGTCGACGACGCGGACGAGGAACTCGGCTGGCAGGAGCGCGCGCTGTGCGCCCAGACCGACCCCGAGTCCTTCTTCCCCGAGAAGGGCGGCTCCACCAGAGAGGCGAAGAAGGTCTGCCTCGCCTGCGAGGTGCGCTCCGAATGCCTCGAGTACGCCCTCGCCAACGACGAGCGCTTCGGTATCTGGGGCGGCCTGTCCGAGCGGGAGCGCCGCCGGCTGAAGAAGGCCGCCGTCTGAACACACCTACACACACAAACCGTACGAACGGCCCGTCGCCGGTGGGTTATCCACAGGCGGCGGGCCGTCGTCATGGCCAGCCGATAGTGTGGTCGCTCGTCCGAGACGCCCCGCCGCCCCCCGTGGGCACAGGCGTCCACCGCAGTCCATCCGAACCGGGGCCCGTACCTCGATGTCCGTGCACAGCCAAACGGCAGCCCAAGATCAGGCTGTCCTTCCTGAGTTCCCGCGTCATGTGGTGACCGCGGTCCTCGTCTCCCACGACGGCGCCCGCTGGCTGCCCGACGCGCTCGCCGGGCTGCTCGGCCAGGAACGCCCCGTCCAGTACGCGGTGGCGGCCGACACCGGCAGCGCGGACGACTCCGCCCAGCTGGTCACCGAGGCCCTCGGCGACGACCGTGTGCTGCACCTCGCCCGGCGCACCGGCTTCGGCCAGGCCGTCGAGGAGGCGAGCCGCACCGCGCCCCTCCTCACCCCGGACGAGCTGCCGTACCTCAAGCGCCCCAGCGGCTGGGACCCGGTCACCCGCTCCTGGCGCGACGACGCCTACGACCTGCCCGAACTGCCGCACGGCGAGCCCGTCCAGTGGCTGTGGCTGCTGCACGACGACTGCGCTCCCGAACCCGACGCCCTCGCCCAGCTGCTCCGCGTCGTCGAGAACGAACTCGAACTGGGCCGCGACGACGTGGCGATCGTCGGCCCCAAGCTGCGCGGCTGGTACGACCGCAGGCAACTGCTGGAGGTCGGCGTCTCCATCGCCAACTCCGGCCGCCGCTGGACCGGCCTGGACCGCCGCGAACAGGACCAGGGCCAGCACGACCACGTCCGCACCGTGCTGTCCGTCTCCACCGCCGGCATGCTCATCCGCCGCGACGTCTTCGAGCAGCTCGGCGGATTCGACCGCCGGCTGCCCCTGATGCGCGACGACGTCGACCTGTGCTGGCGCGCCCACAGCGCCGGCCACCGCGTCCTCGTCGCCCCCGAAGCGGTCGTACGGCACGCCGAGGCGTCCTCCCGCGAGCGCCGCACCGTCGACTGTGTGGGCCGCACCGCCGCCTCCCCGCACAAGGTCGACAAGGCCGGCGCCGTCTACACCCTCCTCGTCAACACCCGGGCCGCCGTGCTGCCCTGGGTGCTGCTGCGGCTCGTTTTCGGCACCCTCCTGAGGACCGTCGCCTATCTCGTCGGCAAGGTCCCGGGGCAGGCGGTCGACGAGATCCGCGGCCTGCTCGGCACCCTGCTGCGGCCCGAGCGGATCCTCGCCGGACGGCGCCGCCGCGGGACCTCGCAGATCGACAAGGGCGAACTGCGTCAGCTCTTCCCGCCGCCCGGCGCCACCGTCCGCGCCACCGTGGAGCAGTTCGCCGGAAACTTCTCCGGCGGCTCCGACAGCGAGACCTCCTCGGCCGGCCGGCACGGCGGCGCCGTGGAGTCGGGGCCCGGCGGCGACGACGCCGAGTTCCTGGAGATCGAGCAGTTCGCCCGCCTCAAGCGGATCGCCCGCAAGCCCGGCCCGGTGCTCTTCCTGGCCCTCCTCCTCGTCTCCCTCGTCGCCTGCCGCGCCCTGCTCGGCGGCGGCGCGCTCGCGGGCGGCGCCCTGCTGCCCGCCCCGGCCGGCGCCGGCGACCTCTGGTCCCGCTTCGCCGACGCCTGGCACCCGGTCGGCGCCGGCGGCACCCCAGCCGCACCGCCCTACCTCGCCGTCGTCGCGACGCTCGCCTCGATCCTGTTCGGCTCCACCGGGCTCGCGGTCACCGTCCTGCTGGTCTGCTCGGTGCCGCTGGCCGGCTGCACCGCCTACTTCGCCTCGCGGCCCCTCGTCACCTCCCGCCTGCTGCGTGCCTGGGCGGCCATCGCCTACGCCTTCCTGCCCGCCGCCACCGGCGCCCTGGCCGGCGGCCGCATCGGCACCGCCGTCCTCGCCGTGCTGCTGCCGCTCATCGCGCGCGCGGGGATCGCCGCGAGCGGCCTCACCCATGCCTCCGGCGCGCGCGGCAGTTGGCGCGCCACCTGGGCGTACGCGCTGCTGCTGACCCTCACCACCGCGTTCACGCCGATCGTCTGGCCCATCGCCCTGATCCTCGGCCTCGGCGTGCTGGTCCTGCGCCGCGGCGACCTCGTCGCCCACGGCCTGCGCTTCCTCGCCCAGCTCGGCACCCCCCTGCTGGTCCTCGCCCCCTGGTCGCTGACCCTGCTCCCGACCGGCTTCTTCAAGGAGGCGGGCCTGGCGTACGGCGCCTCGGCCGCCTCCGCGCTCGACCTGCTCGGCGCCAGCCCGGGCGGCCCCGGCACCGTCCACGGTCTGATGCTCATCGGCATCGTCCTCGCCGCCCTGGCCGCACTCCTGCGTTCCGAACGCCAGTTGGGCATCCGCACCGCCTGGGCGATCGCCCTGGTGGGCCTCGTCTTCGCCGTCCTGTCCAACCACTCCACCTGGGCCGGACCGGCCACCCTCGTCTACGGCATCGCCCTGCTGGCCGCCGCCGCGCTCGGCGCCGACGGGGCACGCGCGCGCGTGGCCGAGCAGAGCTTCGGCTGGCGCCAGCCGGTCGCCGCCCTCATCGCCTTCGCCTCGGCCGCCGGTCCGCTGCTGGTCGCCGCCGGCTGGATGATCCGCGGCGCCGACGGCCCGCTGGAGCGCCGCGACCCGGTGCAGGTCCCCGCGTTCGTCGCCGAGGACGCCACCACCTCCGACCAGGCCCGCACGCTGATCCTCGACAGCGACTCCACCGCGCGCGTGCGCTACACCCTCGTCCGCGGCTCCGGCGCCCGCATGGGAGACGCCGAACTCGCCGCCGCCGACGGTGAGAACGCGGGGCTCGACAAGGTCGTCGCCAACCTCGTCGCCGGCTCCGGCGCCGACCAGGCCGGCCAGCTCGGTGGCTTCGCGGTCCGCTACGTCCTCGTCCACAAGGGCGCACCCCGCGACGTCACCCGCGTCCTGGACGCCACGCACGGCCTGAGCAGGCTCAGCCAGCAGAACGGCAGCGCCCTGTGGCGGGTCGACCAGCAGGTCTCCCGCGCCACGATCGTGCCCGCGGGCGGGTCCGGCACGGCCCAGTCCGTCGCCGCCGGGCCGGTGGAGGTCCACACCACCGTCCCGTCGGGCTCGGGCAGCCGCGTCCTGCGCCTGGCCGACGCCGCCTCCGACGGCTGGACGGCCACCCTGGACGGCAAGCCGCTCACCCGTACCACGGTCGACGGCTGGGCCCAGGGCTTCCAGCTGCCCTCCACCGGCGGCAGGCTCGACGTCACCTACGACGCCCCGATCACCCACACCGCCTGGCTGTGGGCCCAGGGCGCGCTCGCCGTCGTCCTCGTCGTCCTCGCCCTGCCCGGCCGCCGCCGCGACATGGACGACGACCTCCCCGAGGAGCAGCCGCTGCCCGCCCAGGCCACCGCGGGGGAGGGCCGCCGCGCCCGTCGCCTGCGCGCCCAGGCCGAGGAGGCGGCCGACCAGGAACAGCCCGCGGTGCCTCCGCTCCCGCAGGAGGCCCCGGCCGCCGTCCCGCACCAGCAGCAGTACGCCGACTGGGACGCCACGTCCTACCAGGGCGCCGAGTACCCCGGCTACGGCGCCGACCAGTACCAGGGCGCAGGCCAGTACCCGGCCGGCGGCTACGACCAGCAGGCGTACCAGCCCGACCCCTACCAGAACGGCCAGTACGACCCCTACGCCTACGGCGGTACGGACGGGCAGATGCCGTACGACCCGACGGCGTACCAGCAGGGCTACGACCAGGCCCAGCACCCCTACGGCACCGGCAGTGAGCACCCCGACGGGAGCCAGCAGTGAACCGCACGACCCTGTCCCTGATCGTCGGCACCACCGCACTGGCCGCCGTCACCGCCTTCGCCGCGCTCGACACACCGTCCGCGTCCGGCGCGGGCACCGCCAAGGCGGCCGCCGAGCTGCCCGTGGAGCGCGCCAGCCTGCTGTGCCCCGCGCCCAGCATCTCCGACATCGCCGACACGTCGTACACGTCGTTCACGCCCGTCACCAAGGGCGTGGCGAGCGGCGGCAAGGCCGAACTCCAGGCGGCCGCCGAGCAGTCGGCGGACGGCACGAGCGACAGCAAGACCGGCAAGGACACCAAGAAGAAGGCCGACAAGCCGGTCCTCACCCCGAAGGAACCCGGCACCCCGGTCACCGGTGACACCTCCGGCGCCGAGGCGCCCGCCCTGGTCGGCACCGCCGACGGGAAGTTCGCGCCGGGCTGGACCGTCCAGGAGACCACCGAGGTCGCCGCGGGCACCGGGCGCGGCCTCCAGGGCGTCAACTGCACCGCCCCGGACACCGAGTTCTGGTTCCCGGGCGCCAGCACGTCCGCCGACCGCACCGACTACGTGCACCTCACCAACCCGGACGACTCCGCCGCCGTCGTCGACATCGAGCTGTACGGCAAGGACGGCGCGATCAAGTCCACGGTGCCGGACGGCTTCACGGTCCCGCCGCACTCGAGCAAGCCCATCCTCCTGTCCACCCTCACCGCCGAGCGGCAGACCGACCTGACCGTGCACGTCAACGTGCGCAGCGGGCGGGTCGGCGCGGCGGTGCAGGCCCTGGACGACAAGGTGGGCGGCGACTGGCTGGCCGCGGCCGCCGACCCGGCCGGCAGCCTGGTCCTGCCCGGCATCCCGAAGGACGCCACCGACGTCCGCCTGATCGCCTTCACGCCCGGCGACGCCGACGCGGACCTGAAGGTCCGTCTGGCCTCGCCCGACGGCCAGATCACCCCGGCCGGGAACGAGACGCTGCACGTCAAGTCCGGCATGACGACCGCGGCCGACCTCGGCGACGTCACCCGCGGCGAGGCGGGCTCCCTGGTCCTGACGCCCACGGACCAGTCGGTCCCGGTCGTGGCGGCACTGCGCGTGATCCGCGGCAAGGGATCCAAGCAGGAAACGGCGTTCATCCCCGCCACGGCCCCCGTCGGCACGCGCGCGACCTCCGCGGACAACAGCGGCAAGTCCACGACCCTCTCCCTGACCGCCCCCACCGCGACGGTCACGGTCAAGGTCACCGCCTCGGCGGGCAGCGAGGGCGGCACCCCGGCGACGAAGACCTACACGATCAAGTCCGGCACCACCCAGGACATTTCACCCCCCATCCCGTCAGGCCTGAAGGGCACCTACGCCCTCACCCTGGAACCCACCTCCGACGCCCCCCTCTACGCCGCCCGAACCCTCTCCGCCACAGAATCCGGCATCCCGGGCTTCACCATCCAAACCCTCCCAACCGACCGGGGTCTGGTGGCGGTACCGGAGGCGGACGAGGACTTGTCGGTACTGCAGAAGTAGCGGGGGCGGGGCCGGAAGCAACGCAGCTGCGGACAGCCGCTCCGTCCGTAGCTGCGGGCGGTCGTGCCGCTAGGGGCGGCACGGGTGGGCGCAGCGGCACCCCGCAAGCGCGGGCTAGCGGAGCCCACCCCCGCCCAGCCGCAGCACCGGGCAACAGGCCAACCCCGCCCTAGTCCTCCCCGTACCGAGGATCCACAGTCTCCGGAGTCAGCCCCAGCAACTCGGCCACCTGCTCCACAACCACCTCGTGGACCAGCGCAGCCCGCTCATCCCGCCCCTTGGTCCGGATCTCCACCGGCCGCCGGTACACCACGACCCGAGCCCGCCGCCCGTCCCGCGCAGGAATGATCCCGCCCAACGGCACAGCCTCGTCGCTCCACTCCTCGGTACCCCGCCCCTCCAGCCGAGGCACCTCGAGCACCAGGAAGTCGATGTCGGCCAACTGCGGCCACCGCCGCTCAAGGCGCTCCACGGAGTCCTGCACCAGGTCGGCGAAGACCTCGGCCCGGCTGGCCGCCAGCGGCACCTGCGGCGGCGCGATAGGCCCCCTCATGCCCCGCCCGTGACGATCACGTCGACGGGGCCCGGGGCCGGCGGCACGGGGCGGTACACGGTTGTCCATCACTGGTGAAGCCTAGTCCCCGCACGCTCCACCCGCCCGGTACCCACGCGGCAACCCGCCCCTGATCGCACGGCAACCGGCCACGACACCTTATGTCGCAGGATGACCATTCCAGCCAAGGTCTGGCTCGTTTCCATAACCCTCCAAGACCGGCGAACTCAAGGCAATTGACGTTGTTTGTACCGACTCATGACCGGACAGGGCCCCGACCGACACCCCGCGCGGACCCGTCCACGCAGGTCAGCAGGGCGTGTTCGGAGGGGCGTGTGGGGCGTCTCACAGCACGACACGGTGGAGTGACCTGGTGGAGAGTCGTCGCGGCCCGCTCAAGAGTGCGGTACCGTCCAACGTCGTGAGCCCTGTACGTCGCTGTTCGCGCACCGCCTGCGGCCGACCCGCCGTCGCGACGCTGACGTACGTCTACGCCGACTCGACCGCGGTCCTCGGCCCGCTCGCCACCTACGCCGAACCCCACTGCTACGACCTGTGCGCCGAGCACTCCGAGCGCCTCACCGCGCCCCGCGGCTGGGAGGTCGTCCGCCTCCTCGACGGCTCCGCCCCCGCGCGGCCTAGTGGAGACGATCTGGAAGCGCTTGCCAACGCCGTGCGTGAGGCGGCCCGCCCTCAGGAGCGTGCGGCCGAGGCGGGCGGCGGCGGAGGACGCACCGCGGACCCCATGGAGGTCGCCCGCCGCGGCCACCTTCGTGTCCTGCGTTCCCCGGACAACTGACCCCCGCTCACCGGCAGTCGGCCTTCCCACCCCGTCCCACGCCACCCCCGCCCCGCGTTACGACTCGGATGCGCCCGAGGGTCCACTTGGTGTCCGCACACCCGCCCCTTACCCCTGACGGGTAGTTTGTCTGCACCCATAGGACTTTCAGGAGGGTTGGCCGTGGCTGCTGATCTGTCGCAGATCGTGAAGGCGTACGACGTACGCGGAGTGGTTCCGGACCAGTGGGACGAGTCACTGGCCGGCCTCTTCGGCGCCGCCTTCGCCGAGGTGACGGGTGCGGCGGCCATCGTCGTGGGCCACGACATGCGCCCCTCGTCCCCCGCCCTGTCCCGCGCCTTCGCGCGCGGTGCGGCGGACCGCGGCGTGGACGTCACAGAGATCGGCCTGTGCTCCACGGACCAGCTGTACTACGCCTCGGGCGCGCTGAACCTCCCGGGCGCGATGTTCACGGCCTCCCACAACCCGGCGCAGTACAACGGCATCAAGATGTGCCGCGCGGGCGCCGCCCCCGTCGGCCAGGACACGGGCCTCACGCAGATCCGCGAACTGGCCGAGCGCTGGCTGGAGTCGGGCGCCCCGGAGCCGGTCGCCGAGCCGGGAACCCTCACCACGCGCGAGACGTTGGAGGATTACGCGGCGCACCTTCGCTCCCTCGTCGACCTGACCTCCATCCGCCCCCTGAAGGTCGTGGTCGACGCCGGCAACGGCATGGGCGGCCACACGGTCCCCACGGTCTTCGCCGGCCTGCCCCTGACCCTCGTCCCGATGTACTTCGAACTGGACGGCACCTTCCCGAACCACGAGGCCAACCCGCTCGACCCGGCCAACATCGTGGACCTGCAGAAGCGGGTCCCGGCGGAGGGCGCCGACCTGGGCATCGCCTTCGACGGCGACGCCGACCGCTGCTTCGTCGTGGACCAGAACGGCGACCCGGTCTCCCCGTCGGCGATCACCGCGCTGGTCGCCGCCCGCGAGCTGGCCCGCAACGGCGGCAAGGGCACGGTCATCCACAACCTGATCACCTCCCGCACGGTCCCGGAGGTGGTGCGGGAGAACGGCGGCACCCCCGCCCGCACCCGCGTCGGCCACTCCTTCATCAAGGCCGAGATGGCCCGCTCCGGCGCGATCTTCGGCGGCGAGCACTCCGCCCACTACTACTTCAAGGACTTCTGGAACGCCGACACGGGCATGCTGGCCGCCCTGCACGTCCTCGCGGCCCTCGGCGGCCAGGACGGCCCCCTGTCCGGCCTCGTCGCCCAGTACGACCGCTACGCCGGCTCCGGCGAGATCAACTCCACAGTCGCCGACCAGACCGCCCGCCTCGCCGCGATCCGCGCCGCCTACGAGGGCCGCCCCGGCATCACCCTCGACGACCTCGACGGCCTCACGGTCTCCGCCGCCGACTGGTGGTTCAACGTCCGCCCGTCCAACACGGAACCCCTGCTCCGCCTGAACGCGGAGGCGAAGGACGAGCCGACCATGACCAAGATCCGCGACGAGGCCCTGGCCATCATCAGGTCCTGACCCCCGAACCCGACGCCCCCGAGCCGCAACCGGGAATCCACTCCCGAGCGGCCCGGGACCTCGGTTCCGAGTGGCCCGGGGCCTCCTGTTCCCGCCTCGCCCTCCGTCTCGGCCACCCGAGCCGAGCCGCCGGGACCTGGCTCCCGGGCCGACCGAGACTGCCCACCCCCGCCCTCCTTCCCGCCCACCCGAGCCGAGACGCCGGCACCTCGCTCTCGAGCCGCCCGAGACCGCCCACCCCCAC
>NZ_MCGQ01000010.1:132725-394348 GCF_002242805.1 Streptomyces diastatochromogenes | reverse complement strand
CGCCGCCGAACAAATTTTGAAAAGGTCGGATCCTGAACTTCGGTTCGGGGTCCGGCCTTTTTACGTTGTGCTTAACGTGTCGTTCACGTTGTGCGCCGAGCATCCAGCACATGGGTACTGCTGCAATGCTCAGGGCCGCCGGCGTCGGAGTCGGTGACGAGGTCGTCGTACCGGCCTTCGGGAACGTCGAGGTCGCCGAGGCCGTGGCTCTGGCGGGTGCGCTCCCGGTGTTCGCCGACATAGATCCGGTGACCTACTGCCTTGACCCGTCCGCTGTGGAGGCGGCCGTAACTCCCCATACGGCTGCGGTCGTTGTCGTGCACCGCTTCGGTCGGCACGCCGACATCACACGGTTGCACGAGGTCGGACAGCGGCACGGGCTGCTCGTCCTGGAACAGGGCGAGTCCGAGGCGCCGTACGACGAGATAGCGCAGCGCAGGGAGCGGGCCGCCTATCTGGACGCCAAGTTGAAGGGCGTGAGCACCCCGGACGGGGGCGACGGGCACACCTTCCAGCAGTACGTGGTGCGGGTGCCGGGCAATGGCCGGCCGGACCGCGATGCCTTCGCCCGGGCCCTGCGGGCCAGGGGAGTTGAATGCCGTGTTCCCGTGAAGACGCCCGTGCACCGACTGCCCGAGTTCCGGCGCTGTGTGGCGCTGCCGGAAACCGAGCGGGCCGCGGACGAGACGCTGGCGCTGCCCGTGGACGCCTCGCTGACGAAGCGTGAGATGCAGCGGATCGTCTCTGCCTGCAACGCCCTCGGCGGACTGCTCCAGCCCGCCTTCTGAACGGGCACCGAACGAATTTGGGAACTCCGGCCTGTTCGGGGTACTCTTTTCTTGTCGCCGCGAGGGAAACCTCGAAAGCGACAAGGCCCCTATAGCTCAGTCGGCAGAGCGTCTCCATGGTAAGGAGAAGGTCAACGGTTCGATTCCGTTTGGGGGCTCAGCAAAGAAGGCCTCGCCCTATCGGGCGGGGCCTTCTTCGTATGTCCGGATGCCCGGGCGGGCCCGGGGGCCTCAGTCCTTGTGAAGCCCCGGGACCCGCATCGCCAGAATCGCCATGTCGTCGGACGGGGCGTCGGACGCGAAGCGTTCCACGGCGCGCATGATGCGTGCCGCGACCGCGCCCGCCGTGAGGCCCGTGCAGGTGGTGAGGACGTCGGCGAGGCCGTCGTCGCCCAGCATGCGCGTACCTTCGCGGCGTTCGGTGACGCCGTCCGTGACGCAGAGGAGGACGTCACCGGGGTCGAGGGTCACCGTCTCCTCGTACAGCTCCAGGTCCTCGATGACGCCGAGCAGCGGCTGGGGTTCGGCCGCGGCCGCCACCGTGCCGTCCTGGCGCAGCCGCAGCGGAAGCGGGTGGCCGGCGCAGACCACCTTCAGTTCGGCGCTGCCGTCCGCCTGCGGCCGCAACTCGCCGTAGAGCAGCGTCAGGAAGCGGCTGCGGTCGCCCTCGTCGAGGATCGCGGAGTTCAGGCGCTCCAGGACTGCGGGGCCGGACAAGCCCTCGCGGGCCAGCAGGCGCAGCGCGTGCCTGGCCAGGCCGGTGACCGCCGCCGCGTTCGGGCCCGTACCGCAGACGTCGCCGATGGCGAAGCCGTAGGCGCCGTTGCCGATCGGGAAGAGGTCGTAGAAGTCGCCGCCGACCTCGTTGCCCTCGCCGGCCGCACGGTAGATGACCTCGACCTCGACACCGTCGATGTGGGGCGTGCCGGGCGGCAGCAGGCTGCGCTGAAGGGCCTGGCTGATGGCCGTGCGCTCCGAGTACAGGCGGGCGTTGTCCAGGGCGAGTGCGGCCCGGCGGCTCAGGTCCTCGGCCAGTTCGAGGATCTCCTGCCGGAAGTGCTCGTCCGTGGGCTTGCCGAGGGTCAGCATGCCGATGACGCGGTTGCGGGCGACGAGCGGCAGGACGACCGTCTCGCCGCCGACGGCGGAGGCGGTCGCGAGCGTCGGGCCGATGCCCGCGGCGACCTGGTGGGTGGGGCCACCGGCCAGGCCGAGGCTGCGCATCGAGGAGCGCAGGGCCGCCTGGTGGGCCACCTCGCCGGGGGCGGTCCAGACGCGGGCGCCGGGCGTCGGTACCGGGTCGGGCGGGGAAATCTTCGACAGCAACGACTTGATGCCGTCGATGAGTTCCTCGTCCTCGTGCAGGACGTACGAGAGGTACGGCTCGGAGGCCTGGTCGGCGATCGTGTAGACGGCGCACCAGGTGGCCAGGGTCGGGACCGTCATCTGGGCCATCAGAGCCAGGGTCTGGTCACGGTCCAGGGTCCCGGCCAGCAGGTCGGAGGCCTCGACCAAGAAGCTCAGGGAGCCGCGGCGCAGCCGCTCCAGCTCGCCGAGGCGGGCCGACTCCACGGCCAGGGCGATCCGGTCGGCGGCGAACTGCAGGCGCAGCGCCTCCTCGTTGGAGTACCGGCTGGGCGCCTCGGCCGCGACGCCGAGGGAGCCCGTGAGGCGGCCCTCGACCTTCAGCGGGACGGTGACGACGGAGCGCATGCCGGTGCCGGACAGCAGCGGTACGGCGCCGGGTACGGCGTTGAGGTCGTCGTGGACGGCGGGCATGCGCGCGGAGCCGTAGCGGCCGGGGCCGGCCTCGACCGGGACGCGGGCGAAGCGCTGGCGGGCGGAGGGCAGGCCGGTGGAGGCGCGGACCTCCAGCTCGGTCTCGTCGTCGGTGGCGAGGAGCAGGAACGCGGAGTCGCCGTCGAGCATGTCGCGGGCCCGCTCGACGGTGCGCTGCAGCAGGCCGTCGAGGTCGTCCGGGGCGGGGGAGCCGATGAACACCTCGAAGGGGTCGGTGCTCTGGCCGTCGGAGCCGGCTGTCTGGTCGGTGGTGGGGACGCGCAACGGTGTCTGCAGGACGGCGCGTTCGTGGTCGCGTACCAGGAGGCAGACGGTGGAGGGTTCGCCGCCGGTGTCGCGGACCCTGAGGTGGGAGGCGTAGACCGGGGCCACCCGGCCGTCGGCGCCGCGGACGCCGTAACTGCCTTCCCAGCGTGAGAGCTGGAGGGCCTCGGCGATGCCGGTGCCGGTGCCCGGGGTGTGCGGCCAGGCGGCGAGGTCGGTGAGGGGTTTGCCGATGACCTCGGCGGACGGGTAGCCGAACAGTTCCTCCGCGTCCTCGTTCCAGGCGCTGATGGAGCCCTTCCGGTCGATCTGGAGGACCGCGACGCGCACCCGGCCGTCGGCGAGCGGGAGGAGGTCGGCGGGCAGGGAGGGGCCGGCGGCGCGGGTGCCGACCGGGCGCTCGGGCAGGTCGAGATGGAACCAGACGTTCTTGTGGGTGGGGGTGTAGTCCACGCCCCAGCGGGCGGCCAGAGCCGCGCACAGTTGCAGGCCGCGGCCGCCCTCGCGGTCGGGGCTGCCCATGGAGGCGGGTGAGGCCTGGAGGGGGACTTCGCGCTCCGGGTAGCGGTCCGAGACCTCGATGCGCACGCCGTCCTCGGTGCGCAGGCACAGCACTTCCGCGTGGGTGCCCGCGTGTACCACCGCGTTGGTCACCAACTCGCTGGTGAGGACCACCGCGTCGTCGACGATGTCGGCGAAGCCCCAGCCCTGGAGCGTGTCTCGGACGAAGGACCGGGCGGTCGCGACCGACCGCCCGACGGGCTCGAAACTGGCGGCCGCGCGCGCGGTGATCACAGAACTCCTCGGCCGGTTGTCGACGTACAGGGCTGCATGGCCGGCCGGCTCGCGCCGCTGCTGCGGCATCCGTTCGCCCGTCGGCCGTGGCTCCGGGGAATGTCCCCCGGGGATCAGTCCGGTGGTCATGGTCTGCGGCCGCCCCTCCGATGCCCGCTCGTGCTCGTGCCACCGCCCAGGCCGGTCGGACCGGTGCGGCTGGACAGCCGCATGCAAGGTTACTTACCTTCGCCCTCCGAGCGGATGCCGGTCGCCGGTGTTTACGCCCCCAGGGTGTGCGGACGATGTGCGAAGCTGCCGAACTGTTATGGCCTGGTTCGGCCAGGGTGAAACACTGGGCAAGCTTCTGATGAAGGTCCGGTCATGCTGCGTGTGTTCCGTGTACAGCGGGCAGCAGCCTCTGGTGTGGCCGGATCTGGTCTGGCAGAAATACCCAGCAGTAACGAGTACGCGGAAGTATCAGGTAAGCCGGGTGATCGGCATGCCGGGCCGACGCGGTGAGCACGGCAGTAATGGTCTACCCCTTCGGGAGGGACACAGTGGAGTCTGGCGCAGCGACGCGGGGCACGAAGACGCGCGCGAAGGGCGGACCGTCCCTGGGCAGGAACGGCGGTACCACCGCCGTGGACACGGCTGCCCTGAACCGGCTGCTGGCGGCCCTCGTGTCGATGCGCGACGGCAACTTCCGCAAGCGGCTCACGGTGTCCGGCGACGGCGTGATGTCGGAGATCGCTGCGGTCTTCAACGAGGTGGCCGACCGGAATCTGCACCTGACCGGTGAGCTGTCGCGGGTGCGGCGCATGGTCGGGCGTGAGGGAAAGCTCACGGAACGGCTGGAGACAGGCGCCTGCGAGGGCTCGTGGGCGGCCGCCATCGACAACTCCAACGCACTGGTCGACGATCTCGTCTGGCCCGTCTCCGAGGTCAGCCGGGTCCTGACGGCGGTTGCCGAGGGTGATCTCTCGCCGCGGATGGACCTGCGCACCCAGGCGCCCGACGGCACCGGGCATCCGCTGCGGGGCGAGTTCCTGAAGGTCGGCCGTACCGTCAACAATCTGGTCGACCAGCTGTCGACGTTCACGGACGAGGTCACGCGCGTGGCCAGCGAGGTCGGCACCGAGGGCAAGCTCGGCGGTCAGGCCCGAGTGCGCGGTATGTCCGGTTCGTGGAAGGACCTGACCGAGTCCGTCAACACGATGGCGAACCGGTTGACCGCCCAGGTGCGGGACATCGCCCTGGTGACGACGGCGGTGGCGCGGGGTGATCTGTCCCGCAAGGTCACGGTTCATGTCGCCGGCGAGATGCTGGAGCTGAAGAACACCGTCAACACGATGGTGGAGCAGCTGTCCTCCTTCTCCTCCGAGGTGACCCGGGTCGCCCGTGAGGTGGGCACCGAGGGCATCCTGGGCGGCCAGGCGCAGGTGCCCGGGGTGGCCGGCGTGTGGAAGGAGCTGACCGACTCCGTCAACACGATGGCGGGCAACCTGACGGCGCAGGTGCGGGGGATCTCACAGGTCACCACCGCGGTCGCGAACGGTGACCTGTCGCAGAAGGTGACGGTTCCGGCGCGTGGCGAGGTCGCGCAGCTCGCCGAGACGATCAACCAGATGACCGAGACGCTGCGGATCTTCGCGGACGAGGTCACGCGTGTGGCCAACGAGGTCGGTGGGGAGGGCCGGCTCGGCGGGCAGGCGAACGTGCCGGGCGCGGCCGGTACCTGGAAGGACCTGACGGACTCCGTCAACACGGTGTTCCGGAACCTGACCACGCAGGTGCGGGACATCGCCGCGGTGACGACCGCCGTGGCCAGCGGTGACCTGTCGCAGAAGGTCACCGTGGACGTGGCCGGCGAGATGCTGGAGCTGAAGAACACCGTCAACGGGATGGTGGACCAGCTGTCGGCGTTCGGTGCCGAGGTGACCCGGGTCGCGCGGGAGATCGGCGTCGAGGGTGAACTGGGCGGCCAGGCGCAGGTGTCGGGTGCGGCCGGTACGTGGAAGGACCTGACGGACTCCGTCAACACCGCGTTCCGCAACCTGACCGGTCAGGTGCGCAACATCGCCCAGGTGACGACGGCGGTGGCCAACGGTGACCTCTCCCAGAAGGTCACCGTCGACGTCTCCGGCGAGATGCTCCAGCTGAAGAACACCGTGAACACGATGGTGGACCAGCTGTCGAGCTTCGCCGACCAGGTGACCCGCATGGCCCGGGACGTGGGTACGGAGGGCCGGCTGGGCGGTCAGGCCCGGGTGGACGGTGTCTCGGGCACCTGGAAGGAGTTGACGGACTCCGTCAACTTCATGGCCGGCAACCTCACCTCGCAGGTGCGCAACATCGCCCAGGTGACGACGGCGGTGGCCAACGGTGACCTCTCGCAGAAGATCGACGTCGACGCGCGCGGGGAGATCCTGGAGCTGAAGAACACCATCAACACGATGGTCGACCAGCTCTCCGCCTTCGCCGACCAGGTGACCCGGGTCGCCCGGGACGTGGGTACCGAGGGCCGGCTCGGCGGTCAGGCGCAGGTGCCGGGTGTGGCCGGTGTGTGGCGGGACCTCACCGACTCGGTGAACGGCATGGCCGGCAACCTCACCGCCCAGGTGCGCAACATCGCCCAGGTGGCCACCGCCGTGGCCCGTGGTGACCTCTCGCAGAAGATCACCGTGGACGCGCGCGGGGAAATTCTTGAGCTGAAGAACACCCTGAACACGATGGTCGACCAGCTGTCGTCGTTCGCCCAGGAGGTCACGCGAGTGGCCCGCGAGGTGGGCACGGAGGGCATCCTCGGCGGTCAGGCCGAGGTCCAGGGCGTCTCCGGTACCTGGAAGGACCTCACGCAGTCCGTCAACTTCATGGCGAACAACCTGACCATCCAGGTGCGCAACATCGCCGAGGTCACGACCGCGGTCGCCAAGGGCGACCTGTCCAAGAAGATCACTGTTGACGCGAAGGGCGAGATCCTTGAACTCGTCACGACGGTCAACACCATGGTTGATCAGCTGTCCAGTTTCGCCGAGCAGGTGCTCCGGGTGGCCCGTGAGGTGGGCACGGAGGGCATCCTGGGCGGCCAGGCGCACGTACCGGGTGTCACGGGCATCTGGAAGGACCTGAGCAACAACGTCAACCTGATGGCCAACAACCTGACCATGCAGGTGCGGAACATCTCCCAGGTGGCGTCGGCGGTGGCCAACGGTGACCTGACGCGGCAGGTGACCATCGAGGCGAGCGGCGAGGTCGCGCAGCTCGCCGACACCATCAACACCATGGTGAAGACGCTGAGTTCGTTCGCCGACCAGGTCACCAAGGTGGCCCGTGAGGTGGGCACGGACGGCATCCTGGGCGGCCAGGCGCACGTACCGGGTGTGGCCGGTACGTGGAAGGACCTCACCGAGTCCGTGAACCAGATGGCGTCCAACCTGACCGGTCAGGTGCGCAACATCGCCATGGTCACCACGGCCATCGCCAAGGGTGACTTGACGAAGAAGATCGACATTGACGCCCGCGGCGAGATCCTTGAGTTGAAGACGACGATCAACACGATGGTTGATCAGCTGTCAAGCTTCGCCGAGGAGGTCACGCGTGTGGCCCGTGAGGTGGGCACCGAGGGACAGCTCGGCGGTCAGGCACGCGTGCGTGACGTCGACGGAACCTGGCGGGACCTCACCGAGTCGGTGAACGAGATGGCCGGGAACCTGACCCGGCAGGTGCGCGCCATCGCGCGCGTGGCGACCGCGGTGACCCGTGGCGACCTGAACCTGAAGATCGACGTCGACGCCTCCGGCGAGATCCAGGAACTCCAGGACTACATCAACAAGATGATCGCCAACCTGCGCGACACCACGATCGCGAACAAGGAGCAGGACTGGCTCAAGGGCAACCTCGCCCGCATCTCCGCACTGATGCAGGGCCGCCGGGACCTCGAGGACGTGGCCTCGCTCATCATGAGCGAGCTGACCCCGGTGGTCTCCGCGCAGCACGGCGCGTTCTTCCTGACGATGCCGCTGATGGACGGTCAGGACCTCAGCGGTGACGCCGAGGACCGCTACGAGCTGCGGATGCTCGGCTCGTACGGCTACTCGATGGGCTCCATGCCGACGTCGTTCCGGCCCGGTGAGGCGCTGATCGGCACGGCCGCCCAGGAGAAGCGCACGATCCTGGTCGAGAACGCGCCGAGCGGCTATCTGAAGATCTCCTCGGGGCTCGGCGAGGCCCCGCCCGCGCAGGTGATCGTGCTGCCGGTGCTCTTCGAGGGCAAGGTGCTCGGTGTGATCGAGCTGGCGTCCTTCACGCCGTTCACGCAGATCCAGAAGGACTTCCTGAACCAGATCGCCGAGATGATCGCGACCAGCGTCAACACCATCTCGGTCAACACCAAGACCGAGCTGCTGCTGAAGCAGTCGCAGGAGCTGACCGAGCAGCTGCGCGAGCGGTCGGCCGAGTTGGAGAACCGGCAGAAGGCGCTGCAGGCCTCCAACGCCGAACTGGAGGAGAAGGCCGAGCTGCTGGCCCGGCAGAACCGGGACATCGAGGTGAAGAACACCGAGATCGAGGAGGCCCGGCAGGTCCTGGAGGAGCGCGCCGAGCAGCTCGCGGTGTCGATGCGCTACAAGAGCGAGTTCCTCGCCAACATGTCGCACGAGCTGCGTACGCCGCTCAACTCGCTGCTGATCCTGGCCAAGCTGCTCGCCGACAACGCGGACACCAACCTCACCCCGAAGCAGGTCGAGTTCGCGGAGACCATCCACGGCGCGGGCTCCGACCTGCTGCAGCTGATCAACGACATCCTCGACCTGTCGAAGGTCGAGGCGGGCAAGATGGACGTCTCCCCGACGCGTATCGCGCTCGTCCAGCTCGTGGACTACGTGGAGGCCACCTTCCGGCCGTTGACCGCGGAGAAGGGCCTGGACCTGTCCGTACGGGTCTCCCCGGAGCTGCCCGCGACCCTGCACACCGACGAGCAGCGGCTGCTGCAGGTGCTGCGGAACCTGCTGTCGAACGCGGTGAAGTTCACCGACTCGGGGTCGGTGGAGCTGGTGATCCGGCCCGCCGGTGCGGGTGTGCCGCAGGTGATCCGGGAGCAGCTGCTGGAGGCCGGCTCGCTCAGCGATCCGGACGCGCCGCTGATCGCGTTCTCGGTGACCGACACCGGCATCGGTATCGCGGCCAGCAAGATGCGGGTGATCTTCGAGGCGTTCAAGCAGGCGGACGGCACGACCAGCCGCAAGTACGGCGGCACCGGCCTCGGCCTGTCCATCTCCAGGGAGATCGCGCAGCTGCTCGGCGGTGAGATCCACGCGCAGAGCGAGCCGGGCCGTGGCTCGACGTTCACGCTGTACCTGCCGCTGCACCCGAGCGAACTCCCGCCGCAGGGCTACCAGCAGTCCGTGACCCCGCTGGAGGCGGTCGAGCTGGTCGCCTCCGAGGCCCGGCTGTCCTCGGAGCTGACCGCCGTGGAGATCGAGACGCCGGCAGAGGTGAAGTCGTACCAGGAGACGCAGAACGGGCCCGCCGCGCTGTTCCGGCGCCGCCGCCGGAACCTGCCGTCCGAGCATCGGCCCGAGCGATGGGTGACGATCGCCGAGCAGGAGAGCACACCGCAGTCGGCCCGTGCGGTGCGGTTCGGCGGCGAGAAGGTGCTGATCGTCGACGACGACATCCGCAACGTGTTCGCGCTCACCAGCGTCCTGGAACAGCACGGGCTGTCGGTGCTGTACGCCGAGAACGGCCGTGAGGGCATCGAGGTGCTGGAGCAGCACGACGACGTGGCGGTGGTGCTGATGGACATCATGATGCCCGAGATGGACGGGTATGCCACGACCACGGCGATCCGCAGGATGCCGCAGTTCGCCGGGCTTCCGATCATCGCGCTGACCGCGAAGGCGATGAAGGGCGACCGGGAGAAGGCGATCGAGTCGGGCGCCTCCGACTATGTGACGAAGCCGGTCGACCCCGACCATCTGCTGGCCGTCATGCGGCAGTGGATGCGTGCGGAGTGACAGTATGACCGGGGCGGATGTGAACGCTGCGGGAACCCTGGGTGTGCACTCGGAGTTGTCGGTGGAAAGGGGCCGGGGACGTGTGGGAATCCCGGATTCCGGGAACCTTCCGGTCTCGCGCCGCGTTTCCGTTGCGTGCACAGTGACATCGCGGTGACAGGGTGTGGCGACAGGCGGGGTGCGGCTACGATGACCGGCACAAGGACGGGCGGCGAAAGGGAGTCGTCCCCTGGGGCGGCGCCCGGTGTACCGCCGGGGCGAGGAGGGCGGGCCATGGTGCAGAAGGCCAAGATCCTCCTGGTCGATGACCGGCCGGAGAATCTGCTGGCGCTGGAGGCCATCCTCTCTGCGCTCGATCAGACGCTGGTGCGGGCATCGAGCGGGGAGGAAGCGCTCAAAGCACTGCTCACGGACGATTTCGCGGTCATTCTGCTGGATGTCCAGATGCCGGGCATGGACGGTTTCGAGACCGCCGCGCACATCAAGCGGCGGGAGCGGACCCGGGACATCCCGATCATCTTCCTCACCGCGATCAACCACGGTCCCCACCACACCTTCCGGGGCTATGCGGCGGGCGCGGTCGACTACATCTCCAAGCCGTTCGACCCGTGGGTGCTGCGCGCGAAGGTGTCCGTCTTCGTCGAGCTGTACATGAAGAACTGCCAGCTGCGGGAGCAGGCGGCGCTGCTGCGGCTCCAGTTGGAGGGCGGCGGCAAGGGCGCGGTCGGCGGCAAGGAGTCGGCCGGGCTGCTCGCCGAGCTGTCCGCGCGGCTCGCGGCCGTCGAGGAGCAGGCGGAGGCGCTGTCCAAGCAGCTGGACGACGAGTCCGCGGACGCCGCCGCGGTGGCCACGGCCGCCCATCTGGAACGCAAACTCACCGGGTTGCGCCGCGCGCTCGACGCCCTGGAGCCCGGCGCGGGCAGCGGCACCGCGTCGGTGCCTTCGCAGAACTGACGCCCGCCGGGAGCGGAGTTGCCCATGAGCGTGCGTCAGCTCCGCGCCCCGGCAAGGGCGACACGAACGGGTGAAGCAGTGGGCACACGTGTCCGCTGTCGTCTCCCCCGGTAACCTCACACCCATGGCCTCACGTCCCTCCGCAGCCAAGAAGCAGCCCGCGAAGAAGGCGGCCGCTCCCGCGAAGGCTCCGGCGAAGAAGGCCGCCGCGAAGAAAGCCCCGGCGAAGAAAGCGGCGGCCAAGAAGGCCCCCGCGAAGAAGGCCGCGCCCCCGAAGCCGGCACCGAATCCCACGGGGGGCGTGTACCGACTCGTGCGCGCCCTCTGGCTCGGTCTCGCGCACGCCGTCGGCGCCGTCTTCCGGGGCATAGGGCAGGGTGCGAAGAACCTCGACCCGGCCCACCGCAAGGACGGCGTCGCGCTGTTGCTCTTCGGCATCGCGCTGATCGTCGCCGCCGGTACGTGGGCCGATCTGCGCGGTCCCGTCGGCGACCTGGTGGAGATCCTGGTCACCGGCGCCTTCGGCCGGCTCGACCTGCTGGTGCCGATACTGCTCGCGGTGATCGCCGTACGGTTCATCCGGCACCCGGAGAAGCCGGAGGCCAACGGCCGGATCGTGATCGGCCTGTCCGCGCTCGTCATCGGCGTCCTCGGCCAGGTCCACATCGCCTGCGGCTCACCCGCCCGCAGCGACGGCATGCAGGCCATAAGGGACGCCGGCGGCCTCATCGGCTGGGCGGCGGCGACCCCGCTGACGTACACCATGAGCGAGGTGCTCGCCGTACCGCTGCTCGTGCTGCTGACGATCTTCGGGCTGCTGGTGGTGACCGCCACTCCGGTCAACGCCATCCCGCAGCGGCTGCGCGCGCTCGGCGTGCGCCTGGGCCTGCTGCCCGACCCGGAGGAGTACGAGCCCTCCGAGGACGACGCGCGCTACGACGAGCAGTGGCGCGAGGCGCTGCCCGCGCGCCCCCGTAAGCGCCGGAGCGCCCCCCAGGCGTACGACCCCGACAACGCCGAGGAGGAGGCCCTCTCGCAGCGCCGCGGCCGCCCCAGGCGCTCCGCGGTGCCCCAGCCCGATCTGCAACGCCAGATGGACGCGGTGGACGTCGCGGCGGCCGCCGCTGCCGCCCTCGACGGTGCCGTCCTGCACGGCATGCCGCCGTCCCCGCTCGTCGCCGACCTCACCCAGGGCGTGAGCGTGGGCGACCGCGAGGAGACCACACCGGTACCCGCGCCGTCGTCGGAACCCAAGCCGGCGCCGGTTCCGGCGCCGGCCGCGCGCCCCAAGCAGAAGAGGCTCAAGGTCGCGAGCGTCCCCGACCTCACGAAGGCGGCCCCCGAACAGCCCCGTGACCTGCCCCCGCGCGCGGAGCAGCTCCAGCTCTCCGGGGACATCACCTACGCGCTGCCGTCGCTCGACCTCCTCACGCGCGGCGGCCCCGGCAAGGCGCGCAGCGAGGCGAACGACGCGATCGTCGACTCCCTGCGCAACGTCTTCTCCGAGTTCAAGGTGGACGCCGACGTCACCGGGTTCACCCGCGGCCCGACCGTCACCCGCTACGAGGTCCAGCTCGGCCCCGCCGTGAAGGTGGAACGGATCACCGCGCTGACCAAGAACATCGCGTACGCCGTGGCCAGCCCGGACGTGCGGATCATCAGCCCGATCCCGGGCAAGTCCGCGGTCGGCATCGAGATCCCGAACACCGACCGGGAGATGGTCAACCTCGGCGACGTGCTGCGCCTCGCGGACGCATCCGAGGACGACCACCCCATGCTGGTGGCGCTCGGCAAGGACGTCGAGGGCGGCTACGTCACGGCCAACCTCGCGAAGATGCCGCACATCCTCGTCGCCGGAGCCACCGGTTCCGGCAAGTCGTCGTGCATCAACTGCCTGATCACGTCGATCATGGTCCGCGCGACCCCCGAGGACGTCCGTATGGTCCTGGTCGACCCCAAGCGCGTCGAGCTGACCGCCTACGAGGGCATCCCGCACCTGGTCACGCCGATCATCACCAACCCCAAGCGGGCCGCCGAGGCGCTCCAGTGGGTCGTACGCGAGATGGACCTGCGCTACGACGACCTGGCGGCCTTCGGCTACCGGCACATCGACGACTTCAACGAGGCCATCCGCGAGGGGAAGGTGAAGCTGCCGGAGGGCAGCGAGCGGGAACTCCAGCCGTACCCGTACCTGCTGGTGATCGTGGACGAGCTGGCCGACCTGATGATGGTCGCGCCACGGGACGTCGAGGACGCGATCGTGCGCATCACGCAGCTCGCGCGCGCGGCCGGCATCCACCTGGTGCTCGCCACCCAGCGCCCGTCGGTCGACGTGGTCACCGGTCTGATCAAGGCCAACGTGCCCTCCCGGCTGGCCTTCGCGACCTCCTCGCTCGCCGACTCCCGGGTCATCCTCGACCAGCCCGGCGCCGAGAAGCTGATCGGCAAGGGCGACGGCCTGTTCCTGCCGATGGGCGCGAACAAGCCGACCCGTATGCAGGGCGCGTTCGTGACCGAGGACGAGGTCGCGGCGATCGTGCAGCACTGCAAGGACCAGATGGCGCCCGTCTTCCGGGACGACGTCACCGTGGGCAGCAAGCAGAAGAAGGAGATCGACGAGGACATCGGCGACGACCTCGACCTGCTGTGCCAGGCGGCCGAGCTGGTGGTCTCCACCCAGTTCGGGTCGACGTCCATGCTCCAGCGCAAGCTGCGCGTCGGCTTCGCCAAGGCCGGGCGGCTCATGGACCTGATGGAGTCCCGGAACATCGTCGGGCCCAGCGAGGGTTCCAAGGCGCGTGACGTTCTTGTGAAGGCTGACGAGCTGGACGGAGTGCTCGCGCTGATTCGCGGGGAGGCTGACGGATAGGGCAACGGGCCGCCCGGCGTGTCGGGTTTACGCCGGGTGGATGCACGGCCGTGATCCACCCGTTAGAGATCGGCGGGCAACCGTTTCCCTTTGTCGCACGTCAAGTTGAGCGAGAGGACAGGTTCGGGGCTCACTGTGGGCTTTCGGGCCTGGCCCGCCGTTGGGATGAGCAGCCGTTCCGATGGCGTACAAATAGCACCGCCCGGTCGCCCCACCCTTTCACACCCCCCTAGACTGAACTTCCAGCACAGGTGGCTCACACGCTCGAAAGGCGCCCCCGTGTCCATCGGCAACTCCCCTGAAGACGAGCGTCCGTTCCAAGACGTGTCCGAGGAAACAGGTCCCTCCGTGGGGCGCGCCCTGATGCAGGCGCGTATCGCGGCCGGGCTCACCGTCGACGACGTCAGCAGCGCCACTCGTGTCCGTATCGCCATCGTGCACGCCATCGAGGCGGACGACTTCGCGCCCTGCGGCGGCGACGTGTACGCCCGTGGGCACATCCGCACGCTGGCCAGGGCCGTACACCTCGACCCCGCACCGCTGATCGCGCAGTACGACGCCGCGCACGGCGGGCGGCCCGCACCCACCCCGGCGGCGCCCCTGTTCGAGGCGGAACGTATCCGCCCCGAGCGGCGTGGGCCCAACTGGACCGCGGCCATGGTCGCCGCGATCGTCGCCGTCGTCGGCTTCGTCGGGTTCACCGCCTTCAAGGGCGGCGACAGCGGGAACGACGCCAAGTCGCAGGTGGCCGACGGCGCCCCCACGGCCAGCCCCAGCAAGGCCGCCTCGCCCACGCCCAAGAAGGACAAGCCCGCCGCACCGACGTCCGAGGCGTCCGACAGCGCCATCGCGGCGGCCCCGCAGGACAAGGTGACCGTCCAGGTCAGCGCGGCGGGTGGGCGCAGCTGGATCTCCGCCAAGGACCACAACGGCCGGATGCTCTTCGACGGACTGCTGAAGCAGGGCGAGTCCAAGACCTTCCAGGACAGCTCCAAGATCAACCTGATCCTCGGTGACGCCGGCGCGATCCAGCTGTACGTCAACGGCAAGAAGATCGAGGACAACTTCCAGAAGGGCGCTGTGGAGCGCCTCACGTACACGAAGGGCGACCCCGAGGCCGGATGACAGGCCCTTGGGGGAGCGGATGTGAAGGGGTTGGCCAAGATCGGCCAACCCCTTCGACGTGGGGTGTCGGACGGACGAAGTAGTCTTGAGCCCATGCCTGAACGCCGTACCGTCGCACTCGTCACTCTCGGCTGCGCCCGTAACGAGGTGGACTCGGAGGAGCTCGCAGGCCGTTTGGAGGCGGACGGCTGGCAGCTCGTCGAGGACGCCGCGGACGCCGATGTCGCCGTGGTCAACACCTGTGGCTTCGTCGAAGCCGCCAAGAAGGACTCCGTCGACGCCCTGCTGGAGGCCAACGACCTCAAGGATCACGGCAGAACCCAGGCCGTCGTGGCGGTGGGCTGCATGGCCGAGAGGTACGGCAAGGAGCTGGCCGAGGCGCTGCCCGAGGCCGACGGCGTGCTCGGCTTCGACGACTACGCCGACATCTCCGACCGCCTGCAGACCATCCTGTCCGGCGGCATCCACGCCGCCCACACCCCGCGCGACCGCCGCAAGCTGCTGCCGATCAGCCCGGCCGAGCGCCAGGAGTCGGCCGCCTCCGTCGCGCTGCCCGGTCACGGCCCGGCCGACCTCCCCGAGGGAGTCGCGCCGGTCTCCGGCCCGCGCGCGCCCTTGCGCCGCCGCCTGGACGGCGCCCCGGTCGCCTCGGTCAAGCTCGCCTCCGGCTGCGACCGGCGCTGCTCCTTCTGCGCCATCCCGTCCTTCCGCGGCTCCTTCATCTCGCGCCGCCCGAGCGACGTGCTGAACGAGACGCGGTGGCTGGCCGAGCAGGGCGTGAAGGAGATCATGCTGGTCTCCGAGAACAACACCTCCTACGGCAAGGACCTGGGCGACATCCGCCTGCTGGAGTCCCTGCTGCCGGAGCTGGCCGAGGTCGACGGCATCGAGCGCGTGCGGGTGAGCTACCTGCAGCCGGCCGAGATGCGCCCGGGCCTGATCGACGTACTGACGTCGACCCCGAAGGTCGCCCCCTACTTCGACCTGTCCTTCCAGCACTCCGCGCCCGACGTGCTGCGCGCCATGCGCCGCTTCGGTGACACCGACCGCTTCCTGGAGCTGCTGGACACCATCCGCAGCAAGGCCCCCGAGGCCGGCGTGCGCTCCAACTTCATCGTCGGCTTCCCCGGCGAGAGCGAGTCGGACCTGGCCGAGCTGGAGCGCTTCCTGACCGGCGCCCGCCTGGACGCGATCGGTGTCTTCGGCTACTCCGACGAGGAGGGCACGGAGGCGGCCACGTACGACAACAAGCTCGACGAGGACGTCGTCGCCGAGCGCCTGGCCCACATCTCCCGGCTCGCCGAGGACCTCGTCTCCCAGCGCTCCGAGGAGCGCGTCGGGCAGACCGTGCACGTCCTCGTGGAGTCCGTGGACGAGGAGGAGGGCGTGTACGGCCGTGGCGCGCACCAGGCGCCGGAGACCGACGGCCAGGTGCTGCTCACGAGCGGCGAGGGCCTGAGCGTCGGACGTATGGTCGAGGCGAAGGTGGTCGGTACGGAAGGTGTCGACCTGGTCGCCGAGCCGCTGACCGGCTCGCTCGCGTGTAGTGAGGAGGCGGGCAGATGACCGGAGTCCCGGCATCCGCCGCGGGCGGCTCCTCCGGCGCGCAGGGCGCGCGGGGTTCCGCCGCCGCTGCCGACGGCGCTGCGTCCGAGGTCTCCGGTACTGCTTCCGGCTCCGCCGGCGAAGGCGTGAAGCCCCCGCGTGGCGCGAAGATCGCGGCCGCGGCCGTCAACCAGGCCAGCGTGTGGAACGTCGCCAATCTGCTGACGATGCTCCGGCTGGTGCTGGTGCCCGGATTCGTGGCGCTGATGCTGGCGGGCGGTGGCTACGACCCGGCCTGGCGCTCGCTGGCCTGGGCGGCCTTCGCCGTCGCCATGATCACCGACCTGTTCGACGGGCATCTGGCGCGCACCTACAACCTGGTCACCGACTTCGGGAAGATCGCCGACCCCATCGCCGACAAGGCGATCATGGGGGCGGCGCTCATCTGTCTGTCCGCCCTGGGCGATCTGCCGTGGTGGGTGACGGCCGTGATCCTCGGTCGGGAACTCGGCATCACGCTGATGCGTTTTCTGGTCATTCGCTACGGCGTGATCCCCGCGAGCCGGGGCGGCAAGCTCAAGACGCTCACCCAGGGCGTGGCCGTCGGGATGTACGTCCTGGCACTGACGGGGTGGCTGGCCACCCTGAGGTTCTGGGTGATGGCTGTGGCGGTCGTCCTCACCGTCGTCACCGGTCTCGACTACGTGAGACAAGCCATTGTGCTGCGCCGGCAGGGAATCGCCGAGCGCGCGGCAGCGTTGGAGGAGAAGGAAGCGTGAGTTCCCCGGCCACCGAAGTGGTGCGACTACTGACCGTGAGGGGCGAGAGCCTCGCCGTCGCGGAGTCGCTCACCGGTGGTCTCGTCGCGGCGGAGATCACGGCCGTCCCCGGGGCGTCCAAGGTCTTCCGGGGTTCGGTCACCGCCTACGCCACCGAGCTGAAGCACGAGCTGCTGGCGGTCGACGCCACTCTGCTGGCGGCGCAGGGTGCGGTGGATCCGCAGGTCGCGGCCCAGATGGCGGCCGGGGTGCGCAAGGCCCTGGGAGCCGACTGGGGGATTGCGACGACCGGTGTCGCCGGGCCCGAACCGCAGGACGGCAGGCCCGTCGGGACGGTCTTCGTGGCCGTCGACGGGCCGCTCACCTCCAGCTCCGGTTCTGCCGGTGGCGGAAAAGTGGCGGCGCTGCGGTTGAACGGCGACCGTGCGGAAATTCGTATGGAGAGTGTACGGAGCGTACTCGCACTGCTCCTGAGGGAGCTTGCGGGCGAACAGACCGGGAATGAGCGGGCACAGGATACGGAACGGAACGGGGGGTTTTGATGTTTGCAGCCCTGAGTGAACACGACATCGCTCCCCGCACGGCCGCGGCGCAAGGCGGTACGGTGGGGCGAGAAGGATGCGGCTACGCGGTCCGAGGAGGGAGCCACCGATGATTCTGCTCCGTCGCCTGCTTGGTGACGTGCTGCGTCGGCAGCGCCAACGCCAGGGCCGTACTCTGCGCGAAGTCTCCTCGTCCGCCCGAGTCTCACTCGGCTATCTCTCCGAGGTGGAGCGGGGGCAGAAGGAGGCTTCCTCCGAGCTGCTCTCCGCCATCTGCGACGCGCTGGACGTACGGATGTCGGAACTGATGCGAGAGGTGAGCGACGAACTCGCGCTCGCCGAGCTGGCCCAGTCCGCCACGGCCACCGAGCCCGTGCCCACGCCGGTCCGTCCGGTGCTGGGTTCCGTGTCGGTGGCCGGTGTGCCACCGGAACGGGTGACCATCAAGGCGCCCGCCGGTGCGGTGGACGTGGTCGCCGCGTGACGTCCGCGTACGCGGCTTAGCGACCCCGAACGTGTGAAGCCCCGGCCGGGCTTGTCCAGGGAGACCTGGGGAAGCCCGGCCGGGGCTTTCGTGTGGTCCGGGCGTGTGATTCATGTCTCTTTTGCCTCCATTTGCCGGTATTCGACTGGGCGGTCATCGTGGAGGGACGTGCCGGCGCCGAACCACCGGAGGAAACCGGATGTACGTCGTGAAGAGCCCGTTGCCCGATCACGATCTGAAGACCGTGTCCGAGGCGCTGCACGGCGCCCTCGTCGACCTGGTGGACCTCTCCCTGGTCGCCAAGCAGATCCACTGGAACGTCGTCGGACCCCGCTTCCGGTCCATCCACCTCCAGCTCGACGAGGTCGTCGACTCCGCCCGAACGCACTCCGACACGGTGGCCGAGCGGGCATCCGCCCTCGGGGTCCCACCCGACGGGCGCGCGGCCACGGTGGCCTCCGGCAGCGGCATCGGGACCGCCCCGGCCGGCTGGGTCAAGGACACGGACGCGGTCCGGACGATGGTCGACGCCCTCGGTGCGGTGATCACCCGGATGCGGGAGCGGGTCGAGGCGACCGGGGAGGCCGATCCGGTGTCGCAGGACATCCTCATCGGCATCACCGCGGACCTGGAGAAGCATCACTGGATGTTCCAGGCGGAGAACGCGTGAGCGTGCCGGAGTGCCCGGTGTTGCATCGGTGAGCCCTCGGTGCGCCTCCCGTGCGGGTCACGAGGCGTTCTAGCTTCCCGCTGGAGGTGGCGGCCATGGTGGGGCGGATACTGCGCTGGGGGCCCGTTCTCGTGCTGGGGGCGGTGTGGTGGTGGGCGGTGCTGCGGATCGCCGTGGGGTCGGGCGCCGGGGTACTCGAAGGGGCCGTCGCGGTCAGCGGATGGGGGCTGAGCGTGCTCCCTGTGCACTGTGTGTCCAAGAGACGGGCGGTGGGGGCCGTGGAAACGGGGCGGTGGGCGGCTGCCTGGCGGGCGGGGGACGCTACCAGGGCATCGCCACGCCCCCGTTCGGGCGCAGGATCTGACCCGTCGTGAACGCCGACGCGTCCGACGCCAGGTACAGCACCGTGTGCGCGACGTCGTCCGGCTCGCCGACCCGGCCCAGCGGGGACATCCGGGCCATCAGCGACTCGGTGTGCGCCTGCGCCGCCCGGTCGTGACGGTCGGTCATGGGGGTTCGGATCCAGCCCGGTGCGACCGCGTTGACCCGGATGCCGTGCCGGCCGACCTCGGAGGCCAGCGTCTTCGTCAGCTGGACCACGGCCGCCTTCGCCGCGCCGTAGCAGAGCAGCCCGGGGCCGCCGGTGTCGACCGCGCCGGAGGCCATGGTGACGATGCTGCCCCGGGTGTCGTGGGCGAGCATCAGTCGGGCCGCCTCCTGGCAGGCGTACAGCACACCCTTGAAGTTGACGCTGAGGACCCGGTCCAGGTCCTCGTCCCGGGTCTCCAGGACCGGGCTGCTGTGCATGATCCCGGCGATCGCGGCCATGACGTCCAGGCGTCCGCAGGAACGGACGGCCTCCGCGAGAGAGGTCCGGTCGGTGACGTCGACGACATGCGTACGGGCCGTGCCGCCGCGGTCCTCGATCAGCTTGGCGGTGCCGTGCAGGCCGTCCGCGTCCAGGTCGGCGCAGTGCACCGCGGCTCCCGCCGCCGCGAGCAGGACGGCGGACGCCCGGCCGATGCCGCCGGCGGCTCCGGTGACGAACGCGGTGCGTCCGGTGAGGTCGTACGCCTTGAGGGGCATACAGGGACGGTACGAGCGTTTCTGACGGTCCGTCAATTAGTTGGACGGGGATAGCGGTTGCGCCACTGCTGTGCCGTTCCCGGTGCCGGTGCGGGGCCCGTCTGGCAGGACGGGCACCAGTAGGTGGGGCGTTCCTGGGATCCGTCGCCCTGGTCGGCCACCCGGACCGGCGTGCGGCAGCGCAGGCAGGGGCGGGGCGCGCGGGCGTACACGAACAGGTCCTGCCGGTGCAGGCCCGTGGTCTGGCGGACCGGGCGGTCGCGGTTGGCCTCCAGGAGCTTCTTGGCGAGGGCGGGCAGCTTGGCGGCGCGGTCCGCGGGCAGGGCGCCGACCGGCAGCCAGGGCGTCACGCCGAGCAGGAAGCACAGCTCGCTCTTGTAGACGTTGCCGATGCCGGCGAGATTGCGCTGGTCGAGCAGGGCCTCGCCGAGGGGGCGGGCGGGGTCCGTGAGGAGGTTGGCGAGGGCGCGCTCGGGGTCCCAGTCCGGGCCGAGCAGGTCGGGGCCGAGATGGCCGACGACGCGCTCCTCCTCGCCGGTGCGCAGGAACTCCAGCACTTGGAGGCGGTAGCCGACGGCCGTGCGGTCGGCGGTGCCGAGGATCGCCCGGATCTGGTGCGCCGGACCGCCCCGCCAGCGCTCGCCCGTGCCGTACACCTTCCAGGCGCCCTCCATGCGCAGATGCGTGTGCAGGGTCAGATCGCCCTCGAAGCGGGTGAGCAGGTGTTTGCCGCGCGGGGTCGTGCTCAGGACCGTACGGCCCGTGAGGTCGACCGTCGCGTACTTCGGCACCCGGAAGTCGCTGCGGGTCAGCACCTTGCCCGCGAGGGCCTCGTGCAGCCGCTTCGCGGCCTGCCAGACCGTGTCACCTTCGGGCATGCGTCAAGGGTGCCACGGTGGGGTGACGCAGGACGGCCGTGCCCGGGGCCGCTGCGCTCAGGCTCTCAGGCGCAGACCGCGCGGGGTCGCGATGAAGCCCGCCGCCTCCAGGAGGGTGCCCAGGGGGGCGGTCAGGGCCTGGGCGCCGTTGATCCGCTCCACCGTGACCGTGCCGAGCGAGCCCGCGCGGGCGGCCGCGGCCAGGGCCTCCGCAGCCGTACGCAGGCGTGGATCGTCGGTCGCGGCGGTGTCCGGGGCGGAGGGCCAGGCCAGCAGCGTCTTGCCGCCGCGCTCCATGTACAGCGTCAGCTCGCCCTCCACCAGCACGACCAGGGAGCCCGCCTTGCGGCCCGGCTTGTGCCCGGCATCGTTCGGCGGCTCGGGCCAGGGAAGTGCCGCGCCGTAGGCGTTGGCGGGGTCGGCCGCGGCGAGGACCACGGCGCGCGGGTCGGGGGAGGACGAGCGCGCGAGGCGGTCGCCGAAGCCGCGGTTCGCCGGTGAGCCGTAGGCGGAGGCCGGGCCGCCGCCCCGGGGGGCGCCGTAGCCGGGGGAGGCGAAGGGGTCGGTGGGAGCGAGGTCGCGGGGGGAGACGTACTCGTCGGCGCGACGGTTCTCCGGTGGCCAGGTGAAGTCGCCGGGCGTGGCCGGGTGGTCCTCCGGTGGCCAGGTGAAGTCGCCGTCGAGGCCCGGGTGGGCGAGTCCGGCGTCGGCCTGGTCGAAGGCGTTCGGGGTGGTGTGGCCGCCGTCGATGAAGAGCGGGTTGCCACCGCCGAAGCCGTCCGGGACGCCCGGGGCGGGCAGGCCCTCGCCGCGTTCGCGGGCGTTGGACACCGCGCGCAGGCGGTCGACCGCGCCGTCCATCGCGAACTGGGCGGCGCCCAGGCCCTCGACCACGTAGCCGCGCCTGGCCTGGCCGCTGTCCTCGAACGCCGACAGCACCCGGTACACCGCCGAGAAGCCGCCCTCGACGCCCTCGGCGGCGACCGCCCCCCGGGTGACCACGCCGTGCCGGTCGAGGAGGACGCGCGCACGCGCGTGGGCGCGCACGGTGGCGTCCGGCTCGGGGGCGGGGAGCAGGGACCAGCGGCCGGCCACCGTCGGCGGGCCCGTGCGGGAGGCGGGGCGCGCAGCGGCCGTCAGGGAGCCGTAGCGGCCGCGGGGGACGGCGCGCTTGGCGCGGTGGGCCGTCGAGCCCGCCGTGCGGCCCGAGCCCAGCAGGGAGCGCATGGGAGCGAGGGTGTCGTTGGTGAGCCGTCCCGTCCACGCCAGGTCCCACAGGGTGTCGGCCAGTTGGGGATCGGTGACGTCGGGGTGAGTGGTGGCACGGACCTGGTCGGCGATCTGGCGGAAGAACAGGCCGTAGCCGCCGGAGAGGGCGTCCAGGACGGACTGGTGGAGCGCGGTCAGCTCCAGGGGATGCGGCGGTGGCAGAAGCAGCGGGGCCGCGTCCGCCGCGTACAGGGAGACCCAGCCGTCCTTGCCGGGCAGGGCGCCCGCTCCGGCCCACACCACCTCACCCGCGGCGGTGAGTTCGTCGAGCATCGACGGCGTGTAGTTCGCCACGCGGGAGGGCAGGACCAGCTTCTCCAGCGCGGATGCCGGTACCGAGGCGCCCTGCAACTGCTCGACGGCGCGCACCAGTCCGTCGATGCCTCGTAGTCCGTGGCCCTTGCCGATGTGCTGCCACTGCGGCAGGAACTGGGCCAGGGCGGCAGGCGACACCGGTTCCAGCTCGTGCCGCAGCGCGGCCAGGGAACGGCGGCGCAACCGGCGCAGTACGGCCGCGTCGCACCACTCCTGGCCGATGCCCGCCGGGTGGAACTCGCCCTGTACGACACGGCCGTTCGCGGCCAGCCGCTGCAGGGCGCCCTCGGTGACCGCCACGCCCAGGCCGAAACGGGCCGCCGCGGTGGTCGACGTGAAGGGGCCGTGGGTGCGGGCGTAGCGCGCGAGGAGGTCGCCGAGCGGATCCTTCACCGGCTCGGTGAACGCCTCGGGGACACCGACCGGCAGTGCCGTGCCGAGCGCGTCGCGCAGCCGGCCCGCGTCCTCGACGGCCGCCCAGTGGTCCTGTCCTGCGATCCGGACCTTGATGGCCCGGCGCGCGGCGGCCAGCTCCCGTGCCCACGGGGGCTCGGCGCCCCGCTCGGCCAGCTCGGCGTCGGTCAGCGGGCCGAGCAGGCGCAGCACGTCGGCCACGCCCTCGACGTCCTTGACGCGCCGGTCCTCCGTCAGCCACTGCAGCTCGCGCTCCAGCTCGGTCAGCACGTCCGCGTCGAGCAGCTCGCGCAGCTCCGCCTGGCCCAGCAGCTCGGCCAGCAGCCGGGAGTCCAGGGACAGCGCGGCGGCGCGGCGCTCGGCGAGCGGGGAGTCGCCCTCGTACAGGAACTGGGCGACGTACCCGAAGAGGAGGGAGCGGGCGAAGGGGGACGGCTCCGGGGTGGTGACCTCGACCAGGCGGACCTTGCGGGACTCGATGTCGCCCATCAGCTCTACGAGGCCGGGGACGTCGAAGACGTCCTGGAGACACTCGCGGACCGCTTCCAGGATGATCGGGAACGAGCCGAACTCGCTCGCCACCTGGAGCAGTTGGGCCGCCCGTTGGCGCTGCTGCCACAGGGGCGTGCGCTTGCCCGGGTTGCGGCGCGGCAGCAGCAGCGCGCGGGCGGCGCATTCGCGGAACCGGGAGGCGAACAGGGCGGAGCTGCCGACCTGGTCGGTGACGATCTGGTCGACCTCGCCCTTGTCGAAGGCGACGTCCGCCGCGCCCACCGGCGCCTGCTCGCTGTCGTACTCGGTGCCGGCCTTCATGGGCTCCTGGTCGAGCAGGTCCAGGCCCATCAGGTCGGCGTCGGGCAGGCGCAGCACGATGCCGTCGTCGGCGTGCATGACCTGCGCGTCCATGCCGTACCGCTCGGAGAGGCGGGCGCCGAGCGCGAGGGCCCAAGGGGCGTGGACCTGGGCGCCGAAGGGGGAGTGGACGACGACCCGCCAGTCGCCCAGCTCGTCGCGGAAGCGCTCGACCACGATCGTGCGGTCGTCCGGGACATGGCCGCAGGCCTCGCGCTGCTCGTCCAGGTACGACAGCACGTTGTCCGCCGCCCACGTGTCCAGGCCCGCGGCGAGCAGCCGCAGCCGGGCGTCGTCCTTGGGCAGCGAGCCGACCTCGCGCTGGAACGCGCCCACCGCGCGCCCCAGTTCGAGCGGGCGGCCCAGCTGGTCGCCCTTCCAGAACGGCAGCCGGCCCGGCACGCCCGGCGCGGGGGAGACCAGAACGCGGTCTCGGGTGATGTCCTCGATGCGCCAGGAACTCGTGCCCAGCGTGAAGACGTCCCCCACCCGGGACTCGTAGACCATCTCCTCGTCCAGTTCGCCGACCCGGCCGCCGCCCTTCTTGGGGTCGGAACCGGCGAGGAAGACCCCGAAGAGGCCGCGGTCGGGGATCGTGCCGCCCGAGGTGACGGCGAGGCGCTGGGCGCCCGGCCGGCCGGTGATCGTGCCGGCCACGCGGTCCCACACCACGCGCGGGCGCAGCTCGGCGAACGCGTCGGACGGGTAGCGGCCCGCGAGCATGTCGAGGGTCGCCGTGAACGCCGACTCGGGCAGCGAGGCGAAGGGGGCCGCGCGGCGGACCGCGGCGAGCAGGTCGTCGAACTGCCAGGTGTCCAGCGCCGTCATGGCGACGAGCTGCTGGGCCAGCACGTCCAGCGGGTTCGAGGGGACCTTCAGGGACTCGATGGCACCGGTGCGCATCCGCTCGGTGACCACGGCCGACTGGACCAGGTCGCCCCGGTACTTGGGGAAGACCACGCCGGTGGAGACGGCGCCCACCTGGTGCCCCGCGCGGCCGACGCGCTGGAGTCCGGAGGCCACCGAGGGCGGGGACTCGACCTGTACGACGAGGTCGACGGCGCCCATGTCGATGCCCAGCTCCAGGCTGGAGGTGGCGACCACGGCGGGCAGCCGGCCCGCCTTGAGGTCCTCCTCGACGAGGGCGCGCTGCTCCTTGGAGACCGAGCCGTGGTGCGCGCGGGCGATCACCGGGGGCGCGCCCTGGGCCGCGCCCGAACCGCCCATCAGCTCCGCCGGGGCGTGATGCTCCTCCAAGGGCTCGCCGGTCGCCCGCTCGTAGGCGATCTCGTTGAGCCGGTTGCACAGCCGCTCGGCCAGACGCCGGGAGTTGGCGAACACGATCGTGGAGCGGTGGGCCTGGACCAGGTCGGCGATCCGCTCCTCCACATGCGGCCAGATCGACGGCTTCTCCGCCCCCTCGTTGCCGTCGGCCGCCGGGGAGCCGCCCAGCTCGCCCATGTCCTCGACCGGGACGACCACGGAGAGGTCGAACTCCTTGCCGGACTCCGGCTGGACGATCTCCACCTTGCGGCGCGGCGAGAGATACCGGGCCACCTCGTCCACCGGGCGCACGGTCGCCGACAGGCCGATCCGGCGAGCCGGCCTGGGCAGCAGCTCGTCCAGCCGCTCCAGAGACAGCGCGAGATGCGCGCCGCGCTTGGTGCCCGCGACCGCGTGCACCTCGTCCAGGATCACCGTCTCCACGCCCGTCAGCGCGTCCCGCGTGGCCGACGTGAGCATCAGGAACAGCGACTCGGGGGTGGTGATCAGGATGTCCGGCGGGCGCGTGGACAGGGCGCGCCGCTCGGCGGCCGGGGTGTCGCCGGAGCGGATGCCGACCTTCACCTCGGGCTCGGGCAGCCCCAGACGCACGGACTCCTGGCGGATACCGGTCAGCGGACTGCGCAGGTTCCGCTCGACGTCGACCGCAAGCGCCTTGAGCGGCGACACGTACAGCACCCTGCAGCGCTTCCTCGGGTCGGCCGGGGGAGGGGTCGAGGCCAGCTGGTCCAGGGCGGCGAGGAACGCGGCCAGCGTCTTGCCCGAACCGGTGGGGGCGACCACCAGCACGTCCGAGCCCTCCCGGATGGCCTGCCACGCGCCCGCCTGAGCCGCGGTGGGCGCGGAGAACGCCCCCGTGAACCAGCCGCGGGTCGCGGGCGAGAAGCCGTCGAGGGCTCGGTGTGCGGAGCTGACCATGCCACCCATCCTGCACCCGGCCACTGACAATCGTGCTGACCTGGGGAATCAGGGGTGGACAGGCCGACGGGAGCGGGTCGGCGGGCGGGACGGACAATGGCCGTATGACGGGTTCGGCGGAGCGGGCGCGGCACTGGCGGTACGAGGAGCTGCCCGGCGTCGATCTGCTGCGTGCCCGCTACATCCGCAAGACCTTCGTCCGGCACACCCACGAGAACTTCGTGATCGCGGCCATCGCCGACGGCGTCGAGGTGTTCCACCACCGCGGCTCCGACGTGTCCGCCGGAGCCGGCGCCCTCGCGCTGGTCAACCCGGACACTCCGCACACGGGCCGGGCCGGTGTGCCCGAGGGCTGGCGGTACGGTGCCGTCTATCCCTCGCCCGAGGTGGTGGCCAAGATCGCGGCCGAGACCACCACGATCCGCGGCACGCCCGGCTTCGTCAGCCCGGTCCTCGACGATCCGTACACCGTCCGCCTGGTCCATCAGGTGCTCCGCGCCGCCGACGAGGGCAACGCACTGGCCGCCGACACCCTGCTGCGCGTGGCCGTGACCAGGCTGCTGCGGCTCAACGGCGGGCCGCTGCCGCAGCGGCGGACGCGGACCGCCGGAGCGCGGATCGCCGCACGCGCGCGTGCCGTACTGGAGGAGCGGATGGCCGAGCCGCCGACCCTGGAGCGCCTCGCCACCGACCTCGGAACCAGTCCGTTCGCCCTGCTGCGGGCGTTCCGCGACGCCTACGGCATGCCGCCGCACACCTGGCTGACCGACGCCCGGGTGCGCCGCGCGCGGCTGTTGCTGGACGCGGGGACGGCACCCGCCGAGGCGGCCGTCGTCGTCGGCTTCACCGACCAGCCGCACCTCAACCGGCACTTCACCCGGATCGTCGGGGTGCCCCCGGGCGCCTATCAGCGCGAGCGCAAGAACGTACAAGACCCGGGCTGACGGCCGCCCGTACCGTCCGGGGCGTGGCACAACAACAGACAGCACTCGCGGACATGGCCGCCGACGGCACGGGAAAGCCCGACGCCGCCGTCGTGCGCGACGCCCTGGGCGTCGGCGTCGCCGTCGGACTCTCCGGGGTCGCCTTCGGGGTGACCTCGGCCGGCAGCGGACTCGGACTCCTGCAGACCTGCGCGCTCAGCCTCCTGGTGTTCACCGGCGCCTCCCAGTTCGCCCTGGTGGGCGCGCTCGCCGCCGGCGGCAACCCGTTGACGGCCGCCGCCGGCGCGTTCTTCCTGGGCGTACGCAACGCCTTCTACGGGCTGCGGCTGTCGCAGCTGCTGGCCCTCCCGCGCGCGGTGCGGCCGTTCGCCGCCCAGTGGGTGATCGACGAGACCACGGCGGTGACCCTGGCCCAGCCGACCCGGCGTGCCGCGCGGATCGGGTTCACCGTCACCGGGCTCAGTCTCTACCTGCTGTGGAACCTCACCACACTGCTCGGCGCGCTGGGTGCGAAGGCCATCGGGGACAGCGACGCGTGGGGCCTGGACGCGGCCGGGCCGGCGGTCTTCCTGGCGCTGCTCGCCCCGATGCTGAAGACGTCCACCGAGCGCGTGGTCGCCGGCCTCGCGATCCTGCTCGGCCTCGGCCTGCTGCCCGTCCTGCCGGCCGGCGTACCGGTCCTGGTGGCCGCGCTGGCGGCACCGGCCGTGCTGTTCGCCGAGGGCCGGCGCGGGGGTCGTACCCGACAGGACGCGCCGGACGGATCGGATGCGCCGAATGTATCGGGCATATCGGACGGGCTGGATGTGCCGGACGGATCGGAGGAGGTCCGATGAACACCTGGATCGCGATCGGTGTGACCGCTCTCGGCTGCTATGCCGTCAAACTCGCTGGGCTGCTGGTGCCCGCCGGCGTCCTGGAGCGGCCGTTCGTCCGGCGGCTCGCGGCCCTGCTGCCCGTCGCCCTCCTCGCCGCGCTCACGGCCCAGCAGACGTTCGCCGACGGGCACGCGCTCGTGCTGGACGCGAGGGCCGCGGGGCTCGGCGCGGCCGCCGTGGCGCTGGTGCTGCGCGCACCGTTCCTGCTGGTCGTCGCGGCGGCCGTGGTGGTGACGGCGGGGGTGCGGGCGATCGGTGGGTGAGGGCGGCGGGGGTCGGCGCCGGGGACAGCTGATGCCAGTTGGGGTCGGCCGGGGCAGCCGGGCTCGGCCGGGTTCAGTCGGGCTCGGCTGACGTCAGCTGGGGGCAAGCCGGGCCACCCGGGCCACCTGGGTCAGTCGGGCTCGGCCGACGTCAGTCGGGGGCAAGCCGGGCCACCTCGGTCAGCCAGGCTCGGCCGGTGCCAGCCGGGCTCAGCCTGGATCAGTCGGGGCCAGCCAGGCTCGGCTGGCATCAGTCGGGCTCGGCCGGCATCAGTCGGGCTCGGTCGGTGTCAGTTGGGCTCGGCCCGGGTCAGCCCACGAAGCGGCCGTACGCCCTGAGGGTGCGCAGTGCCTCGATGGTCACCATGGGGCGCGCCTCCAGCGTGGGAGCCGGTGCCCAGTGGCGCCAGCGGACGGGCCAGCCGCCGTCCTCCTGCTGCTCGGCGGCGAGGAAGTCCAGGGAGCGCGCCATCTCCTCGTCCGTGAACCACGCGCGCGCGAGCGAGTCCGGGCTCTTCGCGAAGTCGTGCGGGAAGTGGTGCTCGCCCGGGGCATAGCCGGAAGCGACCGGGTAGGCGTCGAGGCGATCCGGGTCCAGGGCCGCCAGCCGCTGCTCGCGCACCAGGCGGCCGAGACGGTCGGCCGCGGCCTCCGCGCGCGGGCGGTCGGGCGCGGAGTCCAGGAAGGCCACGGCGGCCTCCACTTCGTACGGGTGGGACTTCTCCAGGGACTCCACGGCCTGCCAGCAGAAGTCGGTGGCCCGGAACAGCCAGGCGTGCCACACCTCGTTGCGGTGCAGCAGCCCGACCACGGGACCGGTGGCGAGCAGTTCGCTGGGAGGGTCGTCCACGACCGGGACGAACGGGGCCACCGGATAGCCGCGCTGGCTGGGATGGATCGCCGGCAGGGCGCCGTCCGCGGTGGAGACGGAGGTCAGATAGCGGCACACCCGCTCCACCCGCTGCCCGCCGCAGCGCCCGACGGCGTCCAGCACGCGCAGCGCGTGACCGGTGTGCAGGGGCTGGCTCACCGGGCCGCGCAGATCGGGTTCCAGCGCGTGGCCGTACCCGCCGTCCTCGTTGCGGTAGGCGTCCAGCGCCGCCTCCACCGGATCGGCGGCGCCGTTCAGGAAGTGGTAGGCGAAGAGCCGCTGCTCCAGCACGCGCGCGGTGAGCCAGACGAACTGTTCGGCGCGGAAGAGCGGGGAGCGCGCCGGGGTCGTAGAGGGGAGTGGGGAAGCTCCTGTTTCGGCCATGCGACAGACCGTAGGGCGGAAAGCGGTCTCGGCAAGCGGTCCCGGGCGGGCCCCACCCCCAGGGGCGGGATACTGGAGTCATGCGGTTGACGGTCTTCTGGCAGCGGATGGCGGAACACTTCGGTCCGGGGTACGCCGACACCTTCGCGCGCGATCATGTGATGACGGATCTGGGCGGGCGCACGGTGCACGAGGCACTGGACGCCGGCTGGGAGGCCAAGGACGTGTGGCGCGTGGTCTGCTCGGTGATGAACGTGCCCGGGGAGCAGCGCTGACCGGGCACGAAGTTCCCGGGCGGGCAGCGGGCTGTCGGTGGCGTGGGCGAGACTTGGCCCGTGGCACCCACTGACGAGACCGTGCCGGTCGACCGGTACGCAGCATCCCCGACCGCTACGACGACGCCCGACCGGCCCCCGGCCGACGCCGCCGCGCCGAGCGGCCGCATGCCGCGCTGGCTGCCGCGCGCCATGGTGCTCGCGCTCGCGCTCATAGCCGCCTTCCAGCTGGGCAGCTGGGCCTTCCACCAGCTGACCGGGCTGTTGATCAACATATTGATCGCGTTCTTCCTGGCCCTCGCCATCGAACCCGCGGTGAGCCGGCTGGCCGCTCGCGGCATGCGCAGGGGACTCGCCACCTTCCTGGTCTTCCTCGGCCTGATGATCGTCACCGCCGGCTTCATCACGTTGCTCGGCTCGATGCTGGCCGGCCAGATCATCAAGATGGTCGAGGGCTTCCCCGACTACCTGGACTCGGTCATCAACTGGATCAACGAGACGTTCCACACGGACCTGAGGCGCGTGGACGTCCAGGAGGGACTGCTGCACTCCGACTGGCTGCGCAAGTACGCGCAGAACAGCGCGGCCGGCGTGCTCGACGTGTCCGCCCAGGTGCTCGGCGGCCTCTTCCAGCTGCTGACGGTCACGCTGTTCTCGTTCTACTTCGCCGCCGACGGCCCCCGGCTGCGCCGCGCGCTCTGCTCCGTCCTGCCGCCCGCGCGCCAGGCGGAGGTGCTGCGGGCCTGGGAGATCGCCGTCGACAAGACGGGCGGCTACCTCTACTCGCGCGGCCTCATGGCGCTCATCTCCGGGATAGCGCACTACATCCTGCTCGCGGCCCTGGGTGTGCCGTACGCGCCCGTGCTCGGTGTCTGGGTGGGTCTCGTCTCGCAGTTCATCCCGACCATCGGCACCTATCTCGCGGGTGCGCTGCCGATGCTGATCGCGTTCACCGTGGACCCCTGGTACGCGGTGTGGGTGCTGGTCTTCGTCGTGGTCTACCAGCAGTTCGAGAACTACATGCTGCAGCCCAAGCTGACTGCCAAGACCGTCGACATCCACCCGGCCGTCGCCTTCGGCTCGGTGATCGCGGGCACCGCGCTGCTGGGCGCGGTCGGCGCGCTGATCGCCATCCCGGCGGTCGCCACGCTGCAGGCCTTCCTGGGTGCGTACGTGAAGCGGTACGCCGTCACGGACGATCCCCGGGTGCACGGACACCGCACGCGGGGGCCGGCCGGCCCGCGCCTACGACGGCTGTGGGAACGGCGGCCCAGCGCGGAGGAGTCCTCGTAGGAGCCCGCGTCGGGGACAGGAGCCTGCGTCGGGGGTCGTGTTCAGTACGTGTCGTGTTCAGTACGTGCCGTGTTCAGTACGTCAGGACCGCCCACACCCCGGCGGCTGCGACGGCCGCCACGTAACAGCCCACCGCGGTGGCCACGGTGCGCCACCGCACCCGCTCGCTCCAGGTCGTGCAGGACAGCAGCCAGGCCAGCAGCGGCAGCACCAGGACGGCGTGCAGGCTCACTCCGTGCAGCGGCTTGAGCGGGGCCGTCGAGTGATAGGCGGCCTCCTGGTGGCCGGTCCGGGTGAGCACGACCCCGCGCGCGATCATCGCCGCGCCCGAGGCCAGCGCCACGAGCAGGATCGCGAACCCCGAGCGCACCGCGAGCGGCATGCCGGCGGGGCCCGTCGGCCGGTGCCGGAAGGACGCGACGGCGAAGACGGTGAGCAGCACCACCAGGACACCACCGCCCACCGCGAGCGTCATGGACACCGCCGTGTCGAAGGGGGTCTCCATGTTCAGGTGCGAAGGCACCCGGCGCCACGCCTGAAGGGTGATGCCGCCGACCTCCACCACACAGTCCGCGGCGAAGACGACGAGCAGGACGGTGCGCAGCCGCGCCCCGACGCGCAGGTAGGACGTGACCCAGGTGATCGCGATCAGCGTCACCCCGAAGGAGAGCCCGAACGTGACGGGCTTGCGCCAGGAGACGGGTCCGTCCCAGGGGCCGCCGTCGACCGCGAACACCACCAGGTGGGCGAGACCGGAGAGGACGAGGAGCAGACCGGGCGCGTGACACAGGCGCTCGGCGGGGCGCGGACTCTTCATGGCCCCAGGCTCCCGGGAGCGCCCCGCCCGGTCGTCGTCCGGCCGAAGACACCCGCCGTACGACGCCGGGAGTAGCGGCGCGCGCCGCGACGCGGAAGAGGCTCCGGGTACCGCGTGGTGCCGCTTGACACGAAAATCGAACATCCATTCTTATGGAGGCTCGGGCAAGGCTCCAGACGGGGATTTCGACATGTTTCGTCATGAGATGTCCCCTCGTTATCCACAGGCCGGGCCGACGTCGGGGCGCATTGTCAGTGGCAGGCGTTAGCGTCTTTGACGTGAAGCGATCGACTCAAGCAAACCGGGTGGAACCCATGGCAGGAACCGACCGCGAGAAGGCGCTCGACGCCGCGCTCGCACAGATTGAACGGCAGTTCGGCAAGGGCGCGGTCATGCGCCTGGGCGAGCGGCCGAACGAGCCCATCGAGGTCATCCCCACCGGGTCGACCGCACTCGACGTCGCCCTCGGTGTCGGCGGTCTGCCGCGCGGCCGAGTGGTGGAGGTGTACGGCCCGGAGTCCTCCGGTAAGACGACCCTGACCCTGCACGCCGTGGCCAACGCCCAGAAGGCCGGCGGCCAGGTTGCCTTCGTGGACGCGGAGCACGCCCTCGACCCCGAGTACGCGCGCAAGCTCGGCGTCGACATCGACAACCTGATCCTCTCCCAGCCCGACAACGGCGAGCAGGCCCTGGAGATCGTGGACATGCTCGTCCGCTCCGGTGCCCTCGACCTCATCGTCATCGACTCCGTCGCCGCGCTCGTCCCGCGCGCGGAGATCGAGGGCGAGATGGGTGACAGCCACGTCGGTCTCCAGGCCCGGCTGATGAGCCAGGCCCTGCGGAAGATCACCAGTGCGCTCAACCAGTCCAAGACCACCGCGATCTTCATCAACCAGCTCCGCGAGAAGATCGGCGTGATGTTCGGCTCCCCGGAGACCACGACCGGTGGCCGGGCGCTGAAGTTCTACGCCTCGGTGCGTATCGACATCCGCCGCATCGAGACCCTGAAGGACGGCACGGAGGCGGTCGGCAACCGCACCCGCTGCAAGGTCGTGAAGAACAAGGTCGCCCCGCCCTTCAAGCAGGCCGAGTTCGACATCCTCTACGGCCAGGGCATCAGCCGCGAGGGCGGCCTGATCGACATGGGCGTGGAGCACGGCTTCGTCCGCAAGGCCGGCGCCTGGTACACGTACGAGGGCGACCAGCTCGGCCAGGGCAAGGAGAACGCGCGCAACTTCCTCAAGGACAACCCGGACCTGGCCAACGAGATCGAGAAGAAGATCAAGGAGAAGCTGGGCGTGGGTGTCCGGCCGGAGGAGCCCGCGGCCGAGCCGGGCGCGGACGCGGCGGTGACCACCGCGGCCGAGGACGACGCCAAGGCGGCGCCCGCCAAGGCCACCAAGCCCAAGGCCGCCACTGCCAAGAGCTGACCCGTGACACGACGAACCGACTGGGCCGAGTACGAGTACGCCACCCCCGGTACCCCACGGGGGAGGGGCACCGGCGGCGACTCGGGCTCCGCCACGGCCGGTGACGACGGGTACGGAGACGGGTCCGGGGACGGGGAGCACGGCGGGTCCGGGGCACGGCGCGCTCGGGGGCGCGGCCGTGACCGTCGGCGGGGCGGCTTCGGGGAGCCGCCCGGTGAGGACGAAGGCACCCCCACCTCGTCGAGGGCCGAGCGGGGGGAGTCTTCAGGGGACCCGGCTGAGCGGGCGCGGGCGATCTGTCTGCGCCTGCTCACCGGGACCCCGCGCACCCGCAAGCAACTCGCGGACGCCCTGCGCAAGCGGGAGATCCCCGAGGACGTGGCCGAGGAGGTGCTGTCCCGGTTCGAGGAGGTCGGGCTCATCGACGACAGCGCGTTCGCGGACGCCTGGGTGGAGTCCCGGCACCACGGCCGGGGGCTCGCCCGCCGCGCACTCGCCCGGGAACTGCGCACCAAGGGCGTCGACTCCGCGCTGATCGACGAGGCGGTCGGCCAGCTCGACTCCGAGCAGGAGGAGGCGACCGCCCGCGAGCTGGTCGCCCGCAAGCTGCGGGCCACCCGTGGCCTCGACCGCGACAAGCGGCTCCGGCGCCTCGCCGGCATGCTCGCCCGCAAGGGCTACCCCGAGGGCATGGCCCTTCGCGTCGTCCGCCAGGCCCTGGAGGAAGAGGGCGAGGACACGGAGTTCCTGGAGGGCGAGGCCTTCTGACAGCCGGGCGCCCGGCCGGGCGGTGGGGTTAACCCCCGCCCAAGACGCCGGGCCACCGCAGTGCTTGCGGACCCGTGCACGCGCGAGTGTGTATGCACGCCCCGGACCACGGCCCACGCCGAGGCCGGCGGCGCACGGACTCCGAGACGCACAACAGAAGAGAGCCCGCCCGATGATGCTGCGTTACGCCCTCCAGACCATCCGCGCCCGTAAGGCGGGCTTCCTCGGTGCCTTCCTCGCCCTGATGTGCGCGGCCGCTCTGATCACCGCCTGCGGCACCCTCCTCGACACCGGCCTGCGCGGCACGATCCGCACCGAGCGCTATGCCGCCGCTCCCGTCGTGGTCTCCGCCGACCAGTACGTCCACCAGACCACCGTGAAGCACAAGAAGGGCAAGACCAAGGTCAAGCACAAGGCGAAACCCGTCGCCGAACGCGCCTGGCTCTCCGCGGACCTGCGGGCCACCCTCGCCCGTACCCCCGGCGTCGCCCGGGTCGTCCCCGAACTGACCTTTCTCGCACAGCCGTTGATCCCCGTCGGCACCGGCGGCCGTACCGCCTACGGGCACGCCTGGGACTCCGCGGCGCTGACGCCGTACCGGCTGGCCTCGGGCAGCGCGCCCAAGGCCGACGGCGACCTCGTCATCGACGATGACCTCGCGGCACGCGCCCACCTCCGGACCGGCGACCGCCTCACCGTGCAGTCGACCCAGTCGCCGCGCAGCTACCGGATCACCGGCATCGCCACACCGGCGACCGCGGTGCGCCACCAGACGTCGCTGTTCTTCTCCACCGCGGAGGCCGAGCGGCTGGCCGCGCACCCCGGGCAGGTCACCGCGTTCGGTGTGCTCCCGGCCAAGGGCGCCGATCCGGAGGCGGTGCGGCAGGCTGTGGTGCGGGCGCTGCACGGCACCACCGCGCAGGTCAGCACCGGCGACGCCCGCGGGCCCGTCGAGTTCCTGGACGCGGCCACCGCCCGCACCCGGCTGGTCAGCATGGGCGGCGCGATGGGCGGCACCTCGCTGCTGGTGGCGGTGCTCGTGGTCGTCGGCACCTTCGCGCTCTCCGTCCAGCAGCGCCACCGCGAACTCGCCCTGCTCCGCGCCATCGCCGCCACCCCCGGCCAGATCCGCAGGCTGCTGGGCCGGGAGGCGCTGATCATCGGCGCGGTGGCGGGCAGCGCCGGCGCACTGCTCGGGCTGCCGCTGGGCGGCTGGCTGCACTCCCGGTTCGTCGCCCTGGGCGCCGTACCCGTCACGCTTCAGCACACCGTGAGCGTCTTCCCGCCGCTCGCCGCCCTTGCCGCGACCCTGCTCGGCGCCTGGGCGGCGGCCCGGATCGCCTCCCGCAGGATCGCCGGGATCCGCCCGGCGGAAGCCCTGGCGGAGGCCAGGACCGAGCGCACCCGCCCGGCCTGGGGGCGTATCGCCGCCGGTCTGCTGCTCCTCGCCGGCGGAGTCGTCCTCGTCGTCGTCCTCACCTCCCTGCGCACCGAGCCCGCCTCGACTCCCGTGACCTTCCTCGCCGTCGTCGTCCTGTCCACCTCCGTGGCCCTGCTCGGCCCGCTGCTGGTCAAGGCGGCCGCGCTGCTGCTCGCCGGTCCCCTGCGGCTCACCGGTCAGGGTGGCCGCCTCGCCACCGCCAACCTGCGCGGCAACGCCACCCGGATGGCCTCCGTCGTCACCCCCCTCACCCTGCTCATCGGCATGACCTGCACCGTCCTGTTCGTCCAGCCGACCCTCGGCGACGCCGCCCGGACCCAGGCGCGCGAGGGTGTCACCGCCGACTGGGTCGTCGCCGCCCAGGGGCCCGGAGTCCCCGGTGAGGCAGCACGGCGGCTGCGTGGGCAGCACGACACCGTCACCGAGGTGGTCCGCACGACCGTCCGCATCGGCCTCGACAAGTACCCGGCCCAGGGCGTCACGCCGACCGGTCTGACCCGCACCTGGGACCCGAAGGTCACCGCCGGCTCCCTTCGTGATCTCGCCCCCGGCACCGTCGCCGTCAGTGAACTGGCCGCGGACCAGCACCACTTGAAGCCCGGGAGCACTCTGAAGCTCACGCTCGGCGACGGCGCGCCCGCCACGCTCACTGTCGCCGCCGTCTACGCCCGGGGTCTCGGTTTCGGCGACCTCACCTTCGCCCGCGACCTCGTGGCCCGGCACATCGACAACCCGCTCGCCTCCTCCGTCCTCGTCAGCACGACCCGTACACAGACACAACTCGCGACTACGCTGCGTGAGTTCCCGGGTCTGCGGATTCTTTCGCCGGCCGCCGCGGACTCCCTCCAGGCCGACCGGCAGCAGGCGAACGCCGAGGTCAACTACCTGGCCATGGGGCTGGTGCTGGCCTTCACCGCCATCGCGGTCGTCAACACCCTCGCCATGTCGGTCGCTGAGCGTGTCCGGGAGTTCGCCCTGCTCCGCCTCGCCGGAGCGACCCGCCGTCAGGTGCTGCGCGTGCTGCGCACCGAAGCACTGTCCGTGCTGCTGCTCGCCACCGCGCTCGGCAGTGGCATCGCCCTCGCCGTACTCACCGCGTTCAGCCTCGGCATGACCGGCCGGGCGGCCCCCACGGTCACGCCCCTCCTCTACGTCGGCGTGGTCGCGATCGCCGCCCTGCTCGCGCTCGTGTCCAGTGCCCTTCCGGGACGGGCGGCGCTGCGGGTACCGGCGGTGACGGTGGCCACGGCGAAGGAGTAAGGGGAGGGACAGGCCGTGGCCGCCGCCCTGCTGAGCCTCCGTCAGCCGTTCACCGGCTCCACCGGCAGCCCCTGCGCCCGCCATGCCTGGAAGCCGCCGACCAGGTCCGTCGCGCGGTGCAGGCCCAGCTGGTGGAGGGAGGCGGCTGCCAGGCTGGAGGCGTAGCCCTCGTTGCAGATGACGACGATGTGCAGGTCGTGGCCGGTGGCCTCGGGGGTCCGGTGGCTGCCCTGCGGGTCGAGGCGCCACTCCAGTTCGTTGCGCTCGATGATCAGCGCGCCGGGGATCACGCCGTCCCGCTCGCGCAGGGCCGCGTACCGGATGTCGACCAGCAGGGCCTCACCGGTCCGCGCCGCCTCGTGCGCCTCCTGTGCCTCGACGCGCCGGTAGCCCGCGCGGACCCGCTCCAGCAGGTCGTCGATGCCCACGGGCTGTGTCTCCGTGCCGCCGCTCACTGCCAGTCCTCCGGGCGCTCGACCTGCTCCAGGCGCAGTACCTGACCCGTGCGACTGTAACGGCGGATCCGTGGCAGCGGCGGGTAGTAGGCGTGGACGGAGATCGCATGCCGGTCCGGGGACTCGTTCAGCACCTCGTGCACGTGGTGGCGGCCGAAGGAGCGGCCCTGTCCGGCGGGCAGCCGGCGCTCGCGGTCGACGCCCTCGGTGAGTTCCAGGGTCTTCCAGCCGTCGGTGGGCAGCCGGGCGGCCAGTGAGTACTCCTTGAGTTCACCCGCCGCGGTGAGGAAGGCGCCGACCGAGTCGGCGTGGTCGTGCCAGCCGGTGCCGGAGCCGGGCGGCCAGCCGATCAGCCAGGCCTCGCTGCCGCCGGGGCCCTCGAGCCGCACCCAGGTGCGGCCCTCCGGGTCGAGCGGCAGCGAGGCGACCAGCTCGGTGTCGGCAGCCGTGCGCCGCGCGAAGTCGAGGAGGTCCGCCTGGGTCGGCGCCGAGCCGGTGGCACCGGCGGTGGCAGCGGGGGAGACGGAGGGGGATACAGACACGTGCACCGTCCTGAAGAGGGTTCGCCGAACGGGCGCACAACGGCGCCCGGAGCAAGAAAGGGGGGAGCGAATTCAGCAGGACGGGCGACACACGCAGCCCGCATAGCGGACGAGGTCCATATGGACCCTCCGCCACAGGCGCACACAGGTGTCGGTCACGATCCGGAGTACAGCACGCTGCCGCACTCCGGTCAACTCACCGTCACCATGTGGACAGAGGGTGACCGGGCGCACGGTCAGCGCGCGCCGGAGCCGGCCTCCGCCCCCTCCTTCTCCTTTTCCTCCTTCGCCTGCACGGCACCGCCCAGCGTCGCCTCCGCCGCCGCGTACAGGTCGGCCGGACGCACTCCGCTCAGCGCGGTGACCAGGTGGCCGTCGGGGCGCACGAGCAGCACGCTGTGCGCCGGCGCACCCGGGTAGTCCTCGGCGACCAGCAGTTCGGCCGGGTGCGGAAGCGCCGTCACCGCGGCGGCGAGCCGGGGCATGACCCCGGCGGACACCCAGTGCTTGCGGTCCCACACGCCCGTGCCCGGTGCGATCAGCACGACGAGCAGTGCGCCACGGCCCAGCCGGTCGCGCAGCCGTACGAAGGAACCGTCCTCCGCGGTGACCCGCACATCGGTCACCGCTGAGCCGAACGGCGTGTCGACCGGGATCTCCGCCTCCAGGTGCCGGGGTGCGAGCGGCGAGTCGGCGTACGCCCCCGGCGCACCCACCGGGCCGCGCCCCAGGTGACCGTCCGTGAGCAGTGCGTCGTGACCCCGGGCCGCGCCCGGGACGTAGTGACGCAGCCCGCCCCCGCCGCGGAGCACCGGCAGCAACTGGTCGGCGGCGCGCAGCCGGGCGGCGACCACCGCGCGCCGCTCGGCCTGGTAGCTGTCGAGCAGCGCCTCGTGGTGCCCGTGGTGCCAGGCCGGGGCCAGCTTCCAGGCCAGGTTGTCGGCGTCCCTGAGGCCCTCGTCGAGCCCCTGGGTGCCGAGCGCGCCGAGCAGGTGGGCCGCGTCCCCGGCGAGGAAGACCCGGCCGGCGCGCCAGCGCCGGGCCAGCCGGTGGTGCACCGTGTGGACACCGGTGTCGAGGAGGTCGTACGCCGGTGTGGTGCCCTCCGTCCAGCCCGCGAGGGTCTCGCGGATCCGGGCCACCAGGATCTCGGGCGTGACCAGGTCCTTGCCCGGCGGCAGCAGCCAGTCCAGACGCCACACGCCGTCCGGGAGGGGGCGGGCGGTCACCTCCCCGGCCGAGGGCCCGGACGACCGCCACGGCGGCATCCGATGGAGAAACGCCTGGCCCTCCCAAGGAAGTTCCACGCGCAGGGCGGCCACCGCGTGCCGCTCCACCGCCGTACGGCCCGGGAAGCGGATGTCCTGCAGCTTGCGCACGGTCGAGCGGGGCCCGTCGCAGCCGACCAGGTAACTGCCGCGCCACCAGGTGCCCTTGGGGCCGCGGGTGTGGGCGGAGACGCCGGAACGCTCCTGCTCGATCGAGTCGAGCCGGCTGTCCACGGCGACCTCGACCAGCGGCTCGTGGGCGACGGCCGCGCGCAGGGCGCCCGTGAGGACGTGCTGGGCGAGGTGCAGCGGCGTGGCGGGATCGCCCTCGTCGAAGGTGATCTCGGTCATCACCTGCCTGCGCCTGACCGACCGCCATCCGGTCCATCTCGTGCCGTGATCACCGAGCGCGAATCCGGTCAGCCGCTCCAGCAGGGCGGCCGTGTCCTCGCGCAGCACGACAGTGCGCGCCGGGCGTGGTTCGTCCTTGCCGGGGCCCTCGTCCAGGACGACGGAGGGCACCTCCTGGCGGGCCAGCGCCAGGGCGAGCGTGAGCCCGACGGGCCCCGCTCCGACGATGATCACCGGGTCCACGGCGCGGCGCCCCCTGCCCGCAGCGGTGCCCTGACGGACATGGAGGAACAGGAAGGTGAAGCGGGGTGCACGATCACAGAACGTATGCAACCCATTGGCAGAGTTTGCGTCAAGTGACCAGAGGCAGTGGCGATCATGCCACTGCCTCTGGGTGACGCATTCGGGTTTGACCTGACGTCAGGCCGAGGTTCCCGTTCCCGCGTGGCCCGGGATGTTCACGGTGTCATCGACACCGAGGACCGCGCCGGTCGACTTCTTGCGCCGCCGCAGCCTCCCCTCCAGCCAGCTCGCGAACGAGGTCAGCGAGAAGTTGATGATCACGAAGATCACGGCCACGATGGTGAGGGAGGCGATGATGTTGGCGCCGTAGTAGCCGCTCATCGTGTTGGCCGAAGCGAGGAGTTCGGGGTAGGTGAGGACCGCGCCGCCGAGCGCGGTGTCCTTCACGATCACGACGAGCTGGCTGACGATCGCCGGGAGCATCGCGGTCACCGACTGGGGCAGCAGGATGAGCCGCATCACCTGGTTCTTGCGCAGACCGATCGCCATGGCCGCCTCGGACTGGCCCTTCGGCAGGGCGAGGATGCCCGCGCGGACGATCTCCGCCAGCACCGACGCGTTGTACAGCACCAGACCGGTCACGACTGCGTAGAACGGACGGTCGTCCGAACTGACGTCGGTGTACTGGGCGAACAGGGCGAGCCCGAAGATCATCAGGACCAGCACCGGGATCGCCCGGAAGAACTCGACGATCATCCCGACCGGGACGCGGATCCACAGGTGGTCCGAGAGGCGGGCGATGCCGAGGGTCGCACCCAGCGGCAGCGCGATGACCATCGCGAGCGCCGCGGCCTTCAGGGTGTTCTGCAGACCGGGCCAGATGTACGTCGAGTAGGCCTCGGTGCCGCTGAAGAACGGCTTCCACAGCACCCACTCCAGCTGGCCCTTGTCGTCCAGGGCCTGGAACACCCAAAACAGGACGGCCGCGAAGGCGACCAGGAAGACCGCCGTGTACAGGACGTTGCGCCGCTTGCCGCGGGGGCCCTGGGCGTCGTACAGGACCGAACTCATCGCTTCACCGCCACCTTCTTGCCCACCCAGCCGAGGATCAGACCGGTCGGCAGGGTCAGACAACAGAACCCGAAGGCGATGACCGCGGAGATCGCCAGCAGCTGCGCCTCGTTCTCCACCATCTCCTTCATCAGGAGCGCCGCTTCCGCCACGCCGATCGCGGCCGCCACGGTCGTGTTCTTCGTCAGCGCGATCAGTACGTTGGCCAGCGGCACGACGGCCGCGCGGAAGGCCTGCGGCAGCACGATCAGGCCGAGGACCTGCGTGAAGCTCAGGCCGATGGCCCGGGCCGCCTCCGCCTGGCCGACCGGAACCGTGTTGATGCCCGCGCGGATCGCCTCGCAGACGAAGGCCGACGTGTAGAGGATCAGACCGAGCACGGCCAGCCGGAAGTTGGTCGTGTCGACCTTGTCCGAGCCCAGGTTGACGCCCAGCGTCTGGTTCAGCCCGAGCGAGGCGAACAGGATGATCACCGTGAGCGGGATGTTCCGCACGATGTTCACGTAGGCGGTGCCGAAACCGCGCATCAGCGGCACCGGGCCCACCCGCATGGAGGCCAGCAGAGTGCCCCAGATCAGGGAGCCGGCGGCGGACAGCAGGGTGAGCTGCACCGTCGTCCAGAACGCTCCCAGCACGTCGTACTTGTCAAGAAAGTCGAACACGATCTCCCGCGCTTCCGCGTGTAGGGATGCCCGGGTGCGCCGCCCTCACGGACGGCGCACCCGCCGGGCGTTTCCTCAGCTCTTGATGTCGCCGATCTTCGGGGCGGGCTCGTTCTTGTAGCCGGCCGGGCCGAAGTTCTTGTCCACGGCCTTCTGCCAGGAACCGTCGGAGACCATCTCCTCCAGGGCCTTGTTGATCTTGGCCTTGAGGTCGCTGCCCTTCTTGATGCCGATGCCGTAGTTCTCGTTGGTCATCTTGAAGCCGCCGAGCTTGAACTTGCCCTTGAACTGGGACTGGGCGGCGTAACCGGCGAGGATCGAGTCGTCCGTGGTCAGCGCGTCGATCGCCTTGCTCTGCAGACCGGTCAGGCACGCCGAGTACGTCGGGTACTGCTGCAGCTGCGCCTTGGGGGCCAGCTTGTCCTTGACGTTCTGCGCCGACGTCGAGCCGGTCACCGAACACAGCTTCTTCTTGTTCAGGTCCGCCGGCGACTTGATGGTGTTGTCGTCCGCGCGGAGCAGCACGTCCTGGTGGGCCAGCAGGTACGGGCCGGCGAAGTCGACCTTCTGCTGACGTTCCGGGGTGATCGAGTAGGAGGCCGCGATGAAGTCGACGTCACCACGCTGCAGCATGGTCTCGCGGTCGGCGCTCTTCGACTCCCGCCACTCGATCTGGTTCGGCTTGTAACCGAGCTTGCCGGCGACGTAGGTGGCCACGTCGACGTCGAAGCCCGCGTAGCCCTGCGGGGTCTTCTGGCCGATGCCGGGCTGGTCGAACTTGATACCGATGGTGATCTTCTTGCCGCCGCCGGAGGAGCCGCCCTCGTCCTTCTTGTCGCCGCCGCACGCGGTGGCGGTCACGGTGAGGGCGAGTACGACGGCAGAGGCGGCGGTGACCTTGCGGAGCTTCATCGTGAACATCCTTTGAGTGGTGAGGAACGCGGTCCGTGAGGGACGGGTGGCCCCGGGTGTCCGGGGCCAGGGCTCTGTGCCGTCAGTGGTGCAGGATCTTCGACAGGAAGTCCTTGGCCCGGTCACTGCGCGGATTGCTGAAGAACTGGTCGGGCGCAGCCTGTTCGACGATGCGGCCGTCCGCCATGAAGACCACCCGGTTTGCAGCCGATCGTGCGAAACCCATCTCATGGGTGACGACGATCATCGTCATGCCCTCCCGGGCGAGCTGCTGCATGACTTCGAGGACCTCGTTGATCATCTCGGGGTCGAGGGCCGAGGTCGGCTCGTCGAAGAGCATGACCTTCGGGCCCATCGCCAGCGCCCGGGCGATGGCGACGCGCTGCTGCTGGCCGCCGGACAGCTGGGCCGGGTACTTGTCGGCCTGGGTGCCGACACCGACCCGGTCGAGCAGGGCACGGGCCTTCTCCTCGGCCTGCTTCTTGTCCGCCTTGCGGACCTTGACCTGCCCGAGCATCACGTTCTCGAGCACGGTCTTGTGCGCGAAGAGGTTGAAGGACTGGAAGACCATCCCGACGTCGGCGCGCAGCCGGGCCAGCTCCCTGCCCTCGTGGGGCAGCGGCTTGCCGTCGATCGCGATGGTGCCCGAGTCGATCGTCTCCAGGCGGTTGATGGTGCGGCACAGGGTCGACTTTCCGGACCCGGAGGGCCCGATGACCACGACGACCTCACCGCGGGCGATCGTCAGGTCGATGTCCTGGAGTACGTGCAACGCGCCGAAGTGCTTGTTGACGCTCTTCAGGACGACCAGATCGCCGGACGCGGCCACGTCTTCCTTGGCCACCGATACTTTGGTCATCGCTCTCAGGCTCCGTCCTCCTCGGTTTCGGTGGACAGTAGTGATGGCCGGTGACCAGCGTCATCACATCTGAGGGGAATCTGAGCATCACGATCCGATAGCAATCGGACACGTGTCGTAGCACTTGAGACCCGCGCGCGTATCGGGCGGGTAACGGAAGCGGCAGGCAACCGGAACCCTCTTGACGCCGTCCTTCTCCATCGGCGTGACTTCCATGGTGCACGCGCGCGTGCGCACGATCTACAAGCCGAACGAGAACCGTGACCGTATGACCGCTGAACCGGAGGGGGCCGGGATGAGACTGCTGCTCGTCGAGGACGACAACCATGTCGCAGCCGCGCTGTCGGCGGTCCTCGCGCGGCACGGCTTCGAGGTCACCCACGCGCGCAGCGGCGAGGAGGCCCTCCAGGCACTCGTCCCCGAGGGCGCCGGATTCGGCGTGGTCCTGCTCGACCTGGGCCTGCCCGACCAGGACGGCTACGAGGTCTGCGGCAAGATCCGCAAGCGCACCAGCACGCCGGTGATCATGGTCACCGCGCGCTCCGACGTCCGCTCCCGCATCCACGGGCTCAACCTGGGCGCCGACGACTACGTGGTGAAGCCGTACGACACCGGGGAGCTGCTCGCCCGGATCCACGCCGTCAGCCGGCGCACCGCCCACGAGGACGCCGCACCGGGCGCCGAGACCGCGCTGCGGCTGGGAGCCGTGCTCATCGAACTGCCCACCCGGCAGGTCAGCGTGGACGGTTCGGTGATCCAACTGACCCGCAAGGAGTTCGATCTGCTCGCGCTGCTCGCCCAGCGGCCCGGAGTCGTCTTCCGGCGGGAGCAGATCATCAGCGAGGTGTGGCGCACCAGCTGGGAGGGCACGGGCCGCACCCTGGAGGTGCACGTCGCCTCCCTGCGCGCCAAGCTGCGCATGCCCGCGCTGATCGAGACCGTACGCGGCGTCGGCTACCGGCTCGTCGCCCCGGCCGCCTAGCGGGGTCGGGTGCGCACACGGCTCCTGCCGCTGCTCATCGTCCTGATGGCGGCCGTACTCCTCGCCCTCGGCGTCCCGCTCGCCGTCAGCGTGGCTGCAGGCGAGCAGCAGCGGGTCGTCGTCGACCGGATCGACGACACCGCGCGCTTCGCGGCGCTCGCCCAGTTCGTCACCGACGGTCCCAGCGGATCCCGTCGTACCGCCCCGGACGAGCGCCAGGAGACGCTCCGCCGCGAACTGGACAGCTACTACGGCGTCTACGGCATCCGCGCGGGGGTCTTCTACCGCAACGGCTCGGCCGCCATGGCCAACGCCCCGGGCGACTGGTTCGTCCCCCGGACGGGGGAGGTCCGGGCGGCGTTCGCCGAGGCGCTGCTGAGCCGCCGCAGCCACGACCCCCGGCAGGTGTGGCCGTGGCAGCGCAGCAGTCTGGTCGTCGCCTCGCCGGTGATCCGGGACGGGGACGTCGTGGCGGTCGTCGTCACCGACTCGCCCACCGGGCAGATGCGTTCCCGGATCCTGCGCGGCTGGCTGGTCATCGGGGCCGGCGAGATCGCCGCGATGCTGCTCGCCGTCGGTGCCGCGCTGCGGCTGACCGGCTGGGTGCTCCGGCCGGTACGGATCCTGGACGCCACCACCCACGACATCGCCACCGGGCGCCTGAAGTCCCGGGTCGCGGTCGCCGGGGGGCCGCCGGAACTCCGGCGGCTGGCCCGGTCGTTCAACGAGATGGCGGACAACGTCGAGGACGTGCTGGAGCAGCAGCGCGCCTTCGTCGCGGACGCCTCGCACCAGCTGCGCAACCCGCTCTCGGCGCTGCTGCTGCGCATCGAACTGCTCGCCCTGGAACTCCCGCAGGGCAACGAGGAGATCGCCTCGGTCCGCACCGAGGGCAAGCGCCTCGCGCAGGTCCTGGACGACCTGCTCGATCTGGCGCTGGCCGAGCACGCCGCGGCCGACCTCATGCTGACCGACGTCGGAGCCATGGCCGAGGAGCGGGTGGCCGCCTGGTCACCGGCCGCCGGCGCCCAGGGGGTCCGGCTGGTCGGCGACTGCCCGCCCACCACCGCGTGGGCCGACCCGATCGCCCTGTCCAGCGCGCTGGACGCGGTGATCGACAACGCCGTGAAGTTCACCCCCGAGGGCGGCACGGTCGAGGTCGCCGTCTCCTCCAACGGCGACACCTCGACGGTCGTGGTCACCGACACCGGCCCCGGCCTCACCGACGAGGAACTCGCGCGCGTGGGCGACCGTTTCTGGCGCAGCGGCCGCCACCAGAACGTCAAGGGCTCGGGCCTGGGCCTGTCCATCACCCGCGCCCTGCTCGCGGCGGGCGGCGGCTCGATCACCTACGCGCACCACGAGCCGCGGGGACTCCAGGTGACGGTGACGGTGCCGAGGAACCCGGACAGCCTCTAGGGGTTCACCGAACCTCTCGGGCCTCACCGACCTCTAGGGCTTCACCGACCGGTAGTAGCGCCGGGCGCCCTCCTGGAGGGGCAGCGGGTCGGTGTAGATCGCGGTGCGCAGGTCGACCAGCTGGGCGGAGTGGACGTGGGCGCCGATGCCGTCGCGGCTCTTGATCACCGTGCGGGTCACCCACTCGGTCAGCCGGGGATCCATGTCCGTGCGGGTCATCAGCAGGTTGGACACCGAGATGGTCGGCACCGCGGTGCCGTGCTGCACGGACGGGTACGCCGACTCGGGCATGTTGGTGGCCCGGTAGTAGCGCGCGGTCTCCCCGCCGGCGTGCAGCCTGGTGACGAGGTCGCCGTCGATCGGTACGAACTTGAAGGCGTACTTCTTGGCCAGCTCGCCCAACCCCTTGGTGGGCAGCCCGCCCGACCAGAAGAAGGCGTCGATCTGGCCGTGCCGCAACCGGTCCGGCCCGGTGTCGATGCCCTCCGCCACCGGAGTGATGTCCTTCCGCGGGTCGATGCCCGCGGCCCTGAGCACCCGGTTGGCGATCAGCCGCACCCCGGAGTCGGGCAGCCCGATGGCCACCCGCTTGTGCCGCAGGTCCGCGACGCTGTTCACCTTGGAGTCGCGCGGCACGATCAGCTGCACGTAGTCGTCGTAGAGCCGGGCCACACCGCGCAACCGGTCCGCGCCGGCGCGGTGCTGCAGCTCGTACGTCGCCACGGCGTCGGCCGCCGCGACCGTGAAGTCGGCCTTCCCGGTCGCCAGCCGCTCGACGTTCTCCTGCGAGCCGGCGCTGTTGAGCAGCTTCACCTTCAGCCCCGGCATGTCCTTGGCCAGCTCGGTGCGCAGCCGCTCGCCGTACTCCTGGTAGACCCCGCGAGGCGTGCCCGTGCTGAAGACGATCGTCCCGCTCGGCGGGGTCTCGCCCAGCGGCAGCAGCCACCACAGCAGCAGCCCGAGGGCCACGACGCCGACGGTCGCGCCCTGGAGCGCACGGCGCATGCTGACACGGGGGAACACCTTGGACATGCGGGCGATCCTGCCAGGCCGTGCGCGGAGCTGACCAGCGCCGGGGTCGATCCCGGGCCCCAGGGAAGCGCGGTGGGACTGTCAGCGGCGGCCGTTAGAGTCGCCGTATGAGTTCCTCGCCCGCCCGTCTCGTCCGCGAATTCCACCACGCCTTCGGCCTCGACGCCCGCACCACGCCGACGGAGGTGGGCCCCGAGCTGGCCGCGCACCGCGGGCACCTGCTCGCCGAGGAGGCCGCGGAGGTCGCCGAGGTGTCCGTCGAGGGCCCGCTGAACCAGCTCGCGCACGAACTGGCGGACGTGGTGTACGTGGCGTACGGCACCGCGCTGGTCCACGGGATCGATCTGGACGAGGTGATCGCCGAGATCCACCGCGCCAACATGAGCAAGCTGGGCCCCGACGGCCAGGTCGCCCGCAGAGCCGACGGCAAGGTCCTCAAGGGCGAGCACTACCGGGCACCGGACGTGTCGGCCGTGCTGCGCCGCCAGGGCTGGACACCGGGCGGCGCAGCCTGACGCCTAGGACGTGAGCGAGCCGCCCGCCAGCTTCCACTCGCGGTGCAGGGAGCCCAGCGGAACGCTCCGCTGCAGCACCGGCGTGCCGAAGATGGACAGCTGGATCCGCAGGGTGCCCGACAGGTCGACACCGCCGTACACCCCCCAGGTGCCCTCGGCCTTCGCGCCGGGCGTGTCGGAGGAGGCGGTGACCGTCCCGGAGGCCTCGCCGCGCAGGTACGGCGCCAGGTCGGCGGTGACGCCGACGGTGCCGTAGAGGCCGACGGACGCCTCGGCGCCGAGGGCCGTCTTCAGGCTCCCGGCGGTGGTCAGGGAGGCCCGTACGGGCGTGCTCGTCATGTCCGCCGAGCTGACCGGCGTCCACCCCTTGCCCGCCCCGAAGGTGCCGCCCGCCTCGAAGGCGCCCTTGAGGCTCTGCTCGACGTCGACGGTGACGTGCCCGTCGCCGCTGATCTGGACGTAGCAGGTCAGGTCGAGGTTGACGACGACGGGGACCGGGCCGACCTGCAGCACGGGGTCGGCGTGCAGCTTGGCGAACGGGATCCGCAGCGGGGTGCCGGTACCCACGCCGGCCTGGCCCTTCACGGCCCACCCGGAGGTCCAGTCGCCGGAGACGCCGAGGTAGGCGGAGCCGGGCGCCGCGTCGGTCCCGGTGCCGCCGTAGCGGAAGTCGACCTGCGGGGCCACCTGCACGAACCCGGACACCGAGGCGGAGGCCGAGACCGGGGCGCCCTCGGGCGTGGGCACCTTGGCGCCGACGTCGAGCCGGAGGCTGCCGAGCGGCACGGTCGCGCCCTTGGGCCCGACGTGCACGTCGCCCGCCTTGGACCAGGAGACCTTGACGTCGGGCAGCAGCTTGTCGACGGCGAAGGCGGACGGGTCGACCGGCACGGTGCCCTTGGCCGTGTCGTCGCCCAGCAGCGCGTTGAGCGCCGCCGGTTCGGTCTGTACCTCGGTGCCCCGGTCGGTCTCGCCGATCACCTGGGTGACCTTGGCGAGCAGGCCGTGCGGGGCCCCGGGCGCCGGGGCACTGGCGATGACGTCACCGACGGCGGCCTTGTGCGGCGCCGCCGAGGAGGAGGGCGAGGGGGTCGCAGGGGGCTGCGAAGACCCGTTCCTCGCCGGTGCCTTGGCGATGACGGCGCGTCGGGTCCGGCCGTCGTACGAGCTGACGGTGAGCGTGGTCTTGTGCGCCCGCCGGTCTGTGCCGGACGTGCTTGCTGTGGCGGTCGCGGTGGCGGCGGGGGCCGCCGCCACGGTGAGGGAGTGGTCCGTGTCGCTGCTGGGGCCGTCGGTGGCCCGGACGTCCTGGCCCTGGCCTGCCGCCGGCGGTGCGGCGTGCGGCGCGGGCGAGGAGCAGCCGGCGGCGAGGAGGAGGGCGGTCACGGCGAAGGCGGGCAGGAGGGCACGCCGGTGCCTCATGCGTCTGCGCAAGGTTGGTCCCGGGATGGAGTGGGGGGTGGTGAGGAAGGCAGCACCGACGGCCCGGCTACCCATGGGTAGAACCGGTCGGTAACTCGATGGTGAGCCATGAGCATGCCATGGCTGCACGCACCGGCCCCTCACAATCCGCCCACATCTCAACGTGACCTGGCACACGGCGAGTTCAGGCCGCGCAATGGCTGGATCCGGGCCGCCGGGCGGGGCGGAGGGTCGCCGCTGCGGCGAGCCCCCGACCCACCCGGGCAGAGGTCAGCCCGCGAGCCCCGTGCCGCCGAGCCGGGTCAGCAGGCCGGACAGCAGCCCGATGTCCTCCCCGCTCCACCCGGGACCGGCGAAGATCTCGGCGGCGGTCTCCTCGGCCGTGGCCAGCATCTCCTTCAGCCGCTGCCGGCCGGTCCCGGTCAGCGACGCGTAGGCCACGCGCGCGTCACGGGCGTCCGACTCGCGGGTCACCAGCCCGATCCGCTCCAGGGGAGCCAACCCGCGGGTCACCCCGGAGGCGGTCAGCCCCAGCGCCTCGGCCAGATCGACCCGGCGCATCCGGCCGCCGGGCGCCTGCCCCAGGCGCAGCAGCATCGTGAAGTCGGCCAGGCTCACCCCGTGCAGCCCGCCCAGCCGGGCGTCGAAACGCCGCACGAGCGCGGTCTGGGCCCGCACCAGGCGCAGTGACGCGTCCAGGGCGTCACTCATCGCGCACCGCCGTCCTGTTGATTGCCATCTCCTTGACTACTCAAGTTTATGCGCCGCTCGTACGCGCGGCCCGCCGCTGCCGCTTCCCCAAGGGCGCCTGGGAGAGGTCCTCCGCGCTGGACCTGAGGTTCTTGAAGCCGTAGCCGCGCTCCGTCAGCCATGCCGTCGCCGCCTCCTCGGCCCGCTCGGTCGCCTCCAGGATGTCCTCCTCTTCCTCCCCGGTGTCCGAGAAGCGGAAGACGAAGGCCGGCCGGGCGGCGATGTCGTAACTGAGGTGTCCCTCGGGCGTGTAGGCGGCGTGCAGCACGTCGTGCCGGGCGGCGTCGGCGAGCAGTTCGGCCCGCTGGGCCTCGCTGAGCCCGTCGAAGGCGCCGCGGACGGTGATACGGAAGGTTCGGGTACTCATCCCGCGACCTTAGGCACGGCGGGCGGTGTGCCTCCACCGGGTTTCCGGCACGAAACTAGACTTTGAAGGGAAGGCGGTGGCGTTTTATGCCGTACGTGACTGTGACCGCGTTGAGCCATCCCGGGCTGCTCCGCGAACGGAACGAGGACAGTCTCGTCGTAGGGCCGTGGACCCTGTGCGCCACCGTGACCGAGAGCCCGCAGACCCTGTTCTTCCCGCTCGGGACGCCCCTGGTCGTCGCCGTCGCGGACGGACTCGGCGGGCATCCCGGGGGTGACGTGGCCAGCGCGCTGGTCGTCCGCCGGATGGCGTCGATCGGGTCCGGCCTGAGCAGCGAGGACGCCGTCCGCGACGCCCTGAGCGCCTGCAACCGCGCCGTGTACCTGGCCGCCGGCGGCGACGAGGGAAGCGAGCTGGCGGCCATGGGGACGACGGTCGCCGGCATCGTCGTACAGCCCGGCTCGCTGATGGTGTTCAACGTGGGCGACAGCCGGGTCCTCGCCGCCTCCGACGACGGGCTGCGCCAGCTGAGCGTCGACGACAGCCCACCCCTCGAACCCGGGCAGCGCACCACCTCCCTCGTCACCCAGTGCCTGGGCGGCAGCCCCGGCTACCGCCCGATCCGCCCCCATGTGGCGGCCGCGCCCCTGTCACCCGGCGACCGCTGGCTCATCTGCACCGACGGTCTGACCGATCCGGTACCGCCGGAGATGCTGGACGACGTGCTGCGGGAGCGCGAGGACAACCGGGCGGCCTTCGAGCTGTGGAAGGCCGCCATCGCGGCGGGCGGCCCCGACAACATCACGCTGGCGGTCGCGCGCGTCGTGGAGGAGTAGCCCGGTCGCGGCCCGGGCCGGGATGGCCCCGGTGGATGAAGGCGGTCCGGCAACTCCCTCACAACAACCGGATTTTGCCCAAGTGGTGCCCCGGATCGCGTGTCTCCTGGATGTAGTGACGGGACGACGGACGGAGGCGGCGTGGACGTCGGTGGTGCGACCGCGCTCGTGGTCGCGGTCGTCGGAGTCGTCGGGACGCTGCTGTCCGCGCTGCTGACCCAGCGCGCGGCCGACCGCAGTCGCCGACGCGAGCAGGAACACGCCGAGGAACTGCAGGAGCGGCGCAGACAGGCCCAGGAGCTGCGGTCGTGCTACGTCGCCCTGAACACCTCCGCCCGGCAGTATCTGGCCGCGCTCACCGACCAGGTGCACGCGCTGGGCCGCGACGAGGACCTGAGGGTCGTACGGCAGCGGCTCACCGAAGCCCGTGACCAGTACCGGGACGTGTACGCGGAGGCGCAGCTGCGGGTGCCCGAACGCGTGCTCGACCTCGCGGGCGACTTCAGCCATGACCTGGGCGTGGTCTACGGCATGGTCCGGCGCCTGGACGACGGCGCCCTGCGCGCGGGGGACTCGCAGGCCGCCGTACAGGAGAGCATCGACGCGCTGTGGAGCAGGCTGCGGCGGATACGGCGGGCGATGAGGGTCGAACTGGGCGCGTCCCGGGTGGATTTCGGGCGTTGAGCACCCGATGCGCGGGATCTTGTCGCCATCGCTCCGGTGGCTCGGCATAGTGGCGGTCAGTCCTAGGGCTGTCGAGGACCCGGAAAGGCAGGGCGCCGATGAGCGACGAGGAGAGCGGCGGCGTACGGGGGCTGCGCGCGTGGGCCGAGGACGCGGCGGAGCGGGTCAAGCGGTTGATCCCGGCCATGGGGGCCGGTGCGGTGGCGCCGCGGGCCTACGACGCGTCGGTCACCGAACTCGACCAGCTGGCAAGGCTGCTGGACCACGACCCCGCCCTGCGCAGCGCGGTCGGCGTATGGCTGGCGGGCGCGCTGGCCCAGCGGCACCTCGCCGGGGGTGGTGAGCCCGCGGACCGGGAGCGTGCGGAGGCGCTGCTGAGGGACGCGCGGGACCCCGGTACGGCGCTCGGGGCGACGGCGACCGAGGAGGACCGGCGGTGGGCTGCGTTGTTCCTGCTGCCGCTCATCTCGCCGATACAGCCGCAGCGGGGCGGGTTCGGGGCGGCGCCCGACCTCTCCGCCTTCCTCGAGTGGGTCACCCGGGTGGGGCCGGCCGGGATGGCGAGCGTCGCGGCGGAGATCGAGGAGCTGACCGCGGAGGTGGTGGAGCTGCCCCTGCCGCCGGAGTTCCTGGGGCAGCTGCGGCAGATGCAGACGCTCTTCACGACCTCGCCCGGGCCGGGGTACTTCGACCCGATCACGAACATGATGCCCGCCGGGGATCCTTATGCGGATCTGTTCCGGAAGACGATGGACGGGGTGTTCGGCACGACCGGAACCCCCACGGGCGGGCAGACGGACGCGACGGGAGCCGGCAGGACCGCGGACGCGGAGCCGGCTGCGGCCGCTGGTCCGGCTGCGGGGCCTGATGCGTCTGCGGCCCCGGGTCCGTCTGCGGCGCCTGAAGCGTCCACGGCTCCTGATCCGTCCACGGCGCCTGATCCGGCTACGGCCCCTGATCCGTCCACCGCCCCTGCTCCCTCCGCGGATTCCGATCCCCCATCGGATCCGAAGCCCACGCTCACCGCCGACGACATCCGTCGGCTCGCCGCCGCCATGGACGCGGTGAACGCCGCCACGGACGGCCTCGACGGTGCGCTGAAGAGTGACGATCCCGCCGGGGCGATCAACGAACTCCTCCGCAGGCTGTACTCCGTGCAGGACCTGCCGCCCCCGGGGCCGGACCCGACCTCCGCCATGGAGGCCATGAGGGCGCTGCTGCTCAACATCAGTTCCGGCGCCGGCGGCTCGCTCCAGGACCAGTCGGCCGGCCGTGCCCACATGGAGCGGATCGTCGGCCACTTCGAGAAGCTCGCGGGATCGTTGCCGCCGGGCATGGGGGATCCCGGAGTCTGGGGCCGGGCGTTCCTGCTGTACAGCCGGGTCAGGGACGCCGGGGAGGCGGAGGACGTCCAGGCGCTGCGTGACGTGGTGGACGAGGCCGAGGCGCTGGAGAAGTCCGTACCGGAAGGTCATTCGTTCCGTTTCGTGGTCCTCATGACCCTGGGGGCGGCCTACGGCAGGCTCGGTGCCCTCACCAGGGACGAGGAGCTGATGCTGCGGTCTTTGCCGTACCTCGAGAAGGGGATGTCCGGCATCAAGGAGAGCGGTCTCCCGTTCGCCGACGAGCTCCCCGTGCCGTACCTCCCGGACATCGACCTGCTGCGCGCGGCGCTCACCCGCGACACGGCGGCGGCGAAGGACCACGACCCCGTCCCCCCGCCTCCGGGCGCCTCCACGGAGGACCTGCACCGTTCCGCGCTCTCCGTAGCCCTCCGCTACAGCCTCACCCGCGATCGCGCGGACCTCGACAGGCTGATCGGCGAGCTGGAGCTGGTCCGTGACGGCGTCCGGGAGGGGAGGGCGCCGCGGATCGCCGCCGAGGCGTTGTGGCAGCTGGCGATGGCCTATCGCGAGCGCGGTGTCGGCAACGACGACGTGCGGGACATCGCCGCCCTGGAAGCCGCCAAGGAGGCGCTGACGGCGCTCGCCGCCGACGTCCTCCTCCAGGCCGGGGCGGAACACGGACTGCTGACGGCCCGTGCCGGGGCGAGCAGGGGTGTGCAGGCTGCCCTGTGGGCGGCCTCGCAGGGCCGGCTGCACGAGGCCGTGGCCGCGCTGGAACTGGGCCGGGCTCTGGTGCTGCACGCGGCGTCCACCTCGTCGGCCGTGCCGGAACTCCTGGACGCGGGCGGCCACCACGCACTCGCCGAGGCGTGGCGGGCGGTCGACGCGACCCGGGGCCCCGACGCCGCCGACGAGGGCGTACCCGACGAGCTGCCGAGCACGCTGCGTCGCCAGGCCCTCGAAGCCCTCGGCTACCGACGGGACGGCAGCCTGCTCAGCACGCCCACGCTGAGCGAACTCGCGGACGGGGTCGAGGAGAGCGGCGCCGACGCGCTCGTCTACCTGGTCCCCGGCGAGGGCGAGAACCCCGGCGTGGTGATCGCGGTGGGGCCGCAGCTCGGAGCCGGGGTGGGCGTACGGTCGCTCCTGTCCGGCGCCGAGAGCGGCCCGTTGGAGCACTACCTCGACGCCACCGCCGTACGCGACGGCAGCCGGAACGACCCGTCCGCCGAACAGGCCTGGGAAGAAGCCCTCTCGGCGCTCTGCGACTGGGCCTACGAGGTGCTCGCCCCCCTCCTCACCGATGTCGGCGAGCGGCTCACGGCCGACGGAGACCCGGGCGACCGGCCACTCAGACTCGTCCTCGTGCCCTGCGGGCGGCTCGGCATCGTCCCCTGGCACGCCGCGCGCCTCCCGGCCGAAGCGCCCCACGACCACCTCTGCCAGACCGCCGTGATCAGCTACGCGGCGTCCGGCAGCCAGTTCCTGCGGACACTGAAGCGCGCACCGCGCGAACCAGCCGCCGCACCCGTCCTGCTGGCCGACCCGACCATGGACCTGACGCACGCCGAGGTCGAGGTCATCGCCCTGCGCGACGCCTTCTACCGGCAGGCCCGGATGTGCGGGGGCCTCTTCCAGGTACCCGAGGAGGAGCTGGCCCCCGGCACACCCGAAGACGTCCTCGGGTTCCTCGCCGACGAGACCTCGCTGCTCCACGTGGCCTCGCACGGATCGGCGGGCACACGTCCCACGGTCTCGGCGCTGCATCTCGCCGCCCCCGAGGACACCGGGGGGACGTCGGCGGAAGAAGCGGGCCCGGGCCTGCTGACGGTCACCCGGCTCCTCGACCGGCCGGGCCAACAGGCCGCCGAGGACGGGCCGTTGGTCGTCCTCAGTGCCTGCCAGACCGATCTGAGCACCCGCGACCACGACGAGGCGCTGACCCTCACCACGGCGTTCGTCGCGGGTGGCGCACGGGATGTCGTCGGATCGCGGTGGACGACCCAGGACAGCGCGTCGGCGCTGCTGATGGCGGTGTTCCATCACCACCTGACCGTCGAGGGGCTCAGCCCCGTCGACGCGCTCAGGGCGGCACAGCTGTGGATGCTCGACCCGCACCGCACGAACCCGGGCTCGCTCGGCGGCGAACTGCTGCGGCAGCTGGAACGCACCGATCTCGACCGGATCGCGCTCTGGGCCGCCTTCATCCACCAGGGGCATCCGGGAGCGGCGAGGACCGGAACCAGCAGAGAGACGGATACAGCCACCGGAGGGGAGAACGCATGAACGGCGGCGGTACGAGCGACGGCCCCGGCGGTCTGATGGAGCAGCTGCTCGCCCTGATCGGCGAGCATCACGACACCATCCGCGAGACGCTCGACGACGAGGAGTACGCCACGCTGCTGACCCGGCTGGAGGCCCTCGCGGCCACGGACGCCGATGACGACAGGGCGGTGCGCAGGGCGTGCCAGGGTGTTCGCCTGGCCCTGCTGCGCCTGCCGCTGGACCATCCGGTGTACAGGGCACTGGACTCCCTACGGCAGGTCGCGGCGCCCCCCGAGCCGACGGCCGTGGTGGGGGCGCGCGAGCTGCTGGCCCTGCTGATGGCCCTGCCGCCCGCGCCCGAACCGGTGTACGGCACCGCACCCGACCCGGCGTCCGGCACCGCTCCCGAACCGGCCTACGACACCGCCCCCGAACCGGCCTACGGCCCCGCGCCCGAGGAGGACCGGCTGCTGCTCGGCGCGCCGGCCCTCTCGGCCGACGAGGCGCGGGTCCGCTGCGGCGGCGCGCCGCCCCCCGAGCTGATCAGACTGCGGGATCCCCGGGACGGCGACCGCTATCCGGAGTTCCAGTTCACCGAGGGCAGCGGCACCCCGCGCGAGGTCGTCCTCGAGGTCAACCGGCTGCTCCTCGCCGACATCGACCCCTGGGGAGCCGCGGCCTGGTGGCTCAGCGGCAACACCTGGCTGGGCGGGACGCCCGCGTCGCTGCTCGGCCGGCTGCCGGACCATCGGCTGGTCGGCGCGGCCACCGCACTGGTGGAGGGGGACTGATGAGCGACTTCTTCCCCATGATCGAGCTGGAGCTGCGCCCCAACCGGCTGGTGATCCCGGCCGGCACCGAGCTGTGGCGGGTGCACCAGTCCAAGTACGCGCCGGACCAGTTCAGCCCGAAGCTCGCGGACATCCACTTCGGCGGCGGCCGCTTCGAGGGCACGGTGCTGGATCCGTACCACAGCCTGTACGTGGCGGACACCCCGCTCACCGCCCTCGCGGAGAGCGTGCTGCGCTCCCGGCCCTTCGAACTGCCGGCCGGCACGCGGCGGATCCCGTACAGCGCGGTGTGGCGACGGTCGCTGAGCGGTCTGCGCACCCGGTGCGAGCTGACCCTGGTCTCCCTGGTCGACGGGAGGGATCTGGCCGCCGTCTGCCAGGACTCCACGCTCCTGGAGGACGAGAGCAACTACGCGACAGCGCGGCGCTGGTCGAGCGAGATCCGGGCGCAGGCACCCGATGCCATGGGACTGATCTGGGAGTCCCGGCGCAACCGGTCCCAGCGCGCCCTGGTGCTCTTCCACGATCGCTTCGCGCACTGCGACGGCGGGCCGCTGGAGGTGCTGCGGGACGGCGGGATCCCCGACCTCGGCTCCCAGGAGGGCATGAAGAAGGCCAACGAGATCCTCGAACCGCTGCGGGCGGTCATCTCGGAGCCCGTGTGGCAGTGATGTGGGGACCGTTCCGTCCCGCTTGTCGGTGGTCGAGGCGTGATGTCATCGTGGGCGCATGGCATCGTCCCTCCCTGACCATGCGTCACTTCTCCGTGAACTCAAGGAGGTCAGGCGCGCCGGACTGGTGAGGCTGCGCGGGCGGGAGCTGCCCGCCCTGGAGTCGGTGGCGCAGACGGTGACCGCGCCCGGCGCCCGGGCTCCCGGCGCGGCCGTCGAGACGCTGCTGCGGCTCGCCGTGACGCGCCTGGACGCCGGGACCCTGCGCACCGCAGCCGAGTACACCCTGGGGCTGGCCCAGGGCACCCGGGACTGGCCGGCGTCCTCCCGCCGGGCCAGGGCGGCCTCGGTGTACGGGGTGAGCGTCGAGCGGTTCCGCAAGGACCACGAGGTGATGGTCCTCGGACAGGTCGCCGAGCACGTGCTGCGGCTGGCGGCGGAGGCGGCCGCGGAACCCGGAGCCGTCGTGGCCGAGGAGGGCGTCGGCACGCACCGGACCGTGCGGGTCAGGGCCGGCGAGCGGCCGGTGACGCTCACGCTCCATGTGCATCCGGTGGACCTGCTGCGCGACGTGGACGTGGTCGTCTCCCCGTCCAACGTCCACTTCGCACTGCCCGAGCGGTACAAGTCGTCGGTCGCCGCCTCGTTGCGCCGGGCGGCCTCGGTGCGCGGTGTGACCGGTGACGTCCTGGACGACCCGGTCCACGACGAGCTGACCAAGTGGGCTTCCCGGCACGGCACTTCGGGGCGCGCCGTGCTGCCCGGCACGGTGGCCGCCACCGGTGCGGGGGCCCTGGCCGGACAGGGCGTACGGCGGATCTACCACGCGGCAGTCGCCGTCCCCCGGGCCGGGACCAACGACTACGACGTGCTGCCGTCCGACATCACCCGGGCCGCCTCCCGCGCTCTCGCGGTCCTGGCGGAGGAGCACGACCGCTTCGACCCGCCGCTGCGCTCGGTGTGCTTCCCGCTGCTCGGCTCGGGCCGCGGCGGACTGCCGTACGACGTCAGTCTGGCCGCCTTATGGGCCGCCGTGGAGGCGGAGTTGGCGCGTGGGGCCGGGTGGGACGTCCACTTCGTGGTGCGTACGCCCGCTGCGGCGGCGCTCGTGGAGCGCATACCCGCCGGGATCCGCCCGCCGCACGACCGGCGGACGCCCGGTCGACCCGATGGAATGGGAGAGGACCCGCGCTCCGCCTGAGCGGCGCGGGGGCCGGGCGGGCGGGTGCGAGGGGGGAACCCGCCCGCCCGAAGTTCCCTCGCTACGAGGACGGCAAGGTGATCAGGGCCTGGCCGCCAACCGCGCCGCCGCGTCGTACACCAGCCGCGCGTGCAGCTCGAACATCTCCACCAGGTCGCCGGCGTCCGCGTTGATCTCCTGGTGGACGAACAGTCCGTCGGCGCCGGCGATGGCGTAGGTGGTGAGCGTGCGTACGGCGTCCTCGTCCAGCTCGGGGAAGAGTGTCCTGAGCATGTCGCCGGTCCTCTGGTGGGCGATCCCGCGGACCTGGAGGAACACCGTCCGGCCCTGCGGTTCCTTGGGGCGCCGCTCCAGGGCGAGCATCAGCCCGAGGCGCAGGAACTCGGGGGTGGCGGCCAGCGACCGCGCCACGTTCGCCGCCATGGCGGTGACCCGCTCCAGCGGTGTACCCGCCTCGTCGCCGGGCAGCTCGACGGCCGCCAGCCAGGTCTCGAAGCTGCGCTCGATGACCGCGGCGATCAGGTCGTCCTTGTCCTTGAAGTGCCAGTAGATCGAGCTGGCCGGCAGCCCGCACTTGGCGCTGACCGCCGCGATGGACGTGCCCTCGTACCCGCGCTCGCCCGAGATCTCCACCGCGGCGTCCAGAATGCGGCGGCGGGACTCCACGCCGTTGGCACGCTGCTTCCGCTCCGGATTCCCCCTGGTCATGCCCCCACTCTAATGGGGCGGGGCGCGACGGCAGGGGGCCGGCTCAGCCCACCAGGGTGTCCACGGCATCGAGGTCCGGCAGGTCGAGCGAGCAGATCCGCTCGGCCTCGTCGGCGGGGATGCCGAACTGGCGCAGGAGGCCGCGGACGGCCAGGTCCGCGGACTTGCCGTCGTCGCGGTCGGGCTGCGAGTGCAGCAGCGCGCCCAGTGCCAGCGCGGCGCCCGCCGTCACCGCCAGCGCGAGGTCCAGGTCCTCCACCTCGAAGCGGCCCGCGTCCACCGCGGCACGGATGTCGTGGAACGCGCGCGGCGCCAACCCGCGCTCGGACCGGGCCAGTTCGAGTCCGTGGTTCAGCAGGATCCGGCTCAGCTCCGGGTGGCGGCGGTGCAGCCGGCCGGTCATGCGGAAGCTCTGGGCGTACGCGACCGCGGGGTCCTCGATGTCCGCGGTGAGGCGGTCCATCACCGAGCCCCACCACTCCAGCGCCTCCTCGACCGCGACCCGGAAGAGGTCTTCCTTGCTGTCGAAGTGGTTGTAGAACGACCCGACCCCGATGTCGGCGAGTTCGGTGATCTCGAGGATGGGGACGTCGGTCCGCCGCTCGGCCAGCAACCGCTGTGCCGCGCACACCAGCGCGGTGCGCGTCCGCGCCTTCCGCCGGTCGACGCGCCGCAGTGCGGTCTTCTCGGCCATCGCATCCTCCATCCCACCCGTACACGCTTCACCCGCACTCTAGTCGCTGTTCCCTGTTTCTTGAATATTTCTTCAGTTCTATTGACTGACGTCAGCTTCGAAAGTGAAGCTTTCTTCAGGAGGTGGTGACCGTGGCTGTGCACGGGACGCACAACGACCTGCACTCCGAGCAGGGCGCACTCCCCGGAGAGCATCCGGGCCGGGCCGCGAACCCGGTGATCAAGGTCCACGACATCGCGTGGCTGGAGTTCCTCAAGCCCGACCTGGACCGTGCCGAGGACTTCGCGCGGGCCTTCGGCTTCGTCACGTCGTACCGCGACACCCACGAGCTGCACCTGCGGGGCACCCAGGCCGGCGCGCCCTGCGTGATCATCCGCAGGGGCCGCAGGTCGCGGTTCCTCGGCCCGGCCTTCCGCGCCGCCGACACCCGTGACCTGCTGCGACTGGCCGACACCGTCGGCACCCGGGTCCATCCGCTGCCCCAGACCCTCGGCGGGTCCGTCGTCGACCTGACCGACCCGGGCGGACTGCGGGTCCGTGTCGTCGCCGACCAGGACGAGCTGGCCGCCCTGCCCGGGCAGTGGCCGCAGCGGCTCAATTTCGGCGGCGACCTCGACCGGATGAACGACACCCAGCGGCCGCCACGGGAACCGGCCGGCGTACGACGTCTGGGGCACGTGGTCCTCCAGAGCACCACCTACCTGCGCACCCTGAACTGGTACCTGGAGCACCTCGGCCTGATCGTCAGCGACTTCCTCTACTACGAGGGGCAGCGCGACCGCGGCCCGACCATGAGCTTCATCCGCTGTGACCGCGGCGGCACGCCGACCGACCACCACACCCTGGCCCTGACGCTGGGGCCCTCCGACCGGTACGTGCACTCGGCGTACGAGGTGACCGACCTCGACGCGATGGCCGCAGGCGGTGAGCACCTGCTGGACGAGGGCTACCGGCGCTCGTGGGGGATCGGCCGGCACATCCTCGGCAGCCAGATCTTCGACTACTGGCGCGACCCCGACGGCTTCCTGGTCGAGCACTTCGCCGACAGCGACATGTTCGACTCCACCCTGGAGCCCGGCTGGGCCCCCATGACGGCCTCCGGGCTCGCGCAGTGGGGGCCGCCGGCCACCAAGGACTTCCTGGGCGTGGCCCCCGGCCGCGAGTCGCTGGCCGAGCTGCGCTCGGTCATCTCCGCCCTCCGATCCGACGACAACGAGTTCGACCTCGAACGCCTGCGCGGCCTTTTGAAGGTGGCAACCTCATGAGCATCTCCGTCCTCCGTACGGCTGGGGGTCCCTCCCGCTCGAGCGAAGCCGAGAGTGGGGGAGCGTGGTGGGTCGCGCTCGACGAACACCGCGCCGTACGGGTCGAGACCCCCGCGACCAGCACCGCCGACCTGCTCGCCGACGTGGCCGCCGTCCACGCGGCCCGCACGTCGGCGGACGAGTCCCGCCCCATCGCGGAACTCGCGCTGGTCTCCCCGGTCACCGCGCCGTGCCGGGTGGTCGCGCAGATGACCAACTTCGTCTCCCATGTGCGGGATTCGGGGATGGACCCGGCCACCGTGCCGCTGACCTTCTTCCGCAAGACGTCCGGCTCGATCAGCGGCCCGTACGACGAGATCGTGCGGCCCGGCCACGTCCGCTTCCTCGACTACGAGATCGAGCTGGGCCTGGTCATCGGGCGCCCCCTGCCCGTCGGCACCCGAGTGACGGAGGCCAGCTGGAAGGACCACATCGCGGGCCTGGTCATCACCAACGACGTCTCCGCACGCGACGTACAACTGCCCAAGACCCAGTTCTACGAGGCCAAGTCCTACCCGACCTTCACCCCGGTCGGCCCCGCCCTGGTCCTGCTCGACGCCGACGAACTCGACCGCCTCGCCGACCTCAGGCTGGTCCTCAAGGTCAACGGCGAGGTCCGCCAGAACAGCGACCTGACCGACATGATCTACACCCCGCTGCAGGCCCTGCGGGAACTCTCCCGCTTCCAGGCCCTCGCCCCCGGCGACCTCGTCCTCACCGGCACGCCCGGCGGCACGGCCCTCAAGGCGCCCCCGAAACCGGTGGAGATCATCGCCGCACTCCTTCCTCCTGCGGTGAAGTGGAGGACGTTCTTCAACTCCCAGCAGAGGAACGAGAAGTACCTCCACGACGGTGACGTCCTCGAACTGTCCATCCGCACCGCCGACGGAGCCATCGACCTCGGCACCCAGCAGAACAAGGTGAGGTTCGCGTGACCACCGACCTGTGTGTGGGGTGGCCGCGCTACGACCACCCCGACGACCTGGCCGCCATCGAGGCCACACCGCTGGCCGAGCGCGGGCTGCCCGGGACCTCGTACGACCTGCTGCGGCGGGCGGCCGGGCAGTGGCCCGAGCGGACCGCGGTCACCGTCCTCCCGGACGCCGCGTCCTGGCGCTCGCCCACCTCCCGCACGTACGCGGACCTGCTCGCCGACGTGCACCGGATGGCCAACGCCCTCCACCGGCTCGGCGTCCGCCGCCATGACACCGTCGCCCTGCTCGCGCCCAACTGCGACGAGCTGATCACCGCGCTCCTGGCCGCCCAGCTCGCCGGCATCGTGACGCCCGTCAACCCGGCGCTCGCCCGGGACCACGTCACCGAGCTGATCCGCCGGGCCGGCGCCCGCGTGATCGTCACCGCCTCCAAGGAGCTGGACCCGGAGGCGTACGAGACCGGTGCCGAGCTGGCGCGGCAGGGTCTGGTGGACCATGTGCTGGTGCTCCGGCCCACCGGTGCCGTGGACCGGAACGACGCCCTGGCCGGCTGCCCGGACGACCGTTTCCTCGGCGAGCCGCCCACCAGCACCGACCTGGCCTCCTTCTTCCACACCGGCGGCACGACCGGGGCCCCGAAACTCGCGGCCCACACGCACGCGAATGAGATCACCGACGCCTGGATGATCGCGGCCAACTCCGTACTGGACCAGGACTCGGTCGTCTTCGCCGCGCTGCCCCTGTTCCACGTCAACGCGCTCGTCGTGACCCTGCTCGCGCCGCTGCTCCGTGGCCAACAGGTCGTCTGGGCGGGCCCGTTGGGCTACCGGGACCCCGCGCTCTACGGGGACTTCTGGCGCATCGTCGAGCACTACCGGATCGCCACGATGAGCGCCGTACCGACGGTGTACGCGGTGCTGGCCGCCTGTCCGGTCGACGGGGCGGACATCGGCTCGATGCGCTGTGCGATGGTCGGCGCGTCCGCGCTGCCCGACGGAGTGCGCACCGCCTTCGAGACGGCGACCGGGATTCCGCTGCTCGAAGGCTACGGGCTCACCGAGGCGACGTGCGCCAGCGCGCGAGGCTTCCTGGACGTCCGCCGGCCCGGCTCGGTCGGGCAGCGGCTGCCGTACCAGCACATCAGGATCGGGCACGGCCTGCCGCCCGGCGAGATCGGCCCCGTCCTCATCAGCGGTCCCGCCGTCTTCCCCGGGTACGTCGAGGGCAAGGGCGCCGACGGCTTCCGGATCAGCAGCCAGGGCAAGGTGACCGACGGCTGGCTGGACACCGGCGACCTCGGCTACCTCGACGAGGACGGCTTCCTCCACCTCACCGGACGGGCAAAGGACCTGATCATCCGCGGGGGCCACAACATCGACCCCCGGGTGATCGAGGACGCGCTGCTCGCGCACCCCGCCGTGACCGGGGCCCAGGCCGTCGGGCAGCCGGACCGGCGCGCGGGCGAGATCCCCGTGGCCTATGTGACCCTGGCCGACGGCACCGTCGGCGAGGACGAGCTGCGGGCCTGGGCCGCCGCCCACGTCAGCGAGGCGGCCGCCGCACCCAAGGCGGTCCGCGTCCTCGACGCGCTGCCCGTCACCGCGGTCGGCAAGCCGTACAAGCTCCCGCTGCGCGCGGACGCCACCCGCCGTGTGCTGGCCGAGGTCCTCGACGACCTCGCGGAGGTCGGCGCGGACGCCGGCTCGGGGACGGTGACGGTCACCGTGACGCTGCGCGCCGGGATCACCGACACGGCCGAAGTGCAGCGCAGGGTCGGCGAGTTCGCCGTACCGTGCCGCATCGTCACCCGGGACCGGGGAGATGACTGACATGCCCGCCACGGCAGAGACCGTGCCGGTGCTGGTCGTCGGCGCGGGGCCGGTCGGGCTGACGCTGGCCATGGAGCTGGAGCACCACGGTGTGGACGCCCTGGTCGTGGAGCGCAACACCGCCACCACCCGGCACCCCAAGATGGACGTCACCAACGGCCGCAGCATGGAGCTGTACCGCCGCCTCGGCGTCGCCGACGACCTGCGCAAGATCGCCGTCCCGGCCGACCACCGCACCAAGGTCACGTGGGCGACCAGCGCGGTGGGCTGGGAGCTGGCCTCCTTCGACTACCCCAGCGTCGACGAGATGCGCGAGACGATCCGCGACCGCGACGACGGCACCCTTCCCCTCGAACCCTGGATGCGGGTCTCACAGGTCATCCTCGAACCGGCGCTGCGTGACCTGCTGGAGGCCCGCGCCACCCACGTGAGGGTGCAGTACGGCTGGGCGCTGGAGAGCTTCGAGCAGGACACCGATGGCGTGACGGCCGAGTTGGTGTCGGCGGACGGGAGCCGACGGCGTACCGTCCGCGCCCGGTACCTCGCCGGCTGCGACGGCGCCGGCAGCCGCACCCGCAGACGGCTCGGCATCGGCCTGGACGAGATCGACCTGCGCCGGATGCTCGTCAGGGAACTGGGACTCGGACGTACGGCGGCGATGCTCGGGCGCGCCTTCACGGCGACCCGCGAACGTCCCATGGACGGCCGTATCCACCTCGTCCACTTCACCACACCGGACCGGGAGATCTTCCGGCGCTTCGGCGGTCACGTCTGGCACCTCCAGTCCCCGGAGGGCTGGACGCTGATCTCCCAGAACGACGGCGACACCTTCACGCTGCACGCCCCGCTGGGCATCGGCACCGACGCCGACCGCATCGACCCGCGGGAGTTCGTGTACGAGCGCCTCGGCCGCAGGTTCGAGATGAACGTCCTGGTGGCCAACGCCTGGACGCCGAGACTCACCGTCGCCGACGGGTACGGCCGCGGCCGGGTCTGGCTCGCCGGGGACGCCGTCCATCAGGTGCCGCCCACCGGCGGCTACGGCATGAACACCGGTGTCGGCGACGCGGTCGGCCTCGGCTGGGCGCTCGCGGCGGTGCTCCAGGGCTGGGGGACACCCGGGTTGCTGCGGGCCTACGCACAGGAGCGCCGGTCCGTGGCCCTGCGCAACCGTGAGGCCGCCGCCCGGCACAGTGTCGTACGGGGAGCGGTGAAGGCCGCCCACCGCACCGCCGTACGCAGCGAACGCTGGTTCGGAGCGCGCGCTCGCGCCCGGCTCGGCCGGGAGATCGCCGACCTGGGAAACCTGGAGAACGAGGCACTCGGCATCGAACTCGGCTACCGCTACGACACCTCACCCGTCGTCTGCCCCGACCCCGGCGGCCGGGCTCCACGCCAGACCATGGACGCGTACACGCCCAGCACCTGGCCGGGCGCCCGCCCACCGAGCCTGCACCTTTCGGACGGCCGCGCCCTGTTCGACCTCTTCCACCGCGGCTTCACCCTGCTGCGCTTCGCCGACCACGACGTCACGGCACTCACCGAGGCCGCCGCCGAGCGCGACGTCCCTCTCGGTGTCGTCGACGTCCGTGACACCCACGCCCGGGCCCTCTACGAGCGCGACCTCGTCCTCATCCGGCCCGACCAGCATGTCGCCTGGCGCGGGGACACCCCGCCCGCGGACCCGCACTACGTCATCGACCGCGTCCGGGGCGCTCACCACTGAGGCCGACAACAGCGGGCCCCCGCCGCTCCGGGCAGGAGCGACGGGGGCCCGTTTCGGCGGTGGGGGTCAGTGCAGTGCGCTGACCTCGGTCGCCGACAGCGTCCGGGGGTAGACGTGGACATCGGCCACGGAACCGGGGAACGCCAGGTACGGGGTCGTGGCGGAGGCGCTGTTGACGCAGCCGCCGATGGTCAGGGGCAGGGAGGAGTCGTACTGGGGGCTGAGGTTCTTGGCCGTCCCCATCAGGGTGCCGTTCTGGTAGAGGGCCATGGAGCCGGTGCTGGAGTCCCCGGCGACCGGTGCCCGGTAGGTGGCGACCAGGTGGGTCCAGGTGCCGACCGGACCGGTGTTGTTGTCTCCCTCGGCGGTCGGGAAGTCGGAGTTGCTGTCGTTGGTGGTCGTGGTCTGGAACATCCAGGCGGCACTGGGTTTGTCGTAGGAGAGGTAGAAGGACTGGTGTTGCGTGGTGCCCTGGCAGACCGCTGTGGTGCCGAGCGCCGAGTTGATCTTCACCCAGGCCGAGACGGTGTAGTCGCCGAGGGTGTTGACCGCGCTCTGCTTGCTCTTGAGGAAGCCGGTGCTGCCGTCGAAGGCCGCGCTTCCGGAGAGCCCGCTCGGCGCGTCGCTGCCGAAGGAGACGGTGCCGGACGGGGTCACCGGGTTCAGGGACGCGGTGTCGGTGCCGTCCCCGGAGAGCTTCCACTCGTCCTCGGGCATGCCCTTGTCCCAGCCGCTCGGCACGATCACGCTGCCGGCGTCGGCGTCGCCCGGGGCCATGGCGTACGGGTAGACCTGCACGTCCGAGACGGAACCGGGGAAGGCGTTGTACGGCGACGTCGTGTCGGGGCTGTTGACGCAGCCGCCGACGGTCAGGGGCATGGACGAGTCGTACTGCGGGGTGAGGTTGGTGGCGGTCCCCATCAGGGTGCCGTTCTGGTAGATCGACATCAGGCCGGTGCTGGAGTCACCGTCCACGGGGGCGGTGTAGGTGACCAGGAGGTGGGTCCAGGTGCCCAGGGCCCCGGTGCCGGTGTCTCCTTCCGCGGTCGGGAAGTCGGCGTTGTCGTCGTTGGTGGTCGTGGTCTGGAACATCCAGCCCTTGTTGCCCCTGTCGTACCCGATGTAGAACGCCTGGTGCTGACTGGTCCCCTCGCAGATCGCGGTGGCTGGATTGTCAGCCGAATCGAGCTTCACCCACGCGGAGACGGTGTAGTCGGCGAGGGTGTTGACGGCGGTGTGGTCGCTCTCCAGGAATCCGGTGCTGCCGTCGAACGAGGTGGCGGCGGCGGGCGCGTTGACCGCGTCCGGTCCGGCCCCGTTGAAGGTCGCCCCACCGACCGCGGTGAACGGGTTGTCCCCGCGCGCGTCGGTGCCGTCGGCGGACAGCTCCCACTCGTTGTCGGGGGTGTCGCTGCCGGTGGCCAGCGGGACGATCAGGTTCGGCGCGATGCTGACGACCTGGGTGTTGGTGTCGTTGAGGTACCGGCCGGCGAGGTCGGTGTAGTACGCGTTGGACGGGTTGCCGCTCGACAGGTCGGCCGTCTTCACGGTCGACGAGGTGGCCGTGCCGTCCGTGGAGACCGCCGCGGCGAAGTCGATGACCTGGGACGGGAAGTTGTCGAGCAGGTACTGGTTCACCTGCTCACGTGCGGTCTCCTGCGTCGCCGTGCCCGGGTGGGCGGCGGTGAACGGCGGGATCGTGGTGAGGTAGACGGTCATGTTGGAGTTCTGCGTGACCGGCTGCCCGTTGATGTAGGTCTGCCCGTCGTCGGTGTAGTACGAGCTGAGCTGGCTGTTGAGCGAGGCCAGTCCGTTCTCGACGTTGGTGGCGCAGGTGTTGGCGTCGCCGGTGCAGTTGAGCAGGTCGGTGGCGCCGGTCGAGACGAGCACGGTGCGTACGTTGCCCTGGGCCAGCACATTGCGGTCCAGCGGGTTGAGCGCGTTGGTCGGGCTGTCACTGTTGGTGATCTGCGGCAGCAGGTTGTTGCTCAGGCTGTTGCTGTTGGTGCCGGCGTTGAGCACGCCGTAGTCCACCGTGTCGTCGCCGTTGGGGTCGTTGACCAGGGCGCCGGTGATGGCGTCGCTGAGGTGGTGCTGGCCGTCGCCGCTCGCGGAGTCCCCGTTGACGCTCTGGTCGCCGTAGAGCACCAGCGAACCGGTGGGCGCGGAGGTGGGCGTGGTGACGTCGATGCCGGCCAGGTACGGCAGACCGGTGTACGTCGTCTGCGTGTACTTGGTCGCCGCGGTGTCACCGGTGCGGTTGGCCGCGTCGCTCACCCACACCGGTGTCTGGGCCGCGGCATGGCCGGCCATGGCCGACACCGAGCCGTGCACCTGCAGGCTGACCAGCACGGTGGCCTGCTGCGTGACCGCCAGTGTCACCGGGTCGCTGGTGACGTCGCCGCCCGCGGGGACGGTGACCGAGGTAGCGCCGCCGAAGGTCAGCGCCGTCGGTGCCGCGGCCGCCGTGGCCCCGCCCGCGGTGCCGTCCTGCAGCGCGACCGAGGCCGCGTCGAAGGTCACCGGCGCGCTGCCCATGGCGTTGGACAGGTGGATGCGGACACCGTTGCCGCTGTCGGCGCCGATGCTGACGTGCGCCGGGATGCGCAGCGTCTGCCCGTTGACGGTGGCGGTGGTGCCGCCGGACTGCTGCACCTTGGCGGTGTCCTGCACGGAGGACCAGGTGCCGACCCAGTGCTGGGCGCTGGATCCGCTGCCGGTGACGGTCAGCGGCCGCACGCCGAGACCGAGGATGTGCAGCGCGGGCTGGCCGGACTGGACGCCGTTGGTGAACAGGGGCAGGGAGACGCTGCTGATGACCGAGCCGGGGCAGGCCAGCGGGACGCTGACGGCGTAGATCTTCGGGCCGGGGCTGGGGCTGGTCTGGGTGTTGTTGCTGTGGTTCTGGTGGACGAGGGTCAGCGAGGCCGCCGAGGACGGGCCGCTGAGCCAGTCCGGCACGGTGTCCAGCGTGTACGACTGGTCGGCGGGGTTGCCGTCCGGGTCCAGGCAGTTGTTCTTGGCGTAGGTGATGGTGCCGGTGGCGCCCTTCGCCGCGCCGCCGGTGGCGAAGCCGAGGAAGACCACGGCGTCACCGGTGTTCACGACGCCGCTGCCCGGCACCGTGACGGTCTGGCCGGAGGCCAGCAGGTTGTCGTAGGTGCCGCTGCCGAACGTCGGCAGCTTGATGCCGGCGCCGTCGACGGTCACCGTCTTGCCGCTCTGCCATCCCGCCGTGCTCGTCAGGTCGGCGGAGTTGATGCTGTTGCCGGAGCCGTCGGCGTCGGCCGGGCTGGTCGTGGTGGTGAAGGTGCTGGTGGCGGTGTTGTTCAGGCAGCTGCTGGTGCTGTTGATGGCGCAGGTCAGCGCCGGCGCGAGCCGCAGCACGTCGAGGCCCGCCTGGTATCCGGTGGAACCGGTGTTCTTGCCGGTGAGGGTGAGGGTGAGGGTGTGCACGCCCTGCTTGAGGGTGAGCAGCTGGCCGTTCGCGTCCTTGGGTATCCCGAGGTTCACGAACCGGGTGGTGACGTAGGAGTTGTAGGCGTCGAAGTTGCTGAGCAGGGTGGACTCGGTGGGCTTGCCCGCGTCCAGGACCAGCTTGTAGATGCCGTAGTCCTTGGCCTTGGTCAGGTTGGCACCGAAGCCCCAGGGGCCGTCCTTGGGGATGTCGAAGCTGAACGTCGCGCTGTCACCGGCGACGACCTTGGTGGTGCTCTTGTTGGCGAGCATGGCCTGGTAGCCGTCGGCGAACTCGTAGCCGCTGCCGGCGGCCTGGCTGATCAGCTGACCACCGTTGGAGGTGGTGGTCGCCTTGGGCACGGCCGTGGTCGTGTTGTCCGCGTTGGTCGCCGTCCAGCCGCTGATCATCTTGTCGCCGTAGGCGTACGTCGGCGTGCTGGTGCCCGCGTAGAAGGCGTAGGCCGTCTGCGTGATGGACGTCGAACCGGCCTGGTCCACGGCCTTGGCGTACAGGGTGTGCGGTCCCGCCTTGGCGGGGGCGAAAGCGGGGGAGGCGCTGCCGTTGACGACCGCGGTGCCGGTGCCCGGGCCGTTGTCCGAAGTGGCGTAGTACACATGGGCCGGCAGGATCGTCGTGCTCGTGGTCCATTTGGTGACGCTGCTGCTGTAGACCGTGTTGCCGAGCGTGCCGTCCAGCGCGAACAGGTAACCGGTGATGTTGTTGGTGTGGTTGTTGCTGATCGTGAAGGTGCCCTTGTCGCCGAAGGCGGCACCGATCTGCTTCGCCGGGAACTGACTGGAGGTCACCGTGGGCGCGGGCGGCGCGCTGGTGTCCACCGTGAACGTCTGGGTCTTGGTCCAGACGCCGTTGCCGGTGCCGGCCCAGTAGCCCGCCGCGTTCTGTGCGGTGGCCTTCCAGGTGTAGGTGCCGTCCGGCAGGCTCGGGGTGGTCCAGTCACTGCCGTTGGTGTTGTACCGGGCGCGCTTCTTGGAGTCGAGGTTGGGGCCGAAGCCCTGTCCCACCTGGGTGCCCGAGGAGTTGTAGACGTGGTAGTCGACGCGCACCAGCTCGCTGCCGCCGGCCAGGTCGGGGTCGACCGCGCGCGCGGACAGCGTCGGGGTGTGGGTGGTGGTCATCGTCTTGCCCATGCTCACCGTGGACGGCTTGATGGCGGGAGTGCCGGTGCCGTTCTTGAGCTTGGGCCGGTAGCTGTAGGTGACCGACATGGTCGCGCCGCCGCCGTAGGCGAGCTGCTTCCACTGCGTGGCGTCGTTCATGTCGGGCGACTGGACCATCAGCGTCATGCTCTTCCAGCCGCCGGCCGCCGCGCTCTGCGCACGGGAGGTCACGTCGAACTCCAGCGAGGGCGGGCTGACCCAGGAGTGCGCACCGTCCGTGACCGGGCAGGTGCCCGCCTCGTGGCTCTTGGGGTTGGTGCCGAGGGAGCCGGTACGGCCCCCGGGCTCGTGACCCCAGTACAGCGAGGAGGAGCCCCAGCCCGCGGGGCGGTCGGTGCCGTAGACGGCGGCCGGGGTGTCCGCGCAGGAGGCGGCGGAGAGCTGCTTCACGTACAGGGAGGCGTGGCTGACCACGGCGCCCTTGATGCCGCTGGTGTTCATCTGGTAGTAGGTGCGGGCCCGCTCGCCGTTGCCGGGGTAGGAGTTGTCCCATCCTTCGCGGGCGTTGGTCTCACCGCTGGTGGACGTCGAGTTGTAGACGTTCCACCCGTTGTCGGAGATCCGCGCCCAGTCCAGCTGGGAGGGGCGCCCGCTCCACTCGGGGTCCACGTAGACCGGGTAGGTGGTGCTCTTGGCGGTGAGCAGCTTCCTGTCCAGGCCGAGCAGTTGCTTGCCGGCCTTGAGGCTCACGCGGACCTGGGCGCGGTGCTTGCCGACCCTGGCCGCCGCCTTGTGCTCGGCCCGGGCGGAGGAGGTGGTCGCGGTGTGGGCCAGGGGCGCGCCGGCCGCCTTCTGACCTGCGCTGTCCCACATCAGCGCGGTGTCGCTGTGGAACACCGTCTTGCCGGTGTGCTTGTCCGTGGCCTGTGCGCCACCGTCGTGCGTGGCGGCCAGCTTGAGGTTGGCCGAGGTGGTCCTGAGCGCGAGGCTCCGCAGGTGCGGATCGGCCGCGGCCTTGGGGGACTTGACCACGAGGATCGAGGAGTAGCCGGAGGCGTCCGCGGTCAGCTGGAGGTCGACCTGGGGCAGCACGTCGGGGTAGGTGGCGGTGTCACCGGAGATCACCGGCTTGGGCAGCTTGCCCTGCCAGGAGAAGCCCAGCCGGTCCTTGCCGCTGCGCAGCGTGACCAGCGCACCGGAGCCACCGTCGGAGAAGGCCACGTCCGTGACGGCGGCCTTGGGAGCCCAGGTTCCGTCCGCCTGCCGTACCAGCGTGGTGTCGATCGGCACCCACTTGCCGTGCTGCCGGGTGCGCTGCGGCATCGAGGAGTCGGTGCGGGTGAAGGTGCCGTTGGGGTTGGCCACCACCGTCGTGCCGGTGTCGGTGAGCTGGTCGATGGTCACCGGCTTGCCGGTCGCCTTCGCCCGGGCGGACGCCGACTCCGTGGGGTTGAAACGCCTGGCGGCGGACTGGGAACGCGTGCTGTGCGACTTCGCGTGGGACGACCGGGCGGGGGCGGCGGGTGCCGCGTGGGCCGACACCGTCGCGGTCAGCGACCCGGCCGCCAGGGCCGCGATGACGGCGGCGGCGAGGGGTCTGGAGGCGGGACGTCTGGACGCACGTAGGGGTGTGCGGAAGGCGGACATCGAGGTTGGGATCCTTAGCAGGTATCAGGCGGTCCCCCCGTGGGTCCGCGCCGCTGTGCATTCTGAGGTCCCGTGTGATCGGGGTCCATCGTCAACTGACCGAATGACGTCCGTAGTTAGTCCGCTTTTGACGTATGCGAGACGGCTTGGGTTTCAACTTGGAACATCCCTTGGGGTTTTCACAGGAAATCCTTTGCCTGTGGAGATCGCGTGAGGCCCTAGCGTGATCAACTGCGGGGGGTGTGAGTTTTGTGCACCCCTCTTTTGACGTGCACTCAGATGCCCGCGGGCGACCTGTGTGCTCTTGCCTCAGAGAGGAATCGCACACCATGGTGCGAACTACGGGGTGGCGAAAAGGGCGGTTGGCCTCACGCACCCGAAGACTTCGGCGGTCGGTGTTCGTCACGGTCGGCGCCGTGCTGGTGTCGGGCCTGCTGCCCGCGGGCACGGCCACGGCGGCCTCGCCGACGACGAAGCGGCACGTGTCGGCTCCGGCCGTTCCGCACGACAAGCGGATCCCGTTCACGCACGCCACTCCCCGGCACGTCCCCTCGCACAAGGGGTTCAAGCACTTCGATCCCGCTGCGCATGCCAAGTTCCCGGCGGCGGGCAGTGCCGTGGTGACCCTGCCGGTCGCGCCTGCGTCGGCGAGGCTGAGCGCCAAGGCGACCCAGGTGCGAGCCGGGAGCACGCCCGTCCTGCTCGGTGCCGCCGCGACCGCCCGGCCTCAGGGCGGTGCCGTGATCGGTTCGCAGCGTGTGCGGGTGAGCGTGCTGGGCCAGAAGGCGGCGCGTGCCGCCGGTGTCCACGGTGTGCTGTTCACCCTGCGGCGCACCGGCCCGGGCGGCGGCAAGGTCGCCCTGCGGGTGGACGACTCCTCCTTCCGCTATGCCTTCGGCGGTGACTTCGCCTCGCGTCTGCACCTGGTCCAGCTGCCCGCGTGCGCACTGACCACGCCGAAGCTGCGCAAGTGCCAGGTCCAGGCGCCGGTGCGCACTGCCCCTGGGTCGCCGCTGTCGGGACAGGTCGCCGTGCCGGGCGCGGCGACCGGCAGCACCTTCCACACGAGCAGGGCGACGGCGTCGTCCGGCGCCATGGTGGTCATGGCGGCGACCTCGGGCACGTCGGGTTCGTCGGGTGACTACTCGGCGACGAACCTGTCGCCCGCGGGGACGTGGTCGACCTCGGGCAACACCGGGTCGTTCACGTATACGTACCCCATCAACGTGCCCGCGGCCGTCGGCGGATCGGCGCCGAACGTGGACCTGTCGTACGACTCCTCCAGCCAGGACGCGCGCACCGAGGGGACCAACAACCAGTCCTCATGGCTGGGCGACGGCTGGACCACGCAGGACAACTACATCGAGCGCACCTACAAGTCCTGCAAGGACGACTCCTCCTCCGGCGCTCCCAAGGACGACGGGGACGAGTGCTGGGCGGGTCAGATCCTGACCCTTTCGCTGAACGGGAAGTCCACCGCCCTCGTCTACGACGACGCGACCAAGACGTTCCGCCCGGTCTCCGACGACTCGACCACCAAGATCCAGAACCTGACCGGGGCCACGAACGGCACCGACAACAAGGAGTACTTCAAGGTCACCCAGGGCGGGACGCAGTACTTCTTCGGCCTGAACCGGCTGCCGGGCTGGTCGTCGGGCAAGGACGAGACGAAGTCCGTGTGGACCGAGCCCGTCTACCACGCGCACGGCGGCGTCTCGGCCTGCCCGGACAGCACGACCTTCGCCGACACGTCCTGCACACTCGGCTACCGCTTCAACCTCGACTACGCCGTGGACCGGCACGGCAACGCCACTGCCTGGTACTACAGCCCGGAGACGGGCTACTACGGCGCGGACATGAAGGACACCGCGGTCTCCTACACCCGTGGTGGCACGCTCTCGCGCATCGACTACGGCATGACGTCGTCCACGATCTACTCGGACACCGCCCCGGAGCAGATCCTCTTCGACACTGCCGAGCGCTGCATTCCCGGCACCCCGTCGGGCAACACGTGCGCGGACAGCCAGTTCACCGCGGCCAACGCCGCCTACTGGCCGGACGTGCCCATCGACCTGAACTGCACCTCCGGATCGACGAGTTGCACCAACCACGGCCCGAGCTTCTGGTCCCGTAAGCGGCTGACGTCGATCACCACGCAGATCCGCAGCGGTGGGGCGACCAAGCAGGTCGACAAGTACACCTTCACCCAGTCCTTCCCCGACGGCGGCGACCACGCGCCCACGTTGTGGCTGGACTCGGTGCAGCGCACCGGCCTGGACACCCTGGGCGGCGCCTCCGGCAGCACCTCGACCCCGGCCATCAGCTTCGACCCGCCGCTGCAACTGCCCAACCGGGTCGGCACCATCCCGCAGATGCCGCTGATGTACCACGACCGCATCCAGACGGTCACCAGCGAGACCGGCGCCCAGACCACGGTCACCTACGACCGCCCGGACTGCTCCAGCGCCCCGGCCAGCGACCCGAACGATCCGACGGACGCGGCGGCGCAGTCCTTCGCCTCCACGAACACGTTGTCGTGTTTCCCGGTGTACTGGACTCCGACGGGTCAGCCGGCGCCGTGGATGGACTGGTTCTACAAATACAAGGTGAGCTCGGTCGTCACCACGGACGTGCACAACTCCTACCAGGACGGCACGCAGCCGGATCTGGAGACGGACTACACCTACAAGGGCAATCCGGGGTGGCACTACGACGACAACGAGGTCGTCAAGGCCAAGAACCGCACCTGGGGCCAGTTCCGGGGCTACCCGGAGGTGGACGTCACCACCGGTGACCCCAACGTCTTCCACAAGACCAACGGCACCGCCGTCCACGACCAGAAGACGCTGTCGAAGACGTACTACTTCCTGGGCATGAACGGCGACACGCTGCCCGGTGGCAAGACCCGCACGGTGCCCGACCTGACCAGCCAGGACGGTGCCACGTCCGTCGCCGACGACAACGCGCTGGCCGGACAGGTCTTCGAGACCGACACCTACACCGCCTCCGGCGGCAGCCTGGACAAGGCCGCCGTCACCGTACCGACGATCATCGGTCCCACCGCCAGCCGCAACCGCAGCGGGCTGCCCGACCTCACGGCGCAGATGGTGCGCACCGCCAGGACACTCACCCGGCAGGCCGTCTCCTACGGCTGGCGCAAGACGGAGACGGACACCTTCTACAACCGGACGCTGGGCAAGCCGACCACCGGGATGCAGGTTCAGGTGGACGACCGGGGTGAGACCGCCGACAGCGACAACGTCGCCAAGTGCACCTACACCCGCTACCTCACCGGCAGCGTGGACACCCTGGTGCTGCCGGCGGAGGTCATCACCACGGCCCAGGACTGCTCCAGCGCCGGTGCCACCCCAAGCGGCACGCTCGTCTCCGACCTCCGTACCTCCTACGACAACAAGGCCTTCGGTTACGACGGCGACGGCCGGTCGAACCCGGACCTGCCCACGACCGGTGACGCGACCCTGGTCCAGAAGGCGTCCGCCGCCTCCGGCGCCACCGCGACCACGTTCATGGACACGGCCATCACCAAGTACGACGACTACGGCCGTATCACCCAGGTGACGCGCACGCCCCACTCCACCGCTCCGGACGGTACGAGCCTGTCCCAGAGCGTGGTCACCGGCTACACCCCGGCCGCCGGTGAGCTTCCGACCGACGTGGTCACCGCCGTCCAGGTCACGCCCGGAGCCGCTTGCACGGTCAGCAGCACAAGTTCCAAGGACTGCCAGGTCGCCACCAGCACGTTGGACCCGGCTCGTGCCCTGCCGACCGCCAAGAAGGACGCGGGCGGCCTGCTGACCTCGCTGTCGTACGACGCGCTCGGCCGTCTGACGGCCGTGTGGCTGCCCAATGAGATCAAGGCCAACAGCGCGCCGGCCAGCATGACCTACTCCTACAACCTGGCCCAGTCGGCCCCCTCGACCGTTGCGACCAACACGCTGCTGGACAACGGCAGTTACAGCACGAGCGAGACGCTGTACGACGCGATGCTCCGTCCGCTTCAGGTCCAGGCGACAGCGGAGAACTCCAGCACCACGGTCTCCGACACCCAATACGACTCGCACGGCTGGGCGGTCGTCGCCAACAACGCCTACAACGTCTCGGGCAACCCCGGAAGCAAGCTGATCTCCGTCTCCCAGGTGTCCATCCCCGACACCACCGTCACCGACCACGACGGCATGGGCCGCGCCGACCTCGTCACCGAGGAGCACGACGGCGCCAAGACCTGGACGGCGACCACCGCCTTCACCGGGGACAAGACCACCGTGCTACCGCCCAAGGGCGGGGTCGCCACCACCACGGTCACCAACGCCCGTGGGCAGACCACCGAGCTGGACCAGTACACCGCCGCGCCCACGGTCTCCGGATCCGCGGCCACCGGCTTCACCACCACCGGCGGCACCACCTCAGCCACCACCTACGGCTACAACCCAGCCGGACAGCAGACCCGGGTCACCGGACCGGACAAAACGAATTGGACGTTCGACTACGACCTGCTGGGCCGCAAGAAGTCCCAGACCGATCCGGACGCGGGCGGCAGCAGCTACGGCTATGACGACGCAGGCAACCTGATCTCGACCACAGACGCCAAGAAGGTCGAACTCGACTACACCTACGACCTGCTCGGCCGCAAGCTCACCGGCACGGACAAGGCCAAGTCCGACTTCAAGTTCGCCGAGTGGACCTACGACACCCTTCGGATCGGCCTGCCGACCTCCTCCACCCGGTACGTGCAGGGGGTGAGCGGCGGCTACACGGTCGGCGTCACCGGCTACACCAGCCTCGGCAAGCCGACCGGCACGAAGATCACCCTGCCGGCGTCCGAGGCGCCGCTGCCGTCCACGTACACGACGACCTACACCTACAGCACCAACGACCAGCTGCTGAAAACCGAGTCCGCCCCGCGTACTCAGGGCCTGAACAGCGAGGTCATCACCTACGGCCGCGACGCGCTGGGCAACCCGACCACGACCGGCAGCAGCATCAACACCTACGTCGGTGCCTCCGTCTACACCAACTACGGGGAACCCTCGCGGCTGACGTTCGGCGCTTCGACCAACCCGGCCTGGGCGACGTACTCCTACGACGACCAGACCCGCCGGCTCACCGACCGCCTCATCGAGCGGACCCAGGCTCCCGGTCCGACGGTGGACGACACCAAGTACACCTACGACGCCGCAGGAAACCCCACCTCCACCACCGACCAGCAGTCGGAGACCGGCAACACCGTCACCGACCAGCAGTGCTACTCCTACGACACGCTCGACCGGCTCACCGACGCCTGGACCGCCAACGACAACTGCGCCGCCAACCCGCCCACCAGCAGCACCCTGACCACCTCGCCGGGCTCGTACTGGCAGTCCTTCGGCTACGACGCGATCGGCAACCGCAAGCAGAGCGTCGACCACGCCATCGGCGGCACCGGCACCACGGCCACCACCAACTACACCGACGGCTGCACCACCGGCTGCAACACCACCGGCACCCAGCCGCACACCCTGACCGCCACCACCGGAGGCACCAACCCCACCAACTTCGCCTACGACGAGAACGGCAACCTCCACACCCGCACCCCAGCCAGCGGCCCCGGCCAGACCCTGACCTGGGACGACGAGAACCACCTCGCCCAGATCGACACCACGGGTGCCGGCCCCACCACGACCAAGTACCTGTACGACGCCGACGGCAACCAGCTCATCCGTCGCGACCCCGGCCAGACCACCCTCTTCGCCGGCGACACAGAGATCATCGTCAACACCAGTGTGACCCCGAACGTTCTGCTCGGCGGGGTCCGCACCTACAGCCACGGCGGCGCGGGTGCCCCGGTGGCCGTCCGCTCCAGCCTCTCCGGCGGAGGACTGAAGTATCTCTTCAGTGACGCCCATGGGACCGCGACCCTGGCCATGGACGCCACCACCCAGCAGGTCGCACGCCGGCAGTACACCCCCTACGGCCAACCACGTTCCAGCGCCAACACCACCGCCTGGCCCGACCCCAGCCACTCCTTCCTCGGCAAACCGCAGGACACGACCACCGGCTACACCGATGTCGGCGCCCGCAAGTACGACCCTGCTCTCGGCGCCTTCATCAGCGTCGACCCCGTCTTCGAAGCCACCAGCCCCCAGGAACTCGGCGGCTACGCCTACGCCTCCGACAACCCGCTTTCCGGCTATGACCCCACCGGACTGGACAACTGGTGGGCCGACCCGACGATGAACAAGCCGCTCAAGGGCGGCACCCCCGTCTCGCAGCAACTCGCGAACGAGCAGGGCTTCGGCGACCTCTGCAACGCGAACAACTGTTCGCACTACAACCCCAAGCTGAAGCCCAGCTACCTCAACTCGGCTGCCGTGACGGCACTGGCGGCGGCTGCCGGATGGGGCAGGGACAAATACATCCTTTCGATCAGCGGCAAAAACACCGTGAGCGGTGCCATCGCCGTCGAGGATCAGAAGTGGGAGACGCAGGACTATCTCAATGCCTCGCGGCAGATCCGCTCCGCGGTGTACGCACGGCTCCAGGCGCTCGCTGACGAAGGCGAGTTGAGCAAGAACCAGCTCAACAGGTTCGCCACGATCACCGTTGCCTGGGACGAGAAGAAGAAGATGATCTACTGGGCGGCCTACAAGGCGGGCCGGAGAGGCCCCGGGGACTTCTGCGCCGAGGACCACTGCGACATGGAGGCCGCGGCGAACGGTTCGGAGAAGGAGGACCTGCAGTACACCGAGGCGGTGGGTGCCCGCGACGGGGCGGAAGTGAGCGTGTGTACCCGGTGCCAGCAGAGTCGCGAGCTGGAGCAGTTCGAGGCGTCGGGTGCCAAGATGCGCGAGGGCGGCCGGCTCTGGCTCCAGCAGATGGCCGAGAGCGGTGCGGACGCCGGCGGCGAGGCCGAGGCGGAAGCACAGGCAGAGGCACAGGCCGAGGCGCAAGCGGAGTCCATGGCCGAATCGGAGGCTCTGCTCGAGGGCTTCGAGATGGGCCTGGAGGACGAGTGACCGTGCGGACGGTCAGCCGTCCATCTCCGTAGCGCGTCGCGGGCGGCCCCCTCTCCACTCGGAGGGGCGCCGCCCGCGGCGTCACGGGTTCCGGACCCAGCGGTGCCCGTGGGGGAGGGGGGTACCTTTCGGGACGAAGGAACGGGGCCAGGGTTTACGGTCCAGCTCGATCATGGAACGGCTGACGATCTCCTCGAACCAGTCGGCGGCGATCCTGCCCAGTTCCTCGGGCGATCCGGTCGCCTCCAGCGGCTCGATGTCCGTGATCGGCTCGGGGTGGTACGTGCTGCTGTTCCGCTCGCTGCAGAAGAGGCGGTCACCGGCCACGGTCGCGCCCAGCGTCATGACGACCAGCTTCTGGTCCCGGTGCCTGAGGTCCACGATCAGCGTGAGCACCGCCTGCCCGGCGGCGAACGCCTCGTCCCATGCGGCATCGTAGGCGTCGCGAGGGGCGCGCGCGTCCTCTTCCTCCTCTTCGTCAGCGGGGAAGACGAGCACAGCAGTCGCGTCGGGCGGGCATTCGGGCCACGCGCGTGCGGAGTTGCGGACGATACTCACCAGGGTGGTGTGTGGGGGGCTCAGCTCGCCCTCGTCCACCTCGAACCAGTCGTCGTTCATGACCGAATATTACGGCGGTCACACCGGCTGTTATTACGGCGGTCACACCGGCTGTTATTACGGCGGTCACACCGGCTGTTATTGCGGCGGTCACATCGACTGTCGCTGTGTTCTCCAGCAGCCGCGTCAACCATGCCATCACCGACATCGCCGGCTGGTTCTGCTTCGGAGTGATTGTTGTGGGGATCCTTCTTCTGATCTTCTGGGGCGGCAGCGCCTGTTTCTCCGCCTGGCGTGCCCAGCGGTTGTGGAAGGACCCGGACTACCACCGCCGAGTCGTGAACCAAAGGATGTTCCGCTTCAGGGACGACGTCAGCCGCGGACTGGTTCGCGGCTGGGCCCCCTTCTCGGTCGGGCTGGTGGTCTTGCTGGCGGCGATGCTGATGTTCATCGCCGACGGCGTCGGCCAGCGCCCGCACGAGGGCCCCTCCACGGCGGGAAGAAGCCGGAGCGTGGGCGGAGCGACACCCCCGCAAGGTGCGCTGACCAGGAGACAGAAACATGGACGGCAAAACCGGTCCCGGCTCCCTTCCGGATGCTCCCGGGAGGTGGCGGCTGGTCCCCGAGGTCGAGCCCGCGCTCGTCGAGCGGTGGCGTTCGGACGGGGGCGAACTCGTCGACCTGCTGTCCCGCGTGCGCGCGCGGTCGGGCGGCGTCGCCGCCTTCCGCCTCGGACCGGACCCCACCGTTCTCGTCACCGACCCGCAGGCCGTCCAGCACCTCCTCGCCCGGCACCTGGAGCGCTACGTCAAGCGCTCCCACCGGGCGCGGCTGCTGATCGGCGACGGTGTCCTGGCCGCCACCGGCACCGCCTGGAAGCGGCAACGCCGACTGCTGCAGGCCCAGTTCACTGGTACCGGGATGCGCCGTTACGAAGGGCGGATCACCCCGGCCGCCCGGACCACCGCCGGACGCTGGGCCGGGTGCGCCCATACCGGGCAGACCTTCGACGTCGGGCAGGAGATGCGCCGCTTCGCGCTGGACGCCATCCGGCGCTCGCTCACCGGGCATCCCCTCGACGACGCGACGGAACGCGAACTGGCCGCCGTCGCCGCCGCCCTGCCGACGCTGCCCGCGGACCACACCGACGCGCAGAAGGCCGTAGTCGCCGATCTGGCCCGGATCGACGCGGTCGCCCGGCACGCCGCCGAGGCCGCCCGCAGCGGGGACAGCGGCCCCGACGGCCCGGGTCTGCTGCACGTCCTGCTCGACGCCGTCACCGAGCACCCCGAGTACACCGACCGGCTGATCCGCGACGAACTGGTCACGCTGCTCTTGGCTGGACACGAGACCACGGCCACCGCTCTGACCTGGCTGTACCTACTCCTCGACCGGCACCCCGCCGCCCGTCAGTAGCCCTCGCCGCCGGCCCCGACGGCTCACCGGGGCGCCGCCGGCCCTTCAGGCGCTGGTCCACGAGACCCTCCGGCTCTACCCCTCCGCCTGGCTCCTGCCCCGCCACGCCGCCGAGGGGGATCGACCTCCTGGTCTGCCCCTACCTCACCCACCGCGACCCCGCTCTGTGGCCGGACCCGGTCCGCTTCTCCCCCCGGCGCTTCCTCACCCCGGAGGGCCGCGCCAGCCACCCCAGGGCGCCTACTACCCCTTCGGTATCGGCCCCCGCGCCTGCCTCGGCATGCAGTTCGCACTCCGCGAGTCCACCACCCTGCTCGAACACCTGCTGCCCCTGCACACCCCCGTCTTCCGGTCCACCCCCACCAAGGCGGTCCACGGCATCACCGTCCGCCCCGACGGCCCTGCACCGGCGACCTTGGGAACGCCGCTCACCTGAGGCGCGCCATGCTGGACGGCTGGCCCCACCATCCGGTGACCACGACATCGTGGACCAGCGTGTCGTCCACGTGGCGATGCACGGAGAGGTCGACGATGCGGTCGTCGTCCGGCCGGTACGGCGACTCGGGTCGGGCATGCCGAGCAGCGGTCCCAGGGCGACGAGGTGGCGGACACGCATCAGGGGCGGTGCCAGGGTCCTCGATTGTGGACCACCGCCCCGGAATCCTCCCCTCCGCGGAGCGGGACGGGGCTCTCTCCGACAGCGCCTACCCTTGACCCATGACCAGCAGCAGCGACCGGAGCCCCGCAGTGGACGTGCCCGCACCCAAGAGCTACGAGATCCGCACGTACGGATGCCAGATGAACGTCCACGACTCGGAGCGACTGGCCGGCCTGCTGGAGGACGCCGGGTACGTAAGGGCCCCGGAGGGGTCGGACGGCGACGCCGACGTCGTCGTCTTCAACACCTGTGCGGTGCGCGAGAACGCCGACAACCGGCTCTACGGCAACCTCGGCCGCCTCGCGCCCAGGAAGGCGAGCCGCCCCGGTATGCAGATCGCGGTCGGCGGCTGTCTGGCGCAGAAGGACCGCGACACCATCGTGAAGAAGGCGCCCTGGGTGGACGTCGTCTTCGGCACGCACAACATCGGCAAGCTGCCCGTCCTGCTGGAGCGCGCCCGCGTCCAGGAAGAGGCGCAGGTCGAGATCGCCGAGTCCCTGGAGGCGTTCCCCTCCACGCTGCCGACCCGGCGCGAGAGCGCCTACGCGGCCTGGGTCTCCATCTCCGTCGGCTGCAACAACACCTGCACCTTCTGCATCGTCCCGGCCCTGCGCGGCAAGGAGAAGGACCGCCGCACCGGCGACATCCTCGCCGAGATCGAGGCACTGGTCGCCGAGGGCGTCTCCGAGATCACGCTGCTCGGGCAGAACGTCAACGCCTACGGCTCCGACATCGGCGACCGCGAGGCCTTCAGCAAGCTGCTGCGCGCCTGCGGCTCCATCGAGGGCCTGGAGCGGGTCCGCTTCACCTCCCCGCACCCGCGCGACTTCACCGACGACGTCATCGCCGCCATGGCCGAGACGCCGAACGTCATGCCGCAGCTGCACATGCCGCTCCAGTCCGGCTCGGACACCGTCCTGAAGGCGATGCGCCGCTCCTACCGGCAGGACCGCTACCTCGGGATCATCGAGAAGGTACGGGCCGCCATCCCGCACGCCGCGATCACCACCGACATCATCGTGGGCTTCCCGGGGGAGACGGAGGAGGACTTCGAGCAGACCCTCCACGTCGTCCGCGAGGCGCGCTTCACGCAGGCGTTCACCTTCCAGTACTCCAAGCGGCCCGGCACCCCCGCCGCCACCATGGACGACCAGATCCCCAAGGAGGTCGTCCAGGCGCGCTACGAGCGGCTCGTCGCCCTCCAGGAGGAGATCTCCTGGGACGAGAACAAGAAGCAGGTCGGCCGCACCCTGGAGCTGATGGTCGCCGAGGGCGAGGGCCGCAAGGACGGCGCCACCCACCGCCTCTCCGGCCGCGCCCCCGACAACCGCCTGGTCCACTTCACCAAGCCGGAGCAGGAGGTCCGCCCCGGCGACGTGGTCACCGTCGAGGTGACGTACGCCGCCCCGCACCACCTCCTCGCCGAGGGCCCCGTCCTCGCCGTGCGCCCTACGCGCGCGGGCGACGCGTGGGAGAAGCGGAACGCGGCTCAGGCCGCGAAGCCGGCCGGCGTGATGCTCGGGCTGCCGACGGTCGGGGTGCCGGCGCCGCTGCCGGCGGCCACGAGCGGCTGCGCGCTGGACTGAGCGCCCGCGCCACCCCCTGGCAGTAGGCTCCCGATCATGCTTGTCGCAGCCGCCGTCTGCCCCTGCCCGCCGCTCCTCGTGCCCGAGGTCGCCGCGGGGGCCGCTCCCGAACTGGACACCGCGCGCGCGGCGTGCACCGACGCGCTCGGCGTGCTCGCCGCCGCTCGCCCCGACCTGCTGGTGGTCGTCGGGCCCGCCGAGCAGAGCGGGCGCGGCACGTACCCGCAGGGCACGCCGGGTTCCTTCCGGGGCTTCGGCGTGGACGTGGACGTACGGCTGGGCGCGGGGGAGGCCCCTGTCTCCGGGCGGGTCCTTCCCCCCTCCCTCGCCGTCGCCGGATGGCTGCTGGAGCGCACCGGCTGGGCCGACGCCCCGATCGAGGGACTCGGCGTCGGGGAACCCCTCGCGCCCGAGCGCTGCATCGGGGTCGGACGGGACATCGCGACCCGGGCCGGACGGGTGGCGCTGCTGGTGATGGGCGACGCCAGCGCGTGCCGCACGCTCAAGGCTCCCGGCTACCTCGACGAGCGGGCGGCGCCCTTCGACGCCGAGGTCGCCCGTGCGCTGGGGGCGGCGGACGTGGCGGCCATCGAGGCACTGGACGCCGAGCTGGCGTACGAGCTGAAGGCCTCCGGCCGCGCGCCCTGGCAGGTCCTCGCCGGAGCGGCCGAGGGCGCGGGCCTGAGCGGGGCACTGCTCTACGACGACGCCCCGTACGGCGTCGGGTACCTGGTCGCCAGCTGGTCCTAGGCGTCGGCCGGGGGCGGAGACGACACGGCGGACGGCCGGGAGCGCTGGCGCTCCACGGCCGTCCGCCGATCCGTGTGCCGTTCAGGAAGCCGGTGGCGGGCCCTCCGGCCGGGTCGGGGTCGCGGCGTCGCCGGTCTCCGGACCCTCCTTGTGCGCCAGGCGGTCCATCGCGCCCTTCGCCTTGTCCGTACCGGCGTGGATCTTGTTGCTGTACTTGCCCTTGGTGTGGTCGTCCACGGCCTTGGCGGCCTTGTCGAGGCCGTGCTGGACCTTGTCGCCGTGCTGACGAGCGAGATCCGACACCTTGTCCTTGGCCGGGGCGAGCTTGGCCCTCACATTGTCCAAAAGACCCATGGTCCACCTTCCCTCACGGGGACAGTCATGTGCGGGCGCCCTCACCGGCCTCGCTGTCGGCGGCCTCGTCCGCGGACTGCTGCTTGGGGATCTCGGCGCCCTCGGCCGCGCCGGCCTCGGCGGCCTTCGACTCCGCCGCCTCGCCCTCGCGCCCGTCCTCGGCCGACCCCTTCGCCTCCGCCGCCCGCTCCGCTTCCTCCACCTCGGCCGCCTCCGGCTCGGTACCGGCCTGCGCCTCGGCGGCCGCCGCCTCCTGCGTCGCCTTCGACCTGCCGAGGAGCCGTGCAAAAACGCCCATATCCACTCCATACGTTACTCGTGCGGGCGAAATCCCGCGTCACACGGTGCGTCCATTTGCGCCACCCGGGTCACCGCGTCCAGCGACCGGCTGGCGGCACCTCGGTGCAACGACCCGGGATGCGTGTCGTCACGTAACTCGTTCGAGGCCTGCCCGTGAGGTTTGCGAGACTGGTGCGGTGAGCAGTGCACCCTCCGCCCCCCGCGTCATCGCCGTCGTCGGACCCACAGCGGCCGGAAAGTCCGATCTGGGCGTTTTCCTGGCCCAGCGACTCGACGGCGAGGTCGTCAACGCCGACTCCATGCAGCTCTACCGAGGGATGGACATCGGCACCGCCAAGCTGACGCCCGAGGAGCGCGGAGGCATCCCGCATCACCTGCTGGACATCTGGGATGTAACGGTCACCGCCTCCGTCGCCGAGTACCAGAAGCTGGCCCGCGCCCGGATCGACGCCCTGCTCGCCGAGGGCCGCTGGCCGATCCTGGTCGGCGGCTCCGGCCTGTACGTCCGCGGAGCCGTCGACAACCTGGAGTTCCCCGGCACCGACCCCGTGGTCAGGGCCCGCCTGGAGGAGGAGCTGGCACTGCGCGGCTCCGGGGCGCTGCACGCGCGCCTGGCCGCCGCCGACCCCGACGCCGCCCGCGCGATCCTGCCCAGCAACGGCCGCCGTATCGTCCGCGCCCTCGAAGTGATCGAGATCACCGGCCAGCCCTTCACGGCCAACCTCCCCGGCCACGACTCCGTCTACGACACCGTCCAGATCGGCGTCGACGTCGCCCGCCCCGAACTCGACGAGCGCATCGCGCGCCGCGTCGACCGGATGTGGGAGGCGGGCCTCGTCGACGAGGTGCGTGCCCTGGAGGCGCAGGGCCTGCGCGAGGGCATCACGGCCTCGCGCGCGCTGGGCTACCAGCAGGTGCTCGCGGCGCTCGCCGGGGAGTGCACCGAAGCGGAAGCGCGGGCCGAGACCGTACGCGCCACCAAGCGCTTCGCGCGCCGTCAGGATTCATGGTTCAGGCGGGATCCCCGGGTGCACTGGCTGAGTGGGGCCGTGGCGGACCGCGGGGAACTTCCGCGGCAGGCCCTGGCGTTGGTCGAACGACCGGTCACAGCCTGATCACGTCATGGCATCGGGATGCGCCGCCGGTCATCGGGGCCTGCGGTGCCGTGCCATCATCGTGCTTCGATCGACCAAGTGGAGTCCTAGTTGGGAGGGCGCGTGGCGATGGAGGCCGGCCCTCGCGACACCGCACAGAGTGCCGAGCACGTCACCACCGACGGTGACGCGCCGGACCAGCGCGAGGACCGTCTGAGCGAGCTGACCGACCTGACCGACGACGGGCCCGACGAGACCCCGGGCGGCGTGACCGCCGACGGGCCGGCGCCCGAGGAGATGTACGCGAGCGGTCCCGAGGTCGAGGTCGAGCTGCGCCCGCAGCGGCGGCTGCGCATCTGGCAGCTCGCACCCATCGTGGCCCTGGCCGCGGGCGGCTCCCTGATGTTCGCCTTCCCGCTCGCCTTCGACTTCGGCGACAGTGGCGCGGTGATCGCCATGCTCGGCCTGCTGATCTGCTCCTGCGCCGCAGGCTGGGGCATGATGGCCGCCCGCCGAGTGGGCTACACCTGGCCGGGCCTGCCGGCCCGGGGTTCGGGCCGCCGCCCGGACTGGCGGGTGGTGCTCGGGTACGTCCTGCTGGTGGCCGTGGTCGTGATTCTTGCCGTCTGGCGAGTAGCAAGGCTCCGCTGAAGCGCGCCCCTCAGGGACGCGGGGCTGTGTTCGATGTGCGGCTACCGCCGCGTGGGCGCGACCAGCCCCCACCGACCCGCAGCTCACCATGGACCTTCGCTTACGATCGAGGAATGAGCACGCGCACGCGGATCCCCTTCCTCAAGGGCCACGGCACCGAGAACGACTTCGTGATCGTCCCGGACCCCGAGAACACCCTCGACCTCACGCCGGAGGCCGTCGCCGCCCTGTGCGACCGCCGCGCCGGCATCGGCGGCGACGGGGTGCTGCACGTCGTACGGTCCGCCGCGCACCCGGAGGCCCGGGAGATGGCCGCCGAGGCGGAGTGGTTCATGGACTACCGCAACGGCGACGGCTCGATCGCGGAGATGTGCGGCAACGGCACCCGTGTGTTCGCCCGCTACCTCCAGCACGCCGGACATGTGACCGAAGGTGACCTCGCGATCGCCACGCGCGCGGGCGTCAAGAGCGTGCACATCGCCAAGACCGTGCCCGACAGCGGCTCCGCCGCGGGTGACGTCACCATCGGCATGGGCAGCGCCCGTCTCCCCGAAGGGGACGTCACGGTGAGCGTCGGCGAGCGCAGCTGGCCCGCACGCAACGTGAACATGGGCAACCCGCACGCCGTCGCCTTCGTCGAGGACCTCGCGCACGCCGGCACCCTGTACTCCCCGCCGCCCGTCAGCCCGGCCGCCGCCTACCCGGACGGGGTCAACGTCGAGTTCGTCGTCGACCGCGGCCCCCGCCACGTCGCGATGCGGGTGCACGAGCGCGGCTCCGGCGAGACCCGCTCCTGCGGCACGGGCGCGTGCGCGGTCGCCGTGGCCGCCGCCCGGCGCGACGGCGCCGACCCGGCCGTCACCGGCACGCCGGCGACGTACACCGTGGACGTGCCCGGCGGGCGCCTGGTCATCACCGAACGACCGGACGGCGAGATCGAGATGACCGGACCCGCCGTGATCGTCGCCGAGGGCGAGATCGACTCCGAGTGGCTGGAAAACGCGCTCCGCTGATCTGGGGAAACCGAGCAAAGAGCGGCTCCGGACGCCGGGTTCAGCGCTTTCCGGCGGCCGGGACCGTTCGAAACCGCGGCCGAGTGCAGGGCAGGTGGCGCAAACTCTAAACCTCCTCCGCGTCGCTCGATTGGGTGATCCGTTTCACGCTCGGCGAGAGGCGGTCAGTCGCACGTGGTGGGCTCGGTAGCATCAAGCACCGGCACGGACGGGGGAACGTCGCCATCCCTGAGCCGCGCATGCCCTGGGCTCCGTCCGCCGGTCGACGAGCCGGAGGTGCCCATGAGTGCGGAGGCCACGAACCCTGCGACCCCTGGCCCGGTAGCGCCCCCAGCGCCCGCAGTGGCCCGCAGGAAGTCCCGGGCCCGGATCGACCTGCGCAGGCTCGGCCGGGCCGCGCTGCTCGGCCCCGCCGCGCGCGGCAAGCTGCCCGACGCGATCAGCCACGTCGTCGAGGCGCACCGCGCCCACCACCCCGACGCGGACCTCGAACCCCTGCGCCGCGCCTACGTCCTGGCCGAGTCCTCGCACCGCGGCCAGATGCGCAAGAGCGGCGAGCCGTACATCACGCACCCGCTGGCCGTGACCCTGATCCTCGCCGAACTCGGCGCCGAGGCCACCACCTTGACGGCCTCTCTGCTCCACGACACCGTCGAGGACACCGATGTGACGCTGGACCAGGTACGGGAACAGTTCGGCGAGGAGGTGCGTTATCTGGTCGACGGCGTCACGAAGCTGGAGAAGGTCGACTACGGGGCGGCCGCCGAGCCCGAGACCTTCCGCAAGATGCTCGTGGCCACGGGCAGCGACGTGCGCGTGATGTCGATCAAACTCGCCGACCGCCTGCACAACATGCGCACCCTCGGCGTGATGCGCCCCGAGAAACAGGCGCGGATCGCCAAGGTCACCCGCGACGTCCTCATCCCGCTCGCCGAACGCCTCGGCGTGCAGGCCCTGAAGACCGAACTGGAAGACCTCGTCTTCGCCATCCTCCACCCCGAGGAGTACGAACACACCCGGGAACTCATCGCCGGGAACGCGGCCCGCCCCGACGACCCCCTCGCGGAGATCGCCGACGAGGTCCGCGGGGTGCTGCGCGAGGCCGACATCCCGGCCGAAGTCCTCATCCGCCCCCGCCACTTCGTCTCCGTCCACCGGGTGTCCCGCAAGCGCGGAGAACTGCGCGGCGCCGACTTCGGCCGCCTCCTGGTGCTCGTGAACGAGGACGCGGACTGTTACGGCGTCCTCGGCGAACTGCACACCTGTATGACGCCGGTCGTCTCGGAGTTCAAGGACTTCATCGCCGTACCGAAGTTCAACCTCTACCAGTCCCTGCACACCGCGGTCGCCCGCGCGGACGGCCAGGTCGCCGAAGTCCTCATCCGCACCCACCAGATGCACAAGGTCGCCGAGGCCGGCGTGGTCGCCCTCGGGAACCCGTACGCGCCCGGCTCCGAGGACCCGGCCGACGGCGAGCGTGCCGACCCCACCCGCCCCGGCTGGCTCTCCCGCCTCCTCGACTGGCAGGAGGCCGCGCCCGACCCGGACACCTTCTGGTCCACCCTGCGCGAGGACCTCGCCCAGGACCGCGAGATCACCGTCTTCCGGCCCGACGGCGGCACCCTGGGCCTGCCCGAGGGCGCGACCTGCGTGGACGCCGCCTACGCGCAGTACGGCGAGGACGCCCACGCCTGCATCGGCGCCCGCGTCAACGGCCGCCTGGCGACCCTCAGCACGGTCCTGAGGGACGGCGACACGGTCCAGCTCCTCATGGGCCAGGACCCGGCCTCCGAGCCCTCCCGCGAGTGGCTGGAGCACGCCCACACCCCGGCCGCCCGCATCGCCATCCAGCGCTGGCTGGCCACGCATCCGGCCGGGGGCGCGGAGAGCGGGACCGAGGGGGCGGACGGGACCACCGCGGCCGCGGCGAGCGGTGTGGAGGGCGAGACCGCCAGAGCCGGCGGGAGCACCGCGGGCACGGGAAGCGGCGCGGCCGCCCGATCCACCAGGACCGCTGGTGCCGATGGCGCCCCCGCGGTCCGCCCGCGCGGCGCCGACGTCCTGGTGGACCGCCCCGGGGCCGTGCCCGGCGCCGCCGTACGCCTCGCCGGATGCTGCACGCCCGTACCGCCCGACGAGATCACCGGCTTCGCCGTACGCGGGGGAGTGGTGACCGTGCACCGCGTGGGGTGCGCGGCGGTGGCGCACATGAAGAGCCGGGGGCGCGAGGAGATCGGCGTGCGCTGGGGGGACACCACCGCATGCCGGGTCACCCTGGTCGCTGAATCGTTCGGCCGCCCCCATCTGCTCGCCGACCTGACCGAGGCGATCGCCCTGCAGGGCGCCGAGATCGTCTCCGCGACCGTGGAACCGCCCAGCCAGCAGCGGGTGCGCCACACCTACACCCTCGAGCTGCCGGACGCGGCCCACCTCCCGGCCCTGATGCGCGCGATGCGCGACGTGCCCGGGGTGTACGACGTGAGCCGGGCCCAGCACCAGGCGCCGGCCACCTGAGCAGACGCCGGGCTTCCTGAAAAAGGCGGCCCGGACCAACCCGTTCGGGTGGGCCGGGCGCGCGTCGCCGCCGTGGAGCACGCGCGCGCTGGTAGCGGTGTTGCATGCCGCTCACCTCTCGCCCGCGCGTGAAACACCGGCCCCTCCGCCGCCGGAGGGCGGCCCTGCTCGCCGCCGCCGTCTCCGTCTGCCTCCTGGCCGCCGGCGCACCCGCCAAGCCCCTGGGCATCGGCGACCGCCTCTACCCGTACCTGGGCAACCCCGGATACGACGTGGCGTCGTACGACCTGTCCTTCACCTACCCCGGCACCAACGACAAGCCGCTGCAGGCCGTCACCACCATCGACGCCTGGACGACCAGCCGCCTGGACCGCGTCAACCTCGACTTCGCGCACGGCAAGGTCGAGTCCGTCGAGGTCGACGGTCACCCCGCCGGCTTCACCAGCGCGGGCGAGGACCTGGTCGTCACACCGGACAGCCCCCTGCACAAGGGGCGCTGGACCCGGATCACCGTCAAGCACACCAGTGATCCCGTCACCGGCAAGGACGAGGACGGCGGCTGGGTGCGCACCTCCGACGGCCTCGCCATGGCCAACCAGGCCGACGCCGCCCACCTGGTCTTCCCGTGCAACGACCACCCGTCCGACAAGGCCATGTTCACCTTCCACGTCACCGCCCCGAACGCCTACACCGCCGTGGCCAACGGCGCACCGGCCGGAGCGGACCGGGTCGGCGGCTCCACCACCTGGACCTACCGCACCCAGCACCCCATGGCCACCGAACTCGCCCAGGTGTCCATCGGCCGCTCCGCCGTCGCGCACCGCGAGGGACCGCACGGACTGCCCCTGCGGGACGTCGTGCCCAGCGCCGACCGCAAGGACCTCGAACCCTGGCTCGCGAAGACGCCCGACCAGATCGCCTGGATGGAGAGCAAGGTCGGCAAGTTCCCGTTCGAGACGTACGGCGTGCTCATGGCACAGGCCTCCACCGGGTTCGAGCTGGAGACGCAGACCCTCTCGCTCTTCGAGAAGAACCTGTTCACCGAGACCGCCTACCCCAAGTGGTACCTCGAGTCGATCATGGTGCACGAGCTGTCCCACCAGTGGTTCGGCGACAGCGTCAGCCCCCGCACCTGGTCCGACGTCTGGCTGAACGAGGGGCACGCCACCTGGTACGAGGCCCTCTACGCGGACGAGAAGGCGCACAAGCCCCTGGCGGACCGGATGAAGGCCGCCTACAGCGCCTCCGACCGCTGGCGCGACTCCGGCGGCCCGCCCGCCCGGCCCAAGCCGCCCGCGCCCGGCCAGAAGATCGGCATCTTCCGTCCCAACGTCTACGACGGCGCCGCGCTGGCGCTGTACGCCCTGCGCCAGGAGATCGGCGTGCGGGCCTTCGAGCGCCTGGAGAAGGCGTGGGTCAAGCAGTACCGGGACTCCAGCGCCTCCACCGCCGACTTCGTCCGCCTCGCCTCGACCGTCGCCGGCCGTGACCTGAGCGGCTTCCTCAAGGACTGGCTGTACGGCGAGAAGACCCCGCCGATGCCCGGCCACCCGGACTGGAAGACCATGAAGCCGGCCAAGGACGCCACGGACACCAAGAACGCCAAGAACACCGGGAACACCAGGAACACCAAGGGCCCGGCCCGGAAATAAGACGGTGACGAGACGTGCCGTGCCGTGCGACCATTTTCAGGTCGGCTTCAGGTCGGCGCGGCACGCCGCACGGGAATCTCCGGGAGTGCTCGCGCGTTCCCACTATGACCACCGAATCCGCATCCGCATCGACGTAAGGATCCAATGACCTCCTCTTCTTCCCCTTCCCAGGACACCAAGCGCCTCGCGCACGACTATCCCGAAGGTCTTCGGGCCGATGCCCTGATGGAAGAGGACGTCGCCTGGAGCCACGAGATCGACGGCGAGCGGGACGGCGACCAGTTCGACCGCACCGAGCGCGCGGCCCTGCGTCGCGTGGCGGGCCTCTCCACCGAGCTGGAGGACGTCACCGAGGTCGAGTACCGACAGCTCCGCCTGGAGCGGGTCGTGCTCGTCGGGGTGTGGACCACGGGCACCGCGCAGGACGCGGACAACTCCCTCGCGGAGCTGGCCGCCCTCGCCGAGACCGCGGGCGCGCTCGTGCTCGACGGCGTGATCCAGCGCCGCGACAAGCCCGACGCGGCCACCTACATCGGCTCCGGCAAGGCGCTGGAGCTGCGCGACATCGTCCTCGAAACGGGCGCTGACACCGTCATCTGCGACGGTGAGCTGAGCCCGGGCCAGCTGATCCAGCTGGAGGACGTCGTCAAGGTCAAGGTGATCGACCGTACGGCCCTGATCCTGGACATCTTCGCCCAGCACGCCAAGTCCCGAGAGGGCAAGGCGCAGGTCGCACTCGCGCAGATGCAGTACATGCTGCCGAGGCTCCGAGGCTGGGGTCAGTCGCTGTCGCGCCAGATGGGTGGCGGTCGCGGTGGCCTCGCCACCCGTGGCCCCGGTGAGACCAAGATCGAGACGGACCGGCGACGGATCCGCGAGAAGATGGCGAAGATGCGCCGGGAGATCGCGGAGATGAAGACCGGCCGCGAGATCAAGCGCCAGGAACGCCGGCGCCACAAGGTGCCGTCCGTCGCCATCGCGGGCTACACCAACGCCGGCAAGTCCTCCCTGCTCAACCGCCTCACGGGCGCGGGCGTCCTGGTCGAGAACGCCCTGTTCGCGACCCTGGACCCGACCGTCCGCCGCGCCGAGACCCCGAGCGGCCGCCTGTACACCCTGGCCGACACCGTGGGCTTCGTCCGGCACCTGCCGCACCACCTGGTCGAGGCGTTCCGCTCCACCATGGAGGAGGTCGGAGACTCCGACCTGATCCTGCACGTGGTCGACGGCTCGCACCCGGTGCCGGAGGAGCAGCTCGCCGCCGTGCGCGAGGTGATCCGGGACGTCGGCGCCACCGACGTGCCCGAGATCGTCGTGATCAACAAGGCCGACGCGGCCGACCCGCTGGTGCTCCAGCGGCTGCTGCGGAACGAGAAGCGCTCCATCGCGGTCTCGGCCCGCACCGGCCAGGGCATCGAGGAACTGCTCACCCTGATCGACACCGATCTGCCGCGGCCGTCCGTCGAGGTCGAGGCGCTCGTGCCGTACACGCACGGCAAGCTCGTCGCCCGCGCCCACACCGAGGGCGAGGTGATCTCCGAGGAGCACACCGCGGAGGGCACCCTGCTCAAGGTCCGGGTGCACGAGGAACTCGCCGCGGACCTCGCTCCGTACGTCCCGGCGCAGCTCGCCTGAGCCGCCTGGAACAGCCCGAAGGCCCGCCCCTTTCGCGAGGGGCGGGCCTTCGGTTTGCCGCGGGTCACCGACCGCCGTACGTCTTGCTCATGTTCTGGTAGAGCGCCTGCGCCTCCTGGCCCAGCTGCGGGCCGGCCAGCCAGGTGTTGTTCGTCGGGCCGATCGACGTGTTCGAGACCAGCTCCGTCTTGCCGTTCACCACGCGGAACCAGCCGCCGCCGGAGGAGCCGCCGGTCATCGTGCAGCCGATCCGGTACATCGTCGGCAGCGACGAGCTGAGCGACAGCCGGCCGGGCCGGTCGAGGCACTTGAACATCTTCAGCCCGTTGAACGGCGGCGCCGCCGGGTAGCCCCAGGCGCCCATGGTCGCCACCTCGGTCGCGGACGGCGCCGAGAAGTCGACGTCGAGGGCCGCCCCGACCGTCTCCTCCAGCGACTTCGCCCCGGACTCGGGCTTCACATGCAGCACCGCGTAGTCGTACGCCGCCCCCGCACCGCCCGTCTCCGAGCCGCCCTGGATCCACTCGTTCGAGGTCGAGGCCCAGTTCGCCCACCAGGTGCCGTACGGGGCGACCTCCGAGGTCGTCGCGTTCGCCAGCTCCGACTCCGGCTTGCCGAGGTCGTTGTACGACGGCACGAAGGCGATGTTGCGGTACCAGCCGCCGTTCTTGCCGGCGTGCACACAGTGGCCCGCCGTCCACACCAGGTTGGACTTGCCCGGGTGGTTGACGTCCTTGATCACCGTGCCGGAGCAGACCATCGCACCCTCGGGCGAGTCGAAGAAGACCTTGCCCACGGGGGCCGCGTTCCGGTGGTACGGCGTCTTCTCTGCCACGGCCCGCACCGGCTGCGGCTCCGGATCGCTGACGCCCTGGTCGGCGGCGGCGTCCTTGGTGGACAGCGTCTTGTTGGCCTCCTTGGCGGACTTCATCCGCTCCGGCTTCCACAGACCCTGGATCACCGGGTTGACGAAGTCCTTGGCCTCACTGAGCCACTTGTCCTTGTCCCAGTCCTTCCAGCCGCCGTTCTGCCACTTGTCGACATCGATGCCGTGCTCCTTGAGCTTGTCGGCGATGTCGTCCGGGATGTGGATCTTGCCGCCGTCGTCGGCGGCCTGGGAAGCGCCGGCGCCGGCCTGGCCGCTCGCCTTGCCGTCGTCGGAGCCGTTGCAGGCTGTGGCGGTGAGCGCCAGGACGGCGACGAGGCCGGTCGCGGCGAGAACGGTACGGCGACGGCCCACCGAGGACCTTCGTGCGGAACGCATGAGTGCGTAACCCCCCGTTGAAGCATGTGATGACATCCCACTATGCCCGTGGGACTGGGGACGGACGGCGGCGAGACGGTGAAGGTTCCTGTGAGAGGCCTCGCCGCCGCCCATGCCCGGGCTGTGCCCGCGGGCCTACTGCCCCGCGAACTTCTTGCTGACCGAGTCGTACACGCCCTTGGCCACCTCACCCAGCCGGGGACCCGCCAGCCAGCCCGAAGTCACCGGGCCGATGGACGTGTTGGACACCAGCGCCGGCTTGCCGTCCGCGCCCGTCTCCACCCAGCCGCCGCCGGAGGAGCCACCGGTCATCGTGCAGCCGATGCGGTACATCGTCGGGTCCGACTTGTTGATCGACAGCCGGCCCGGCTTGTCCTGGCACTGGTACGCCAGCTGACCGTCGTACGGAGCCGCTGCCGGGTAGCCGGTCGCCGTGATGCTGTTGACCTTCGGCACGGCCGGGGCGTTGAAGTTCACCGGAAGCGCGCCGCCGACCGTCTCCTCCAGTGACTTGCCGGCATTGCCCTGCTCCGGCGTCACATGGATCACGGAGAAGTCGTAGGAGGCACCGTTGCCGCCGGTCTCGCCGCCCTGGTCGATCCACTGCTGGGACGTCTTCGCCGCATCGGCCCACCAGACGCCGTACGGCGCGACCTGCTCCCGGGTGGCGTTCTGCAGCTGGTCGGCCGACTTGCCCGCGTTGTTGTACGACGGCACGAAGGCGATGTTGCGGTACCAGCCGCCGTTCTTGCCGGCGTGCACGCAGTGGCCCGCCGTCCAGATGAGGTTGGACTTGCCCGGGTGCGCCGGGTCCTCGACGACCGTCGCCGAGCAGACCATGGTGCCCTCGGGGGAGTCGAAGAACACCTTGCCCGACGTGGCCGCGTTGGTGTGGTACGGCGGCCTGACCGCCTGTGCCTTCACCGGCGCCGGCGTCGGGTCCGTCACGCCCTGGTCACCGGAGATGTCGTTGTCGTCGACACCCTTGTCCGGGTCGTTGGCGTCCCGCATCCGGTCCGGGTCCCACAGGCCCTTGATGATCGGGTTGATGAAGTCGTTGGCCTCGCGCAGCCAGTCGTCCCTGTTCCAGTTCTTCCAGGCGCCGTTCTTCCACTTGTCGATGTCGATCCCGTGCTTCTTGAGCTTGTCCTTGATGTCGTCCGGGATCTGGATCTTTCCGTCGCCGGCCCCGTTCGCCGTCGCACTGACGGTCGGCTTGCCGTCGGCGTGGTCGTCACCGTCGCCGTTGCAGGCGGTGGCGGTCAGCGCCAGCGCCGAAGCGAGGGCGACCGTCGCCAGCACGGGGGAGGTTCTGCGGGACGCGCCCCTCCCTCGGCGAACGGTGAACGACGGCCGTATGGATCGCATGCTCTTGACTCCCCCTGCTGTAAAGGAACTCGGCGCTTCGGCCCCGACACCGGCCAGGAACTCATGGGGAGTTCACGCCGGTCTCACGGCCCTCTGGGAACGGGACCACACACTATGCGCTCGCTGTGGGGGACTTCCGACGGAAGCGCAACAGTTCCGTCACGGCAAGGATCTTGAGGCAACCCGTAACCCGCAGGCCGGTGAGCTGTTGGTAGCGGTGGGGATCCTGCTGCCTGTGCCCGGTCCCCGTGGATCAACTCGCCTCTGGACAGCGGGGAGGACAGCGAGCCGTGGCCGTGACCGAGTCGGTGGCTGAAGGCGCTCACGGGGGAGCGCGTGCCGTGCACGAGGGGATCCTCAGGCGCCAGTCGGCGCGTGAATCCGCGGCGCGCACCTACGCACGGGCCCTGCCCATCGTGCCCGTGCGGGCCCGGGGGCTGACCATCGAGGGCGCCGACGGCCGCCGCTACCTGGACTGCCTCTCCGGCGCCGGAACCCTCGCCCTCGGTCACAACCACCCGGTCGTGCTGGAAGCCATCCGCCGCGTCCTCGAATCCGGCGCCCCGCTCTCCGTCCTCGACCTGGCGACCCCCGTCAAGGACGCCTTCATCACCGAGCTGTTCCGCACCCTGCCGCCCGGGCTCGCCGACCGCGCCCGCGTCCAGTTCTGCGGACCGGCCGGCACCGACGCGGTCGAGGCCGCCTTCAAACTGGTCCGGGCCGCGACCGGGCGCACCGGCATGCTCGCCTTCACCGGCGCCTACCACGGCATGACGTCCGGCGCCCTGGCCGCCTCCGGCGGCGCCGGCGACGTACGGGTCGCCCGCCTGCCGTACCCGCAGGACTACCGCTGTCCGTTCGGTGTCGGCGGCCCGCCCGGCGCCGAACTCGCCGCCCGCTGGACCGAGTCCCTCCTCGACGACCCCAAGTCGGGCGTGCCCCTGCCCGCCGGGATGATCCTCGAACCCGTCCAGGGCGAGGGCGGGGTGATCCCGGCACCGGACGACTGGCTGCGCCGCATCCGGCAGATCACGGCCGACCGGTCCGTCCCGCTGATCGCCGACGAGATCCAGACCGGTGTCGGCCGGACCGGCGCCTTCTGGGGCGTCGGGCACAGCGGTGTCACGCCCGACGTCATGGTGCTGTCCAAGGCCATCGGCGGCAGCCTCCCGCTGGCCGTGGTCGTCTACCGCGACGACCTCGACGTCTGGCAACCCGGCGCCCACGCGGGCACCTTCCGCGGCAACCAGCTCGCCATGGCCGCGGGCACCGCCACCCTGGCCCACGTCCGGAAGAACGGCCTCGCCGAGCGAGCCGCCGCCCTCGGCACCCGGATGCTGTCCCAACTGCGGCAACTCCAGTCGGAATTCCCCTGCGTGGGCGACGTCCGCGGCCGCGGCCTGATGATCGGGGTCGAGCTGGTGGACCCCGAGGGCGATGGGACCGGGCCGGGCCGCAGCCCCTCCGCCGGCGACCACCGCAGGGCACTGAGCGGGCTGGAACCCACCCGCACGCCTCGCCCCGCCGACCCCGAACTCGCCCAGGCCGTCCAGCGGGAGTGCCTCCACCGCGGCCTCATCGTGGAGCTGGGCGGCCGCCACGACAGTGTCGTACGGCTCCTTCCGCCGCTGACCATCAGCGACGAACAGGCGGCAGCCGTGCTGGACCGCCTGACCGACGCCGTCGCCGCGGCGGCCCGCCATCAGCAGGACCGCGGCCGCCGTCAGCGACAGCAGGACGGCCCGGCCCAGGGCACCGGCTAGAAACCGCACAGCGGAGGCCACACCGCCGAAGCCGGAGAGCCCACCACGGCCTGCACCACACCCCCTCACCACCGCACCTCCGTCCAGCCCGTCCCGTCCCGCACCGTCATCCCCCTCACCACCCGACAGACACCCCGACCACGCCCGCACGCCCCGCCCCGCACGGCCCCGTCAGCGCCACCAGGACGCCCCCACCGACCACGGCACGACGACCGAGCGGACCCGACCGAACAAGAACCACCCCGCACCACCCCAGATCAGCCCCGAGGAGCCGTCTTGAACGCCACCCCCACACCCGACGGCTGGTCCGGCAGCCCCGACGACCAGGGGGACTCCGGCGCCCAGCCCTCTCCCGTGCCACTCGCCGAGTCGGTTCCCCCGCAGAAGCGGCGCACCCCGGACGCCACGCGGGCAGGAGAGCCCGGCGCCGATCCGCTGGACGATCCCGACCCCCGCACCGCAGCCCAGGCCGCCGCCGTGGAGAGCCTCCTGCGCTGCTGGGTACGGGAGACGAACCTCGCCGCCCCCGCCACCAACACCCTGCGCATCCCGCTGCCCGCCAGCGGCACCGCCCTGACGGCAGCGATCCGCCACTGGTCCCCGACGGGCTGGCACCGCTTCGGACCACCCCGTCTCGCCGGCGCCCCCGAAACGGCCCCACCCGTCGACGCGGTCACCCTCGCGGCCCTGCTCGCCAGGGAGACACCCGGGGACATGGAGGGCAACAGCACCTCGAAGCCCACGGCTGCCGACGGGGGCGCCGACCTGGTCGCCAGGGTGGCCGACTCGCTGCGCCGCACCGCGGTCTTCGTCCGCGACCGCCGCGCACGCCCGGCGGACGGCCCCGACCTGTTCCTCAGCGCCGAGCAGGCCCTTCTCCTCGGACACCCCCTGCACCCGACCCCGAAGAGCCGGGAGGGCCTGACCGAGGCCGAAGCCCGGCTGTACTCACCGGAACTGCGCGGCTCCTTCCCCCTGCACTGGATGGCTGTCGCCCCCTCTCTGCTCGCGACCGACTCGGCCTGGACCGAGCGCGGCCGACCCGTCCCCGCCGACCACCTCGCGGAACGACTCGCCGGGACCGCCCTGCCCCTGCCCGACGGCTACTCCGCCCTCCCCCTGCACCCCTGGCAGGCACGGGAGATCCGGCACCGTGAGCCGGTCGCTGCCCTGCTCGACTCCGGCGCCCTGCGCGACCTCGGTCCGCTCGGCTCGCCCTGGCACCCCACCTCCTCCGTACGCACCGTCCACCGGTCCGGCGCCCCCGCGATGCTCAAGCTGTCGCTGGGCCTGCGCATCACCAACTCCCGTCGTGAGAACCTGCGCAAGGAACTCCACCGCGGAGTCGAGGTGCACCGGCTGCTGCGCAGTGGCCTGTCCAAGCAGTGGCAGGCCGTGCACCCCGGCTTCGACATCGTCCGTGACCCGGCCTGGCTCGCCGTCGACGACCCGGACGGCCGCCCCGTGCCCGGACTCGACGTCGTGATCAGGCACAACCCGTTCGCCCCGGCCGACGACGTCGGTTGCGTCGCCGGTCTCGTCTCGCCCCGGCCCCTCGCCGAACCCGGCACCGACGCCTCGCCGACGCACGGCGCCTGGCCCCAACGGTCCCGCCTGGCCCAGCTCGTCGCACGGCTGTCCGCACGCACCGGCCGGCCCGTCGGAGCCGTCGCCGCGGAGTGGTTCCTGCGCTACCTCGAGCAGGTCGTCCGGCCCGTGCTGTGGCTGGACAGCGAGGCCGGCATCGCCCTGGAGGCCCACCAGCAGAACACGCTCCTCCTGCTCGACCGCCACGGCTGGCCCGCCGGCGGCCGCTACCGCGACAACCAGGGCTACTACTTCCGCGAGTCCCGGCGAGCCGACCTCGATGCCCGGCTGCCCGGCATCGGCGAGTGCAGCGACACGTTCGTCTCCGACGAGGTCACCGACGAACGCTTCGCGTACTACCTCGCCATCAACAACGTGCTCGGTCTGATCGGCGCGCTCGGCTCCCAGCGCCTCGCCGACGAGCGACTGCTCCTCGCGGCGTTCCGCCGCTTCCTCACCGACGTCGCCTCGGGCCCCGTCGCCCCGCGCTCCACGCTGCCCGGCCTCCTGCTCGACTCACCCGTCCTGCGCTGCAAGGCCAACCTGCTGACCAGGCTGCACGGCCTCGACGAACTCGTCGGCCCGGTCGACACCCAGTCCGTCTACGTCACCATCGCCAACCCCCTTCACTCCTGAACGAACCGCACTGTCTTCCGTCATCTCCGAGGACCATGACTCCCTTCGTCTCCTGAGAGGAGCGCAACCGTGCTTCCCACCGACGCGAGCACCGGCACCCCCTTCGGGGACGGCGAGGACACGCTGGACCTGCGCCTGCCCGAAGAGTTCGTCGCCCAGTTCGCGGGGGCGCGCCTCGCCGAGGCCCTGGACGACCTGCTCGACCATGTCTCCACCTGGGGGCCGATCCCCACCCCCGTGGGCAGGTTCCAGCTGGTGCCGGTACGCGTCGAGCACGACCTGCCGCTCATCCAGCGCTGGATGAACGACCCCGTCGTCGCCCCGTTCTGGGAGCTGGCCGGGCCCCACAACGAGACGGAGAGCCATCTGCGCGCCCAACTCGACGGGGACGGACGCAGCACGCCGTGTCTGGGAGTGCTGGACGGCACGCCCATGAGCTACTGGGAGATCTACCGGGCGGACCTGGATCCACTGGCCCGCCACTACCCGGCCCGTCCGCACGACACCGGGCTCCACCTCCTCATCGGCAGCGCCGCCGACCGAGGGCGCGGACTGGGATCCGCCCTCCTCAGAGCCGTAGCCGATCTGGTCCTCGACCGCCGCCCCGCCTGCGCTCGTGTCATCGCGGAGCCCGATCTTCGCAACACCCCCTCCGTGGCCGCCTTCCTGAGCGCCGGCTTTCGGTACGCGGCCGAGGTCGACCTGCCCGGCAAGCGGGCCGCCCTCATGATCCGGGACCGAGTCCTGCGCGGTCTCATGTAACGCGATGTGACGACGCGTTCACATGTTGTACGTCCGGCGGGCTGCGGACGTTCCCGCTCGCCGGAACGAATTTCGGAGCCCGTCCCGTCCCCGTCCCGTCCCCGTCCCATCCCGTCCCAGGAGTCCCGGCAGTGATCCCACCCCTCGCACCAGCCTTGACCGTCCGTTTGTCAGTGCCGGGCCGTAGGGTGGTCGGGCTATGACGAAGCCCTCACTCCCCGAACTCCTGCATGCCGCTGTCGCAGCCGTCGGCGGTACGGAGCGCCCCGGCCAGGTGACCATGGCCGAAGCGGTCGCCGAGGCGATCGACGACGGATCCCATCTGCTGGTCCAGGCCGGCACCGGCACCGGAAAGTCGCTGGGCTATCTCGTGCCCGCGCTCGCGCACGGGGAGCGTGTGGTCGTCGCCACGGCCACACTCGCGCTGCAGCGCCAGCTCGTGGAACGCGACCTGCCCCGCACCGTCGACGCCCTGCACCCGCTGCTGCGCCGTCGCCCGGAGTTCGCCATGCTCAAGGGCAGGTCGAACTACCTCTGCCTGCACCGCCTGCACGAGGGCGTGCCGCAGGACGAGGAGGACGGGCTCTTCGACCAGTTCGAGGCCGCCGCGCCCACCAGCAAGCTGGGCCAGGACCTGCTGCGCCTGCGGGACTGGGCCGACGAGACCGAGACCGGCGACCGGGACGACCTCACGCCGGGCGTCTCCGACCGTGCCTGGGCCCAGGTGTCGGTGTCTTCACGGGAGTGCCTCGGCGCGTCGAAGTGCGCCTACGGGGCCGAGTGCTTCGCGGAGATGGCCCGCGAGCGTGCCAAGCTCGCCGAGGTCGTCGTCACGAACCACGCGCTTCTGGCCATCGACGCCATCGAGGGTGCTCCGGTTCTGCCGCAGCACGAGGTGCTGATCGTGGACGAGGCGCACGAACTGGTCTCCCGTGTCACCGGCGTCGCCACCGGCGAGCTCACGCCCGGCCAGGTCAACCGTGCCGTGCGCCGAGCCGCCAAGCTCGTCAACGAGAAGGCCGCCGACCAGCTCCAGACCGCCGCCGAGGGCTTCGAGCGGGTCATGGAGCTGGCCCTGCCGGGCCGTCTGGAGGAGACCCCGGAAGACCTCGGCTATGCCCTGATGGCGCTGCGGGACGCGGCCCGTACGGTCATCTCCGCGATCGGCGCGACCCGCGACAAGTCCGTCCAGGACGAGGACGCGGTCCGCAAGCAGGCGCTGGCGTCGGTGGAGACGGTGCACGACGTGGCGGAGCGGGTCCTGAACGGCTCCGAGTGGGACGTCGTCTGGTACGAGCGCCACGACCGCTTCGGCGCCTCCCTGTGTGTCGCCCCCATGTCGGTCTCCGGGCTGCTCCGGGAGAAGCTCTTCGCGGACCGCAGTGTCGTCCTCGCCTCGGCGACCCTCAAGCTGGGTGGCGACTTCAACGGCGTCGGCGCCTCCCTGGGGCTGGGGCCCGAGGGCGTGGACGGCGAGGATCTCCCGGCCTGGAAGGGCATCGACGTCGGCTCGCCCTTCGACTACCCGAAGCAGGGCATCCTCTACGTCGCCAAGCACCTCGCCCGCCCCGCACGGGACGGCGAGCGCACCGACATGCTCGACGAACTGACCGAGCTGATCAAGGCGGCCGGCGGACGCACCCTTGGACTGTTCTCGTCGATGCGGGCCGCCCAGCTCGCCGCCGAGGAGCTGCGCTCCCGGATCCCCGAGTTCCCGATCCTGCTCCAGGGCGAGGAGACCCTCGGTGAGCTGATCAAGAACTTCGCAGCGGATCCCAAGACCTGTCTTTTCGGCACGCTGTCGCTGTGGCAGGGCGTCGATGTCCCGGGCCCCAGCTGTCAGCTGGTCGTCATGGACAAGATCCCGTTCCCGCGCCCCGACGACCCGCTGATGAGCGCCCGCCAGAAGGCGGTGGAGGACGCGGGTGGCAACGGCTTCATGGCGGTGGCCGCGACGCATGCGGCCCTGCTCATGGCCCAGGGGGCCGGCCGTCTCGTACGGGCCTCCGGGGACCGTGGTGTGGTCGCCGTGCTCGACCAGCGGCTGGCCACCGCGCGGTACGGCGGCTACCTCAAGGCGTCACTGCCCGACTTCTGGTCCACCACGGACCGTAATCAGGTCCGCAAGTCACTCGCGGCGATCGACGCGGCCGCGAAGCAGACGGAAGCCTGAGAGAGGTCTCCCACCTGGGCAGCCAGGCCCAGGTGGGCTGGACGGCGGCTCTGGGCCGAACGCACAGGGCCCCGGAACCGGCGCAGGGGTTCCGGGGCCCGGTCAGGGAGCGGGCCCGCCCGGCCCGCCCGCCGCAGCCGTCACACGCGCCGCAGCACGGCGACGACCTTGCCGAGGATGGTCGCGTCGTCGCCAGGGATCGGCTCGTAGGCCGAGTTGTGCGGGAGGAGCCAGACGTGGCCGTCCTCGCGCTTGAAGCGCTTGACGGTGGCTTCGCCCTCGAGCATGGCCGCCACGATGTCGCCGTTCTCGGCGACCGGCTGGCGGCGGACGGTGACCCAGTCGCCGTCACAGATCGCCGCCTCGATCATGGAGTCGCCGACGACCTTGAGGACGAACAGTTCGCCGTCACCGACGAGCTGCCGGGGGAGGGGGAACACGTCCTCGACCGACTCCTCCGCGAGGATCGGGCCACCGGCGGCGATACGGCCGACCAGCGGGACGTACGACGCGGCGGGCTTGCCCGCGGTGTCCGTGGGCTGCACGGTCACGGCCTGGTCGGAGCCGCGCACCTCGTACGCGCGCGGGCGGTGCGGGTCACGGCGCAGGAAGCCCTTGCGCTCCAGCGCCATCAGCTGGTGCGCGACCGAGGACGTGCTGGAGAGCCCGACGGCCTGGCCGATCTCGCGCATCGACGGCGGGTAACCGCGCCGCTGCACGGAGTCCCTGATGACCTCGATCACCCGGCGCTGCCGGTCGGTGAGTCCGGAGCTGTCCGCCCGGATGCCTGGAGGTCGGCCCGGCAGGGAGCGCTTGTGTCCCTCAGGATTCGTGGCTTCGTTCATCGCATGTACCGGCTCGACTCGGCCCTGGGAGCGGTCCTGGGCAGTGATGGTGGCACTGTCTGCGGTGGTGGTCACGTCGGCCCCTCTCGATGGTCTCCCTGCTGGACAACGGTAGTTGCTTTCGAAAGGTTGCGCCAAACACACGTTCGAGTGAAAAAGTGCGATTCGCCTGACGCGATCATGTGTCCGGGTGTATGGCCAACGCGACCTCTGGCAGACAAAAGCGCCCATTGTTGTACGCTTCACCGCCGGGGTGGATCACCTCGTGGGTTGCTTCCCCAGTCTGCCACCCGGAGCCCCGTCAACCGGGATCCGGGTCCCATCTGCGCCGGAGTCCTACGCGTCCTCCGTGCGGCGCCCACGCTATCTCCGTAAGTGTCCCGGCGGCACGTCCGTGCGCGCGTGTTTTCACAGGTGGCGGGGTGACTCCGCCGTACAGACGTGTACGCGTGCGACACGCGCGAGCTGTCGATGTATCAGCCAATCCCCACATCTAGTGGTTGGATTGCTACAGCAGCCCACAAGTTGTGGTCCCCCGGGTCTGAGAGGGCTCCGCGATCGCCTATGCTTGGGGCTGCTTCGAGAGGCCCCTGAGGCCTCTGGGGGCTGTTTAGTCTGCTGTGAGGAGGGTTGGAGATCATGCACTGCCCCTTCTGCAGGCACCCCGACAGCCGTGTGGTCGACAGTCGTACGACCGACGACGGCACGTCGATCCGCAGGCGCCGCCAGTGCCCTGACTGCTCCCGTCGTTTCACGACCGTGGAGACGTGCTCGCTCATGGTGGTCAAGCGGTCCGGAGTCACCGAGCCATTCAGCCGTATCAAGGTCATCAACGGCGTGCGCAAGGCATGCCAGGGGAGGCCTGTCACCGAGGACGCACTCGCCCAGCTGGGTCAGCGGGTCGAGGAGGCGGTGCGGGCCACCGGAAGCGCCGAGCTGACCACCCACGACGTGGGTCTGGCCATACTCGGCCCGTTGCAGGAGCTCGACCTCGTCGCCTATCTGCGATTCGCCTCCGTCTACCGGGCGTTCGACTCGCTCGAGGACTTCGAGGCCGCCATTGCGGAGCTGAGGGAGGCGACGCGAGGCCCCGCCGCGGACGACGAAGACGCGGGAGCGGGGAGCCAGGAAGACGATCGCGGGCCCGGAGGGACCACTCAGGTCCCCGTGCCCGCCCACGCCGCCGACTGACCGGCAGGCCGGGAACCGGACGGAGGCCCGGGTTCCGGCCGGGAGGCGGCGACCGAAGACCTGTTGCGGGCGGAGCTGAGGGTGCCCGCAACACAAGACAGAACACCGTGCCACGGGAACATCGTGGCACTTCAGGGCGTTTTAGCCCGTAGAGGGAGGCGGCATGACAGAGACGGCGAGCGGTCCGGCACGAGGTTCCCGAGCCAAGGGCACCAAGGCCAGCAAGGGGCTGCGTATCGAGCGCATCCACACCACCCCCGGCGTGCACCCGTACGACGAGGTGGAGTGGGCGCGCCGTGACGTCGTCATGACCAACTGGCGCGACGGCTCGGTCAACTTCGAGCAGCGTGGCGTCGAGTTCCCCGACTTCTGGTCGGTGAACGCGGTCAACATCGTCACCAGCAAGTACTTCCGGGGTGCCGTCGGCACCCCGCAGCGCGAGGTCAGCCTCAAGCAGCTGATCGACCGCATCGTGAAGACGTACCGGAAGGCCGGCGAGGACTACAAGTACTTCGCCTCGCCCGCCGACGCCGAGATCTTCGAGCACGAGCTGGCGTACGCCCTCCTGCACCAGATCTTCAGCTTCAACAGCCCCGTCTGGTTCAACGTGGGCACCCCGCAGCCCCAGCAGGTCTCCGCCTGCTTCATCCTGTCCGTCGACGACTCCATGGAGTCGATCCTCGACTGGTACAAGGAAGAGGGCATGATCTTCAAGGGCGGCTCCGGTGCCGGCCTGAACCTCTCCCGCATCCGCTCCTCCAAGGAGCTGCTGTCCTCCGGCGGCAACGCCTCCGGCCCGGTCTCCTTCATGCGCGGCGCCGACGCCTCCGCCGGAACCATCAAGTCCGGTGGCGCCACCCGCCGGGCCGCCAAGATGGTCATCCTGGACGTCGACCACCCCGACGTCGAGGACTTCATCGAGACCAAGGTCAAGGAAGAGGAGAAGATCCGCGCCCTGCGTGACGCGGGCTTCGACATGGACCTCGGTGGCGACGACATCACCTCCGTCCAGTACCAGAACGCCAACAACTCGGTCCGCGTGAACGACGAGTTCATGAAGGCGGTCGAGCAGGGCGGCAAGTTCGGCCTGCGTGCGCGCATGACCGGCGAGGTCATCGAGGAGGTCGACGCCAAGTCTCTGTTCCGCAAGATGGCCGAGGCCGCCTGGGCCTGCGCCGACCCGGGCATCCAGTACGACGACACCATCAACCACTGGCACACGTGCCCGGAGTCCGGCCGTATCAACGGCTCGAACCCCTGCAGCGAGTACATGCACCTGGACAACACGTCCTGCAACCTCGCCTCGCTGAACCTGATGAAGTTCCTGAAGGACGACGGCAAGGGCAGCCAGTCCTTCGACGCCGAGCGCTTCCAGAAGGTCGTCGAGCTGGTCATCACCGCGATGGACATCTCGATCTGCTTCGCGGACTTCCCGACCCAGAAGATCGGCGAGAACACGCGCGCGTTCCGCCAGCTCGGCATCGGCTACGCCAACCTCGGCGCCCTGCTGATGGCGACCGGCCACGCGTACGACTCCAACGGCGGCCGCGCCCTGGCCGGCGCCATCACCTCCCTGATGACGGGTACGGCCTACCGCCGCTCCGCCGAGCTGGCCGCGGTCGTGGGTCCGTACGACGGCTACGCCCGCAACGCCGACGCCCACAAGCGCGTCATGAAGCAGCACGCCGACGCCAACGGCACGGCCGTCCGCATGGACGACCTGGACACCCCGGTGTGGGCCGCCGCCACGGAGGCCTGGCAGGACGTCCAGCGCCTCGGTGAGCAGAACGGTTTCCGTAACTCCCAGGCGTCCGTCCTCGCCCCGACCGGCACCATCGGCCTCGCGATGTCCTGCGACACCACCGGTGTCGAGCCCGACCTCGCGCTGGTGAAGTTCAAGAAGCTGGTCGGCGGCGGCTCGATGCAGATCGTCAACGGCACCGTCCCGCAGGCCCTGCGCCGCCTGGGTTACCAGGAGGAGCAGATCGAGGCGATCGTCGCCCACATCGGCGAGCACGGCAACGTGATCGACGCCCCCGGCCTCAAGCACGAGCACTACGAGGTCTTCGACTGCGCCATGGGCGAGCGCGCCATCTCCCCGATGGGCCACGTCCGCATGATGGCCGCGATCCAGCCCTGGATCTCCGGCGCCATCTCCAAGACGGTCAACATGCCGGAGACGGCGACCGTCGAGGAGGTCGAGGAGATCTACTACGAGGCCTGGAAGCTCGGCGTCAAGGCGCTCGCGATCTACCGCGACAACTGCAAGGTTGGCCAGCCGCTCTCCGCCAAGAAGAAGGAGGACGAGAAGGCCGAGGTCACCGCGAAGGCCGAGGAGACGATCCGTACCGCGGTCGAGAAGGTGGTCGAGTACCGCCCGGTCCGCAAGCGCCTCCCCAAGGGTCGCCCGGGGATCACCACGTCCTTCACGGTCGGCGGCGCCGAGGGCTACATGACCGCCAACTCCTACCCGGACGACGGTCTCGGTGAGGTCTTCCTGAAGATGTCCAAGCAGGGCTCGACTCTCGCGGGCATGATGGACGCCTTCTCCATCGCGGTCTCCGTCGGCCTCCAGTACGGCGTTCCGCTGGAGACGTACGTCTCGAAGTTCACGAACATGCGCTTCGAGCCGGCCGGTATGACGGACGACCCGGACGTGCGGATGGCTCAGTCGATCGTCGACTACATCTTCCGCCGCCTGGCGCTGGACTTCCTGCCCTTCGAGACGCGCTCCGCGCTCGGCATCCACTCCGCCGAGGAGCGCCAGCGTCACCTGGAGACCGGCTCCTACGAGCCGACCGAGGACGAGGTCGACGTCGAGGGCCTGGCCCAGTCGGCGCCGCGCGCCCAGGAGCTGAAGGCCGTCGCCGCCCCGAGGGCCGAGGCCGAGGTGGTCAAGCCCGCCCCGAAGCAGGCGCACACCAGCGCCGAGCTGGTGGAGATGCAGCTGGGCATCCAGGCCGACGCTCCGCTGTGCTTCTCCTGCGGTACGAAGATGCAGCGGGCCGGCTCCTGCTACATCTGCGAGGGCTGCGGCTCGACCAGCGGCTGCAGCTGATGACACAGGGTTGCTGAGGTAAGGGGCGCCGGCCATGGGTCGGCGCCCCTTACCTTTCCGGGGCGACGCGCTTCCGGGGGCGACCGCTTCCTTCGGGCGTCCGCGGAGTCGGTACACGGGTCGTGCGGACGCCGTAGCCTCCGCTCATGAACACGAAACAGCCGTACGACGCCGACATCCGCGCCCTCCCGGAGGAGGACCGGGCCATGGCCCTCGACACCTTGGCCGAGGACCTTCGTTCACCCGATCCCGTGGTGCGCGACGACGGCGCCTACCTCGCGGCTGTCCGCTGGATACCCGCACTCCGCCCCGGGGAGCGCGGCCGGCTCGGCGACCGTATGACCGTTCATCTGAAGGACCCGGCCGTGCAGGCCCGCAGCTTCGCGCCGCTCGTCCTCGCCCGGATCGTGGAGGCCGGCGACTGGCGGCCGCAGTGGTGGGACGCCTTCGCGGACTGGTACCCCGCGGAAACGGATCTGCGCGGCCATGACCCAGACCTGGGCTGGGTACACGCCGTCGCCCACGGAGCGGATCTCCTGGCGGTGCTGGCCCGGCACCCCGGCCAGCGCCCCGAGCCGCTCGCCGAGTTGGCCACGGCCCGGTTGCTGTCGCCCACGGATCACCTCTTCGACGCGCAGGAGGACGACCGCCTCGCCTACGCGCTCGCGCAGATCCTCGGCCACCCCGCCCTCTGCGAGGCCGACTCGGTGCGCTGGCTGGCCCCGGTCGCGGCGGCCTTCCGGACCGGCGAACCCGGCCCGGTGCCCGCCTGGGCCTCCAACGCCATGCGCACGCTGCGGATGCTCTACGTCCTGGCCGACCGGGGGCTGAGCAGGCGCAACACGGACGAGCCGCCGCGCTCGCTCACCCACCGCGAGGCCGTCCTGGAGGAACTGGCCCGGACGCTCGCGATCGTGGCCCCCTACACGGCCTGAACGTCAGGGCCGGTTCGCCCTGCCCATGACCCGGGTGAAGGTCGCCGGATCCTCGTCGAAGCCGTGGACACCGGCGCGGAAGGTCCAGTCGCCGGACGCGTCCCGCACGAACTCGGCGATCGTGGCCGCCGTGGCGCCGAGGACCGAGCCGAAGTCGTCCTCGGCGAGCACGGTGTAGCCCTCGCGCACGCGCATGGCCGGATTGAGTACGTCGACGAACGTCCTGCGGCCGGGCTGCTGTTGGATGACGGCACCGACCACCACGCGCGCGTACCGGCTGTCGAGCCGGTCCAGTTCGAGCATCATGACCTCGTCCCAGCCGAACCCCCTGCCGTCCGTGCTGTCCCGGTTGAGGAAGATCGTGCCGTCCGGCGAGCGGCTGTCGAAGTGCACCAGATAGGCCGGAGTTCCGTACGGGTCACCGGACACGAAGGTCGCGGCGACGATGTCGAGGTCGGTGGGCGGCTGACCCGCCGGACTCGGGTCCCACTTGAGGGCGACCTCGATCTTGCGGTTTCCCTTGCTGAAGCCGGTCACCGGGCTTCCCCTTCCCCCCTGAAGATCCCTCTTCCCCAACTTGCCTGAAGTCGGGGCTCCTTGTTCATCGTGCCACGCGCGCGGGGGCGCATGCGCGGCCGATCTCCGCCGGAGCGTGACCGACGCCACGCCCGGTGGCCTTACGATGGCGCGGTGCTGGTCAAGTGGATTCGCTGCACCGTGGTGGACCGCCGCGGCTTCGAGCGGGGGCAGCGGAAATGGGCGGGGCTTCTGGGGGAGCCGGGTTTTCGGGGACAGGGTGGAGGCTGGAGCCGGCAGCGGCCCGGAGTGGCGCACATCTTCGCCTTCTGGGAGAGCCGTGCCTTCTACGACTCCTTCATGGCCCGTTCCCACGACCGTCTGGCGGCCGCCCAGTCCGGCTCGTTCAAGGACGCCCAGGTCAAGCTGTTCGAGTACCGCTTCGACGTGAAGACCGGCTTCGAGCCCCGGTTCACCGACTCGGACCTGATCCGGGTGGCCCTCTGCCGGGTGCACGAGGAGCGCGTCGAACACTTCACCCTCATGCAGGAGAAGGTCTGGAACCCCGCGATGGCCGGCTCGCCCGGCATGATCCGGGGCATGTTCGCCGAGGCGCCTGAGAACGAGTTCCTGGTCCTGTCCATGTGGCGGTCGGCGGCCGAGCACGGCAAGTACCGCACCGAGCGGGTGGAGCGCCTCGCCCTGCGCGCCCAGACGGAGGCGGACATCGCCGCTCTCTCCGGTGACATCGTGGAGCTGGAGCCGTCCTGGACGGTCTGAGGCGGGCGTCCTTCAAGGCGGGTGCCTCCAAGATCGGGCGGTACGTCGCCAAGGTAGGTTTGAAAATCAAATGCTTGAATTGTGTGCCCGGGAGCGGTTCCATACGCGAGATTCGTGTGACCTACGCCGTATGGGGCCCGTACGAGTGCTCGACCGCCCCTCGCACGATCTAGGGTTTTGGCATGGCACGACCACGGCGCATCGTCCTTGTCCGGCACGGCGAGTCAACGGGCAATGTTGATGACTCCGTGTACGAGCGGGAGCCCGACCACGCTCTCGCGCTGACCGAACGCGGCTGGCGGCAGGCCGAGGAGACCGGCAAGACGCTCCGGGAGCTCTTCGGCCGAGAACGCGTGAGCGTGTACGTCTCCCCGTACCGCCGCACCCACGAGACTCTGCGCGCCTTCCACCTGGACCCCGACCTCATACGGGTGCGGGAGGAACCCAGGCTGCGCGAGCAGGACTGGGGCAACTGGCAGGACCGCGACGACGTGCGCCTGCAGAAGGCGTACCGGGACGCGTACGGCCACTTCTTCTTCCGCTTCCCGCAGGGGGAGTCCGGCGCCGACGTGTACGACCGGGTCGGCGGCTTCCTGGAGAGCCTGTTCCGCAGCTTCGAGGCCCCCGACCATCCGCCGAACGTGCTCCTGGTGACGCACGGACTCGCGATGCGGCTGTTCTGCATGCGCTGGTTCCACTGGACGGTCGCGGAATTCGAGTCGCTGTCGAACCCCGGGAACGCCGAGATGCGGATGCTCGTTCTCGGGGATGATGACAAGTACACACTCAACCGGCCCTTCGAGCGCTGGCGGGATCCGGTTCCGCACTGGGTCAGCGGATAGAGTGGCAGAGCGATGACCGCTGACTCCTCTTCTCTCCGGCGCCTGGAGCGCGCCCTGGCCAGCCTGCGGGGACTGGCGGTGGGGGACGCGCTGGGCTCTCAGTTCTTCGTCCCGGTGAACTACCCCCTGCTCAAGCGCCGCGAGCTGCCCGCGGGCCCCTGGCAGTGGACGGACGACACGGAGATGGCCTGCTCCGTGGTGGCCGTCATGGCTGCCCACCAGCGTCTCGACCAGGACGCGCTGGCCCGCTCCTTCGCCGAGCACCACGACTTCGACCGGGGCTACGGCCCTGCCGTCAACCGGCTGCTCCGCCTCGTCCGGGAGGGCGAGGACTGGCGTGAGCTGGCCGCAGGACTCTTCAGCGGACAGGGCTCCTGGGGCAACGGCGCCGCGATGCGTATCGCGCCCCTGGGTGCCTGGTACGCGGACGATCCGGAGCAGGCGACCCACCAGGCGGAGATCTCGGCGTACCCCACGCACCAGCACCGTGAGGCCGTGGTGGGTGCGATGGCCGTCGCCGCGGCCGCCTCGCTGGCCGCCTCGCCGGACGGCCCGCCCAGCCCGGAGGCGCTCCTCGACGGCGTCATCGCCCTCGTGCCCAAGAGCGCCGTCGGCGCCGGACTGCGCCGCGCCCGGGACATGCTCGACTACGGCGACGCGGGCACGGTCGCGGCCGTCCTGGGGTGCGGACGCCGTACGAGCGCCCATGACACCGTCCCCTTCGCGCTCTGGTCCGCGGCGCGGTCCCTCGCCGACTTCGAGACGGCGTTCTGGACGACCGCCCAGGTGGGCGGGGATGTGGACACGACCTGCGCGATCGTGGGCGGCGTCCTTGCGTCCGGGAAGGCGGGGGCGCCGCCCACGGAGTGGGTGGAGCGGGTCGAGGCGCTGCCGGACTGGGTGCCCTCCGGTCTCTGAGAACCGTTCGTCTCTCTGCGTCTCTCTGCGTCTCTCTGCGCCTCCCTGCGACTCTCCGTGCGCACCGGGAACTCTGCGTGACTGCCACCCGTTTTCCCGGTATCCGCCGCCGGCCCGAGCCGAACGAGGGCTCGGCCGGGGCAGGCGGCAGACGAGGAGTTCAGGGGGGTGTGGGCAGTGCCGGTCGCCGTTGCGCTGGGGTCAGCCGATTCCCGGGCCCGCCGTTCCGGCGAGGGCTTCGAGGTCGCTCTTGCGGACCTTGATCGCCATCCAGGCGGTGAGGAACGCGAGTCCGGCCATCGCCACGGCCGGGATGAAGGCGATCGAGATGCCGTGGGCGAGCACCTCGCTTCCCCAGGGCGCCGGCAGCTGGTGAGTCTTGGCGAATTGCGCCTTCTGTTCAGGCGTGCCCTGCGCGAGGAACTTCGGCAGCTGCTTCTTCGCCTCGTCCGTGCTCGCCGAGCCGAAGACGGTGGTCAGGATGGACAGGCCCAGCGAGCCGCCGACCTGTTGCGTGGCGTTGAGCAGCCCGGAGGCCGCACCCGCCTCGTGCTGGGCGACACCGGAGACCGCCGTGACGGTGACCGTCACGAAGTTCAGGCCCATGCCGAAGCCGAAGACCAGCATCGGGCCCAGGACCCCGCCGACGTAGGAGCTGTCAGGGTTGATGAAGGTCTGCCAGAACAGCCCGATCGCCACGAGCGCCGAGCCGGTCATCATGAACGGCTTGGGGCCGAGCGTGGGCAGGAACCGCTGCGACAGACCCGCGCCGACCGCGATGGCGACTGTCACGGGGAGGAAGGCCAGACCGGCCTTGATCGGGCTGTAGCCGAGCACGTTCTGGACGAACAGCACGATGTAGAAGAACATGCCGAACATCGCCGCTGCCAGGCTCAGCATGACCACGTAGGTGCCCGAGCGGTTGCGGTCGCGGAACATCTTGAGCGGGGTGATCGGTTCCTTCGCCCGAAGCTCGGTGAAGACGAAGGCCAGCAGCAGCACCACCGCCGCGGCGAACGAGCCGAGGGTGAGCCCGTCCCGCCAGCCGTCCTCCGAGGCGCGGATGAACCCGTACACCAGCGAGGCCATGCCCGCTGTCGAGGTCAGCGCACCCGCGATGTCGAACCGCCCGGGGTGGCGCTGGGACTCGTTGATGTACAGCGGCGCGAGTGCGGCGATCAGCACGCCGATGGGCACGTTGACGAAGAGCACCCACCGCCAGTCGAGCCAGTCGGTCAGCATGCCGCCCGCGAGCAGACCGATGGCACCGCCGCCCGCCGACACCGCGGCGAACACGCCGAACGCCCGGTTGCGCTCGGGGCCTTCGGGGAAAGTGGTGGTGATCAACGCGAGCGACGTGGGCGATGCGATGGCGCCTCCCACACCCTGAAGGGCGCGTGCGGCCAGCAGCTGCCAGGGTTCCTGGGCCAGGCCACCCAGCAGCGAGGCGAAGGTGAACAGCAGGATGCCGGTCATGAACACCCGGCGCCGGCCGAGGATGTCACCGGCCCGCGCGCCGAGGAGCAGCAGACCGCCGAAGGTGAGCGTGTAGGCACTGACCACCCAAGTGAGGTCCGTGGTGCTGAACTTGAGCGCGTCTTGAATGTGCGGGAGTGCGATGTTCACAATCGTCGCGTCGAGCACCACCATGAGTTGGCAGGCCGCGATGACGGTGAGCGCTATGCCGGGATGCCCCTCCCGGCGGGCCGCGCCTGGTTTCTGTTCCTGGATGAGCTGAGAGGTTGTCACTATGGGTCCCCCACAAAGGTGTTAGTGAACGCTCGCGTTCACTGTCGCGTCAACGGTAGTGAGTCCCCAACAGTGAACGCAAGCGTTCACTTAATCCTGTGTCGCGTATCGCGTCCCCCTTGCTGCGACGCGACGCAGCCCCGCCCCGGAACCCCCGCTTCCCCTTGCACGCTGGAGAAACTCAGATGGTTACCTCGCGCTGGACGGCCGCCCCTGCTCAGACGGCTTCCCCTCGTCGGCGCGGTGCCGTGCTCGAGCGCGCGATCCTGGACGCCGCTCTGGAGCAGCTCAGCACGGTCGGCTGGAACGGCCTGACGATGGAGGGTGTCGCGGCCGGCGCCCAGACCGGCAAGGCCGCGGTCTACCGTCGCTGGCCCTCCAAGGAAGACCTGGTCGCCGATGCGCTCGAGGCCGGACTGCCCCGCTTCGAGGAGGTGCCCGACCTCGGCAGTGTGCGCGAAGACCTGTTGGCCCTGTGTCGGCGGGCGCGGGACGCCATGTTCTCGCGCCCCGGTTTCGCGTTGCGCGCAGTGATTCACGAGTGCGATCCGGCGCAGGCCGAGCGCTTCCATGGCGTGATCTTCGACGGAGTGGTCGAGCCGACCCTCAAACTGCTGCGCGAGGTCATCACCCGTGGAATAGGGCGGGGGGAGGTGCGGTCCGACGCGGCCAACGGTTACGTCTTCGACGCCATTCCGGCGATGATGATGTACCGATCAAAGATGTGCGGCAGTGAATGGAACGATCAGGATCTGGAAGGGATGATCGACCAGCTGATGCTTCCGCTGCTGCGGCCGCACGGCGCCTGATCCCGACGGCCGGCGACCTCGGCGCGACCGGGGGGACCTGGGGTGTCGCGCGAGGATCCCGGCGGCGTACGCTAAGGGCGCCATGCCGTACGAACCACCCACTCATACCGTCGAGCGCTCCCTGCGCGCCACGACCGGAGCGAAGGTCATTGCCGGTGTCGACGAGGTGGGGCGGGGTGCCTGGGCAGGGCCCGTCACCGTCTGCGCGGCGATCACCGGACTCCGTCGGCCGCCTGAGGGTCTGACCGACTCCAAGCTCCTGACCGTCAAGCGGCGTACGGAACTGGCCGGGATACTGCAGTCGTGGGTGACGGCCTATGCCCTGGGGCACTCTTCTCCTGAGGAGATCGACGACCTGGGGATGACCGCCGCACTGCGGCTCGCCGCCGTCCGTGCCCTGGACGCGCTGCCGGTCCGCCCCGACGCCGTGATCCTCGACGGGAAGCACGACTACCTCGGTGCCCCGTGGAAGGTGCGCACGGTGATCAAGGGCGATCGGTCGTGCGTGGCCGTTGCGGCGGCGTCGGTGATCGCCAAGGTTCAGCGCGACAAAATGATGGCCGAACTGGGTATCGACCATGCAGACTTCGGGTTTGCGGACAACGCCGGGTATCCGTCGCCCGTGCACAAGGCCGCACTGGAGGTGCGGGGACCCACCCCGTACCACCGCTTGTCGTGGGCGTATCTTGATGCGCTGCCCCAGTGGCGGCACCTCAAGAAGGTCCGCAGCTGGGCGGACGGAAGCGCTCCGGAAATCGAGGGTCAGCTCGGCTTCGATTTCTGACGATTCCGCTCGCACTGATGTGCCACCCGGTCACCCGCGCCGCACCAACGTTTGATAAATATCAGCTCATGCCTCTCATTCCCGAGGAGCCTCAGATTCACGAGAGTGCCCAGGGTCCCCGCGCCACGCCGTCCAGCGGCCGTACCGCGCCGACCCCCCGCCCCGTACCCGGCCCCCGCCCCGCGGCTCCGTCGCGCCCCGGTCGTCCCGGCCCTCTGCGGCCTACGCCGCCGGTGCAGCGGACCCAGCGTGACGTGGCTCCGGCCAAGCCAGGCCCGTCGGGCCCGGCCACTCCCGCCGCCCCGGCGGCGACCCCGCAGATCCAGCTGATCCCGGCCTCGGCCGAGGGTGCGCTCGACGCAGCCGACGAGGCGGTGGACCTGCTCCTGGACTCGGGCCGTGCCCCCGGAGACGTGCTGGTGATCACCACGGGTGCCCAGCACCCGTGGGCCGAGCACGAGCTGTCCTTCGGCGAAGCCTCCTACTGGGCGCAGCATGACTCCGGTGACGACGTCTTCTACACGGACGCCGCCATCGCCTCCCGTGCCGCGTCCCGCCCCGTGGTCGTCGTGGCCGTCAACGGCGGTTCCGCCGCCGCTGCCGCCACCGCCCTCCCGCTGGCCCACTCCCGGGCCGGTGCACTGCTGATCGTCTGCGGGGACCCGCAGCAGATCAACTCGGTGCTGGGCGCGGGCGTCTGAGTCCCGTCCGGCACCGCCGGGTGCCGAGGCGACGAAGGCGGCTCCGAAGGCATCCGCACGGTGCGGCTTTCGGCATGCCCGGATGACTGGCAGTGGCCGTTCCTCCTCGGAGGACGGCCGCCTGTCGGGACGTCCGGGCGTCCGTGTGCAGGCGGTGCGTCCGGGTGCCGTGCGGATCGTGCCGCACCGCGTACGAGCCTCGGTGCCGTGTGACTCGTACGCGGCCGAACCCTGAGCCGGGCCTTCAGCGAGCAGCCGCGCGGCGCAGGACCTCGGAGACCGGGCCGCCGGTGCGAGGTGGCAGGGGCGGGGCTTCCGACATGGCGAAGGGCTCCGGCTGCGAGTGGGTGTTCGGCCGGCGTCCGCCGCGCCCCTCGCCGAGCACCTGCCAGCCGTCACCGGTCAGCGTGATGTACGCCCCGCAGCGCAGCCCGTGCAGGGTGCAGGCGTCGCGCAGCCCCCACATCCAGGCGCCGTCCTCCTCGGTCCAACGTGCGTCGCCCTCGCGGCAGTAGAGCAGCACGGCGGTGCGCACCGGGGTTCGGCGGCGCAGGTCGTGCGGAATGACCCGGCGCAGCTGTGCGAGCAGTGCGTTGCGGAACATCCAGCCGTCGGCCGGTGCCGGACGACGCAGGAACGAGGCGCTGGCGCACAGCCGTTCCTCGGGATCCAGCACGGCCACGATCGCCATGGACGGCTTGGGGCGATGGCGGGCGTGCAGCCCGCTGACGACCTCACGGGGGTTGCGCAGCAGGGGGATTCCGGCGGCTGCCCACTCCGCGGGCTCGAGCAGGCGACTGGCGGAGGCGGCGGACGCGGACGTCGACAACGAGGCCGCCGAGGACGAGGCGAATCCGAAGGTCACGTTCCTCCCTTCGGCTACGCGCCCACACTGCGGGCGAGGTCGGATTCGGGGGACCGCGCGCCGCAGCAGAGCCCAACCGGATCACGGACGACCGTGCGGGGAGCGGACTTCAATTCTTCCTGTCGAACTTGGATGCGGCAACGAGCAATTGGGGCCACCGGCTGTTATCTGGTGGTGCGTGGCTTATATCCCTACCCACGAGAGCCCCTGATGACCCCTGTGGCGTTCGATCACGGCACGTGCGTGCGTCGGGCCGGGCGCCGACGCACCACGGGCCACGGTGGTCAGCCCTGGACGGCCAGCACCAGGGGCAACACCCCGTCGGCCCCGGCCCTTCTGAGCAGACGTGCCGCGACCGCAAGGGTCCAGCCGGTCTCCGTGAAGTCGTCCACCAGCAGGACCGGACCGCGGCCCTGCGCGAGCGCGGAGGCGAGGGCGGATGGCACCGTCAGCGAGCCGTCGAGGGCCTTCAGACGCTGGGCACTGTTGCTGCGCGGCACCCGTGACGCGTCACCGGCGTACTCCACGGAGCCGAGCAGGGGCAGCCTGCCGATCTCGGCGATGCGGGCGCCCAGGGAGTGGATCAGCGTCGGCCGGGTGCGTGAGGCGACGGTGACCACACCCACGGGCCGGGGCTGGTCGCCGGCCGCACCGGAGGCCCAGCCGCCGGGGCCCTTCGCCCAGTCGGCCAGCACCTCCACCACGGCTCGCGCCACGTCGTCCGGCACGGGCGCGTCCGACGCCTGGGGAGCGAACAGGGGCCGCAGCCGGTTGCCCCAGCCGATGTCCGACAACCGACCCAGAGCCCGCCCGGACGAGGCCTGTTCACCGACCGGAATACGTCCCTTGAGGTCGATGCCGATCGCCGGGAGGCCGGTCGGCCACATGCGGCGGGGCTCTACCTCGACCCCGGCACGGCCCAGGTCGACGCGCGCGGCGTCCAGGGCCACCGTGGACGTGTCGACGGTGTAGCGCGGCCCCGCGCAGTTGTCGCAGCGACCGCAGGGCTTGGCGCCCTCGTCGTCCAGCTGGCGCTGGAGGAACTCCATCCGGCAGTCCGTGGTGGACGCGTATTCGCGCATCGCCTGCTGCTCTGCCTTGCGTTGCCGTGCCACCCAGTCGTAACGGTCGGCGTCGTACGACCATGGGTGCCCGGTCGCGGTCCAGCCGCCTTTGACGCGGTTGACCGCTCCGTCCACGTCGAGGACCTTCAACATCGTCTCCAGCCGGGAACGACGCAGTTCCACCAGGGGTTCCAGCGCCGGCAGCGACAGGGGCCGGTCCGCCCGGGCGAGGACGTCCAGAGTGCGGCGCACCAGATCCTCGGAGGGGAAGGCGAGCGAAGTGAAGTACTCCCAGATCGCCTCGTCCTCGCGACCCGGCAGCAGCAGCACCTCGGCGTGCTCCACGCCACGGCCCGCGCGGCCGACCTGCTGGTAGTAGGCGATGGGGGAGGACGGCGAGCCGAGGTGCACGACGAATCCGAGGTCCGGTTTGTCGAAGCCCATGCCGAGCGCGGAGGTGGCGACCAGCGCCTTGACCCGGTTGGCGAGCAGATCCTCCTCGGCCTGCTGCCGGTCGGCGTTCTCCGTCCTGCCCGTGTACGAGGCGACGGCGTGCCCGCGCTGCCGCAGGAAGGCGGTGACCTCCTCGGCGGCGGCCACGGTGAGGGTGTAGACGATGCCGGACCCCGGCAGGTCGTCGAGGTGATCGGCGAGCCAGGCCATCCGGTGCGCGGCGTCGGGCAACCGCAGCACACCGAGACTCAGGCTCTCCCGGTCCAGCGGCCCGCGCAGCACCAGGGCGTCCGAGGCGCCGCCGGTGCCGAGCTGCTCGGCGACGTCGGCGGTCACGCGCGCGTTGGCCGTGGCGGTGGTGGCCAGCACCGGGACACCGGGCGGGAGGTCGCCGAGCATGGTGCGCAGTCGGCGGTAGTCCGGGCGGAAGTCGTGGCCCCAGTCGGAGATGCAGTGGGCCTCGTCCACGACGAGCAGACCGGTCGCCGCGGAGAGCTTGGGCAGGACCTGGTCGCGGAAGTCGGGGTTGTTCAGGCGCTCCGGGCTGACGAGCAGCACGTCGACCTCGCCGGCCTCGATCTCGGCCTGGACGGCCTCCCACTCCTCGGTGTTGGAGGAGTTGATGGTCCGGGCGTGGATGCCGGCGCGGGCCGCGGCATCCACCTGGTTGCGCATGAGCGCGAGCAGCGGGGAGACGATCACCGTGGGTCCGCCGCCTCTGGCCCGCAGCAGCGAGGTCGCCACGAAGTACACCGCGGACTTGCCCCACCCCGTGCGCTGTACGACCAGGGCCCGGCGCCGGTCGGCGACCAGCGCCTCGATCGCCCGCCACTGGTCCTCGCGCAGCCGGGCCGTGCCCGTGGCGTCCCCGACGAGCCGGGCGAGGACGGTGTCGGCCTGTGCCCGGAGGTCCGCGTTGCTCGTGTGCTCCATGCGTCCCATACAACAGGACGGGACTGACAATCGGGCGGGCGCCGGTCGCGAACGGACGACCGCGACGGTCCGGCTGTGGACGGGGCGGCGACGGCCGGGGCCGGCCTTGTCGTGTCCCTGATTCGAGTTATCCACAGGCTCAAGCGGAATCTCGGGATCCGCGAGATCGTCTGCGCATGACGAATCACAGCGAAACGACCGGACCCTTCGAAAACGGCGACATCGCGGGACGAGAGCCGCTGGACGAGCCGTCCGCGCACGACACCCAGGTCACCCTGCGCACGCCGGCCGAGTTGGCCGACGCCCTGCCCTACCTGCTCGGGTACCGACCCGAGGACAGCATCGTGCTGGTCGCCCTGCACGACCGGGGAGGCCGCGGCAGGTTCGGCGGCCGGGCCCGGCTGGGCATCCCCGCAGGCGCGGACGACTGGAAGGAGGCCGTACAGCAGCTGGTCCGGGGCCTGGTGACCAGCAGCGAGCGACGCGGTAAGCGGCCCGAGCAGATGGTCGCCTACGTCTGCCGGGAACCGGGCCGGGGCGAGACGGGCCGGGACGTGATGCTCCGCCTCAAGCCGCTCGTCGAACTGCTGCGCACCGAGTGCGGTGACCTCGACGCGCCGGTGGTCGAGGCACTGTGCATCTCGGACGGCCGGTTCTGGTCGTACAGCTGCGCGGTCGAGGGATGCTGCCCCGACGACGGAACGCCGATGGGCCTGCCCGGCACCTCGGTGCTGGCCGCCGCGGCCACCTACGCGGGGATCCAGGTCCGGGGCACGCTCCGCGAGTTGCGGGTCAGGCTGCTGCCCTGGGAGACCAGTGCCGCCCTGGAGCAGGAGATCGCCCTGGACGCGGCCGGCATGTCCCTGGTGCCCCGCATCCTGGACGACGCGGCCCGGCAGAGTGTGGCGGAGGAGACCCTCGACCTGGCCGAGCGGATCATTCACAGGTTCGCCGCGGCGGCGCCGGTGTCCGGCACGCACCCGGCGGACCTCCGCGACGACGAACTGCTCAACCACGACGAGGCGGCGACACTGATCCTCGGGCTCCAGGACCGCACGACCCGCGACCAGGCGGCCGCGTGGATGGAGGGCGACGAGGCCGGTCCGGCTCTGCGGCTCTGGCGCGCACTGGCCCGCCGCTGCGTCGGACCGTACGGCGAGCACGCTGCCGCCCCGCTGACCCTGGCGGGCTGGGTCGCCTGGTCGACCGGAGACGAGCTGGAGGCCCGGGAGGCCCTCGCGATGGCACTGGGCGCGGACCCCGACTACCTCTTCGCCCGCCTGCTGCACCAGGCCTGCAACGAAGGACTCGACCCCGAGTCGGTCCGCCGCTGCCTGCGTGCGGAACGCGCGGGGCGCGCCCGGACCGAGCGCGCGGAGCAGACGGATCAGGCAGAGGAAGCAGCCCCGGGTACGCCTTCGGACGCGGTCGTCGCAGACCCTGGAGCAGCCGCTCCGGCAGACGGTCGCGATGGTGACCGTGCCTCGCGGACCGGTGGTCCTCGGCGCCGTCGCCGAACGAGGGCCGCGGAAGGCGGCGACGGCAGGTCTCGGTCGTCGCGAGCAGAGGACGCACGGCGGCGGTCGGGCGGCTCCCACCCTCAATCGCCGGCCGGCGGACCTTCACGTCCGGGCAGCGCCAAGCCGGACGGCATGCGCGCCCGTGCCGGTGAGGCCAGCCGCGACATCGCGGCGGCGGCCGGTCCACGGGAGACCGAAGGGGACGGATGAGCGCCGGGACGAAGCGACGCAGGATGAGCCCCTTCTTCCGCACAGGTGCCTCCGCGGGATCCCTCCCACCACGCCGTCGTCGGGCCGGCTTGCCCGATGTGAGGCGTGACCAGGAAGAGTCCCTCCCCGTTCACCTGAGTGGCGGAACGCCTGGTCGGGCCGTGCCGCCGTACGACCCTTGTCCCTACGGGTGCCCCACCCCGCGCCCAGAACGTCCGAGGCGCACCGAGCGGAGAAGAAGCCACCGCATGCATCAGCAGCCGACTCGGCCCTCAGCCGCCGACGACAACCGCCCGCCCGGGGCCCGGCGCAGCCTCTTCCCACGGTCCGGCGCCGGGAACACCGCACCGGTCATCCGGGACCCCAAGCCACCATCGCCCCCGGGTACGTCTCCGATCTCGCCGGCCGTCGACGGCCGGCCCCAGGTCTCGGCGCAACTCACGAGCCGGCCGCGCCGCCCCACCACCGCATCGGCTCCCGGTGCTTCCCCGCGTACGCCGCACCCGACACCCCGGCCGGCTCCCGACCTGCCGCCCACACACACCGCCCTGATCTGCGTCGCCCTGCCGGGCCTCGCCATCTCCGGCGAGCAGGGACAACTGACCGGCCGGGGGCTGGAGGGGTTCTACCGGGGCGGCCGGCGCCTGCTCTCGCGGTGCCAGATCCGCATCGCCGGGCGCGAACCGCTCGCGGTGCAGGCCAGGATGACCGGGGCCGACCAGGCTCGCTTCGTCGGGACCCTGCGTGTCTCCCCGGGGGCGGGTCCGGATCCCGACGTCGTCGTCGAGCGGACCCGCAACGCCGACGGAACCGAACGCATCACGCTCCACAACGCCGGCCCACGCCCCCTCCGCCTCCCGCTCGAGGTCTCCCTCGGCACGGACCTGGCGGACCTCGGCGCCGTCGCCTCCGGCAGGGCAGGCCCCGAACTTCCGGCCAGCGTCCACGACTCGGGCCTGCGCTGGTCCTCGGCCGGCGGCGCCAGCGTCACCGCGCACCCTCCGCCCGCCGACGCACTGGCCTCCGCCGGACTGCTGCGCTGGGAACTGGAACTGCCTCCGGGCGGAACGGCAGGCGTGGAGCTACGGGTTCGCCCGGACGGGGCCGGACCGCTGCGCGCCGTGGGCCAGGCCGCGACGAGCCCCTTCGCGCCTGCCCAGGCCGCAGGCGACGACCCGCGGCTGGCCGCCCTGCTGCGGGCCGCCGTCGACGACCTCCAGGCCCTGCTGCTGCGCGACCCCGCGCACCCCTCCGACACCTATCTGGCGGCGGGCGCACCATGGCGCTGCGGCATGGCACCGGCCGAGGCGCTTGCCGCGGCCCGGATGGCGCTGCCCCTCGGCACCCGGCTCGCCGCGGGCACGCTGCGCACCCTTGCCCGCTCACAGCAGCCGGGCCCGGGCCCACAGGCCGGCCTGATCCCCGGTCCGCTACGCGACGCCGGCGCGCTCCTCCCGCCGGCGTGCACAGGCACCGAGGCCACGCTTCTCTTCCCCGTCCTGCTCGCCGAGGCCCGCCGCTGGGGGCTCCCCGAGCAGGAGACACAGGAACTGCTGCCCGCCGCCGAGCGCTGCCTGACCTGGCTGCGGACCACTGTCGGCGACGGAACCCACCTCCCCGACCCGCAGCCGGGAGGCCCGGTCCGCTGCGAGACGCAGGCCCACGCCCACCGCGCCGCTCTGCTCGGGGCCGATCTCCTCGACGCGTACGGCAGGCCAGGGGGCTCGGAGTTAAGACAGTGGGCCCAGGCCGCGCGCAACGCGTTCCGCACGGGCTTCTGGGTCGAGGACCGCGGCGGCGGACGCCCGGCTGCGGCCCTGGCGCCGGACGGCCGGCCCCTTCCGCACCTCGGCTCCGCCGCCGTGCACCTTCTCGACACCGGCCTGCTCGGCGCCGGCCGGCTCGCCCCCGGCCTGCTCGACAAGGTGCAGACCGAACAGCTCGCCCGGCTGCTCGGCGGCCCGGCGATGGACGCGGGCTGGGGGCTGCGCGGCCTCGGCACCAAGGAGGCCGGACACAATCCGTTCGGCCACCGGACCGGAGCCGTGCGGGTCCACGAGACCGCGCTCGCCGTCGCCGGACTGGCCGCCGCCGGTTACGACAAGGAGGCGAGCGGCCTGCTGAGGGGGCTGCTGGCGGCAGCGGAGCACTTCGGCCACCGGCTGCCGGAGATGTTCGCGGGGGAGCAGCGCTCTGCCGGGAGAGCTCCCCTCCCGCACCCGGCGGCGTGCCGCCCGGCGGCCACCGCCGCGGCCTCCGCGGTCCTGGTCCTCACCACGCTCGCGGGCATCCGCCCCGACGCCCCGGCCCGCACCGTCACTCTGCGCCCGGTGCGGAGCGCTCCGCTCGGCGAGATCGGGCTGACGGGGTTGCGCGTCGCGGGCGCTCCCTTCGCCGTGCGGGTCAGCCGACTGGGACTCGCCATGGTCGAGGAGGCGGCGAACGGCCTGCAACTTGGAGTGTGACCTCGTACGACGCCACAGGATCGACGCCTGGGAGCCCACCCTGCACCCCATACCGGAACGAAGCGGATCCGCCACCTGTGCGGTCGACGAAGGGAGTGTTTATCGTCAGGCAGACGACTATGATCGCCGCATGCCCTACGACCCGTCAGCCTTTCCGCCCTTCGCCGTCACCGTGGACCTGGTCGTGCTGACCGTGCGCCGCCATGCCCTGTGCGCGTTGGCGGTACGCAGGGGCGAGCCGCCGTTCCAGGGGCGCTGGGCGCTGCCCGGCGGCTTCGTACGGGCCGACGAGGACCTGTCCCAGGCGGCAGCGCGTGAGCTGGCCGAGGAGACCGGGCTGCGCGCCCACGATCCCTCGGCCCCGGCTCAGGACAACGGCGCCCACCTGGAACAGCTCGCCACCTACGGCGACCCGAAGCGGGACCCCCGGATGCGGGTCGTCAGCGTCGCGCACCTCGCCCTCGCCCCGGACCTGCCCGCGCCCCGGGCCGGCGGTGACGCGAGCAACGCGCGCTGGGCACCGGTCGAGGAGCTGCTCCAGCAGGGCGGATACGGCCGCGACGGCGAACCCGTGGCACCGCTCGCCTTCGACCACGCCCAGATCCTCGCCGACGGGGTCGAGCGGGCCCGCTCCAAGATCGAGTACTCGTCGCTGGCCACCGCGTTCTGTACGCCCGAGTTCACCGTCGGCGAGCTGCGCCGGGTCTACGAGGCCGTGTGGGGCGTGGCCCTCGATCCGCGCAACTTCCACCGCAAGGTCACCGGAACGCCGGGATTCCTGGTTCCGACGGGCGGTACGACGACCCGCCAGGGCGGGCGGCCGGCTCAGCTCTTCCGGGCCGGTGGCGCCACCTTGCTCAACCCTCCGATGCTCCGTCCCGAGGTCTGATCCACCGAATCCACCGAATCCACCGAATCCATCCAATCCATCGAATGGGGGACAAAAATCCCCTTCGACTTGCGCGCCACCTAGGAACAGATCAGGCGATACCCGAAAAACCAGACATCCCGCGCTATCTTGCTGCAGGTGATCCAGGCTTTCGGACTGACCAGCAACCCCCGCAAGGGTCACCCGCCCGCCGTCGACGACGTCTCCTTCGAGGCGCACGCCGGCCGTGTCACCGTGCTCCTCGGGGCGGAGGGCGCGGGCAAGACGGCGGCGCTCAGACTGATGCTCGAACTCCAACAGGGCCGCGGCATCACCTACTTCAGGGGTCGGCCCCTGCATCAGATCGCCCACCCGTCGCGGGAAGTCGGCGTGCTCCTCGGCGACGTACCCGGTCATCCGGCCCGCTCGGTCCGCGGGCATCTGCGCATGCTGTGCGCGGCGGCGGGAGTTCCCGTCCGGCGCGCCGACGAAGTCCTCGAGGTCGTGGGTCTCGTCAGCCTCCGCGAGGAACGCCTCGGCACCCTGTCGCGCGGCATGGACCGCAGACTCGGACTGGCCTGCGCCCTCCTGCCCGACCCGCACACGCTCGTGCTGGACGACCCCGCCGACGGCCTCTCCGCCCGCGAGGCGCGCTGGCTGTACGGCATGCTGCGCGCGCACGCGACCCAGGGCGGCACGGTGCTGTTCACGACTGCCGACTCCAAGGAGGCCGCACGCGAGGCCGACCGGGTCGTCACTCTCGACGGCGGCAGGATCGTCGCCGACCAGGAGGCAAGAGCGTTCGCCCGCACCCGGCTGCGTCCGCGCGTGGCCGTCCGCAGTCCCCACGCCGCCCGTCTCGCGGCCGCGCTCACCAAGGAGGCCCGTACCGACCAGCGGTCCGTCGAGGTCGTGCGGGAGGGCGGCAACCACCTCTCCGTGTACGGCAGTACGACCGCCGACATCGGCGAGACCGCGTTCCGGCACGGCATTCTCGTCCACCAACTCGCCGACGAGGTCGGGGACATGGGGCCGAGTGCGGAATCGGGAGCCGGGGGCGTGGTGAGAGCTGCCGGTGAGGAGGTGGCGGCCGGGCCGGAACAGGACGTGGCGGAACGCTTGCCGGAGGGCGGGGCAGAAGCCGCGTCCGGCTCGTCGTCGGAGGAGCGGGCTGCTCCGCCTGCGCGGGCGGCGTCCGGTCTCGCGTCACTGGAGCAGGAGCGGGTGGTGTCCAGCGTCTCGACGTCGGAGCCGGAGCCGGAGTCGGAGGAGGGCGTCGGCGACGAGTGGTCGTCGCTCGGGGGAGTTCACGCCCGCAGCTCCTTGCCGGGCCGCACGAGGATCGCCCACGGCACCCCGGCCGAGGGGCTGGCGCAAGCCGACACCGTCTCCGGAACCGGCCGTACGTCCCTTGGCGCTGCTCCTGGAGCCGACCCCACGTCCCCGGGTGCGGCCTCCGCCGCTGCGGACGGGGTGGGCGGCGGTGCCGAGGCGGCCGCTCCTGCCGGCGCGCCTGCGATCGCCGCCGAGACCCGCCCCCTCGCGGCCGCACTCGAGGTCGACTCCTCGGAGGCATCCACGGACCCGGGGGCAGAAGCCGACACCGAGAGCACCGCCGCGCTCGGCACGCTGGCGGTCGGCGCGACTGTCCCCGGCGCTCGGAATCCAGACGCTCGGAATCCAGAAGTCCGGAGCCCGGACGCCCGGCATTCAGACGACCGGCATTCCGGCAGTCCCCAGCCCCGGGCCGGGCAGGCCGGGCATGGCGGGCACCCGGCACGCTCGCATGCCGACTCCGTCCCCGCTCGCGACGCTTTGTCCTCCCTCCCGCCCCCCATCTCCGTCCGACCCGCCCGCAGCCCCCTACGCCCCCTGCGTTACGAACTCCGGCGCGCCACCGGAATCGGCACCGGATTCCTCACCTGCGGGGCCGTGCTGGTGGTGTCCGCGCTCACCGCCGTACTCCTGGCGCGGCTCGGCCACACCCCGCAGGCGCGACTGTTCGCGGCGTGGCCGCGGGAACTGCCGCTGCCGCCCACGGCGCTCGCGGCGGGACTGCTCGGTGCGCTGGCCTTCGGAGACGAGTTCCGTCACCCCGCACTGGCGGCGGACCGTGGGACCGTGCCCCGCCGGCTGGGGCTGCTCACCGCGAAACTCCTCGTCTCCGGAGCCACCGCCCTGATGCTGGCCTTCCTCACCGTGGGCTGCAACGCCGAAGTGCTCTATCTCGCCTACGGACGGGAGCTGACGCAAGTTCCCTCGGACTGGCTCTCGCTGAGTGCGAGTTGGCTCGGACTGGTCATCGGCTGCGCATGGGCCGGTGTTCTGGCGGCCGGCGTCTTCCGGTCCACCACGGCGGGCCTCGCCGCGGTCCTCGCCGTACCCGTCCTCGTCGTCCCCGCCGTGCACAAGGCGCTGCAGGGTCGAGCCGTGCGGATGGCGGCCGGCTTCCCGGTGCGGATGCGGGAGGTCTTCCTGCTGGACTGGCCCTTCGGAGGGGAGCGGTATCTGCTCGCGATGGCCCGGCTTCTCGCCCAACCCGTGGGTGGTGCACTGACGTTGTCGCTGGCCGCACTGCTCTGCGCGTATCTGGTCACGACGCTGCGCGCCAGGGCCCGATGACCACCGTCCGTACGCTTGCGGTCCTGCTGTGCCCACAACTCCCCGGAGAAAGCACGTTTCTTTCCGATAAGGCGTCAATTGCGACGGGGTGAGCGATCACCCTTTCGTGTGCTTTTCACCAAAGACCTCAAGGGAGTTGGAGGCGGCGCCGACAAAGGATCCGTGAGTACCCTTGCGCACACCATGATGACCGCCGCCCGCTCCGCAGACTCTGGTCTGACCGGCCCGGGCGATCTCGACCGCTACCCCTACACCGAGGCCCCGGTGGCCGACCGTGTCGGAGCGCCCGCCTGGGACGGAGCCGACCCCGAGCTGGGCCGCGTCGGCCGACGCGCCACGGGCAGCCGCGGACGCGGACTGCACGGCCAACTCGTCCAGCAGCTGGGTCAGATGATCGTCTCCGGGGACCTGGGGGCGGACCGCCCGCTGGTGCCCGAGGAGATCGGCCAGCGCTTCGAGGTCTCCCGTACCGTCGTCCGCGAGTCCCTCCGCGTCCTGGAGGCCAAGGGCCTCGTCAGCGCCCGCCCGAACGTCGGCACACGCGTGCGTCCCGTCAGCGACTGGAACCTCCTCGACCCGGACATCATCGAGTGGCGGGCCTTCGGGCCGCAGCGCGACGACCAGCGCCGCGAGCTGAGCGAGCTGCGCTGGACGATCGAGCCGCTCGCCGCCCGCCTCGCCGCCGGGCACGGGCGCGAGGAGGTGCAGCAGCGCCTGTCGGACATGGTCGAGATCATGAGCCACGCCATGGCGCAGGGCGACGCGCTGACGTTCTCGCGCGCCGACACGGAGTTCCACGGGCTGCTCATCCAGATCGCGGGCAACCGCATGCTGGAGCACCTCTCAGGGATCGTCTCGGCCGCCCTCCAGGTCTCCGGCGGACCGGTCACGGGCTGTGACCGGCCGAACGAGGCATCCCTCGCGCTGCACGCGCGGATCGTCGACGCGCTCGGCACCGGCGACGGCGCGGCGGCGGAGGCGGCCATGCGTCAACTGCTCACCGTCCACCCTGAGGTGGAGCGCGTGGTTCCCGCCCCGCGCGAGCACTGACCCGTACCGAAGGCGGTGCGGTCGCCAGTGTGCCGCGTTCTCGTGGTTCTCGTGGCGGCGCCGGGCCTGGGAACCGGCCGTCGCCGGACCCCGCCGGATCCTTGGAGGTCCGGCGGGGCCCGGCGGCGCGGCGGGCCGCCCATGTCGGCAAAGTGGTTCCGGTCGACACATCAGCGATCCCCTCTGTCCATATCTGACCGTTTTTGACCGCTTACGGGGTGTGACTCGGGCCACGCAGATTGGGCGTAACGCTTGTGGGAGCAGCGCGATGACCTAAGAGGTGACAGCCGCGGAGGGAATACGGACGCCATCACAGGCGCTGTGCATCTTCCCGGCCCCCGCCCGCTCCGTCGGCCCATCCCCAGGCCGGTGGTCGGCTCCTGTCCACTGTGGACGGGGCCGGAAGCCGTTTTCCAACGTTCCGAGAGGTTGTTCGTGTCGGCCAGCACATCCCGTACGCTCCCGCCGGAGATCGCCGAGTCCATCTCTGTCATGGCGCTCATTGAGCGGGGAAAGGCTGAGGGGCAGATCGCCGGCGACGATGTGCGTCGGGCCTTCGAAGCTGACCAGATTCCGGCCACTCAGTGGAAGAACGTACTGCGCAGCCTCAACCAGATCCTTGAGGAAGAGGGTGTGACGCTGATGGTCAGTGCAGCAGAGCCCAAGCGCACCCGAAAGAGCGTCGCAGCGAAGAGCCCGGCGAAGCGCACCGCCACCAAGACGGTCGCGGCGAAGACGGTGACCACCAGGAAGGCCACCGCCACCACGGCCGCTCCGGCCGTGCCCGCCGCCCCGGCAGTCGACGATCCCGCCGAGGAAGTCGCACCCGCCAAGAAGGCAGCAGCAGCCAAGAAGACGACCGCCAAGAAGACGGTCGCGAAGAAGACCGTCGCCAAGAAGACGGCCGCCAAGAAGACCGCGGCCAAGTCGGACGACGTCGAGCTGTCCGAGGACGAGGTCCTCGAGGACACCAAGGTCGCCGACGAGCCCGAGGGCACCGAGAGCGCCGGCTTCGTACTCTCCGACGAGGACGAGGACGACGCTCCCGCCCAGCAGGTCGCCGCGGCCGGTGCCACCGCCGACCCGGTCAAGGACTACCTCAAGCAGATCGGCAAGGTCCCCCTGCTCAACGCCGAGCAGGAGGTCGAGCTGGCCAAGCGCATCGAGGCGGGTCTGTTCGCCGAGGACAAGCTGGCGAACGCCGACAAGCTCGCCCCGAAGCTGAAGCGCGAGCTGGAGATCATCGCCGAGGACGGCCGCCGCGCCAAGAACCACCTCCTGGAGGCCAACCTCCGTCTGGTGGTCTCCCTGGCCAAGCGGTACACCGGCCGCGGCATGCTCTTCCTGGACCTCATCCAGGAGGGCAACCTCGGTCTGATCCGCGCGGTGGAGAAGTTCGACTACACCAAGGGCTACAAGTTCTCCACGTACGCCACCTGGTGGATCCGTCAGGCGATCACCCGCGCCATGGCCGACCAGGCCCGCACCATCCGCATCCCGGTGCACATGGTCGAGGTCATCAACAAGCTCGCGCGTGTGCAGCGCCAGATGCTCCAGGACCTGGGCCGCGAGCCCACCCCGGAGGAGCTGGCCAAGGAACTCGACATGACCCCGGAGAAGGTCATCGAGGTCCAGAAGTACGGCCGCGAGCCCATCTCGCTCCACACCCCGCTGGGTGAGGACGGTGACAGCGAGTTCGGTGACCTCATCGAGGACTCCGAGGCCGTCGTCCCCGCCGACGCCGTCAGCTTCACGCTTCTGCAGGAGCAGCTGCACTCCGTTCTGGACACCCTGTCCGAGCGCGAGGCCGGCGTCGTCTCCATGCGTTTCGGTCTCACCGACGGTCAGCCGAAGACCCTCGACGAGATCGGCAAGGTGTACGGCGTGACGCGTGAGCGCATCCGTCAGATCGAGTCCAAGACCATGTCGAAGCTGCGCCACCCGTCGCGTTCGCAGGTGCTGCGCGACTACCTCGACTAGGTCCCGGTCGTACGACGACGAAGGCCCGGCTCCCCTCGTGGGAGCCGGGCCTTCGTGCTGCGCGCAGCCGTGCCGTGCATGACTCTGGGTGTCCCAGTACCACCCCAGAGTGAGGAGCAGGCATGCGCCGTTCCATTGCCCGGGCACTGATCCGGCCCCTGGCCCTGGCGGCCACCATGACCGCCATACCCCTGATGGGAGCGGCCCCGGTGGCCGCCGACAGCGTGGTCGTAGGGGGTTTTCCGATAGAGATTTCCCAGGCCCCGTGGACCGTGGCGCTGTCCAGCCGTGACCGGTTCGGGGGTACGCGCGCCGGGCAGTTCTGCGGCGGGGTGGCGGTCAGCCGGACCACCGTGCTCACCGCGGCCCACTGCGTGGCCGAGGAGGTCCTGGGGGCGCCTGCGAACCAGATGCGCGACCTCAAGGTCATCGCGGGCCGTACGGACCTGCTGTCGGGTGAGGGCGAGGAGATCGCCCTGAAGGACGCCCGGGTGAATCCGCACTACGACGCCGTGACCAACTCCGGCGACTTCGCCGTGCTCACGCTCGCCGCGCCGCTGCCGCAGAGCGCCGTCGTGGCCATGGCGCCGGCCGGCGACCCGGCGTACACGGCGGGGACGCAGGCCATGGTCTCCGGATGGGGCGACACGACGGGCGGCGGCACCTATGCGCACCGGCTGCACGCCGCACGCGTGCGCGTGCTCGCGGACGATCTCTGCGCTCGCGCCTATCCGGGCGGCCTGGACGGCGTCTACCGGGCCGACTCCATGCTCTGTGCCGGAGAGGTCGCGGGCGGGCCGGACGCCTGTCAGGGCGACAGCGGCGGTCCTCTGGTGGCCTCAGGGCGGCTGATCGGGCTCGTGTCCTGGGGGAGCGGCTGTGGGCGCCCCGGCAGCCCCGGTGTCTACACGCGCGTGTCCGACGTCCTGCGCACGCTGAAACCGGCCGCCGCTGGTCCGCAGCGGCCCCACAAGGGGTCCTGAGGGACTGCACGGGCCCACGAGCACGGGCGGCCGCTCCTGGTGGGAGCGGCCGCCCGTGCGCTGGCCTGTGCCAGGGCTGGCTCGTCGTGGTGCGAGATTCAGCGCTCTTCTTCGGAAGCGGTGCCAGGAGCGGTCGTCAGCCGCTCCGTCTCGTCCTGTATCTCAGCGGCGATCTTCTTGAGTTCCGGCTCGAACTTGCGCCCGTGGTGGGCACAGAAGAGCAGTTCTCCGCCGCTGAGCAGCACAACGCGCAGGTATGCCTGGGCGCCGCAGCGGTCGCAGCGATCGGCGGCCGTCAGCGGGCTCGCGGGGGTCAGAACAGTAGTCACGTCGCCTCTTCTCTAGCTCGACGAGCTGTCGTACCAGGGTCAACATCCAACCAGCCCGAAAACGTTCCCGCTCGTGGCTTTTCCTCGAAAAAATCTTCCGGGGCGGCTGTCTGCTGCCGGTTGGCGGCGAATGTGCCGTAGTGCGTGTCTTATGTGCTTTACGGTTTCGCGCTGTCTTGGGTTCACGTCCTGCCGGCCGGGTTGCCGGTTGTTCATGAGGACGTGCCCGGAGCCTAAATGGTTCATGCCTCCAAGGGAACGTGATATGTACTTCACTCCATCGAGGGATCGAACATGCATGCGAGCCTGGACTAGGCTGAGTTCCCGACGAGGGTGGCGTTACAACGGCTCTACCAGGCCTCGGTACCCTCTGAGCGGCAACCGAAGCCACCCCCTTACCCAGAAGGGGGTCACCTGAAATTCAGCGAGGAGCGAACCGCGTGACCGCCGATACGTCCGTGCCGTCCACAGCGCTGCTGGCAGGAGCAGACCGGGACGGTTCCAACTACACCGCGCGGCACCTGCTCGTCCTTGAGGGACTCGAGGCCGTGCGCAAGCGCCCGGGCATGTACATCGGCTCGACCGACAGCCGCGGTCTGATGCACTGCCTGTGGGAGATCATCGACAACTCCGTGGACGAGGCCCTCGGTGGCTACTGCGATCACATCGACGTGATCCTCCACGACGACGGCTCCGTGGAGGTGCGGGACAACGGCCGTGGCATCCCCGTGGACGTGGAGCCCAAGACCGGCCTGTCCGGCGTCGAGGTCGTCATGACCAAGCTCCACGCCGGCGGCAAGTTCGGCGGCGGCTCCTATGCCGCCTCCGGTGGCCTGCACGGCGTCGGCGCCTCCGTGGTCAACGCGCTCTCCGCCCGACTCGACGTCGAGGTGGACCGCAGCGGCCACACCCACGCCATCAGCTTCCGCCGTGGTGTGCCGGGGGCCTTCGGGGGAGACGGTCCGGACGCGAAGTTCGAGTCCAAGAGCGGTCTGGCCAAGGCCAAGAAGATCCCCAGGACCCGTACCGGCACGCGCGTGCGGTACTGGGCCGACCGGCAGATCTTCCTGAAGGACGCCAAGCTCTCCCTGGAGACGCTGCACCAGCGCGCCCGGCAGACCGCCTTCCTGGTACCGGGCCTGACCATCGTCGTCCGCGACGAGTTCGGACTCGGCGAGGGCGGCAGCAAGGGCGAGGAGTCCTTCCGCTTCGACGGTGGCATCAGCGAGTTCTGCGAGTACCTGGCCAACGACAAGCCGGTGTGCGACATCCTCCGCTTCTCGGGCCAGGGCACCTTCAAGGAGACCGTCCCGGTCCTGGACGAGCACGGCCAGATGACCCCCACCGAGGTCAAGCGCGAGCTGGGCGTGGATGTGGCGTTGCGTTGGGGCACGGGCTACGACACCACCCTGAGGTCCTTCGTCAACATCATCGCCACCCCCAAGGGCGGCACCCACGTGACCGGCTTCGAGCAGGCCATCACCCAGACGCTGAACGACGTCCTGCGCGCCAAGAAGATGCTGCGTGTGGCCGAGGACAACATCGTCAAGGACGACGCTCTCGAGGGCCTCACCGCCGTCGTCACCGTGCGCCTGGCCGAGCCGCAGTTCGAGGGGCAGACCAAGGAGGTCCTCGGCACGTCGGCGGCCCGGCGCATCGTGAACAACGTGGTCACCAATGAGCTGAAGGCGTTCCTGACCGCCACCAAGCGTGACGCCGCCGCTCAGGCCCGGGTCGTCCTGGAGAAGGCGGTGGCCGCCGCCCGTACGCGCGTCGCTGCGCGCCAGCACAAGGACGCCCAGCGGCGGAAGACCGCTCTGGAGTCCTCGTCCCTGCCGGCCAAGCTCGCCGACTGCCGCAGCGACGACGTCGACCGCAGCGAGCTGTTCATCGTCGAGGGCGACTCCGCGCTCGGCACGGCGAAGCTGGCCCGGAACTCCGAGTTCCAGGCGCTGCTGCCGATCCGGGGCAAGATCCTCAACGTGCAGCGGTCGTCGGTGACCGACATGCTCAAGAACGCCGAGTGCGGCGCGATCATCCAGGTCATAGGAGCCGGCTCGGGCCGTACCTTCGACATCGACGCGGCCCGCTACGGCAAGATCATCATGATGACCGACGCCGATGTGGACGGCTCTCACATCCGGTGCCTGCTGCTGACGCTGTTCCAGCGCTACATGCGGCCGATGGTCGAGGCGGGCCGGGTCTTCGCCGCGGTGCCGCCGCTGCACCGCATCGAGCTGATCCAGCCGAAGAAGGGCCAGGACAAGTACGTCTACACGTACTCGGACCGTGAGCTGCGCGACAAGCTCATGGAGTTCCAGAGCAAGGGCATCCGGTACAAGGACTCCATCCAGCGCTACAAGGGTCTGGGCGAGATGGACGCCGACCAGCTGGCCGAGACCACGATGGACCCGCGTCACCGCACCCTGCGCCGGATCAACCTCTCCGACCTGGAGGCCGCCGAACAGGTCTTCGACCTGCTCATGGGCAATGACGTGGCGCCCCGCAAGGAATTCATCTCCAGCTCGGCGGCGACACTGGACCGGTCGCGGATCGACGCGTAACCGCTGAGTCGGGATTCGGCCGACCGGGCTGCTCACGGGGAGCGGGCCGGTCGGCCGGTGTGCGGGGCCGCTCCGCGGAGTGGCTCATTGGACTCGGCCGGCCATACCGACCTCGAGATCACCGCGTCCCTCGAGATCACCGGCTCGTCGCAGGTCTCTCCACCCGGGGGTGGAGGCGGGCCGGTCGCCGGATTCCACCCGCGATCCACCCCTGCTCCGATCTCCTGACCTGCGCATTTCCGTAACTTCGAAGGCGTCGGCAGCGCTCGCTTCCGGCACCACCTTCTCGCTTACGGAGGCTGCGATGTCCGGGCTCGTCAACGCATCGGTGACCGTGGCTGTGGTCGCCATCGTGATCGTGCGACAGTTCCGCGCCCGTGCGATCGACACCGACCGGCGCTGGTGGCTGCTGCCCGTGATCCTCGCGGTCGTCGCGCTGCGCCATCCCGGCATACTCGACGCCCATCACCGGACCGAGTCCGCCGTGCTGCTCGCCGTGGAGGTGTTCATCGGCCTGGCCACGGGCGCCGGCTGGGCCTGGACCACCCGGGTCTGGACCGCGTCGGACGGTGTCGTGTGGACCAAGAGCACCAAGGCCAGCGCCATCGTGTGGCTCGTCGGCATAGCCCTCCGGGTCGGCGTCTTCGCCCTCGGCGCCGCGTTCGGCGTGCACCAGGACAGCTCGGCACTGATGCTCGGCCTCGCCGGCACCCTGCTCGTCCGTGCCGGGATCCTGGCCTGGCGGGCTCAGTCCCTCGGCTCCGCGAGCGACCCGGCGCCCGCGTACGGTGACGACATGCGGTCGGCGTGGAAGGAACGCGTGTGAAGGACAACGCCTGGACGCGCTGGCCGTCGCGAGAGGCGCTCGGCCGGGCGGGAATCAGCCGGCCCCGGCGCATGCTGGCCTGGGCCGTCAGGGTGCTCGTGATCGCCCTGCTCCTGTGGAGTGCGTTCAGTCAGAAGCACGTCGGCATCTGGGGCGCGCTCGCGGCCGCGGCGGGCGTCGTGCTCACCGCTCTCCTCTCCTGGGCCTTCTTCCGCACCACGTACCAGCACCGGCTGGTGCCCTCCATGGTGCTCATCGGACTGATCCTGGGCATCGCGGTCGCCGCCCAGGCCACCGGGTTCAGAGGACCGGCCCTGCTGATCTGGTGCGGCTGCGGTATCGCCGCTCTGGAGCGGATGCCTCTCGGGGCCGCCCTGCCCGTGACGTCGGTGGCGCTGGCCTCGTACTCCGCGTTCAACAACGACGTGTGGCTGACCACGGCCGCCACGGTGGCGGGCATGGCCCTCGCCGGCTACGTCCTGCGGCTGGACGCGGAGGCCCGGGGCAGCGCGCAGCGGCTGCTCGCCCAGGAGCGGGCCGCGAGGGCCGCCGAGGCGGAGTCGGCGGCGCTGGCCGAGCGGGCGAGGATCGCCCGGGAGATCCACGACGTGCTGGCCCACAGCCTCTCCGCGCAGTTGGTGCACCTCGAGGCGGCGCGGCTGCTGATCGAGCGCGGTGCCGACCGGGAGAAGATCCTGGAGCGCGTGGTGGCTGCCCGGGGCATGGCCCGCGACGGCCTCGCCGAGACCCGGCAGGCACTGTCCGCGCTGCGCGGCGAGCTGACCCCGCTGGAGGACTTCCTGACCGAACTCGTCAGCGGGGCCGACGGCGCCGAGGTCACTGTCACGGGTGAGCGCAGACCCCTGCCGGCCGAGGCGTCCCAGGCCGTGCGCCGGGTGGCGCAGGAGGCGTTGACGAACGTCCGCAAGCACGCCCACGGCGCCCAGGTGCACCTGCGGCTCGACTACGGCCCGCACGAAGTGACGCTGGGTGTACGGGACTCGGGCGGCCGGCCGGGCGAACTCACCGGGTCCGGCGGCGGGTACGGTCTGCTGGGGATGCGGGAGCGCGCCGAACTGCTGGGCGGCTCGCTCGACGCGGGGCCGGACGAGGAGGGGTTCGTGGTGACGTTGAAGGTGCCGGTATGACGGAGACGGAGGGGGAGAAGAAGCCGGCGCGGGTGGTCGTCGCGGACGACCAGACCGTGGTCAGGGAAGGCATCGTGATGCTGCTCGGGCTGCTGCCCGGTGTGGAGGTCGTCGGTTCCGCGGGGGACGGCGAAGAGGCGGTGCGACTGGTCGGGGAACTCGCCCCTGACGTGGTCCTGATGGACCTGCGGATGCCCCGCTGCGACGGCGTGGAGGCCACGCGGCGGATCCGGGCCCAGTACCCGGGGACCCAGGTCGTGGTGCTCACCACGTACGCGGACGACGAGTCGCTGTTCCCCGCGTTGCACGCGGGAGCCCGGGGCTATCTCACCAAGGACGCGGGGGGCGACGAGATCGTGCGCGCCGTGGAGAGCGTCCTGTCGGGGGACGCGGGACTGTCGCCGAGCGTCCAGCGTCGGCTGCTGGAACGGCTGTCGGAGCCCCGGCCCGAGCCCAAGCCGGCCTCGGCCGAGGCGCCCGACGGGCTGACCGCGCGGGAGACCGAGGTCCTGGTGCTGATCGCCGAGGGACTGAGTAACCAGGAGATCGCCCGCAAGCTGCATGTCTCCACCGCGACCGTGAAGACGCACATCAACAACCTCTTCGCCAAGACAGGTCTCAGGGACCGGGCGCAGGCGGTGCGTTACGCGTACGGGAAGGGGCTGGTCCGGCCACGCGCGGAGTGAATCACCTGATGGGGTGAAGAGCCGAGGGAAGAAGAGTCAGGATCTTCCCGATCTGTCCATCCTTGGGCATGCAGTCAAGCAACGGTCGTGCCCGTGGAGACGGGGACGGTTCCGGGGACTCGGCCGAGAGCCAGGAAGACCCCGGCGCGGTGTCCCGCGACGCGAGGTACGAGGACCCTTGGTACGACGCGCTGGCCACCGGCTGGGGCGAGCTGGACGGCACCGGCATACCGGCGCGGGCCGTACCGGCTGCGCGCCGGGAGCATGACGCGGCAGATGTTCGCGCTCGTGACGTGTACCTCGAGGTGCAGCGCAGCGAGGCCTTCCAGGAGGTGCGCAGCGGGTACCGGAGGTTCGTGGTGCCGGGAGTCGCCGCCTTCCTCACGTGGTACGTGGCATACGTGGTCGCCGCGACGACGGCACCCGGGCTCATGGCCCGTCCCGTGGTGGGGGCGGTGAACGTGGCGATGCTGGCGGGGCTCGGGCAGTTCCTCACCACGTTCCTGTTCACCTGGGCCTACGCGCGGCATGCGCGGCTGCGCCGGGACCGGGCGGCGCTGGAGCTGCGCTGGGACACCCAGGAGTTGACGCGCGGAGCCCAGGGAGGCGCCTCGTGACCGGCGATCACCAGATGCTGGCGCTACTGCTGTTCAGCGGCTTTGTGGCCGTCACCCTGGGGATCACGACGTGGGTGAGCCGCAGGCGGCAGGGTTCCGCGGAGGAGTTCTACGCCGGCGGGCGGCTCTTCTCCTCGATGGAGAATGGTTTTGCCATCGCGGGTGACTACATGTCGGCCGCCTCCTTCCTGGGGGTCACCGGTCTCATCGCGCTGTTCGGCTACGACGGGCTGCTGTATGTGGTGGGCTTCCTCGTCGCCTGGCTGGTCGTGCTGTTCCTGGTGGCGGAACTGGTGCGCAACTGCGGGCGGTTCACCCTGGCCGACGTGGTGGCCGCGCGGATGAGCGAGCGGCCGGTGCGGATCGCCGTGGGAACCTCCTCGGTCACGGTGTCCGTTCTGTATTTGGTGGCGCAAATGGTGGGCGCGGGCAGCCTGGTGGCGCTGCTGCTGGGGCGGACGAGCGGGGCGGCCCAGGCCTGGACGGTCATCGGGGTGGGCGCTCTGATGGTGATCTATGTGTCGCTGGGAGGCATGCGGGCCACCACCTGGATCCAGATCGTGAAGGCGGTCCTGCTGCTCAGCGGGACGGTCGCGCTGACCGTGCTGGTACTGGTGCGGTTCCACGGCGACTTCGACCGACTGCTGGTCACGGCCGCGGAGCGCAGCGGACACGGGAGTGCGTTTCTGGCGCCGGGGTTGAAGTACGGCGGGAGCTGGACCGCCCGTCTCGACTTCATCAGCCTGGGGATCGCGCTGGTGCTGGGCACTGCAGGGCTGCCGCACATCCTGTCCCGCTTCTACACCGTGCCCACCGCGCGGGCGGCCCGCCGCTCGGCGGTGTGGTCCATCGGGCTGATCGGTGGCTTCTACCTGATGACGATCGTCCTCGGCTTCGGGGCCGCCGCCGTGGTGGGGCCGGACGTCGTCAGCCGCTCGAACGCCGCCGGGAACACGGCGGTACCCCTGCTCGCGCTCGATCTGGGCGGCGGCGCCGGTTCCACCGGCGGAACGGTTCTGTTCGCGGTCGTCGCAGCCGTCGCCTTCGCGACGATCCTCGCCGTGGTCGCCGGGATCACGCTCGCCTCCTCGGCGTCCGTGGCGCACGATCTGTACGCGTCGCTGCGGCGGCGGCACGTCAAGGCGCGCAGCGAGGTGGCGGTGGCGCGCATCGCGGCGGTCGGTATCGGTGTCGTGGCGATCGCCCTGGGCCTGCTGGCCCGCGACCTCAACGTCGCCTTCCTGGTCGGCCTGGCGTTCGCCGTGGCCGCGTCGGCGAATCTGCCCGCGCTGCTCTATTCGCTGTTCTGGCGCGCCTTCACCACGCGCGGCGCGGTGTGGGCCGTGTACGGCGGGCTGATTCCCGCGCTCGGTCTGGTGCTGCTGTCCCCGGTGGTGTCCGGCAGCCCGGACTCGCTCTTCCCGGACGTCGACTTCCAGTACTTCCCCCTGCAGAACCCGGGCATCGTCTCCATCCCGCTCGGCTTCCTCGCCGGCTGGCTGGGCACGGTCACCTCGGACGAGGCCGCGGACGAGGCCAAGTACGCGGAGACCGAGGTGCGATCGCTGACGGGGGCGGGTGCGGCTTAGCCGGGAGCTTCCGCACGGTCGTGTCCCGGCAGACGGCCATCCGGCCGCGCTACGGCGCCACCCACGCGTACCGGTGTTCCGGTCGGCCGGTGTCGCCGTACTTCAGGGAGAGGCGGAGGCGGCCCGCCTGTTCCAGGTGGCGGAGGTAGCGCTGGGCCGTGGAGCGGCTCAGGCCGGTTCTGGCGGCGACCTCGTGGGCCGACAGCGGCTGGTCCGCTCGGTGCAGGACGCCACAGATGAGGTCGGTCGTGGGTTCCGAGTGACCGCTGGGCAGGCCCGGTGCGGACGGCGCGGGGGACGTACGCAGGGCGCCGAAGATCCGGTCGACCTGCTCCTGGCCCGTCAGACCCCGGCCGCCCACCCGGTCGACGGTGCGGCGCAGGGCCGCGTAGGAGTCCAGGCGGGTGCGCAGGGCGGCGAAGGTGAAGGGTTTGACCAGATAGTGCAGGGCGCCCAGACGCATCGCCTGCTGCACGGTCGTCACATCGCTGGCCGCCGTGATCATGATGACGTCGCTGCCATGGCCCTGCTCCCGCATGCGGTGGACGAGTTCGAGGCCGGTCTGGTCCGGCAGATAGTGGTCGAGCAGGACCAGGTCGATGGGACCGCGCTCGACGGCGGCCAGAGCCTGGGCGGCACTGTGCGCGCGGGCGGTCACCCGGAAGCCGGGAACCTTTCCCACGTACTTGGCGTTTATCTCAGCGACGCGGAAGTCGTCGTCCACCACCAGGACGTCAATCATCAGGCCTCTCCTTCAAGGCCGGCGAGCGTTAAGCCCGTGTTACGTGCTCCGCAGTTGTAGCGCGCGCAAAATGAGCACAACAGGCTCTTGCGAGCAAAAGAACGGCTTGTGCTCACAAGACTGCAGCTGTGGCCGGGGCCACACCTACCGTCCCGGCCCATGAGCGCAGACACCAGCCCCGCCATCGAGCTACGGGGCGCGAGCAAGACCTTCAGGACCCCGTCGGGGGGTCTGCACACCGCTGTCCGGGATCTGGACCTCACCGTCGGGCGCGGTGAGTTCGTGGCCGTCGTCGGTCCGACCGGTTGCGGCAAGTCCACCACGCTGACGCTGGTCAGCGGCCTGGAGGAGCCCACCGAGGGCGAGGTGCTGGTGGCCGGGGAGCCGGTCGACGGCGTCGGCGACAAGGTCGGCTTCGTCTTCCAGCAGGACGCCACCTTCCCCTGGCGGACGGTCCTGTCCAACGTCATGGCCGGCCCCCGCTTCCGGGGCGTGCCCAAGGCGGAGGCCAAGCAGAAGGCCCGCGAGTGGCTGGCCCGCGTCGGGCTCGCCGCCTTCGAGGACCGCTATCCGCACCAGCTCTCCGGTGGCCAGCGCAAGCGCGTCGCCCTCGCCGCCACCTTCGTCAACGACCCCGAGATCCTGCTCATGGACGAGCCGTTCTCGGCGCTCGACGTGCAGACCCGCGCGCTGATGTCGGACGAGCTGCTGGAGCTGTGGGAGGGCACCGGCGCCTCCGTCGTCTTCGTCACCCACGACCTGGAGGAGTCCATCGCGCTGGCCGACAAGGTCGTCGTGATGACCGCCGGGCCCGCGACCGTGAAGCAGGTCTTCGACATCGACCTGCCCCGGCCGCGCAAGGTCGAGAAGGTGCGCCTGGAGCCGCGGTTCATCGAGATCTACCGCGAGATCTGGGAGTCCCTCGGCGAAGAGGTCCGCATCACCCGCGAGAGGGGTGCCGCCCATGTCGCCTGACGTCATGCCCGAGGCCCAGGTCGCGCTCACCATGACCGAGCCCGGCAACAAGACGGACCGCGCGCAGTCACGCGCGCGTGCCGCCCGCAGACGCAAGATCGTCGTCATGGGCGCCCGCGTATTGCTCCTGGTCGCCGTCCTCGGCCTGTGGGAGGTGCTCTCCCGGGCCAAGGCCATCGATCCGTTCAACTTCTCGATGCCCTCGAAGATCTGGGACCAGATCTGGACCTGGGTGATGCACGGGACCGCCCAGGGCTCCCTCGGTGAGCAGATCTGGGCCACGCTCTACGAGGCACTGCTCGGCTGGGTGCTCGGTGTGGTCGCCGGTGTCGTGTTCGGTATCGCCCTCGGGCGGATCACCTTCCTCGCCGACGTCCTTGGTCCATACATCAAGGTGCTCAACTCGATACCCAGGATCGTCCTTGCCCCGATCTTCGTGATCTGGTTCGGACTCGGCCCTGCTTCCAAGGTCGCGTCGGCCGTCGTGCTGGTGTTCTTCCCGGTGTTCTTCAACGCCTTCCAGGGCGCCCGCGAAGTCGACCGCAACCTGGTCTCCAACGCCCGGATCCTCGGCGCGAGCGACCGCAGGGTGACGCTCCAGGTCGTCATCCCGTCGGCCACCTCGTGGATCTTCACCAGCCTCCACGTCAGCTTCGGCTTCGCCCTCATCGGCGCCATCGTCGGCGAGTACATCGGAGCGACCGAGGGCATCGGCCTGCTCGTCGCGCAGTCGCAGGGCACCTTCAACGCGGCCGGTGTGTACGCCTCGATGGTCATCCTCGCCGTCGTCGCGCTCGTCGCCGAGGGGTTGCTCACCTTTGCCGAGCGCCGCATCTTCCGCTGGAAGCCGGCCGGCTCCGACAGCTGAACGCCCCCGAGCCACCCCCCTTCGAACACTTCTCCGAGCCACCCCCCTTTCCCCGCACCGCCCTCTCACAAGGACGTGAACCGCCATGCGCAAGTCCGCCAGATACACCACCCTGGCCGCCGCCGGCCTGCTCGCCCTCTCCTCGCTCACCGCCTGTGCCAACGACGCGGCCAGCACCGCCGCCGGCAGCAAGGGCGACGGTAAGGGCACCAAGGTCAAGATCATGGTCGGCGGCCTGGACAAGGTCATCTACCTGCCCGCGATGCTCACCCAGCGGCTCGGCTACTTCGACGCCGAGGGCCTCGACGTGGAGCTGCTGAGCGAGCCCGCCGGCGTCCAGGCCGAGACCGCGCTCGTCTCCGGCCAGGTGCAGGGAGCGGTCGGCTTCTACGACCACACCCTCGACCTCCAGGTGAAGGGCAAGTCGGTGGAGTCCGTGGTGCAGTTCTCGCACGCGCCGGGCGAGGTGGAGGTCGTCTCCGACAAGGCGGCGGGCGACATCGCTTCGCCCAAGGACTTCAAGGGGAAGAAGCTCGGCGTCACCGGTCTCGGCTCCTCGACCGACTTCCTCACCAAGTACCTCGCCGTCAAGAACGGCGTGAAGGTCAGCGAGTTCACGCCGGTCGCCGTCGGCGCCGGACCGACCTTCATCTCCGCACTCCAGCAGGGCGCGATCGACGGCGGCATGACGACCGACCCGACCGTCGCCACGATCCTGGACAAGAAGGCCGGCAAGGTCCTCATCGACATGCGCACCCCCGAGGGCTCGCAGGCGGCGCTGGGCGGGCCGTACCCCTCGTCAAGCCTGTACATGCAGACGGACTGGGTCAACAGTCACAAGGACACCGTCCAGAAGTTGGCCAATGCATTCGTCAAGACACTCAAGTGGATGTCCACCCACAGCGCGGACGAGATCGCGGCCAAGATGCCCGCCGACTACTCCCAGGGCGACAAGGCGCTCTACGCCCAGGCGATCAAGAGCACGCTGCCGATGTTCACCAAGGACGGCGTGATGCCCGCGAACGGCCCCGAGACCGTCGAGAAGGTCCTCAAGTCGTTCAACCCCACCATCAAGAACGCCAAGGTGGACCTGAGCAAGACGTTCACGACCGAGTTCGTCGAGAAGGCCGCCAAGTGACCGCTCGCTGAAGCCCGCTCAGGCGCGGGTCGCCCACACGTAACGGTGTTCCGGGCGGCCCGCGTCGCCGTATTTGAGGGTCAGCCGGGCCCGTCCGGTGCGCTCCAGGAGCTTGAGGTAGCGCTGGGCGGTCTGGCGGCTCACCCCGGTCCGCTCGGCGATCTCCTGGGCGGACAGCGGCCCCTCGGCGCTCATCAGGGACTGGCGCACCAGCTCGGCCGTGGTGGGGGAGTGCCCCTTGGGCAGCTCCGGCTCCGACGGCGCCGACAGGGCGCCGAAGATGCGGTCCACCTCGGCCTGTTCGGCCTCGCCGCCGCCGTCCAGCGTGCGGCGCAGCTGGGCGTACGCCTCCAGCTTCGCCCGCAGCCCGGCGAAGGCGAACGGCTTCACCAGGTACTGCAGGGCGCCGTGCCGCATGGCCGCCTGGACGGTCGACACGTCCCGCGCGGCCGTCACCATGATCACGTCGGTCTGGTGGCCGCGCCGGCGCATCTCCTGGACGACCGCGAGCCCGGTGTCGTCGGGCAGGTAGTGGTCCATGAGGACCAGGTCGAGCCGCGGCAGCGCCTCCAACTGGCTCAGCGCCTCGGCCGCGTTGTGCGCCTCGCCGGCCACATGGAAGCCGGGCACCTTCTCGACGTAGGCGGCGTTGACCCGGGCGACCCGCACGTCGTCGTCCACGACCAGGACCTCGATCATCGCGCCTCCTCCTCGACGACAGCGGCGGTCCGAAGGGACTCCGCGAGCACCGCCGGCTCCAGCTCCGGCTCGGTCAGCGCCTCGGGCAGGACGACGGTGAACTCGGCGCCCCCGCCGTCCGCCGCGCCCACCGTCGCGCTCCCGCCCTGCCGTTCGGCGAGCCGGTGCACCAGCGAAAGCCCGAGGCCCCGCTTGCCGTGCGCGGGCGGCTTCTTGGTGGACCACCCGTCCGTGAAGACCAACTCCCGCTGGCCCTCCGGGATGCCGGGCCCGGTGTCGCGTACGCGAAGGACGACCGTACGTCTCTCGGCGCGCAACTCGACCTCCACGCGCGCGTGCGGGGTGCCCGCGACCGCGTCGAGTGCGTTGTCCACGAGGTTGCCCACGACGGTGACCAGACCCCGGGGGTCGATCAGCCGGTCCGGGAGCCGGGTGCGTTCCGACACCCACAGGGCGACGCCTCGTTCGGCCGCCACGGTCGCCTTGCCGACCAGCAGGGCGGCGAGCAGCGGGTCCTGGATCTTCTCGGTGACCTGCTCGGCGGTGACCCGGTGGTCCCCGACGACCTCGCCGACGAACTCCACGGCGTCGTCGTACATCTCCAGCTCCAGCAGGCCGAGCAGGGTGTGCATGCGGTTGGCGTGCTCGTGGTCCTGGGCGCGCAGGGCGTCGATCAGGCCGCGCGTGGAGTCGAGTTCGCGGCCCAGCTGCTCCAGCTCGGTGCGGTCGCGCAGGGTGGCCACGGCGCCGCCGTCGTCCGTGGGCATGCGGTTGGCGACCAGGACACGCTGGCCGCGCACGGTCAGCAGGTCGGTGCCGGTCACCCGCCCGGCCAGGACGTCCGCCGTACGACCCTCGCCCAGCGCCTCGTCCAGGGACTTGCCGACGGCCTCGTCGCCGATGCCCAGCAGCCGCCGTGCCTCGTCGTTGAGCAGCCGGATGCGACCGCCGCGGCCGAGGGCGACCACGCCCTCCCGGATGCCGTGCAGCATCGCCTCGCGCTCGGCGAGCAGCGCCGAGATGTCGGAGAAGGCCAGGTCCCGGGTCTGCCGCTGCACCCGCCGGGAGATCAGCCAGGCGGCCAGCGCGCCCACCGCGAGAGCACCGCCGGCGTAGGCGAACAGCCCCGGGATCGCGCTGATCAGCCGGGCGCGCACGCTGTCGTACGCGATGCCGACCGAGACCGCCCCGATGATCCGGTGGTCGGCGTCGTACAGGGGCACCTTGCCGCGCGCGGAGCGGCCCAGGGTGCCCTTGTCGATCTCCATGACCTGCTTGCCGGCCAGGGCGTCGCGGGGGTCGGTGGAGACCGGGCGGCCGATCTCGCTGGGCGTGGGGTGCGACCAGCGGATCCAGTGCCGGTCCAGCACCACGATGTACTCGGCGTGTGTGGCCTTCCGGATCCGCTCGGCCTCCTCCTGCACCGGGCCGTTCCTGGTCGGCGGGGTGTGCTGGACGCCCTCGGCGATCTGCGGGTCCTGCGCCGTGGTCTGGGCGATGGCCAGGGCGCGGCGCATCGCCTCCTGGTCCAGCTGTTTGCTCAGCGGGGCCAGGAAGAGCCCGGTCGCGAGCACCGCCACTCCCGCGGCGATCGCCACCTGCATCAGCAGCACCTGCGAGAAGACCCGCCGCGGCAGACCGAGGCGCAGGCGGCGTGCGGGGGGAGTGGGGCTCATACCCACGACGGTACGTGGGGGGACGGTGGTCGCCGTAGGGGTTGTGGCGTGGATCTCTTGACCATTTCTTGAAGAAGTGGGTCGGGGGTGGCCCTGATCAGCTCGCCAGCGCCGTCGTCCGCAACTCGCGTACGGCCACCATGTCCATCCGCGCCGGCGCCCCGAGCACCGCCGCGTCGCAGCTCTCCGGGCGCGGTGGCAGGGACGCTCCCTGGGCCACCGTGACGAGCCAGTGGCGGCCGTCGGTGTGGGCGACCATGACCTCCCAGCGCGGTGCCCTGCCCTCGGTCCGTACGACGCTCAGCGTGCCGGCCGCGTACTCGCCCGCCGCGGAGCGCACGGCCAGCTCGGCCGCCTGCCCGGGCCGGTCCCAGGCGGAGCACCCGCGGCATCCCTCGACCACCACGCGCCCCTCCTGGACCCCGTGCAGGGCCTCCTTGATGGTGTGCGCCTCCGCGCGGCCGTACGCGTAGCCGTACGGCAGGACGAGCACCGTGGGCGAGAAGCGATGACCACCCAGATGGGTGACCTCCCAGACGCCCCGCACACCGGAAGAGGCCAGCTCGGCGGCGAGGGGACGGCCCAGGAGGGCGCAGCAGCGGTCGCGCTTGCCGTTGGTGCACACGAGCGCGAGCGGGTCGCCCGTGTGCGGCCGGCCGCCCAGCGCCGCGCCGAAGGAACGGGGGTCGCCCGCGCCCAGAGCGGCGAAGTCGAGGCCGAGCAGCCGGTACGGATCGCGGGTGGTGGCGCTGTGCAGCCAGACGTTCCCGGGGACGGTGTGGGCCACGTACACCTGCCGGAGCGCCTGCGTGCCGGGGTCCGCGTGGCGGCCGGGGCGCCGGATGAGCGCGACGCGGACGCCGGTTCCCTCGGCGGCGGCCTCCAGGGCGCGGCCCAGCGCGGGGTCGAGGTGGCTCGAAGTGAGCGCTTTGACACCCCACGGGCCGGGCTGTTCCAGCAGTAGCCACGTCGTCGCCGTGGCAGCCGTGCCGGCAACGGGCTCGTCGAGGCTCCGGGAGACGGTCGCACACCTACTCACAGAGGTGAGCCTAACCTGACTTCCCCCGGGGCGACTTCCGGCCGTGGCCGTTGCCCTACTCCGGGAGGGGCTGCGGAGGGCGCGGACCGACGTAGTGACCGCTGGGGCGCATGCGCAGCGGGCGCTCGCCGTACTCCTCGAGGGCATGGGCGATCCAGCCCGCCGTCCGGGCGACGGCGAAGATGGTCTCGCCGGCCGTGGCGGGCATGCCGCAGGAGACGGTGAACACGGCCAGGGCCAGGTCGACGTTGGCGTGCAGCGGAGTGTGGCGGGCGGTCGTGGCGACGATGTCGCGGGCCGCGAGCAGGGCGGGTTCCGCTCGCGGGAGCTGCTCCAGGAGGCCGAACAGCGCCCGCGCGCGCGGGTCTTCGCCGGGGTAGAGCCGGTGACCGAGTCCGGGGATACGGCGCCCCGCGCGCAGCTCGTCCGCGATCACCGGGACCGCGGTGCCCTGGTCGAGCACGTCGAGCAGCATCCGGTGGGCCAGGCCGCTGGCGGCGCCGTGCAGCGGCCCCTCCAGGACGCCGAGCCCGGCCGAGACGGCCGCGTAGGCGTGGGCGCGGGCCGAGGCGGCGACCCGGACGGCGAGCGTGGAGGCGGCCAGGTCGTGGTCGACGAGCAGGGCGAGGGCGGTGTCCAGGACGCGCAGTGCCGCCTCGTCGGCGGGGCTGCCGGTCAGCCGCCCCCACAGGCGGTGGGCCAGCGGGCCGTCGTCCTCGGGGGCGTACAGGACCGGCGGCAGCGCGGCGACGAGCGTGGGGATGAGGGTGCGCGCCGTGCCCAGCACGGCCTCCTCGGACAGGTCGAAGCGCAGCGGGTCCTCGGCCGCCGCGGCGATCGCCGCCACCCGCAGCCGGTCGGTGGGGGAGGTGTGCTCCGGCAGCGCCCGCACGACGTGCCGGGCGACCTCGACGGTCTCCTCGGGCGCGGTGAAGGTCACGCCCCGGGTCATCCGGCCCGTCCACAGCCACTCCGCGACCTCCTCGTAGGAGTGGCGGGCGGCCAGCTCCGTGGCGTCGACGCCACGGAAGTAGTACCGGTCCTTGTCGATGAAGGTGATCCGGGTCCGGACGGACAGGTCCCCGCCGGAGCCCGGACTCCCCGCGGCCTCCCGCCGGTTGCGCCGGGCGAGGGCCTCGACCTCCCGCGCCTCGAAGGTGCTGGCGCGGCCCCCGGGTTCGCGCCTGCTGCTGAGCAGGCCGCGGCTCACGTAGGCGTACACCGTCTCGGGCTTCACGCCGAGCAGTTCGGCGGTCTCCTTGGTGGTCAGCCTTCGCCCGGGACGGTCGGGAGCGGGTTCGTGATCGCGCATGGAAGTCACCGTAGCCGCCTCTGCACATCTTGATGGCCGTGCTTGATGAACATTGATTAGATCAATGTTGACAGGAAAGTCGTCAAGCATAGACAGTCGGATCAAGTCCAGGGAGGAACATCATGTCCATCAACAGGACCGCACCCCGTGTCGACGTACCGCGCGGCCTTGCGGGAGTCGTCGTCACCGACACCGAGATCGGAGACGTACGGGGGCTCGAGGGCTTCTACCACTACCGCCAGTACTCGGCCGTCGAACTCGCGCGGACCCGCGGCTTCGAAGACGTCTGGCACCTCCTCGTCCACGGCGCGCTCCCGGATGCGGAACGCCGTGCCGCCTTCACCGCCGAGGCCGCGCGACTGCGCCGGCTGCCCGAGGAGGTCCGCGCGGCCCTGCCCGCCATAGCGGCGGCGAGCGGTCTCTCCGGTCCGCTGGCCGGGCTGCGCTCGGCACTGTCGCTGCTGGGTGCGGCGCAGGGGTTCCGGCCGGTGTACGACATCGACGCCGACCGGCGCCGCGCGGACACCGTCGCCGTCTGTGCGGCCGTACCGACCCTGCTGACCGCGCTGTACCGAATCGGGCAGGGCCTGGACGCGGTGGAGCCGCGCGAGGACCTGTCGTACGCGGCCAACTACCTCTACATGCTCACGGGTGAGGAACCGGACCCACGGCGGGCCCGTGCGGTCGAGCAATACCTGATCTCAACCATTGATCACGGATTCAATGCATCAACCTTCACCGCGCGGGTCATCGCGTCCACCGGTGCCGACGTGGCGGCCTGCCTGGTCGGGGCCGTGGGCGCGCTGTCCGGACCGCTGCACGGTGGGGCGCCCAGCCGTGCCCTCGACACCCTGGACGCGATCGGAACGCCCGACCGCATCGACTCCTGGATCCGGGAGCGGGTGCTCGCCGGCGACCGCATCATGGGCTTCGGGCACGCCATCTACCGCACGGAGGATCCCCGTTCGCGGATGCTGCGCGAGATCGCCGAGGGCTTCGGGGGCTCGCGCGTCGCCTTCGCCGTCGAGGTCGAGCGACAGGTCGAGGCGATCCTCGCCGAGCTGAAGCCCGGCCGCGAACTGCACACGAACGTCGAGTTCTACGCGGGCGTGGTCATGGAACTGTGCGGCCTGCCCCGGGAGATGTTCACCCCCACCTTCGCGGCGGCCCGGGTGGTCGGCTGGAGCGCCAACATCCTGGAACAGGCGGAGGACCCGAAGATCATCCGGCCGGTCGCCAGGTACGTCGGCCCGGAGCCGCCGGTGGCGGTGCCGGCACAGCGCTGAGGGACCCCGGAAGCCCCAGGCGGGCCCCGGCGGCGCCCCGCCCCGGGGCGCCCCGCTCTTATCCTGGTCCGGCAGTCGGTCCACATGAGAGAGGGCGCCCGTTGGGCAACAGCCGCACCCCGCAGCAGATCCCCGTCATCGTGCTCGCCGGATTCCTCGGCTCAGGGAAGACCACGCTCCTCAACCACCTGCTGCACCGCAGCGGAGGCAGCCGCATCGGGGCGATCGTCAACGACTTCGGCGCCATCGAGATCGACGCCATGGCCGTCGCCGGCGCCCTCGGCGACTCGACCGTCTCGCTCGGCAACGGCTGCCTGTGCTGCGCCGTCGACGCGAGCGAACTCGACGTCTATCTGGACCGCCTGGCCGCGCCCGCCGCCGGCATCGACGTCATCGTCATCGAGGCCAGCGGACTCGCCGAGCCGCAGGAACTCGTGCGGATGGTGCTCGCCAGCGAGCATCCCGGCATCGTCTACGGCGGCCTCGTCGAGGTCGTCGACGCCGCCGAGTTCGACGGCACCCGAGCCCGGCACCCCGAGATCGACCGGCACCTCGCCCTCGCCGACCTCGTCGTGGTCAACAAGCTCGACCGGGCGCCGGACGCCGATCGCGTCCTTCGCCTGGTCCGCTCGCTGACCGACCGGGCCGTCGTCGTCCCCGCCACCTACGCCCGCGTCGACCCGGAGTTCCTCTTCGACTGCAGGCCGAGCGAGGAGCGCATCGGGCAGCTGTCCTTCGACGACCTGCACGACCTGCACGACCCGCATGAGCCCGACGACGACCACCATGGCCACCTGCACACGGGCTACGACAGCCTGTCCTTCACCTCCGACGTACCGATGGAGCCCCGTCGGCTGATCCGGTTCCTGGACAGCCGGCCGGAGGGGCTGTACCGGATCAAGGGATACGTGGACTTCGGGCCGTACGACGCCGTCAACCGCTACGCCGTCCACGCCGTCGGCCCGTTCCTGCGCTTCTACCCCGAACCGTGGCCGCCCGCCGACGCCCGCCTCACCCAGCTCGTGCTGATCGGCTCCGGCATCGAGGCGGACGCGCTCGGGGAGGAACTGGAGGGGTGCAAGAGCGACGACGCCCCACACGCCGACGAGCACGGCATGTGGGGCGTCCTGCGGTACGTACAGGGCTCCGAGGAGGAGCCCGACGCGGCGGCGTACGCGGTCTAGAACACCGGTCCCGCGACCACCGACACCGTCTTCGCCAGCGACGTGCCCGAGCCGTCCCGGCGCGGGTCCAGCTCCGGCAGCTCGGCCGGGGTGCCGTTCTTCTGCGCCGCCCGGGCCGGGACGGGGCCCGCCCAGCCCAGCGACAGGCAGTCCTCGCCCTTCAGGAACCGCTGGCAGCGCACGCCGCCGGTGGCCCGGCCCTTGCGCGGGTACTGGTCGAACGGGGTCAGCTTGGCCGTCGTCTGCACGGAGTCGTCCAGCGTGCCCCGCGAGCCCGCCACCGTGAAGACCACCGCCTCGGCGGCCGGGTCGACCGCCGTGAACGAGATGACCTTGGCGCCCTCGGTGAGCTTGATGCCCGCCATACCGCCGGCCGGGCGGCCCTGCGGACGGACGATGGAGGCCTGGAAGCGCAGCAGCTGCGCGTCGTCCGTGATGAACACCAGGTCCTCCTCGCCGGTGCGCAGCTCCACCGCGCCGACGATCCGGTCGCCCTCCTTGAGGGTGATGACCTCCAACTCGTCCTTGTTGGACGGGTAGTCGGGCACCACACGCTTGACGACACCCTGCTCGGTGCCCAGCGCCAGACCCGGGGACGACTCGTCCAGCGTCATCAGGCAGACCACCGTCTCGTCGTCCTCCAGGGAGACGAACTCCGCGAGCGGCGCCCCTCCGGCGAGGTTCGGCGCAGCCGCCGTCCCGGGCAGCTGCGGCAGGTCGACCACGTTGATCCGCAGCAGACGGCCCGCCGAGGTCACCGCGCCGACCTCGCCGCGCGTGGTCGCCGGGACCGCCGAGACGATCACGTCGTGCTTGGCGCGCCTCGCGTCGGTGTCCTCCGAGAACGGCTCGTTGTCCGCCGTGCGGGCCAGCAGGCCCGTGGAGGACATCAGCACCCGGCACGGGTCGTCGGCGACCTGGAGCGGCACGGCGGCCACCGGGGCTCCCGCCGACTCCAGCAGGACCGTACGCCGGTCGGTGCCGAACTTCTTGGCCACGTCGGCCAGTTCGGCCGAGACCAGCTTGCGCAGCTCCGCGTCCGAGTCCAGGATCCGGGTCAGCTCCGCGATCTCCGCGGTGAGCTTCTCCTTCTCCGCCTCCAGCTCGATGCGGTCGTACTTGGTGAGCCGGCGCAGCGGCGTGTCGAGGATGTACTGCGTCTGGATCTCGCTCAGCGAGAAGCGCTCCATCAGGCGCTCCTTGGCCTGCGCGGAGTTCTCGCTGGCCCGGATCAGCCGGATGACCTCGTCGATGTCGATGAGCGCGGTCAGCAGGCCCTCGACCAGGTGCAGCCGGTCACGGCGCCGGCCGCGGCGGTACTCGCTGCGGCGCCGTACGACGTCGAAGCGGTGGTCGAGGTAGACCTCCAGCAGCTCCTTCAGGCCCAGGGTGAGCGGCTGACCGTCCACCAGGGCCACGTTGTTGATGCCGAAGGACTCCTCCATCGGGGTCAGCTTGTACAGCTGCTCCAGGATCGCCTCCGGCACGAAGCCGTTCTTGATCTCGATGACCAGACGCAGGCCGTGCTCGCGGTCGGTGAGGTCCTTGACGTCGGCGATGCCCTGGACCTTCTTCGAGTTGACCAGGTCCTTGATCTTGGCGATCACCTTCTCCGGACCGACCGTGAAGGGCAGTTCGGTGACGATCAAGCCCTTGCGGCGGGCGGTCACGCTCTCGATCGAGACCGTCGCGCGGATCTTGAAGGTGCCGCGGCCCGTCGCGTACGCGTCCCGGACGCCGTCCAGGCCGACGATCCGGCCGCCGGTGGGCAGGTCGGGGCCCGGGACGTGCCGCATCAGCGCGTCCAGGTCCGCGTTCGGGTACCTGATCAGGTGGCGGGCGGCCGCGATGACCTCGCGCAGGTTGTGCGGCGGCATGTTCGTCGCCATCCCGACCGCGATGCCCGAGGAGCCGTTGACCAGCAGGTTCGGGAAGGCGGCGGGCAGCGCCACCGGCTCCTGCTCCTGGCCGTCGTAGTTGGGCGTGAAGTCGACCGTGTCCTCGTCGATCGACTCGGTCATCAGGCTCGTCGCCTCGGCCATCCGGCACTCGGTGTACCGCATGGCGGCCGGCGGGTCGTCGTTGCCCAGCGAGCCGAAGTTGCCGTGGCCGTCGACCAGCGGGAGGCGCATCGAGAACGGCTGGGCCATGCGCACCAGGGCGTCGTAGATCGACGCGTCGCCGTGCGGGTGCAGCTTGCCCATGACCTCGCCGACGACCCGGGCGCACTTCACGTAGCCGCGGTCACGGCGCAGGCCCATCTCGTTCATCTGGTAGACGATCCGGCGGTGCACCGGCTTGAGGCCGTCACGGGCGTCCGGCAGGGCGCGCGAGTAGATGACCGAGTACGCGTACTCAAGGTAGGAGCCACGCATCTCGTCCACGACGTCGATGTCGAGGATCTTCTCCTCGTACGAATCGTCGGGCGGCGGGGTCTTCGTGCTGCGGCGGGCCATCGCTGCCGGCTCCTTGCTACTGAAGCGTTTGATGGATCTGACGCGGACCATTGTGGACCGAGGCACTGACAAGCCGTGCCACGACCCGGTCCCAGCGGGATTCCCGCGCCCGCGGAGCCGGGTCCGGCGCAGGCTACGCGATCCGCTCTGGGCGTACGTCCGGCGGGAACTTCGCCGAGGCCCCGCACGCTTTGCATACAGTGGCAGGACCGGCAGGAAAACAGCGGTTTCGACGACCGCCTCCGCTCTCGAAGGGACGTACATGCCCATGGGTCACACGACCACAGCCGAGGCAGGCTCCGGGGGCCTGACAGCGACCGAGCACCGCCTGGCCAACGGTCTGCGCGTGGTGCTCTCCGAGGACCACCTGACCCCGGTGGCGGCGGTGTGCCTCTGGTACGACGTCGGCTCCCGACACGAAGTCAAGGGACGTACCGGCCTGGCTCACCTTTTCGAGCACCTGATGTTCCAGGGGTCGGGGCAGGTCAAGGGCAACGGCCACTTCGAGCTGGTGCAGGGCGCCGGCGGCTCGCTGAACGGCACCACCAGCTTCGAGCGCACCAACTACTTCGAGACCATGCCCGCCCACCAGCTGGAGCTCGCCCTCTGGCTGGAGGCCGACCGCATGGGCTCCCTGCTCGCCGCCCTGGACGACGAGTCCATGGAGAACCAGCGGGACGTCGTCAAGAACGAGCGCCGTCAGCGCTACGACAACGTGCCCTACGGCACCGCCTTCGAGAAGCTGACCGCCCTCGCCTACCCGGAGGGCCACCCCTACCACCACACGCCGATCGGCTCGATGGCGGACCTGGACGCGGCCACCCTGGAGGACGCGCGCCAGTTCTTCCGCACCTACTACGCGCCCAACAACGCGGTGCTCTCCGTGGTCGGCGACATCGACCCCGTGCAGACCCTCGCCTGGGTCGAGAAGTACTTCGGGTCGATCGCCTCCCACGACGGCAAGCCCGAGCCCCGCGACGGCTCCCTGCCCAAGATCATCGGCGAGCAGCTGCGCGAGGTCGTCGAGGAGGAGGTCCCGGCGCGCGCCCTGATGGCCGCCTACCGGCTCCCGCAGGACGGCTCCCGCGAGTCGGACGCGGCCGACCTGGCCCTGACCGTCCTCGGTGGCGGCGAGTCCTCCCGCCTGTACAACCGGCTCGTGCGCCGCGACCGTACGGCCGTCGCGGCCGGCTTCGGCCTGCTGCGCCTGGCCGGCGCGCCCTCGCTCGGCTGGCTGGACGTGAAGGCCTCCGGTGACGTAGAGGTGCCGGTGATCGAGTCCGCGATCGACGAGGAGCTGGCCCGGTTCGCCGAGGAGGGCCCCACGGCCGAGGAGATGGAGCGCGCCCAGGCCCAGTTGGAGCGCGAGTGGCTGGACCGGCTCGGCACGGTCGCCGGCCGCGCCGACGAACTGTGCCGGTTCGCGGTCCTGTTCGGCGACCCGCAGCTCGCCCTCACCGCCGTCCAGCGCGTCCTGGAGGTGACCCCCGAGGAGGTCCAGGAGGTCGCCAAGGCCCGCCTGCGCCCCGACAACCGCGCGGTCCTCGTCTACGAGCCGAAGCACCCGGAGACGGTCCAGGACGCCGACGTCCCCGAGGACCCGGAGCAGGAAGCGACCGTAGAGGCCGGTAACGACAACGAGGAGACGGCCAAGTGACCGAGCTCGCCACGATGGACTTCCACCCCCAGCCGCAGCCGGGCGAGGCCAAGCCCTGGGCGTTCCCGGCCCCCGAGCGCGGCACGCTGGACAACGGCCTGACCGTGCTGCGCTGCCACCGCCCCGGCCAGCAGGTCGTCGCCGTCGAGGTACTGCTGGACGCGCCCCTGGACGCCGAGCCGGCCGGCCTGGACGGCGTCGGCACGATCATGGCGCGGGCCTTCTCCGAGGGCACCGACAAGCACTCCGCCGAGGAGTTCGCCGCCGAGCTGGAGCGGGCCGGCGCCACGCTCGACGCGCACGCCGACCACCCCGGCGTCCGCCTCAGCCTGGAGGTCCCCGCCTCCCGCCTGGCCAAGGGCCTCGGCCTGCTCGCCGACGCCCTGCGCGCGCCCGCCTTCGCCGAGAGCGAGGTCGAGCGGCTGGTCCGCAACCGCCTGGACGAGATCCCGCACGAGCTGGCCAACCCCGCCCGCCGCGCCGCCAAGGAACTCTCCAAGGAGCTGTTCCCGGCGACCTCGCGCATGTCGCGCCCGCGCCAGGGCACCGAGGAGACGGTCGAGAAGATCGACGCGGCGGGCGTACGCGCCTTCTACGACCGCCATGTGCGGCCCGCCACGGCCACCGCGGTGGTGGTCGGCGACCTCACCGGCACCGACCTGGACGCGCTGCTCGCCGACACCCTGGGTGCCTGGACCGGCACCGCGGGCGCGCCGCGTCCCGTGCCGCCGGTGACGGCCGACGACACCGGCCGGGTGGTCATCGTCGACCGGCCGGGTGCCGTTCAGACGCAGCTGCTCATCGGCCGGATCGGACCGGACCGGCACGACCGCGTGTGGCCCGCCCAGGTGCTCGGCACCTACTGCCTCGGCGGCACCCTCACCTCCCGCCTGGACCGCGTCCTGCGCGAGGAGAAGGGCTACACCTACGGCGTGCGCGCCTTCGGACAGGTCCTGAGGTCCGCGCCGGACGACACCGGCGCCGCGATGCTCGCCATCAGCGGTTCCGTGGACACCCCCAACACCGGTCCCGCGCTGCAGGACCTGTGGACGGTGCTGCGCACGCTCGCGGCGGAGGGGCTGACCGACGCCGAGCGGGACGTCGCCGTGCAGAACCTGGTCGGTGTGGCGCCGCTGAAGTACGAGACCGCCGCGGCCGTCGCGGGCACGCTGGCGGACCAGGTCGAGCAGCACCTGCCCGACGACTTCCAGGCGACGCTGTATCAGCAGCTCGCCGGCACCGGCACCGTGGAGGCCACCGCGGCGGTCATCAACGCCTTCCCGGTGGACCGCCTGGTGACCGTCCTCGTCGGTGACGCGGCCGAGATCAAGGCGCCGGTCGAGGCGCTCGGCATCGGCGAAGTCACCGTCGTGGCCGCCGAGTAGCAGCCGGACGGCGCTCCGCGCGCGTGGGGCCCTGATGGCCGACGGGTCGTCAGGGCCCCTTGCTGTGCGCGACGCTGGAGCACCTTCCCCAGATGTCCGAATTGGGGCAGAGGTTGCCTGTCTGACCTGTGGGATGCGCTACAAAAGCCCGGATCCGTTTGGGGATCGAAAGTCGGGCCCTTTAGCGTCTTCCGGGCTGTTCGTCACGCAGTGCGCCGCGCCCGCGGCACCGGACAGTCATCGCCGAGTCCCCGTACGGCGCGAGCCAGGGGAGCCGGGGACCCACGCAGTCCCTGGGGTGAATCGGACGCCCGCGCGCGAGCGAGGGGGTCCGTAGGAGACCTTCCTGCTCCGAACCCGTCAGCTAACCCGGTAGGCGAGAGGGAAGGAAAGGACCAGCCACTTCATGGCGTTCATGTGCGCCACCGGGAAGCACCGCAAGCCCGGTCGGGTCAAGCGCACCACCGCTCAGGCGGCCGGTGTCGCGGCCCTCACCACCACCGGTGTCATCGGCACCCTGGCGGCCACCCCGGCGCTCGCCGCGGACAACTCCGTCGAGGACACCGGCCTCACCCCGGTCATCACCGTGAGCGACAAGGTCGCCGAGCAGATCGACGCGCAGGCCGAGGCCCAGCAGGAGGCCGCGCAGCAGAAGGCGGCCGAGGAGGCCGCGGCCAAGGCGGCCGCCGAGGAGGCGAAGAAGGAGCGCCGCGAGGCCCAGGCCCGCGCCGCGCGTGAGGCCGAGCGCAAGCGCCTGAACGCCTTCGTCGCCCCGATCGCGCACTCGTACGTCTCCACCGGCTACCGGGCCAGCAGCTCCCTGTGGTCCTCCGGCTCCCACACCGGCATCGACTTCCACGCGGCCAGCGGGACGTCCGTCCACGCGGTCGGCTCCGGCACGGTCGTCTCCACCGGCTGGGGCGGCGCGTACGGCAACCAGATCGTGATCCGGATGGCCGACGGCATGTACACCCAGTACGGCCACCTGTCGTCCATCGGCGTCACCGTGGGCCAGAAGGTCCTCCCGGGCCAGCAGATCGCCCTGTCCGGCGCGACCGGCAACGTCACCGGACCGCACCTGCACTTCGAGGCCCGTACGACCCCCGAGTACGGCTCGGACGTCGACCCGATCGCCTACCTCCGCCAGCACGGCGTGAACGTCTGACGCTCCGGCGCACGACATCCCGAAGCCCCGGCTCACGAGCCGGGGCTTTCGTCGTTTTTCGCAGTGCCTGCCGCATCTGCTGTCCAAAAAATATCCCTGGATTCCGGCCTGCCGTCGGAAATTCCGGCTCATTGCAATAGAGTCACGGAACACACGTCCATCGTCGACGTTTCACGGGGATTAAGGCGGAGGTCGGTCATGCGTATTCCGGCGCACTCGGTGTGCACGGCCATCCGGGACGACATCGTCGCGGGTGTCTACGAGCGCGGCAGCCGCCTCACCGAGGAAGTCCTGGCCCGTCGCTACGGCGTCTCGCGCGTCCCCGTCCGTGAGGCCCTGCGCACCCTGGAGGCGGAGGGCTTCGTGGTGACCCGGCGGCACGCGGGCGCGTGCGTGGCCGAGCCGACCGAGCAGGAGGCCGCCGACCTGCTGGAGATGCGCACGCTGCTGGAGCCGCTCGGTGCCTCCCGGGCCGCCCAGCGGCGCACCGAGGCCCATCTGAAGGTGCTGCGCGGTCTGGTGCGGCTGGGCCAGGAGCGGGCCAGGAGGGGCAACAGCGAGGATCTGCGCTCGCTGGGCGGCTGGTTCCACGAGACACTGGCGCAGGCCGCCGGCAGCGCCTCGCTGACCTCGACGCTGACCCAGCTGCGGCACAAGATCGCCTGGATGTACACGGTGGAGGCACCGCCGAGCCCGGTGGACTCCTGGGCGGAGCACGGCGCGATCGTGGACGCGGTGGCCCGCGGCGACAGTGAGCGCGCGCGGGGGATCACGGCGCTGCACACCGAGCGCTCGACGGGCGCGCACCGGTTGCGGTTCACCTCGGGCGGGGACCGCTCCGAGCGTGTGAGGAACTCGCAACATGCCGTAAACATGTCGAGCCTGCGGCATTAACACGGGCGCCGTATACAAAGAGGGGATATTCAGCGGAGCGATATTTCCGCTGCCCTTTTCCGGCGCGCCGTGAATTCACGGTCGCGTGCCTTTCGTGTGCCTGTGGTGAATTCCTCGAACCGGGTGCGAAAACGCGGAAGCCGCGCCACCCGGAAAGGGCGACGCGGCTTCCTGGCACACCTCAGACGGTCTCGGGAAGCTCTTCCAGACCCTCGGAGACCAGCTTGGCCAGACGGTCCAGGGCGACTTCGGCGCCCTCGGCGTCGGAGGCGAGGACGATCTCCTCGCCGCCCTGGGCGCCCAGGCCCAGGACAGCCAGCATGGAGGCCGCGTTGACGGGGTTGCCGTCAGCCTTGGCGATCGTCACCGGGACACCTGCGGCCGTGGCGGCCCGGACGAAGATGGAAGCGGGGCGGGCGTGGAGGCCCTCGGCCCAGCCGACGTTGACGCGGCGCTCAGCCATGTGTTGCTGCCCTTCAGTGTTCAGGGTTGTCTAGACCAGTTTCCCATATCGTGAAGCGTGCCCGGAGCTGGGTGTTCGTCCTGCTCCGGTGTGACATCGGACCGCGGCCTCGGTCCGACTTCCGTCCTCCACAGACTGCCTCGCGCCGTTGTCGGACGCGAGCCGTACTCTGGGGCCCATGCAGAGCCCGGCGGACCGGCAGGACCGGCACGAGTACCCCGCCCACTGGGAGGCGGACGTGGTGCTGCGCGACGGGGGTACCGCGCGCATCCGGCCCATCACCGTTGATGACGCCGACCGCCTGGTCAGCTTCTACGAGCAGGTCTCGGACGAGTCGAAGTACTACCGCTTCTTCGCGCCGTACCCGCGACTCTCCGCCAAGGACGTCCACCGCTTCACGCACCACGACTTTGTGGACCGGGTGGGACTCGCGGCCACCATCGGCGGCGAGTTCATCGCCACCGTACGCTATGACCGCATCGGTGCCGACGGTCTGCCCGCGTCCGCGCCCGCCGACGAGGCCGAGGTCGCCTTCCTGGTGCAGGACGCCCACCAGGGCCGCGGGGTCGCCTCGGCCCTCCTGGAGCACATCGCGGCCGTCGCCCGCGAGCGCGGCATCCGCCGCTTCGCCGCCGAGGTGCTGCCCGCCAACAGCAAGATGATCAAGGTGTTCACGGACGCCGGGTACACCCAGAAGCGCAGCTTCGAGGACGGCGTCGTACGCCTGGAGTTCGACCTCGAACCCACCGACCGCTCCCTCGCCGTGCAGCGCGCGCGGGAGCAGCGCGCCGAGGCCCACTCGGTACGGCGGCTGCTGGCACCCGGCTCCGTCGCGGTCGTCGGCGTCGGCCGCGCGCCCGGCGGGGTGGGCCGCAGCGTCCTCGGCAACATTCGGGACGCCGGCCATCCCGGCCGCCTGTACGCCGTGAACAAGGCCTTCCCCGAGGACCTCAAGGAGGTCGACGGGGTGCCCGCGTACCGCTCGGTGCGGGACATCGAGGGGCCGGTCGACCTCGCCGTCGTCGCCGTACCGGCCGAGCACGTGCCCGCCGTGGTCTCCGAGTGCGGCGAGCACGGGGTGCAGGGGCTGGTCGTGCTGTCCGCCGGGTACGCCGAGAGCGGGCCCGAGGGGCGCGAGCGGCAGCGCGCCCTGGTCCAGCTCGCGCGCGCGTACGGCATGCGGATCATCGGCCCGAACGCCTTCGGCGTCATCAACACCGCGCCCGACGTCCTGCTGAACGCCTCGCTCGCCCCCGAGATGCCCCGCCCGGGCCGCATCGGCCTGTTCACGCAGTCCGGGGCCATCGGCATCGCGCTGCTGTCCCGGCTGCACCGGCGCGGCGGAGGCGTCACCGGGGTCACCGGGGTGTCCACCTTCGTCTCCGCCGGGAACCGGGCCGACGTCTCCGGCAACGACGTCCTCCAGTACTGGTACGACGACCCGGAGACCGACGTCGCCCTGATGTACCTGGAGTCCCTCGGCAACCCGCGCAAGTTCACCCGCCTCGCCCGGCGCACGGCGGCGGCGAAGCCGCTGGTCGTGGTGCAGGGGGTCGGCTCCGCGCCGCAGGGGCACGCGGTACGGGCGACACGGCTGCCGCACGCGACCGTCTCCGCGCTGCTGCGGCAGGCCGGGGTGATCCGGGTCGACACGATCACCGAACTGGTCGACGCGGGGCTGCTGCTGGCCCGGCAGCCGCTGCCCGCGGGGCCGCGCGTGGCGATCCTCGGGAACTCGGAGTCGCTGGGGGTGCTGACGTACGACCGGTGTCTCGCGGAGGGGCTGCGGCCGTCGCCTCCGCTGGACCTGACGACCGGGGCGACGGCGGAGGACTTCCATCGGGCGTTGTCGCGGGCGCTGGCGGACGAGACGTGTGACGCCGTCGTCGTCACGGCGATTCCGGCGATCGGGGAGGGGTCGCCCGGGGACGCGGAGCTGGCGGAGGCGCTGCGCTCGGCTGCGGCTGCGGTTCCGGGGAAACCGGTGCTGGTGGTGCATGTGGAGCTCGGGGGGCTTGCGGAGGCGTTGTCGGCTGCGGCGAGTACGTCACCCCAGGCTCTTGCGAAGGCGCCCGGCGCTGAGGGCGATGCCCACCTGGTCCGCCCTGCGGAACCATTGCCCACCGCGGTACCGGAAGCACCCGAAGCCTCGCAAAGCTGCTCCCGTCTCATCCCCGCCTACCCCGCCGCAGAACGTGCCGTCCGGGCCCTCGCCGAAGCGGTCAAGTACGCGCAGTGGCGGCGTGAGGCCGCCGATCCGGGCAAGGTGCCGGAGTACGACGACATCGACGAGAAGGGGGCCGCCCAGCTGATCGGCGGGCTGCTGGAGCGCGGGCAGGGGCTCACGCTCGGGCAGGCGGAGACCTGCGAGCTGCTCGACCGGTACGGCATCCACGTGCGCCGGGCGCTCCCCGCGCCCACCCCGGACGCCGCCGCCGAGGCCGCCCGCACCCTCGGCTACCCCGTGGCCCTCAAGGCCACCGCCCCGCACCTCAGGCACCGGGCCGATCTGGGCGGCGTACGCCTCGACCTGGCGGACGAGGAACAACTGCGCCGGGCCTACACCGAGTTGACCGAGCTGTTCGGGCAGCCCGAGGAGCTGCGGCCGGTGGTGCAGGGGATGGCGCCCCGGGGAGTCGACACGGTCGTCCGGGCCGTGATCGACCCGGCCGCCGGGGCCGTGCTCTCCTTCGGCCTCGCCGGGGCCGCCTCACAGCTGCTCGGGGACATGGCGCACCGGCTGATCCCGGTCACTGACCGGGAGGCGACCTCGCTGGTGCGGTCGATCCGCACCGCCCCGCTGCTGTTCGGCTGGCGCGGCTCCACGCCCGTGGACACGCCCGCGCTCGAGGAGCTGCTGCTGCGGGTCTCCCGGCTCGTGGACGATCACCCCGAGGTCGTCGCCGTCACCCTGGAGCCGGTGGTCGTAGCCCAGCACGGCGTGAGCGTCCTCGGCGCCACCCTGCGGCTCGCACCGCCCCCCGCCCGCGACGACCTCGGCCCGCGCACGCTGCCGGCCTACTGAGCGGGGGAGGGGGGACCGGATGGAGATCGCCGGACGGGAACTGCCCGAGGGCAGTCGACAGGCCCTGGGCGAAGCACCGCCCCTCGTCGTCGCGTTCGAAGCGGACGCCGGCGGTCGCGAACCCGTCTCCTGTCTGGTCGGCGCCGAGCGGCTGGACATCCTGCCGGGGCTCGTGCCACGGCACCCGCGCACGGGTGCGAAGGCCGCCCCCGGTGCCCGCGACTGGCCCGGACCCCCCTTGCCCACGGATTAGGATGGACGCCATGGCCAAGACCAGTACGACGAACCAGGGGCTGCGCACGGCGATCGAGCGCAGCGGCTACTACCCGGCCCTCGTTTCCGAGGCGGTGGAGGCCGCTGTGGGCGGCGAGCCCGTCCGGTCGTACCTGGTCCACCAGGAGACCACGTTCGACCAGAACGAAGTGCGCCGGCACGTGACCGTCCTGGTCCTCACCGGCAACCGCTTCATCGTCAGCCACACCGACGAGCAGGCCGCCGACAGCACCTCCCCGACGCCGTACGCCACGACGTCCACGGAGTCCGTGAAGCTCGGCCGGATCTCGTCGGTCGTGGTCAGCCGGGTGGTCGCGAACCCGGAGCAGTACACGCCGGGCACACTGCCCCGTGAGGTCGTCCTGACCATCGGCTGGGGCGCGGTCAGCCGTATCGACCTGGAGCCCGCCGCCTGCGGCGACCCCAACTGCGAGGCCGACCACGGCTACACGGGCAACTCCACGGCGGACGACCTCAGCCTGCGCGTCAGCGAGGCAGGGGACGGCCCGGAGACGGTGCGCCAGGCGCTCGCCTTCGCGCAGGCCATCTCCGAGGCGACCGCGGACGTCACACGCTGATGGCCCTGCCTACCCCCTGGGACCACCCGGAACCGCTCGCCCTGGACACCGCACCGCTGCCCCAGTACGGCACCGGCTCCCTCGCCGACCTCCTGCCGACCCTGGCCGCCGGCCTCGGCGTCCCCGGTACGACCGCCACGATCACGGAGCTGACCCCGGCCGACCGGGTCTGTGTCTTCCTGATAGACGGGCTCGGCTGGGAGCAGCTGAGGGCGCACCCCGACGAGGCCCCGTTCCTCACCTCCCTGCTCGGCAGCTCGCGCGGCGGCACCGGACGCCCGCTCACCGCCGGCTACCCGGCGACCACCGCGACCTCCCTGGCCTCCGTCGGCACCGGCCTGCCCCCGGGCGCCCACGGCCTGCCCGGCTACACCGTCCGCAACCCGGCCACCGGCGAGCTGATGAACCAGCTCCGCTGGCAGCCGTACACCGACCCGCGCCCCTGGCAGCCGTACCCCACGGTCTTCCAGCTGGCCCACGAGGCCGGCGTGCACTCCGCCCAGGTGTCCTCGCCCGCCTTCGAGCACACCCCGCTGACCAAGATCGCGCTCAGCGGCGGCCGCTTCCACGGCCGGCTGACCGGCGAGGACCGCATGGACCTCGCCGCCGAACAACTGGCCGCCGGCGACCGCTCCCTGGTGTACACGTACTACGCCGAGCTGGACGGCGCCGGACACCGCTACGGAGTCGCCTCCGACACCTGGCGCGGACAGCTCATGTGCGTCGACCGGCTCGCCCAGCGCCTCGCCGAGCAGCTGCCCCCGCGCAGCGCCCTGTACGTCACCGCCGACCACGGCATGGTCGACGTTCCCTTCGACGAGCAGCACCGCATCGACTTCGACGAGGACTGGGAGCTGCGCGCCGGAGTCGCCCTGCTCGGCGGGGAGGGGCGGGCGCGGCACGTGTACGCGGTGCCGGGCGCCGAGAACGACGTACTGACCGTGTGGCGCGAGGTGCTCGGCGAGCAGTTCTGGGTGGCCTCGCGGGACGAGGCGATCGCGGCGGGCTGGTTCGGGCCGCAGGTGGACGACCGGGTGTACGCGCGCCTCGGGGACGTGGTCGCGGCGGCGCACGACGACGTGCTGATCATCGCCTCCGAGCGGGAGCCCAAGGAGTCGGCGCTGGTCGGCAACCACGGCTCGATGACCCCTGCCGAGCAGCTGGTCCCGTTGCTCGAAGTACGCTCCTGACGCCTCCCTGCTCCCTGCCCCATCTCTTGCCGAAAGGTGCTCAACTCCTCATGCCCGAGCTGGTGTTCTTCTCCGGAACGATGGACTGCGGGAAGTCGACGCTGGCTCTGCAGATCGAGCACAACCGCTCCGCGCGGGGCCTCGTCGGCATGATCTTCACCCGGGACGACCGGGCGGGCGAGGGCAAGCTCTCCTCCCGGCTGGGCCTGGTCACCGATGCGGTGGAGGTCGAGGACGGCCAGGACCTGTACGCCTACCTCGTCGAGCACCTCTCGCAGGGCGGGCGCGCGGACTATGTGATCGCGGACGAGGCGCAGTTCCTCGCGCCCGAGCAGATCGACCAGCTCGCGCGTGTGGTGGACGACCTCGGCATGGACGTCTTCGCCTTCGGGATCACCACCGACTTCCGCTCCAAGCTCTTCCCGGGCTCCCAGCGGCTGGTGGAACTGGCCGACCGCATAGAGGTGCTGCAGGTCGAGGCGCTGTGCTGGTGCGGCGCCCGCGCCACGCACAACGCCCGCACGATAGGCGGCGAGATGGTCGTGGAAGGCGCCCAGGTGGTCGTCGGCGACGTCAACCAGTCCGCGGGCGAGGTCGGCTACGAGGTGCTGTGCCGCCGTCACCACCGGCGCCGGATGACCGCCGCGTCGGCCCGCGCGGCGGCCCTGTCCCCGGACGTCCTGCCGGTGTCCGCGGTCTGAGGTCACCGCACACGGCTCAGCGCGGGCTCTGGACCACCGAGAAGACCGCTCCCTCCGGATCCGCCACCGTGGCGACCCGCCCGTGCTCGCTGTCGTGGGCCGGCCTGACCACCCGACCGCCCAGTTCGGCGACCTGCCGCAGCGTTCCGTCGGCGTCCGCGACCTCGAAGTACGTCAGCCAGTGCGGTCCACGGTCCCGGGGCAGACCGTGCCCGATGCCGTGGATGCCGGCCACCGGGCGGCCCCCGATGTGCAGGGTCACGTAGTCGAAGTCGGCGGACACCACCGGCTCCTCCGCGTACCCGAACACGGTCTCGTAGAACTTGGTGACGCTCTCCGTCTCGAAGGTGAGCAGCTCGTTCCAGGCGGGGGTGCCGGGGACGCCGCTGAGCGCCGTGCCGAGGAGGGCGGACGCCTGCCAGATCCCGAACACCGCCCCGGCGGGGTCGGACGCGATGGCCATCCGCCCGGCCTCGGCCGCGTCCAGCGGTCCGACGGCCACCGTGCCGCCGCACAGCCGCACCATTTCGGCCGTGTGGTCCACGTCGTCCGAGGCGAGGTACGGCGTCCAGGCGACCGGCAGCCGGCGGTCCGGCGGCAGCTGGCCGATGCCCGCCACCTCGTGCCCGTCCAGCAGCGCCCGCACATAGGGGCCGAGCTGCTGCGGGCCCGGCCGGAACTCCCAGCCGAACAGCTCCCCGTAGAACTCCTCGGTCGTGGCCAGCCCGTGCACCATCAGGCTCACCCAGCAGGGCGTGCCCGGCGTGCGCCGCGCGTGCGGACCGGCCGACTCCCGTGCCTCGGTCATCGATCACTCTCTCCCCGGCCCCTCGCGGTGGCCGTGTCGCTTCCGCTCCCCGGAAGGGGTGTGCCGCTGGCGCGCGCACGCCCATGCCAGGTATCCGCATCCTCCGGCGTGCCGCGTACCGTGCGCGCCGACGCCCGGGCGGTACGTCTGGGAGGATGTCCGATCTGCCGTCTTAGGACGCTTCCTGACGATGGCCGACGGGTGTCCGTCAGCTGTACAGCGTGTGCCCGATCCCGTACGCCTCGTGATCGAGCCTGTCCGGCGGGAGAGTAGCCGGACCTGGACGCCGCGGCCACCCCTGACGTAAGGATGGACGCCATGACAGCCATCATCACCGCAACCGAACTCGCCGCCGAGCTGACCGGGGAGCGCCCGCCCGTCCTGCTGGACGTCCGCTGGCAGCTGACCATGGCGAAGGCGGCGGGCGCCCCGGCCTTCGACGGCCGGGCCGAGTACGCGGCCGGGCACCTGCCCGGCGCGGTCTTCGTCGACCTGGACCGGGAGCTGGCCTCGGCCCCCGGATCACACGGTCGCCATCCGCTGCCCGACCTCGCGGAGTTCGGCGCGGCCATGCGCCGCGCGGGCGTGTCGGCCGGCCGGCCGGTCGTCGTCTACGACGGCGGACAGGGCTGGGCGGCCGCGCGCGCGTGGTGGCTGCTGCGCTGGACGGGTCACCCGGACGTGCGGGTTCTCGACGGCGGGTTGCCGGTCTGGCAGGGCCCGCTGTCGACGGACGTACCCGCCCCGTCGGAGGGCGACTTCGCACCGGCGCCGGACGCGGCCGGGCTGCTCGACGCGGACGGGGCCGCCGCCCTGGCCCGCGCGGGCGTGCTGCTCGACGCCCGCGCGGGGGAGCGGTACCGGGGTGAGGTGGAGCCGATCGACCGGGTCGGCGGGCACATCCCGGGTGCGGTGTCGGCGCCGACGAACGAGAACGTGGGCCCGGACGGCCGTTTCCTGCCCGCTGCGGACCTGAGGGACCGCTTCAAGGCCTTGGGCGTGTCCGAGGAGGCGCCGGTGGGCGTGTACTGCGGCTCGGGCGTCTCGGGCGCTCACGAGGTGCTGGCCCTCGCGGTCGCGGGCATTCCGGCGGCGCTGTACGTCGGCTCCTGGTCGGAGTGGTCCTCGGACCCGTCCCGTCCGGTCGCGGTGGGGCCGGACCCGCAGTAGGCAACAGGAAAAGTGGGGGCACGCGCGCGTGCCCCCACTTCATACGGCCGTACGGCCGGTTTACTCCTGCTTCTTGCGTCGGGTCCCGAACACGATCTCGTCCCAGCTCGGGACCGCGGCGCGGCGGCCGGGGCGGACGCCGTCGGCCTCGGCCTGGCGGTCGGTCGCGCCGGTGAGCCGGTCGCGGTGACTGCCCACCGAGCGCGGCATGAGGACGTCCGCGTAGGCGGAGCCGGCCGAGGCGGCGGGCGCCGGGGGCTCCTCCGCCGCGGGTTCCTCGGGGGGCTCCTCCGGGGACTCCGTGAGCCGTTCCGGGACCACCAGGTCGCCCCGGAAGCTCGGCACCGCCTCCAACAGGCTGGTGAGTGAGTCGCGTTCGCCCGTGCTCTCCTCGGCGGGCTCGGACGACTGGGCCGGCAGGCTCGGCCGCTCCCGGTCCCCGCGGTCGAGGGCGCGGTCCATCGAACGCTCGCGCGGCAGCCGGGCGATGCGCGGGACGAACGGGAAACTCGGTTCCGGTACGGCGAGGTCGTCGGACTCGCCGATCAGCGAGCGCGCCTCGTCGTCCACGGCCTGGACGAGCCGCCGGGGCGGGTCGTAGGTCCAGCTCGCCGAGTGCGGTTCGCCCGCTACCAGGTAGACGAGAAGGACCTCCCAGGTGCCGTCGTCGCGGCGCCAGGAGTCCCACTGCACGGTGTCCTTCTCGGCACCGCGCAGCAACAGCCGCTCCTGCACGGCCTCGCCGAGCAGCGGACCGGAGTTCTCGCCGGGGCGGCGGACCGGGGTCTTGCGGGCCCGCTCGGCCATGAAGGCGCGCTCGGCCAGCACCGGACCCTCGAAGCGCCGCACCCGGTCGACGGGGATGCCGGCGAGCTGGGCCACCTCTTCCGCGGTGGCACCCGCACGTATACGGGCCTGGATGTCTCGGGGGCGGAGATGGCTCTCCACCTCGATCTCGATCTGGCCGAGGCGGGGCCGGTCGCCCCGCACGGCGGCGCGCAGGCGTTCGTCGATCGGAAGCGTGTACTCCGTAGAGTCGGCAGCCTTGAGCACCAGCCGTGTGCCGTCATTCGAGACGGCCACGACACGCAGTTCGGGCATGGGGACCTCCCGGGTGGTGCCTGCCGACGTCACGTGCGTCGCTGCTTCCGCTAGTCGAGTGTGGCCTGCCCGGGTGCAGCCTGCCACAACCTTGCCGAGTTGCCCGGCGTGTCGGGCATGGGCCCTGGGTCGCCGTTATGGCACGGTTACCTATTCGCAACGCTAAGTGACGAACTTCATCACCCTGTGCAACTAGCCCCCTCCCAGCGGTCCTGCGAGGCCGCGGACACCCTGGTGGGAAACCGGACCCAGGGCTCGCAACAGTACTCCATTTGGACCATGTGCGTGGATGGGCGCGCCGCCCAACTTCTCGCAAGGGACGCGACTTGGCCGTACGCAACCGGGTTTGGTGATCGCGAACGTGGCGAACTTCACGCAATCCCCAGAAACGGAACTAATGGTTTCGTCCGTGCGTCCCTTTCTCGTGCAGCCGTGCGCACCGGCGGCGGCCGCGGCCGCCGAACCGGCTTCGTACTTGGGAGTGCCTATGCCCCCAGAACCCTCCGCAAGTAGTCGTTCTGGAACAGGCGTTCCGGGTCGAGGCGGTCCCGCAGTGCCGTGAACTCGCCGAAGCGCGGGTACGCCTCGGCGAAGTACTCCGCGTCCCGTGTGTGCACCTTGCCCCAGTGCGGCCGGCCCTCGTGCGCCGTGAAGATGCGCTCGGCGGCCGTGAAGTAGGCCTGGTACGGCGTGCCCCGGAACATGTGGACGGCGATGTACGCGCTGTCCCGTCCGGAGGCGGTGGACAGGGTGATGTCGTCGGCCGGGGCGGTGCGCACCTCGACCGGGAAGCTGATGCGCAGACCGGAGCGGTCGACCATGGCCTTCAGTTCGCGCAGCGTCTCGGTCAGGGCCGCGCGCGGGACGGCGTACTCCATCTCCACGAAGCGCACCCGGCGCGGCGAGGTGAAGACCTTGTAGGGGATGTCGGTGTACGTCCGCGCGGACAGGGCCTTGCTGGAGATCCGGGCGATCCCCGGGATGGTCGAGGGCGCGGCGCGTCCGACCCACTGGGCCACCTGGAAGACGCCGTTGGAGAGGAACTCGTCCTCGAACCAGCCAGCCAGCTGCCCCACCGGCTGCTCGGGGCCCGCGCTGCGGTTGTTGCGCTTGGTGTTGGTGTTGCCGGTGTGCGGGAACCAGTAGAACTCGAAGTGCTCGTTCTCGGCCCACAGTTGGTCGAACTCGGCCAGCGCCCGCTCGAAGGACATCGGCTCCTCGCGCGCGGTGAGCAGGAAGAGCGGTTCCACGGCGAAGGTGATCGCGGTGACGATGCCGAGCGCGCCGAGGCCTATTCGGGCGGCCGCGAAGACCTCGGGATTCTCCTTCTCGGAGCAGCTGAGCACCGAGCCGTCGGCCGTGACGAGTTCGAGTGCCTTGATCTGGGCGGCGATCGAGGCCGACTCCCGGCCGGTGCCGTGGGTGCCGGTGCTGGTCGCCCCGGAGACGGTCTGCTCCATGATGTCGCCCATGTTCGTGAGCGAGAGGCCCTCGCGCGCGAGGGCCGCATTGAGTCTCTTGAGCGGAGTGCCGGCCTCGACCGTGACGGTCATGGCATCCCGGTCGATGTCGCGGATGCCGGTCAACAGTTGAGGGCGGATCAACACACCGTCGGTGGCGGCGATGGACGTGAAGGAGTGCCCGGTGCCGACCGCCTTCACCTTCAGGCCGTCCTCCGCGGCCTTGCGCACGGCCGCGGCCAGTTCGTCCACCGAGGCCGGCTCGACCTGCCGGGCGGGGCGGGCGGCGACATTGCCGCCCCAGTTACGCCAGGTGCCGTTCTTCGCGCTCGCTGTGGTGCTCAACGGTGCCTCCCCGACCCGCGGCCGGCCTGCGGAGCCGGCGGTACCCGAGGAAACCGACCGCGACCGCGACGGCTCCGGACACGGCCGGAACCCCGTACCCGGCACGCGCGCCGGCTGCGTCGATCACCCAGCCGGCCACGGAGGAGCCGAGCGCGACGCCGACCGCGAGGCCGGTGCTCACCCAGGTCATGCCTTCGGTGAGCTTCGCGCGAGGTACGTGCTCTTCGATGAGGGACATCGTCGTGATCATCGTCGGTGCGATGGACAGCCCCGCAACGAACAGCGCAGCGGCCAGAAGCGGCAAGTTTCCGACCAGTAGGAGGGGGATCATACTCACGGCCATCGCCCCCACGCCCAGCAACCAGCGACGTTCCGGCGCTCCCGAGAACCGCAGTAGTCCGAAGACGGCGCCCGCGACGCAGGAACCGGCCGCGTACAGCGCCAGCACCACACTCGCCGCCGCCTTGTGGCCGCGCTCGTCGGCGAAGGCGACGGTGACCACGTCGACCGACCCGAAGATCGTCCCCGTCGCCACGAAGGTCGCCACCAGGACCTGGAGCCCGGCCGAGCGCAGCGCGCTGCCGCCGCCGTGCCGCTCGCGCGGGTGCGGCTCCGGCTCGGTGGCGCGCTGGGCGGTCAGCCAGAAGACGCCGACGGCCAGGAAGCAGGCCGCCAGCAGGGGGCCCGCCTCCGGGAACCAGGCCGTGGACAGGCCGATGGAGATGATCGGCCCGAAGATGAAGCACACCTCGTCCACCACCGACTCGAACGAGTAGGCGGTGTGCAGCTTCGGCGTGCCCCGGTACAGGGCCGCCCAGCGGGCCCGGATCATCGCGCCCAGGCTCGGCACCGTGCCGATGCCGGCCGCGCAGACGAACAGCGTCCAGTCCGGCCACTCCAGATGCGCGGCGAGCAGCAGGCCGGCGGCCGCCAGGAGCGTCACCAGGGTCGCGGGGCGCAGCACCCGGCGCTGGCCGTGCCGGTCCACCAGCCGGGATATCTGCGGCCCGACCGCGGCGGCGGACAGGGCGATGGTGGCCGACAGCGCGCCCGCGAGGCCGTAGCGCCCGGTGAGCTGGGAGATCATCGTGACCACGCCGATGCCCATCATCGACAGTGGCATCCGGCCGAGGAAGCCCGCGGCGGAGAAGCTCTTGGTGCCGGGCTCGGCGAACAGGGCGCGGTAGGGGCTGGGCACGTGGTCTCCGGGGCGGTCGGTAAGGCGCGAATGCAGCCGATACAGATTACGAGTGAGGTGACCCTAATTGCACCAGGAATCACAGCCGGAAATAACGGACTAAACCGTCTGGAACTCGACTCTTCACCCTGCTGTTGCCCGGCTGTCAGAGCCGGGTGGCAGGATCGAGTCATGCCAGACGCGCTCGATGCCACCCCCTACGACGCCCTGCTCCTGCTCTCGTTCGGCGGCCCCGAAGGCCCCGACGACGTGGTCCCGTTCCTGGAGAACGTCACGCGTGGGCGTGGCATCCCCAAGGAACGCCTCAAGGAAGTCGGGCAGCACTACTTCCTGTTCGGCGGGGTCAGCCCGATCAACGACCAGAACCGCGCCCTACTGGACGCCCTGCGCAAGGACTTCGCCGAGCACGCCCTGGACCTGCCGGTCTACTGGGGCAACCGCAACTGGGCGCCGTATCTGACGGACACCCTGCGGGAGATGGTCGCCGACGGCCGGCGCCGCATCCTGGTGCTCGCCACCAGCGCCTACGCCTCCTACTCCGGCTGCCGCCAGTACCGCGAGAACCTCGCCGACGCGCTGGCCGCCCTGGAGGCCGAGGGCCTCGAACTGCCGAAGATCGACAAGCTGCGGCACTACTTCAACCACCCCGGCTTCGTCGAGCCCATGGTCGACGGGGTGCTGCGTTCGCTCGCCGACCTCCCCGAGGACGTCCGCGACGGCGCCCACATCGCCTTCACCACCCACTCCATCCCGACCGCCGCGGCCGACTCCTCCGGCCCGGTCGAGGCCCAGGGCGAGGGCGGCGCGTACGTCGAGCAGCACCTGGACGTGGCCCAGCTGATCGCCGACGCGGTCCGCGAGCGCACCGGCGTCGACCACCCCTGGCGGCTCGTCTACCAGTCCCGCTCCGGCGCCCCGCACATCCCCTGGCTGGAGCCGGACATCTGTGACCACCTCGAGGAGCGGCACGCCGCCGGCGCCCCGGCCATGGTCATGGCGCCCATCGGCTTCGTCTCGGACCACATGGAGGTCCTCTACGACCTCGACACCGAGGCCACGGCCAAGGCCGAGGAGCTGGGCCTGCCGGTGCGCCGCTCGGCCACCGTGGGCGCCGACCCGCGGTTCGCCGCGGCCATCCGCGACCTGATCCTGGAGCGGTCCGCCGTGGAGCGCGGGCAGGAGGTCACCCCCTGTGCCCTGGGCGCGCTCGGCGCGAGCCACAACCTCTGCCCGGTCGGCTGCTGCCCGTCCCGTGCCCCCCGCCCGGCCGCGGCGGGCGCCGACAGCACCTACGCGTGAGGAGACCCGTGACCGACCCCCTGCACAGGGAACTGCTCGACCTGGCCCAGGAGGCCGCCCGCCGCGCCGGCGAGCTGCTGCGGGACGGCCGCCCCGCCGATCTGGCGGTGGCCAGGACCAAGTCGAGCCCGATCGACGTGGTCACCGAGATGGACATCGCCGCGGAGAAGCTGATCACCGATCTGATCTCCGGCCGGCGCCCGGGTGACGGCTTCCTCGGCGAGGAGGGCGCCGACACCGAGGGCACGAGCGGCATCCGCTGGGTGATCGACCCGCTCGACGGCACCGTCAACTACCTGTACGGGCTGCCGACCTGGGCCGTGTCCATCGCGGCCGAGCAGGACGGCGAGACCGTCGTCGGGGTCGTCGCGGCGCCGATGCGCGGCGAGACGTACCACTCGGTACGCGGCGGCGGTGCCTGGGCCACGGGCGCGTGGGAGGGCGAGCGGGCGCTGTCCTGTCGCCCCGCGCCCCCGCTGGACCAGGCGCTGGTCTCCACGGGCTTCAACTACGTCGCCGAGGTCCGCGCCCACCAGGCCGAGGTGGCCGGCCGGCTCATCCCGCTGCTGCGGGACATCCGGCGCAGCGGGTCGGCCGCGGTCGACCTGTGCGACGTGGCCTGCGGTCGGCTGGACGGGTACTACGAGCGCGGACTCAACGCCTGGGACTTCGCCGCCGGGGACCTGATCGCCCGGGAGGCGGGCGCCCTGACCGGTGGACGGCCCGGAGAGGGCCCGGCACGTGATCTGACGGTCGCCGGTACCCCCGGGGTCTTCGAGCCGCTCCAGCGGCTGCTGGAGGACTTCGGGGCGTGGCACGACTAGGCCTGCGCAGAGCGGACATGGACGGAACCCCCGGCGCTGGATTCGCCGGGGGTTCCGCTGTCGTGCCTCGGGCCGATCAGACGCGTGACGCGCTGACTTCCACACCGTGTTCGGCGGCCAGACGGCGCAGGTCGTCGAGCTCTCCCTGCTCCACCTCGGCGAGGAAGTCGTCGCCCTCGTCACGAGCCCGCGACAGGTCGGACTCGGTCGCCTTTATGCGCTGCAGAAGTCCTGCGGTGAATGCGTCCATGCTGCGCCCCCTCGTCCTGGGTCGTGGGTCGGTGGCACGGGGGTGTGCCGTTCGGAAGGGGTGATCACGTCTCTCGCGGGTGCCCAGCGCTGCCCTGCTGGGCGGCGACGGTGCCGGACACCCACGCCCGCTCTGCGGAAGCGGATCGCGACGTACCGCATGGTGTTGCGGCACATGCAGAGCGTGATCGCGGGGTGTAAAGCCGTCCTCCCCCCGCGCCCTTCCGTGGAAACCTCAACCGCCTGAGAAAATCCCGCATTCCCGCCCCAGGAGGCGGATCCCTGCGGCCGGGACCCCGTCTTACAGCCGACTTATGGCCGAAAAGGGCAGGATGGAGGTCACATCCCACGGACACCCCTGCCCGCACGCGCTCACGGAGCGCTACGCGGGTGGACACAGGAAGGACAAGCGACGTGCGCGTACTCGTCGTCGAGGACGAGCAGCTGCTCGCCGATGCGGTGGCCACCGGACTGCGCCGGGAGGCCATGGCCGTCGACGTCGTGTACGACGGTGCGGCCGCCCTGGAGCGCATCGGCGTCAACGACTACGACGTGGTCGTCCTCGACCGCGACCTCCCGCTCGTGCACGGCGACGACGTCTGCCGCAGGGTCGTGGAGCTGGGCATGCCCACGCGCGTGCTCATGCTCACCGCCTCCGGTGACGTCAGCGACCGTGTCGAGGGCCTGGAGATCGGCGCCGACGACTATCTCCCCAAGCCGTTCGCGTTCAGTGAGCTGATCGCGCGCGTGCGTGCCCTCGGACGCCGTACGAGCGTGCCTCTGCCCCCGGTCCTGGAGCGCGCCGGGATCAAGCTCGACCCCAACCGCCGCGAGGTCTTCCGCGACGGCAAGGAGGTCCAGCTCGCGCCCAAGGAGTTCGCGGTGCTGGAGGTGCTGATGCGCAGCGAGGGCGCGGTCGTCTCGGCCGAGCAGCTGCTGGAGAAGGCCTGGGACGAGAACACCGACCCGTTCACCAACGTGGTGCGTGTGACGGTCATGACGCTGCGCCGCAAACTCGGCGAGCCGCCCGTGATCGTCACCGTGCCCGGCTCCGGCTACCGGATCTGATCCGCCGTGGCCACGACACCGGCGCCGCCCCAGACGCCCCCGAAACCCACCTGGGACCCCCGGCGGCCGCAGCCCCCCTTCCCGTGGCTGCGCCCGACCATCCGGATACGCCTCACGCTGCTGTACGGCGGCATGTTCCTGATCGCCGGCATCCTGCTGCTGTCGATCATCTATCTGCTGGCCGCGCAGGCGATCAACACGGGCAACCAGCCGCTGTTCAAGATCGTCGGCTTCAACAGCCTGAACGTCGCCAGCCCCAGCTGCCACGCGATCACCAACGGCCTGTCGCTGCAGGCCTTCAACGACGCGGTCCGCGAGTGCATGGACAGCCAGCGCCAGGCGGCCCTGGACGACCTGCTCAGCCGCTCGCTGCTGGCCCTGCTGGGCCTCGCCGTGATCGCCTTCGCCTTCGGCTACGCGATGGCGGGCCGCGTGCTGTCCCCGCTCGGCCGGATCACCCGCACCGCCCGTCAGGTGGCCGGTTCCGACCTGTCCCGCCGGATCGAGCTGGACGGCCCGGACGACGAGCTGAAGGAGCTGGCCGACACCTTCGACGACATGCTGGAGCGCCTCCAGCGGGCCTTCACCGCCCAGCAGCGCTTCGTCGGCAACGCCTCCCACGAGCTGCGCACACCGCTCGCGATCAACCGCACGCTCCTGGAAGTGCACCTGTCCGATCCGAACGCCCCGGTGGAGCTGCAGCAGCTCGGCAAGACGCTGCTGGCCACCAACGAGCGCAGCGAGCAGCTGGTGGAGGGCCTGCTGCTGCTCGCCCGCAGCGACAACCAGATCGTCGAGCGCAAACCGGTCGACCTGGCCGAGGTGGCCTCCCAGGCCATCGACCAGGTGCACGCCGAGGCGGAGGCCAAGGGCGTCAAGATCCGCGGCGAGCGCAGACCGGCCGTGGTGCAGGGCAACGGTGTGCTGCTGGAGCGGATCGCGCTGAACCTCGTACAGAACGCCGTGCGCTACAACATGGCCGAGAATGGCTGGGTCGAGGTCACCACGGAGGTGGAGCACGGGCAGGCGGTGCTGACCGTCTCGAACACCGGGCCGGTCGTGCCGGCGTACGAGGTCGACAACCTCTTCGAGCCCTTCAGACGGCTCCGTACGGAGCGCACGGGCAGTGACAAGGGTGTGGGCCTCGGCCTGTCCATCGTCCGGTCCGTGGCCCGCGCGCACGGCGGCCACATCGTGGCGCAGCCCCGCGAGGGCGGCGGTCTGGTGATGCGCGTCACCATGCCGTTGTGACGAAGATCCGACACACGCGGAGGATGTTCGCTTTGCGCGGAATTTTCCGGGCGCTCGATCGGGTTTACCCTGTGTGATCGATCACATGGGCGGATTTCCGGCCATGTACTCTCCGTGATCATGACAGGAGTCGTAAAGCCGGGAAAATCCTGGTTTTCAGGGCACTTGATCACGGGAAGTACACGGTGAGGCGCCTTTGAGGTGCGGCATTCGAACCGTGTACGGTCCTCACCGCCATCCAAGCCGATCACTCTCGGGAGATCGGATTGGGTGTCGATTGAGTAACAGACCTTGATGTGAGGCAAAATCTCCGCCTCAGGTCGGGCACAAGTCCGGCCTCTCACGCGTTACGTGCGCTGGAGACACCGCAGACACCCAGAGGGGGAGAGCGACATGGCAACCGATTACGACACACCACGTAAGACCGACGACGACGTCGATTCCGACAGCCTCGAAGAGCTGAAGGCCCGCCGGAACGACAAGACCACCTCCGCGGTGGACGTCGACGAGTTCGAGGCCGCAGAGGGCCTCGAGCTGCCGGGCGCCGACCTCTCGAACGAGGAGCTGGCCGTCCGTGTGCTGCCCAAGCAGCAGGACGAGTTCACCTGCATGAGCTGCTTCCTGGTGCACCACCGCAGCCAGCTGGCCCGGGAGAAGAACGGTCAGCCGATCTGCCGCGACTGCGACTGAGGACGGGTCGGCCGTGACTGGCTCGACCCCTCCACGGAAGCGCCGCTTCCCCCTGCCGGGAGCGGACAAGGGGCCGTACGACGGCCCGCACGGCGCGCGTGACGGCGAGCGGGGCTCACCCGACGTGGGAGCCTCGCTCGAACCGGCGTCGGGCCCAGAAGGCCTGCCGACGCCGGTGCGGCGGCCCGCGCCCGTCGCCAGGCGACGGGCCGCGGTGATCCGTGACAAGGCCCGGGATCTGGCCCGGGAAGGCGCCCGTATGGGCGGCAGCCGCGCGCGGGCGGGGCTGGCGTACCTCACGGACCGGATCATCGAGATCGCCCCGCGTATCCCCGTGCGCGACCTCGCGACGCTGCGCAGGCAGTTCCCGGGTCTCGGGCCCGAGGAGATCGCCGACAAGCTCGTGGCGGGCGCGGCCGGCGCGACCTCGACGGTCGGGGCCGGGATCGGGGCGGCGGCGATGCTGCCGGTGCCGCCTGCCATGCCGACCGAGCTGGCCGCGGAGATCACCGGGGTCGCGGCGATCGAGCTGAAGCTGATCGCCGAGCTGCACGAGGTGTACGGCCTGCGACCGCCGGGGAACCTGATGGCCCGCAGTACCGCGTATCTGTCCTCCTGGTCAGGAGAGCGCGGGATCGACGTGATGAAGCCGTCGACGATCAACTCGGCCCTCGGGGGCCAGATGAAACGCGAGCTGCGTCAGCAGATCATGAAGCGGATGGTCCGGGACCTGCCCAACCTCATGCCGTTCATGGTGGGCGCGGCGGTGGGGGCGGTCATGAACCGCCGGGACACCAGAAAGCTCGCCGCGCGGATCCGGTCGGACCTGCGGAAGATCCAGGTGCCGTGGGACGCGCTGCCTGAGCTGCCGCCGCTGGAGAAGCCCGCGAAGCCCCTGAAACTGGCCGAGCCTCCCGAGGAGTGGGGGGACTGACGTCCCCGCACCCGGTTATGCCTGCTGGTCCCCGGCCTGGTCCTTGGCCTGGTGCTTGGCCGCCTCGATGGCCGCCGCCAACTGTTCCGGCTCGCGCGTCGAGAGGTACAGGTACGGCGTCGGGTCCTCCGGGTCCGTGACCTCCACCCGCAGGGCCCTGGGGATGTAGGCGCGCAGCAGCAGGAACGCGCGGGTGTCGGCCTTGTACGTGCGCCAGGCGCGGGCCTCCTCCGGGTCCAGGATCTCCGCGTCGCCGAGCGCCGAGACCGGGATCTTCGCCTCGCCCGCGATCAGCGAACCGCCCACGACACGGATGCGCAGGGAGCCGTAGGCGCTGGCCACCACCGCGGCCGCGGCCGTACCGCCGACCAGGCCGCCGAGCAGCGGCAGGGTGCCGAACGGGAGCAGGATCAGGGCGAACGAGACGCCCACGAGGAAGCTGATCAGCCACCACGAGCGGGGGGCGGTGAGGCGTTCTTCGTAGAGGGTGGCGGAGAGCTGCATGGGGGCAAGCTTGGCACGGTATCTGGATATGGCCGACGCGCGGGTAAGGTCTGCGGCTGTGAGTGGTAGTTCCGCAGCTCTTCAGCCCCCCGCCGACGCGGTGAAACCGGTACGGCACCCCGACGCTCCCGCACCCGGTGAGCTTCTCGGTGCCCACTACGAACACTGTTTCGGTTGCGGTCCCGCGCAGCCGCACGGTCTGCACCTGGAGGCGCGCGCCGGTGCGGGTGTCTCGCTGACCGCCGAGTTCACCGTCCAGGCCGCCCATCAGGGCGCCCCCGGCCTCGCGCACGGCGGAGTGCTGGCCAGCGCCCTCGACGAGACCCTCGGCTCGCTGAACTGGCTGCTGCGGACCATCGCCGTCACCGGCCGGCTGGAGACCGACTTCGTGCGGCCGGTCCCGGTGGGCACCGCGCTGCATCTGGAGGCGGAGGTCACCGCCGTGGCCGGGCGGAAGATCTACTCCACCGCCACCGGCCGGATCGGCGGCCCCGACGGACCTGTCGCCGTCCGCGCGGACGCCCTCTTCATCGAGGTGAAGGTCGACCACTTCATCGACCACGGCCGCGAGGAGGAGATCCAGGCCGCCATGAGCGACCCGGACCAGATCCGCCGGGCCCGCGCCTTCGAGGTGAACCCGTGACCTTCGAGCACTCCCTCGCCCCGCTGCGCCGCGACCCCCTGGACGTGCTGATCCGCCGCGTCGACCCGGACGTACCGCTTCCGGCGTACGAACACCCCGGGGACGCCGGAGCCGATCTGCGCACCACCGAGGCCTGCGAACTGAAGCCCGGTGAGCGGGCCGTGCTGCCCACGGGTGTGTCGATCGCCCTCCCGGAGGGGTACGCGGCCTTCGTGCACCCGCGGTCGGGCCTCGCCGCACGCTGCGGTGTCGCCCTCGTGAATGCCCCGGGGACGGTTGATGCCGGGTACCGTGGGGAGATCAAGGTGATCGTGGTGAATCTCGACCCGCGCGAGGCCGTGCGGTTCGAGCGCTTCGACCGGATTGCCCAACTGGTCGTCCAGCAGGTCGAGAAGGTCCGCTTCCAGGAGGTGGCGGAACTTCCCGGCTCGGCGCGGGCCGAAGGGGGCTTCGGGTCCACCGGTGGCCACGCCTCGGTGGGCGGCGAGAGCGGCACAAGCGGTCCGGCCGCCGTGAGCGGCGGGACGGGTGGGAATCGATACGCTTCGGTCGTATCCGACCGGGAAGGACAGTGACGTGTTCGGACGTCGCAAGAAGAAGGGTGCCGCCGAGGACGCGGCCGGCGAGGCCGAGCAGGTCGTCGACAGCGTCGACACCGAGGCGGACGAGGAAGAGGCCGGGCGCGAGCGCGTCCGGCTGGAGCCCGAGCCCCGGCCCGACGGGCCGTGGGACAGCACCGAGGTGCGCGAGCCGGGCGAGGGCCGCGTGGACCTCGGCGGTCTTCTGGTGCCGGGCGTCGACGGCATGGAACTGCGGGTCGAGGTCGCCGGTGACGCGATCGTCGCGGCGACCGTCGTGCTCCGCGACAGCGCCATTCAGCTCCAGGGCTTCGCGGCGCCCAAGCGCGAGGGCATCTGGGGCGAGGTCCGCGAGGAGATCGCGGGCGGCATCACGCAGCAGGGCGGCATCGTCGACGAGGTCGAGGGTCCGCTGGGCTGGGAGCTGCGCGCCCAGGTGCCGGTGCAGCTGCCGGACGGCACCGGCGGCTTCCAGGTCGTGCGGTTCGTCGGCGTCGACGGCCCGCGCTGGTTCCTGCGCGGTGTGATCTCCGGCCAGGCCGCCGTGCAGCCGCAGGCCGCAGGCCTGCTGGAGCAGATCTTCCGGGACACCGTCGTGGTCCGCGGTGAGGGCCCGATGGCGCCCCGCGACCCGATCGTCCTCAAGCTGCCGAACGACGCCCAGATGGTTCCCGAGGGCGTCCAGCAGGAGGAGGGCTCGCGCTTCTCCGGTGGCATGGGCCAGCTGCAGCGCGGACCGGAGATCACCGAGGTTCGCTGACAACGCTACGACGAAGGGCCGTACCCCACGGGGTGCGGCCCTTTCGCATGCGCGCGTGCGGGACCCCTTGACGGCGGATTGGTCTGTACCTACGGTCTCGGCTCAACGCCTGCGTTCACAAAGGCGCTCCACGTTCACATACAAGAACGGAGTCGCTATGCGCCGTACCGGCCTGCTCGCCGCCCTGGCCGCCCTGCTGCTGGGCGCCCTCACGGCACCCGCCGCCCACTCCGCCCCCACCGCCTTCGTCCACCCCGGAGTCACCGTCTCCCAGAGCCAGCTGGACTTCGCCCGCGGCAAGGTGCTGGCCGGCGCCCAGCCCTGGAAGGGCGCCTACGACCAGATGATGGCGAGCCCGTACGCCGACCTGAACCGCACACCCAAGCCGCGGGCCACCGTGGAGTGCGGCTCCTACTCCAACCCCAACTACGGCTGCACCGACGAGCGCGAGGACGCGATAGCCGCCTACACCGACGCGCTCGCCTGGTACGTCACCCGCGACCCGCGTTACGCCCAGAAGGCCATCCAGATCATGGACGCCTGGTCGGCCACCATCACCAGCCACACCAACAGCAACGCGCCCCTGCAGACCGGCTGGGCGGGCTCCTCCTGGCCCAAGGCCGCCGAGATCATCAAGTACACGTACACGGGAAGCTGGGCCAATTCCGGCCGCTTCGCGACCATGCTCCGCAACGTCTATCTGCCGGTCGTCATCAAGGGCTCCAACTCCAACGGCAACTGGGAACTGTCGATGACGGAGGCGGCCGTCGGCATCTCCGTCTTCCTCGACGACAAGGCGTCGTACGACACCGCCATGGCCAGGTTCCGCACTCGTGCGGCCGCCTACGTCTACCTCGCCTCCGACGGCGACCTGCCGAAGACCGTGCCCAGCCAGAACCTGGACACCCGCGACAAGATCGTCTCCTACTGGCAGGGCCAGTCCACCTTCGTCACCGGGCTCACCCAGGAGACCTGCCGGGACTTTGTGCACACCGGGTACGGCATCTCCGCGATCTCGCACGTCGCCGAGACCAGCCGGATCCAGGGCCAGGACCTGTACGGCACCGATGTCGGCGAGCGGCTGCGACAGGCGCTCGGCTTCCAGGCCAAGTATCAGCTCGGCGCGGCCGTTCCCAGCTGGCTGTGCGGAGGCTCCCTCAAGCTCGGGCTCGGCCCGGTCACCGAGGTCGGCTACAACGCCCTGCACAACCGCCTCGGCATCGCCATGACCAACACCCAGACGCTGACCCAGAACAACCGCCCGGCCGGCAGCAACAACCTCTTCGTCGCCTGGGAGACCCTCACCCACGGCGACAACCCGAACTGAACCGTTGAACGGCCGGGCGTCCCGCGGCGATACTGGCGCCCGGCCCACGGGGGACGCGGGGACACGGGGGAGGCGGAATGAGTCAGGTGCTCACCGAGACCATGGTGCGCGTCGAGGACGTCCACAAGTCGTACGGGCGCGGCGCCGCCGCCGTCCACGCCCTGCGCGGGGTCTCCTTCGAGGTCCCGCGCGGCGAACTCGTCGCCCTCAAGGGGCGCTCGGGCTCCGGCAAGACCACCCTGCTGAACATCGTCGGCGGGCTCGACACCCCCGACCGGGGGCGGGTCGAGGTCGGCGGGCAGGACCTGGCCGGGCTCGGCGAGAACGGGCTGCTGGAGCTGCGCCGGGACCGGATCGGCTTCGTCTTCCAGTCCTTCGGGCTGATCCCGATCCTCACCGCCGCCGAGAACGTCGGCGTACCGCTGCGGCTGCGCCGGGCCGACCCGAGCGAGCGCGAGGAGCGCGTCGAGCTGCTGCTCTCCCTCGTCGGGCTCGCCGACCACGCGGCCCAGCGGCCGGGCGAGCTGTCCGGCGGCCAGCAGCAGCGCGTCGCCATCGCCCGCGCCCTCGCCAACCGCCCCGCTCTGCTCATCGCCGACGAGCCCACCGGCCAGCTGGACGCCGAGACCGGCCACGCCGTCATGGAGCTGCTGCGGGCCGTCGTCCGCAGCGAGCGGGCCACCGCGCTGGTCGCCACGCACGACGCGACCCTGCTCGACCTCGCCGACCGGGTGCTGGAGCTGCGCGACGGGGAGATCGTGCAGCACTGAGGCCGTCCGGCCGTCAGAGTTGCGTCAAAGACCCCCGCTGACCGGGCCATCGTCCCTTTTGTCCGCATCGCTGGCCGTAAGGTCGACGCTGCGTACGCAACAGTCACCGGAAGACAATGGGGCCATGGCACGCGGCAAGCTTCGGATCTACCTCGGCGCGGCACCGGGCGTCGGTAAGACCTACGCCATGCTGTCCGAGGCGCACCGCCGGGTGGAGCGGGGCACCGACTGCGTCGTCGCCTACGTCGAGCACTACGGCCGGCCGCGCACCGAGGTGATGCTGCACGGCCTGGAGCAGATACCGCGCAAGGAGATCGAGTACCGGGACAGCGCCTTCACCGAGATGGACGTCGACGCGGTCCTCGCCCGCCGTCCCCAGGTGGCCCTCGTCGACGAGCTGGCGCACACCAACGTCCCCGGCTCCCGGAACACCAAGCGCTGGCAGGACGTCGAGGAGCTGCTGGCGGCCGGGATCGACGTGATCTCGACCGTCAACATCCAGCACCTGGAGTCGCTGGGTGACGTGGTGGAGTCGATCACCGGGGTGCGGCAGCGGGAGACGGTGCCCGACGAGGTCGTGCGGCGGGCCGACCAGATCGAGCTGGTCGACATGTCACCGGAGGCACTGCGCCGGCGTATGGCGCACGGCAACATCTACAAGCCGGACAAGGTCGACGCGGCCCTGTCGAACTACTTCCGGCCCGGCAACCTGACCGCCCTGCGCGAACTGGCGCTGCTGTGGGTGGCCGACCGGGTCGACGAGTACCTGAACGAGTACCGCACCGAGCACCAGGTGTCGACGATCTGGGGTTCGCGCGAGCGGATCGTGGTCGGTCTGACCGGCGGCCCCGAGGGACGCACCCTGATCCGGCGCGCCGCGCGGCTCGCCGAGAAGGGCGCCGGCGGAGAGGTGATGGCGGTCTACATAGCCCGCAGCGACGGGCTGACCTCGGCCTCCCCGAAGGAGCTGGCCGTCCAGCGCACCCTCGTGGAGGACCTCGGCGGCACCTTCCACCATGTGGTCGGCGACGACATACCGGCCGCGCTGCTGGACTTCGCGCGCGGCGTCAACGCCACCCAGATCGTGCTCGGCTCCTCGCGCCGCAAGGCCTGGCAGTACGTCTTCGGGCCCGGCGTCGGCGCCACGGTCGCCCGGGAGTCCGGCCCCGACCTCGACGTCCACATCGTCACCCACGAGGAGGTCGCCAAGGGCCGCGGACTGCCCGTGGCCAGGGGTGCGCGGCTCGGCCGGGCCCGGATCATCTGGGGCTGGCTGGTGGGTCTGGCCGGCCCGGCGATCCTCGCGGTACTGCTGAACACCGTCGACCTCGGCCTGGCCAACGACATGCTGCTGTTCCTGGCCGTCACCGTCGCCGCGGCCCTGGTCGGCGGTCTGCTGCCCGCCCTGGCCTCGGCGGCCTTCGGCTCCCTGCTGCTGAACTACTTCTACACCCCGCCCCTGCACCGGCTGACCATCGCCGACCCCAGGAACATCGTCGCCATCGCGATCTTCTTCGGGGTCGCCGTGTCGGTCGCGTCGGTGGTCGATCTGGCGGCTCGCCGCACCCATCAGGCGGCCCGGCTGCGCGCCGAGTCCGAGATCCTCTCCTTCCTCGCCGGCAACGTGCTGCGCGGCGAGACCGGCCTGGAGGAGCTGCTGGAGCGGGTCCGGGAGACCTTCGCCATGGAGTCGGCCGCCCTGCTGGAACGGGCGAGCGACGTCGAGCCGTGGACCTGCGCGGGCCGCGCCGGATTCGGGCCGTCCCTGGAGCGGCCCGAGGACGCCGACGTCGACATGCCGATAGGCGACCACATGGCGCTCGCGCTGACCGGCCGGGTACTGCCCGCCGAGGACCGCCGGGTGCTCGCCGCCTTCGCCGCGCAGGCCGCCGTCGTACTGGACCGCCGGCGCCTCCAGGAGGAGGCCGACCAGGCCCGGACGCTCGCCGAGGGCAACCGCATCCGCACCGCCCTGCTGGCCGCCGTCAGCCACGACCTGCGCACCCCGCTCGCCGCGATCAAGGCCGCCGTCTCCTCGCTGCGCTCCGACGACGTGGCCTGGTCCGAGGAGGACCAGGCGGAGCTGCTGGAGGGCATCGAGGAGGGCGCCGACCGGCTCGATCACCTGGTGGGCAACCTGCTCGACATGTCCCGGCTGCAGACCGGCACCGTCACCCCGCTCATCCGCGAGATCGACGTGGACGAGGTGGTCCCGATGGCCCTGGGTGGTGTGCCCGAGGACAGCGTCGACCTGGACGTCCCCGAGACGCTGCCCATGGTCGCCGTCGACCCCGGCCTGCTGGAGCGGTCGGTGGCCAACCTGGTGGAGAACGCGGTCAAGTACAGCCCGCCCGGACAGCGCGTCCTGGTGTCCGCCAGCGCCCTGGTCGACCGCGTCGAGGTGCGCGTCGTGGACCGCGGGCCCGGGGTGCCGGACGAGGCGAAGGATCGTATCTTCGAGCCCTTCCAGCGGTATGGCGACGCCCCGCGCGGCGCCGGGGTCGGCCTCGGCCTCGCGGTGGCCCGCGGCTTCGCCGAGGCGATCGGCGGCACCCTGAACGCCGAGGACACGCCGGGTGGCGGGCTCACCATGGTGCTCAGCCTGCGCGCGGCAGGATCGCGTCCCGAGCCCCTCCCCCTCGCGGAGGCCGGCACAGAACCAGAAAGGCAGACCCTATGGTGAGCACCACTGGGGGGACCCCCCAGACCTCCACGAGGGTGCTCGTGGTCGACGACGAGCCGCAGATCGTGCGCGCCCTCGTGATCAACCTCAAGGCGCGCAAGTACGAGGTGGACGCGGCCGCCGACGGCAGGACCGCCCTCGAACTCGCCGCCTCCCGCCACCCCGACGTGGTCGTCCTCGACCTGGGCCTGCCGGACATGGACGGCGTCGAGGTGATCAAGGGGCTGCGCGGCTGGACCCGGGTGCCGATCCTGGTGCTGTCCGCCCGTCACTCCTCCGACGAGAAGGTCGAGGCACTGGACGCGGGCGCCGACGACTACGTCACCAAGCCCTTCGGCATGGACGAGCTGCTGGCCCGGCTGCGGGCCGCGGTACGCCGGGCCGAGCCGGTCGGGCCGGGCGAGGACGACGTGACGACCGTGGAGACCGAGGGCTTCACCGTCGACCTGGCCGCCAAGAAGGTCAACCGCTCCGGCAAGGACGTCCGGCTCACCCCCACCGAGTGGCACCTGCTGGAGGTGCTGGTCCGCAACACCGGCCGCCTGGTCAGCCAGAAGCAGCTGCTGCAGGAGGTGTGGGGGCCGTCGTACGGGACGGAGACCAACTACCTGCGGGTGTACATGGCCCAGCTGCGGCGGAAGCTCGAGGCGGATCCGTCGCACCCGAAGCACTTCATCACGGAGCCCGGGATGGGGTACCGGTTCGAGAAGTGAGCTGCACTACGGCGCCGTCGGTGGGCCCCGGTACGCTTCAGATATGACTGCTGTTCCTCGTTCCGAAAAGCCGGCCGGCCGGTTCCGGCGCATGCTCGACCGGCTCTCCACCTCGCAGGAGGACCTGGAGTCCGAGGAGCTGCGGGAAGACGCCGAGACCGCGGGATGTACCCGGATCGGTGACTGCCTGGACCGGCAGATCGTCACCGTAACTGGTACCTTGCGCACGGTCACCCTGCGCCCGCGCGCCGGAGTGCCGGCCCTGGAGGCCGAGCTGTTCGACGGCTCGGCCGCGCTGGACGTGGTGTGGCTCGGCAGGCGCTCCATCGTGGGCATAGAACCGGGGCGCAAGCTGATCGCATCGGGCCGGATCTCGATGAGCCGGGGCCGCCGGGTGCTGTTCAATCCGAAATACGAACTGCGACCCCTCGGACGGGAGTAGCCGGTGACGTCCCTCGACAAGCCGACCGAAGACACCGAAAAGACTCAGTCGGACGACGCCCGCGCGGTCACCGAGGCCGCGCTGTTCGAGGCGTTCGGCGGTGTCCGAGGCATGGTCGAGACGGTCCTGCCCGGCCTTCTCTTCGTCGCGATCTTCACGGTCAACAAGGACCTGCACATCTCGGCGATCGCCGCGCTGGCGGTGTCCCTGGTGCTGGTCGTGGTCCGGCTGGTGCGCAAGGACACCGTCAAGCACGCCTTCAGCGGTGTCTTCGGCGTGGCCTTCGGCGTCCTGTTCGCGATGTTCACGGGCAATGCCAAGGACTTCTACCTCCCCGGCATGCTCTACACGCTGGGCCTGGCGCTGGCCTACATCATCACGACCCTCGCCGGTGTCCCTCTGATCGGTCTCATCCTCGGCCCGGTCTTCAAGGAGAACCTCTCCTGGCGCACCCGCAACCCCGGCCGCAAGAAGGCCTATGCGAAGGCCAGTTGGGCCTGGGGTCTGATCCTGCTCGCCAAGTGCGCGATCCTCTTCCCGCTGTACTGGTGGGCCAACACCGCCCAGCTCGGCTGGGTGCTGGTCGCCCTGAAGATCCCGCCGTTCCTGCTGGCGGTCTGGCTCACCTGGGTCTTCCTGGCGAAGGCGCCCGCGCCGATCGACGTGTTCGCGGAGATGGAGGCGGAGGAGAAGGCGGCCGAGGAGAAGAAGGCGGCAGCTGCGGAGGCGGCGGGTCGGCACCGTCGGCAGGGGTGACCGTCCCTGGGGGCTCCGCCCCCAGACCCCCGGGCCTATGCCCACCCTCCCCCACGCTCGGCTGCGCTCGCGCGGGGGGACCCCCATCCCGACTCGGTAGTTCAAAAGTGAAAGGGCGCCCTAGGGTTTCCAGGGCGCCCTTTCTCATGGGTTCAGCTCTCGCGTCGCACCGACAGCAGGTCCTCCAGCTGCTCCTCCCGGGCCTGCGCGGCCACGAAGAGGAGTTCGTCGCCCGGCTCCAGGGAGTCCTCCTTGGACGGGGTCAGAACGCGGGTGCCGCGGATGATCGTGACCAGCGTGGTGTCCTGCGGCCACTCCACGTCGCCGACCTGGGTGCCGGCCAGGGCCGACTCCTCCGGAAGGGTCAGCTCGACGAGGTTGGCGTCGCCGTGGCTGAAGCGGAGCAGGCGGACCAGGTCGCCGACGCTCACCGCCTCCTCGACCAGGGCGGACATCAGACGCGGCGTGGACACGGCCACGTCGACGCCCCAGGACTCGTTGAACAGCCACTCGTTCTTGGGGTTGTTCACCCGGGCGACGACGCGCGGAACGCCGTACTCCGTCTTCGCGAGCAGCGAGACGACCAGGTTGACCTTGTCGTCACCGGTCGCGGCGATCACCACGTTGCAGCGCTGCAGCGCCGCCTCGTCCAGGGACGTGATCTCACAGGCGTCGGCCAGCAGCCACTCCGCCTGCGGCACCCGCTCCACCGAGATGGCGGTCGGGGCCTTGTCGATGAGCAGGATCTCGTGGCCGTTCTCCAGCAGCTCGCCCGCGATCGAGCGGCCGACGGCGCCGGCTCCGGCAATGGCGACCCTCATCAGTGACCGCCCTCCTCTTCCGGGCCTCCGGCGAACGCCGCCTCGACCTTGTCGACGTCGTCCGTCCGCATCATCACATGAACGAGGTCGCCCTCCTGCAGCACCGTCTGCGAGGTGGGCAGGATGGCCTCGCCCAGGCGGGTCAGGAACGCCACGCGGACGCCCGTCTCCTCCTGCAGCTTGCTGATCTTGTGGCCGACCCACTTCGGGGAGGCGTGCACCTCGGCGAGCTGGACGCCACCGGTGGGGTCGCGCCACAGCGGCTCGGCACCCGAGGGCAGCAGGCGGCGCAGCATCTGGTCGGCCGTCCAGCGGACCGTGGCCACGGTGGGGATGCCCAGGCGCTGGTAGACCTCGGCACGGCGGGGGTCGTAGATACGGGCGGCCACGTTCTCCACGCCGAACATCTCGCGGGCCACGCGCGCGGAGATGATGTTGGAGTTGTCGCCGCTGGAGACGGCGGCGAAGGCGCCGGCCTCCTCGATGCCCGCCTCGCGCAGGGTGTCCTGGTCGAAGCCGACCCCGGTGACCCGGCGGCCACCGAATCCGGGGCCCAGCCGACGGAAGGCGGTGGGGTCCTGGTCGATCACGGCGACCGTGTGTCCCTGTTGCTCCAGGGTCTGGGCAAGAGCGGAACCCACTCTTCCGCAGCCCATGATGACGATGTGCACGACCGTCCTTCCGGTGTCCAAAAGTTACTGCTCAGCATCAGGGTCTCAGACCGACGCCCAAAGCTACACACGAGCGGTTCGGGGCGGGCACCCCTGTGTCAGGGTTTCCTGTGCTCACCTGCTGTGATCGCCCGGTGGCGATCACGGGGCACCGCTCACCGGCGCGTGCCCGACGGCGCCGACCGGCGAGTGATGCTGCGCACGCTGAACAGGGTCAGGATTCCGAGGCCGACCAGGGCGACCGTGGCCCCGATCAGCTCTGCGGGCGCGGGCATGGGACCTCCGAGGTGCGATGACTGGCGGGGTCTGCCATCTAGACACGGAGGGCGCGCGGACCACGGAATCCGCAGTTCCGTGCGCCCGCGATTTCACTCATGAGGCAGAACCGGGATGCCGGGTGGGCGGCTGCCAGTTCGAAGGCCTACCATCCTCTGTCGTGTCCAAACTGACCGACGTGCCCAAACGGATCCTGATCGGGCGCGCACTGCGCAGTGACCGGCTGGGCGAAACGCTCCTGCCGAAGCGCATCGCACTCCCCGTCTTCGCCTCCGACCCGCTGTCCTCCGTCGCCTATGCGCCGGGGGAGGTCCTGCTGGTCCTGTCCATCGCGGGCGTGTCGGCCTACCACTTCAGCCCCTGGATCGCGGTCGCGGTCGTCGTGCTGATGTTCACGGTCGTCGCCTCCTACCGGCAGAACGTCCACGCCTACCCGAGCGGCGGTGGCGACTACGAGGTCGCCACCACCAACCTCGGCCCCAAGGCCGGCCTCACCGTCGCGAGCGCGCTCCTCGTCGACTACGTTCTGACCGTCGCCGTCTCCATCGCCTCCGGCATCGAGAACCTCGGCTCCGCGATCCCCTTCGTGGTGCAGCACAAGGTGCTCTGCGCCGTCGCCGTGATCGTCCTGCTGACGCTGATGAACCTGCGTGGCGTGAAGGAGTCGGGCAAGCTCTTCGCGATCCCGACGTACGTGTTCGTCGGCGGCGTCTTCATCATGATCGCGTGGGGCGCGTTCCGGGGCCTGGTCCTCGGCGACACCATGCGGGCGCCCACGGCCGACTACCACATCAAGGCCGAGCACCAGGGCCTCGCGGGCTTCGCCCTGGTCTTCCTGCTGCTGCGCGCCTTCTCCTCCGGCTGTGCCGCGCTCACCGGCGTGGAGGCGATCTCCAACGGCGTCCCGGCCTTCCGCAAGCCCAAGTCCAAGAACGCCGCGACCACGCTGGCGGCCATGGGCCTGCTGGCCGTGACCATGTTCTGCGGCATCATCGCCCTCGCCATGGTGACCAAGGTCCGCATGGCCGAGAACCCGGCCACCGACCTGATCCACAACGGCATCGCGCTCGGCTCCGGCTACGTCCAGAACCCGGTGATCTCCCAGGTCGCCGAGGCGGTGTTCGGCAAGGGCAGCCTCCTGTTCATCGTGCTCGCGGCGGCCACCGCCCTGGTGCTGTTCCTGGCCGCGAACACGGCGTACAACGGCTTCCCGCTGCTCGGCTCGATCCTCGCCCAGGACCGCTACCTGCCGCGCCAGCTGCACACCCGCGGTGACCGCCTCGCCTTCTCCAACGGCATCGTGCTGCTCGCCGGCACGGCGGCCCTGCTGACGGTCATCTACGGCGCCGACTCCACCCGCCTGATCCAGCTGTACATCGTCGGCGTGTTCGTGTCCTTCACGCTCAGCCAGACCGGCATGGTCAAGCACTGGAACCGCCACCTGGCGACGGAGCGGGACCCGGCCAAGCGCCGCCACATGGTCCGCTCCCGCGCGATCAACGCGTTCGGCGCCTTCTTCACCGGCCTGGTGCTGGTCGTCGTCCTCGTCACGAAGTTCACGCACGGCGCCTGGGTGGCCCTGCTGGGCATGTGCATCTTCTACGCGACGATGACCGCGATCCGGAAGCACTACGACCGCGTCGCCGACGAGATCGCGGCCCCCGAGGGCCCGACCGACGACAGTGTCCGCCCCTCCCGCGTCCACTCGGTCGTCCTCATCTCCAAGATCCACCGCCCCACCCTGCGCGCCATGGCCTACGCCAAGCTGATGCGCTCGGACACCCTGGAGGCGCTCACCGTCAACGTCGACCCGGCGGAGACCAAGGTGCTGCAGGAGGAGTGGGAGCGGCGCGGCATCGACGTACCGCTGAAGGTCCTCGACTCGCCGTACCGCGAGATCACGCGGCCGATCATCGAGTACGTCAAGGGCCTGCGCAAGGAGTCCCCGCGCGACGCGGTCTCCGTGATCATCCCCGAGTACGTGGTCGGCCACTGGTACGAGCACCTGCTGCACAACCAGAGCGCCCTGCGCCTGAAGGGCCGCCTGCTCTTCACTCCCGGCGTGATGGTGACCTCCGTCCCCTACCAGCTGGCCTCTTCCGAGGCGGCCAAGCTGCGCGCCCGCAAGCGGCAGGAGTGGAGCGCGCCGGGTGCGGTGCGGCGCGGTCCGGCGGCGGAGCGGCCCAAGGAGGCGGCGGGCAAGGACTGAGGCGTGCGGGGCTGAGGCGCCGAGGACTGCGTCGCGTAGGACTCAGGCGCCGAGGACCGAGCCGTCCGGGGAAGGCCGTAGACTGGTGGGCTGTTGTCAGCCCCACCGGCCTGCGGCCTCTCTCTTTCCCGCAGCCCAGTCCCGCACCGTCCCCGCAGTCCCCTCCCGATCTGGAGTCACCCCACCATGCAGGCAGAACCGACCAAGTCTCTGGTGGGCGAGGAGTACGAGGTCGAGATCGGCCCCGTCGCCCACGGCGGCCACTGCATCGCCCGTACCTCCGAGGGCCAGGTGCTGTTCGTCCGGCACGCGCTGCCCGGCGAGCGGGTGGTGGCCCGGGTGACCGAGGGCGAGGAGGGCGCACGCTTCCTGCGGGCGGACGCCGTCGAGATCCTGGACGCCTCCAAGGACCGCGTCGAGGCCCCCTGCCCCTTCGCCGGCCCCGGCCGCTGCGGCGGCTGCGACTGGCAGCACGCCAAGCCGGGCGCCCAGCGGCGGCTGAAGGGCGAGGTGATCGCCGAGCAGCTCCGACGGCTCGCGGGCCTCACCCCGGAGGAGGCGGGCTGGGACGGCACCGTCATGCCGGCCGAGGGCGACAAGCTCCCGGCGGGTCAGGTCCCGCAGTGGCGGACGCGGGTGCAGTACGCGGTGGACGCCGACGGCAACGCCGGACTGCGCCGCCACCGCTCGCACGAGGTCGAACCGATCGATCACTGCATGATCGCCGCGCCCGGTGTCAGCGAACTCGGCATCGAGGACCGGGACTGGGCCGGCATGGCGTCCGTCGAGGCGATCGCCGCGACGGGATCCCAGGACCGCATGGTGATCCTGGAGCCACGGCCCGGTGCCCGGCTGCCCCTCGTCGAGCTGGACAGGCCCGTCTCCGTCATGCGCGTCGACGAGAAGGACGGCGGCATCCACCGTGTCCACGGCCGCGCGTTCGTCCGCGAGCGCGCCGACGGCCGCACCTACCGCGTCGGCAGCGGCGGCTTCTGGCAGGTCCACCCGCAGTCGGCTGACACCCTGGTGAAGGCGGTCATGCAGGGCCTGCTGCCCCGCAAGGGCGAGATGGCCCTGGACCTCTACTGCGGCGTGGGCCTCTTCGCCGGCGCCCTCGCCGACCGCCTCGGCGAGAAGGGCGCGGTCCTCGGCATCGAGTCGGGCAAGCGGGCGGTCGAGGACGCCCGTCACAACCTGGCCGACTTCCCGCGCGTCCGCATCGAACAGGGCAAGGTCGAGTCCGTCCTCCCGCGCACCGGCATCACCGAGGTCGACCTCATCGTCCTCGACCCGCCCCGCGCCGGCGCCGGCCGCAAGACGGTCGAACACCTCTCCTCCCTCGGCGCCCGCCGCATCGCCTACGTCGCCTGCGATCCCGCTGCGCTGGCTCGGGATCTGGGGTACTTCCGGGACGGTGGGTATCGGGTGCGGATGCTTCGGGCGTTCGATCTGTTTCCGATGACGCACCACGTGGAGTGTGTCGCCATCCTCGAACCGGCCGCGAAGGGCTCCTGACCTGCGGTTTTGTGCGTGCGCATTATGTGCGGTGTGGGCGTTACGGGCGATATCTTGACGCTGAAATGACGCTCGTGACGCTCATTTGACGCTCGTTCTGATGGGGTGTCAGGTGGCCTGTTGGGCAGGTCAGGTCTTGTCGGGATAGCGAATATCGATGCTGAACCGAGGGCCGGCGACGCTGCGCGCAGAGTTGCTGGATCCTGCTGGTCGGATGTCCCGGAAGAGACCAGGGAGCGCTGCGATTTGCCGCGTTGGGTGACCGTGTGTCGCTGACCCGCACATATGACCTTTCGGCTGTCTCGCGCTCGTGCCAGTTGATGGAGCTGGAGGAGGATGCCGCCCCGTGCCTGCGGAACGCCATCCTGGGCGAAGGCTCAACGCCCCTCGCAGCCATCAGCAGTTACGCTCCGCGCGACGGGTCAGGTAGGGTCGCGGCGACTGTCATAGGCGACATCGAATTGATGCTGGCCAGGCGGCTGCCAGAGCCCCGCCCGTCCCTCCGGGTGCGAGCCGTGGGCTTCTTCGGGGCGAAGGCTCTGGCCTTGATGGTGCGGCCTCAGCTTTCAGCTGAGGCCGCGGCCCTTAGGGTCACTTCCACCGGTCGTAGAAGTACGCGACGACCAGCAGAACCTCGCAGGCCGCGGACACGGTGTCTGGCCTGAAGCGGAGTGGGATGTCCCTCTTGAAGCGACTCCTCCACTTCCCCTTCGCTTTCGGCTGGCGGTCTTTCCCGGATCGACGGGACGGCATGAGAGCCGACCCCCCTTCGGCCGGACGGGGAAGCGCCCCGCGTCGCTGAAGGCAGTTCGTCACGCCCCCAGCTGGCCTGGGCGTGCTGAGCCCTTCCTGTTGAGCCTTTCTTGAGGAAGAAGGTAGACACCCCCTCCGACCTGCGTCATTACATCTGAGGGGAATCTGAGCATCACGATCCGATAGCAATCGCACACGCGTCGTGGCAGTTGCTGGAAGGCACGCATCGGCTGGATGACGGAAGCCATGAGCAGCCGGAACCCACTTGACGTCGCCCTCGTTTATCAGCGTGACTGCGTTGACACACACGCGCGTGCACGCAGATCATCCGCGAGGTGTGGCGCACCAGTTGGGAGGGGACTGGACGCAACCTGGAGGTGCATGTCGCGTCCCTGCGCGCCAAGTTGCGCATGCCGGCCCTGATCGAGACCGTACGCCGGTGAAGGAGACGCTTCGGCACTCCACCATCATGCTGACCTCGGACACGTTCACGAGCCCGCTCCCTGAGCTGGACCGTGAGCCGCCGAGAAGGCAGCCAAGCTGATCCCCCGGTCGCGTCCGGCAGCTGCTGATTCGTCCGCCCAAGCGGCACCGATCCGCAGGCCACATCCGCTCTCGCGCTGGCTCGAAACGACGCAGCGCCTGAGCCAACCGGAGCTGGCTCAGGCGCTGCGTAGCAGGTCAGAAGGCGTTTACCTCCCCGCCACCGGTAGGCCCTGTGGGACTCGATCCCCCAACCAATGGATTAAATGTCGTGGCCAAAGCTTGCTGGGTGGTTCCGGACGGTTCTTCGGTGTCCGGAACCACCAGGTCAGAGCGCATGCGCCGTAAGCGGCGATCCACCTACCGATGGGTCGTGCCACACCGTCCGCTCACGGATCGCTCACGCAGGGCACCCCGCATGAACTGCACGGAACACTCTGGGCGGGCCACGCTTGCGGATCCATCCAAGATCGAAAAAAGTGGGCTCGACCCTACAGACGCCAGCCCGTTCGACGGGCAGCCTGGGTGTATCGGCTCAGCCACGTTCCCGTGGCGTAGATCTTCAAGATCAGCAAAGGCATCAACTCTGATGCTGACCCGCGCCCTCACGGCGGCAAGTGTTGTACGTGGTGCCTCAAAGTGGCTCGGCTCGTTGAGTTCAGCCGCGTGTCCGTCCAATCGTGCGGGTGAAGCCGAGGGTGATCACGAAATGTACCCAGCGGGGTACAGACTTCGCGGTGTGAGACGGAGAGGCTGGTGCCCGAGGTGGGGAGCAGCCGATGAGCGGGCTCGCGGTGGAATTCGAAGTAGCTACTGCCATTTGTGCTGCGCGGGTTCTCATTCGCCAACTTCGAGGGCTGTTGATGGACATCGGTAACGCAATCCGCGCCTGGCGCTCCGTGCGCGACGCCTTGCGGGACGATCAGGAGGAAGACCAGGGCTGACCTCTGCCCTCGCACCGCCTGGGCGGCGGGCGGACGGCGCCAGTCCCAGGGCGCTCAGCAGCCGAGACCGCTGTCACCGCCGAGCTGAATCTCTGCGGCCGGCCTGGTGACGAAAGGGCGCGGCGTTCCGTTTCGGAACAGCCGCAGGTGCTGGTCAGTTCTGAACGGGCACTGCTGATCATTTGCTCCGCGTCTCCGTCGGCAGCGAGTGACGGCGCACGATCATCAAGGGCGTGCGGACGACGGCGACAGCTCGGACTCAACCCAAGCGTCGCCGGGACGCTCCAGAAAACCCGTGGGAGCAGCGCACGGAGCAATCTATGATCGTTCGTCATGGGCGTGTACATAAGCCGACATCGGACAGATGTGACACCGAAGCGAGCATCGGAGTCGGATGCCGAATTCTTCGAACGGATCGCCGGTCCGTTCTGGGACCAGGTTCGAGATGTGATCAACGAGTGGTGGTCACACCTGCCCCCCGATGCTCAGCCCGGCCTGCGCAGTCGGCTACGCGATCGCAATTCCGACGCGAACGTCTTCTCCGCGCTGTGGGAGCTGTACGTGCACGAGATGCTGCGCGGATCCGGTTGCACCGTGGAGATCGAGCAGCAAATAGGCACAGGGGGAAAGTACCCAGACTTCCTGGTCACCCGTGGCGACCAGCAATTCGTTGTCGAGGCGATCTGGACGGCCGAGAATCTGGACGCAACCGGGAGCCGCTCGCTCCCGCCTCAGGTGGTGGACGTGATTGACCGCGTTCCGAGCCCAAACTTCTACGTGGCGTACAAGGTTGACAGCGTTGGCTCGACCACACCGCAGCAACGGCGGTTGAAGAACGAGTTGACACGATGGCTGGCAAGCTTGGACCCCGACCAGGTCACTGCCGAGTATGAGCAGAAGGTGCCGCTACCCAGGCATACCTGGCAGGAGGCAGGTTGGCGCCTCAGCTTCGAGGCGATCCCCCGCAGCCCCGGCAGGCGAGGCGATCCGACGAGCAGGACAATCGGCTTCCATCCCTCGGTGTGGGTCGCCGATGACTCAGATCGGGTACTCAAAGCCGTGAGAAAGAAGGGCAGGAAGTACGGCGAATTGGGGCTGCCATTCATCGTGGCGGTTGGCAATTCAGCGGTCTTTCCCGAGGATGAGGACACCGAAAGCGCGTTGTACGGGACCTCGGTCGAGTACGCCCACCACACCGGATCGACCTTCGGTCGCAATGCCGACGGCTACTGGACTGCTGCGCAAGATCAGACCCATAGCCGGGTCAGCGGCGTACTGACCGTCGACAATCCGGCACCTTGGACATGGGCGAAGAAGGCCCCAGTCCTCTGGCAAAGCCCCGCACCTGACTCGCTCCCGGCCCCCGTTCTCCCCACCTGGGAAACAGTGCAATTGGTTGATATTCACGTCGAACGTCAGTCAGCGGCTCGCCCCATCCGCACGTCTCTTGGTCTGTCTGAGGATTGGCCGATCGGAGATGCTTTCCCCCGGCGTCGGCCAAGCGCCGAAAGCTGAGAGCTCGACGCAAACGGGCGGATGCCCCACGTATGTAGAGTGCCCGGGGACCAGAGCAGGTCCCCTCGTCATACCGAGCAAGGGTGTCTTCACAGCCCAGTAACCGGCTGCCCTGTGGGCGCCCGGGCGATCTGCCAGACGGCAGCATGCTCCTGCACTTCACGTGGGATCGCGGACTTGTCGGCCGGCTACTGCTCACCGTCGTAGGTGCCGACCGCATCTATACCAAGACAGGGGCCACCGTTCCCAATGCGTCGCTACAGGTCGCATCTCCTCCTGTATGCCCTACCTCGCACCCCCCAACTGCCCCACTGCAAAGTTCTGTTGTGCGCCCTCAGCAGGCTGACCTCGCTGCTCGGCGCGACCCAGGCACTGTTCGGCTCGTAAACTTCGCTGTCCACTACTACGGCACCAACTCCTCGTGCATCATGGCCTCTTGTGGATGAGGGAGTCGTCGCACTGATAGCGGCAGGTTGCGGGCTTCTCGGCTCGATACTGGGAGCTGCTTTCACGGCATGGGCCACCAAGGCCGGAGCAGACAAGAGCGCTGATGCTGTGCGTGGACAGGCACACGACCAGGCTGCGAACGAACACGCCCATTGGCTACGGCAACAACGTCTTTCCGCCTGCGAGGGATTCCTCGACGCTTGGGACGAGTGCACCCGCAGGCGAAAGGAGCTGGCCCGTCCAGCAGAGGAGGGCCAACATAGGTCCTATCGTACAGAACTGCATCAAGCTGCCACTCGCATGCTGGAACGTGCGCGTCGCATATCTATTCTTGGCCCTGAAGAAGTCGCTCAAGCCTCTCAGGCGATCTCTGACGCAACCATGGAGAATATCGAGAGAGAAGAAAAGTTCGGCCAATACATCGAGGCAGCTATCGCACGCCTACGGGAGCAGGAAAGACATATCCGCGAACTCTCGCCAGATCTCAAATTTGAGCAGCTGAATCAGGTACTCGCCCACGCTGGCGACCTAGAGACCTTGCAGGAACGCTATTCCATAGAGGATCTGGAGCGGATTCTTGAAAATGCGGAGCACTCCATGGGAGAGGGGGAAGAGTGGCTCAGCAGGATGACCGCATTCGGGGAACTAGGGGACGAAATAAACAACGAAGGAGCGCGCTTCCTGGAGGGCTTTAAACGCAACATTCAGGTGACCGAAGAGAATAGGGCGGTATTCGTTCGCACCGTGCGGAACTCAATCGCAAGTCCGCCGATGCGTAACGACTGATCAGCCTCGTTCTGCCGCAGGAGATGAGCGCATACCCATCTCCCTCAACTCGTCGAAGACCACGCGGGAGTCACCCGTGGTCTGTACACGGACACCAGGAACTGGCTCCTGCAGCCCAACGCGCGGCAGCTCGGCGAGGTCGCCGCCACCACGGTCTCCGACCACTGCGGAACACCGGTGTTGTCGAGTTCTCCATGTACGGCGCCGCCGGCAACCTCGCGCTGCACGAGCGCGGCGACTTCCCCGGTCATCAACACGCGCGAACGCATCAGGCACCATCACGACCGTTAGCGGGACTTCGTGATCATCGAGCACCGCATCCTTGCCATCAGCTAAACGGCGAAGACCGCGCTCAGGAAGCTTCGGCGGGCTGGGGATTCCAGAGCTCGGTGTATCGCTCCACTTCCTCGGAGCTCAGTTCATTGTCGCCCTCGGTGCGCAGCAAGGTGGTGTCCCATGGCCGGCTGCCATCGGTGCGCGGGGTAAGCAGCACGCCGAGGGTGGAGCTCTGTTCGGCCAGGCCGGTCTGCTGGTGGAGTTGGTGGTGGCGCAGCAGTACGTACGACTGGAAGGCGGCTTCCACCTCGGGACCGAAGCGCGTGGCACATCCGAAGATGAGCTGGCGGGTGCCGGACGGGTCGATGGAACGGCGCCAGCGCCACTTGGATTCGTCAGCGGGCACCTCACGCACGTCGGCCAGCATGTCCAGCAGCAGTTGTCCCCACTCAGCGCGCGCTCCGACCGGCAGCTTGTCCAGGTCGGAGAGGAGGAGCTGCTGGTTGGGCTCACTCATCTGTGAGCGGATGGCGCTGGTGGCGACGTCCTCCATGATGATTCGCATAACCCGGTGAGCATGATCTGACCCCACCGGAGCCTGCGGGAGCAAGGGGGTGGAGAAGTGGCTCCCGCCGAGTCCGGCGACATCTGGGTTGAGGGGGCCGGGGGGTGCCTCGGCGTCGGCCGCGGCGAACTCGTAGTACCGCACGGGCTCTTCGCCCAGGGCTACAGGAGGCTCGACGGCGGCGCGGAAGAGGTAGTCGAGGACAGCGGTGGTAGAGCGCAGCTGGTCGAAGAGGAAGTCCCAGTCCCTCCGTGTCAGGGCGATCGTGGGGATACCGATCGGCTCCAGCGAGCAGATCGTGCCCTCGGGTACTTGCTCGTGATCCAGCAGGAACACCCCGATCCACTCGTAGGCATTGCCGTCGACAGACAGCGTGCGATCGCGGCCGTTGGCCATGTCTGCGGGCAGCATCCGCAACTGACGCACGGTGCCCTTGGCCTGACGTACAGCCTTGGTCGCCACCTTCTGGATCCAGGCCACCTCGCTGTCCGCGTCCTTGGGCTGGATCGTGCGCGCCTTGACCTGGATCACCGCGCCACGCCCTCCGGCGAGCAACAGCCTGTCGCCGAGCTCGCGTCGACCGGAGCCCTTGCTGACGTAGGCGGACTGGAAGACGAAATCGGGCAGACCCCAGGTGGCGGCAGCGGTGTGTGCCGCCACCTCGGCACCCGGGCCATGCTCCACGCCGGACGGCAGCGGTAGCGCTGGACGTATGCGCCGCACGTACTGCCCGTTCGCGGTTTCCACAATGAGCGTGAACGCGTCGGGGTCGTCGTCCTGGATGAACCGCCACAGCGCGGGAGAAGCCTGATCAGTCACGCCCTCTATTAGACGCAACGCACGGCCGCCGACACCTACCCTTTTCTCGTAGTACGTGTCACTCGGCAGCTTTCCGGCCCGGCATGAAGATGAGGGCCGCCCTGCAGGGCGGTCGTGCGGGCGTCCCAGGCACGCCGAGCAAGGCCGGTGCCCACGGACCCGAAACACGATATGCCCCAGCTGGCGGCACCTCTATCCTGGTCCGTTGCCCACCTGGAGATAGACGCCATGACCGCCCTGACAGACCCGCTCACCGAGGAGCAACGGCTCCTCCTCGACATCGTGTGGACGACGTTCGTCGAACACGAGCGCTTCCCGAACTTTTTCCACGTCGCTTACCGCATGCGAAAGCACGGCCACGACGCCGCGAAGGTCCTCTACAGCTTCCCCGTGATTGGCCACGATCAGGTCTCAAACGGCTACCGGGCCGTCGGGTGGTGGGGGCACGGCTTCACCCCGCAGTCCGACGGGCCGGTGTACCTGACCATGGCGGGGCTCTACCACCTGCAGCATGATCAGATGGCCCGCGATCTTGCCCGTGGCCTGCTGGCGTATATGCAGCAGATGACCCGGGAGCAGGACAGGATCCTCGACAGCCCCTTCGACCTGCCCGATATCGACGTGAACCTCGGCGAAGTCCTGAAGGAGATCGACGGCACCAGTCCCCTGCTGGAGCGCATGGCGCAGATCGCCGACCGAGAGTGGCCGGGCATGCGCTTCAACAAGACATCCCTCACGGGCCGAATCGGCGCGCTGCCATCCGCCGACTGCGACACCCTCGACCACTACCTCGCCGATATCGCCGCCCACCTGTCGCCGCCTGCGCCGCCGGAGGCGCTGTCCTTCACCGAGCCGCGCTCCTTGTTGCGCGCGCTGAACTTCCTCGACGTCACCTACGAGCTGGTCTTCGGCGAAGCCCTGGTTGTCCCGCCGCCCATGGACCGATCCAGCCTCCTCGCCTTGGACGTCGACGACGAAGCGGCCTACAACTCCGGGCTGGTCGTCCTGACCGACATCCTGCGCGACTTCAAAGTGCCCGGCCGCAGTCCAGGCTCGGGCCTGCTGCGACTAGAGGAACATCTCGCCGACGAGCTACCCGCGCTCGACCGCAACGCGGTCCACCAAGCCGTGCAGCTCCTGGACCAGATCCGTGTCATCCGCAACTCCGCCGTCCACCCCAAGCCGCGGCCGGAACTCGCCGCCGCCCACCACGCGCTTGGGCTGGGCTTCCCGGTCCGCGACTTCACCGCTGCCTGGGACAGCGTCCGCGCGCACGCTGAGCGGGCCGTGAGCAACCTGCAGGAGGCAATCCAGTCCGCTAGGCCCTAAGACCAGTCGCCGCGGAGGGTGTTTCTATCTGTTCGGTCAAGGTCTGTGGGCTTGGTCAGGAGAAAAAAGGTAGCCAGAAGGGGCATGATCTTGATGGGTGGTTCCGGACGCTTCTTCGGTGTCCGGAACCACCTCGTCAGGTCAGGTTCGATGTGACCTTCGATCCGATCCCTCGCCGCCGCCGCTGCATCGTCCGCTCACGCATCACTCAAGCACCCAACGCGTTCTACCGTGGTCGAGGGGCCGACTCCGATCACGCCTCGCTGCTTGGGTCAAGGGGGGCGTCCTCTCGCAGAGCCACTCCGAAGGGACCATTACTCGCCAAGTCCGTATCGCCCTGGGCAAACTGCTGATCCGATGGGAAAGCCGCTGGCAAGATGGCCGCTTGGGTGGACTGCGCGGCAGTCGGGGGAGCAAGGAGCAGTGGGTGGGGACGACGATTAACGGCCGGTTTCTGTTGCTCCCTCAGGAGGCCCGCCCGGGGGGGTTGTCCGAGGTCCGCAAGGCCGTGGACATCAAGAGCGCTGGCGGTGACCACGTCGCCGTGAAGCTGCTCAAGCAGCGGGAGGACGACGCGATCACCCGGATCTTCCTGGAGCGGGAGACCTCGGCGCTCAAGGCACTGAACCACCCCCATATCGTGCGGATGCTCGACTCTGGCTGGGATCAAGGGCTGGAGCGGTACTTCATCGCCCTGGAGTGGATTGACCGCAGCCTCAAGGACGAGATGGCAGATGGCCGTCCCCTTGACTGGCCGGCCTACTTCACACGCATAGGCGGACCGTTGGCTTCCGCCCTCGCGTATGCCCACGAGAAGGAGATCGAGCACCGTGATCTGAAACCGGGAAATGTCCTGCTGACCGGCGACGGCACGGTCAAGCTCGCCGACTTCGGGATCGCCAAGATCTTGTCCAAGGCCGCAGCCGTGACCGACGAGACGGTCGCGGACTTCCGATCCGCTCTGTACTCGCCGCCCGAGCAGAGCGAGGCAGTCCCGTACGTCCGTGACGTGTACGCCTACGCGGTCCTGGCCATTCAGGTCCTCTCCCGCAGCCAGGCACGTGACTACCACGATCTGGCGACGGTACTCGACGGTCTGGAACTCGACACCGAGATCCGCAACGTCCTCAGAACCTGCATCGACCTTGACCCGAAGAAGCGGCCAGCCAACGCTATCGTCCTCGAACACCGGCTCCTGGAGGCCGAACGGGTCTGCGAAAACCGTGATGCTCGCCAACGCAACGCGCTCTGGCTGAAGATGACCCGTCGCGCGGCCGAAAGCTTGAGCACCACCCCGGCCGGAGAAGAGATCGACTGGGATGCGGTGAAGAACACGGTGCTCGCGGACATCTCCGGCACGGTTCATGTCGACTACGGCTACAACGCGCAGAGCGACGAAGTCGACACCGGCACGGTGCGGGTGTTCGGCCAGAGTCTGTTCCTGCGCCTGGTCAACGACGAGGATCAAAGCGACCGATGCGTCATCGTTTCGGCCGAGGAACGAGCAGAGGAATGGATGGCCAAGCGCCGTGCGTCCGCCCTCAAACTCGGCCCCATCCTCACCTGGACGTTCAACGATCCGGGCGAGGACCCGGCGTACGACGGCCTCAACCTGCTGCTGGACAGCCTCAACGAAGAACTTGACGCACGCGAGACACAGGCCAAGGAGGGTAAGCGCCAGCAGCTCGGCGACCTGTTCGACGGCTGGCGCCGCGTCCTGGAAGCCCGTGAGGAAGCGGCGGCCAACGGGCGGCAGCCGATCCAGTACGAACGGCTGGAAGGCGGCGGCCGCACCCGAGTCTTCCATCTCGCCGCGCCCGACACTACCGCCGAAATCGGTGAAGAGTGGTCCGTCGCGGAGTACCCCTACAGTCGGCCCATCGACCGTGGCGAGATCACCAACCGCACTGACGACACCGTCGTCCTGCGAATGACGCGTCCCCAGGCCGTCCTGCCCGCCCGGGGGGTACTGCTCCCCTTCCTCGGACCCAGCCAGAACGCGATCAACCGGCAGCGCGACGCACTTACCGCGGTCGCCGCCGGCCAGACCGCAAATCTCGACCTGCGGCAGATCATCGATAACCCCGGAGTCCTTGAGGTCGGCCCGCCCACCGAAGTCACCACCTGGGTCCGCGCCGACCTCGACCAGAGCAAACGGGACGTCGTCGCCCACGCCCTGGGCACCCAGGACCTACTGCTCGTCGAGGGACCACCCGGCACTGGCAAGACGACCGTGATCGCTGAGATCGTCGAGCAGACCCTCAGCCGGCATCCCACCGCCCGCATCCTCATCGTCAGCCAGACCCACATCGCCATCGACAATGCCCTCAAGCGCCTTGAAGACGCAGGCATCACCGAACTCGTCCGCCTCGGCCGCGTCGACGATCCACGCGTCGCTGAAAGCGCACAGCCGCTGCTGCTCGACCGGCAAGTCAAGAAGTGGACCCAGGGTGTCCGGACGCGCGCAGAACGGCATCTGGAGAGCGTGGCCGCCAACAGCGGCCAGCAGCCCAGCCACCTCAAAGCGGCCCTGGTGCTGGAAGAACTCGCCGCCGTGGCCGCCGACCTCGCCCATGTGACGGCCCGCCTCGACGAGCTGGCGAACCAGCCTGTGCCTGAGCGCACCACCTCCGCCAGAGAGCTCGGCGAGGAAGTCGTCACCACCCGAGCCCGTCGAGAACAGCTCCTCGAACAGCGGGCAGAGCTGTTCGCCGAAGTGCAGACCATGCTCGACGGCGAACTCACCCTCCGCGAGGAAATGAGCGCCGCAGACGCCCGCGACGTGGTCGAGGCGCTCCTCGGCCCGGCCGGGACCGGCAGGGAACTGATGCACCTGCTGCGCCTCCAGGGCGAATGGCTGCAGCGAATCGGCACCGACCAGAACCTGATCGCGGGCTTCCTGCGCACCCGGCGCGTCATCGGCGGCACCGCGCTCGGCTTCCTCGGCCACCCGGCGGCCCGGGATCTCGAATTCGACCTGTGCATCTTCGACGAGGCGTCCAAGGCGACCGCGACCGAGGCGTTGGTGCCAATGGCCAGGGCCAAGCGATGGGTGCTGGTCGGCGACACCAACCAGCTGCCTCCCATCGATGAGGATCTGCTGCGCGATGAAAAGATCATGGCCGATCACCAGCTCATCCCCGAGCTGGTGAAGACCACCCTGTTCCAGTACTTCGCCAACTCCACCAAGGCACCCGTCAAGCACCTGCTGCGCGAGCAGTACCGGATGACCCCGGCGATCGGCAACATGATCAGCAGCTGCTTCTACGACAACAAGCTAATCTCGCCCAACGACCATGTCCTTCCCGGCTACAGCACGGTCAACAAACCCGTCCTGTGGCTGGACACCAGCGCTCTGCCGAACCGCCGCGAGGACGAGCAGTCCGCCGCACAAACCAGCGTTTCAAACCGCCTTGAGGGCCAACTCGCGATGCGACGCCTGGAAGTCATCGACCGGGCCATCGACAAGGGGGTGATCAAGACTCCCGACGGCAAGCGCCTCGACGTCCTGCTGATCGCCCCCTACGGCCGCCAGGTCGAAGAACTCACCAAACGCCTAGCCTCCCTGAGACTCAAGCACATCGCTCCAGAAGTGCTCTCCGTCGACGCGGTACAGGGTCGAGAATGCGATCTCGTCGTGTTCTCCGTGACCCGAAGCAACATCAGCGGTCGCTTCGGATTCCTTGGCCAGCCCTACTGGCGCCGCATCAACGTCGCTCTCTCCCGCGCCCGCTACGGCTTGATCATCGTTGGCGACGCTGGCTTTTGCCGCAGCAAGCCCGGCGCCCTGCGCGACGTCCTCGACTACATGAGCGGCCACCCGGAAGACTGCGAGATCCGCAATGCCTACCTCTAGCCCCACCTTCGGCGACGACAGCCTCCTGGCCCTCCGCTTCCACAACACCCGTCCCGGACTCGAACTCATCCAGATCGCCGACGCCGCACTGCCTGTCGCCCGGATCACCGCCGAGGTCCTCGCCCAGGACAGCAAGGACCTCCCGCTTATGGAGGAATTCGTACTGCGGCTGGTCGACCACAACGTGAGCAACACGCGTGGTATCGCCGGCCTACTCGGCCTGCCCGAAAACATGGTCGACCGGACCGTCGCCGTGCTGTTCGGCTCAGACGACCTCAAATGGGCCCGCCCCACCCCCGCAGACGCAGGCCGGGCTCCCGGCCTGCGGCTCACAGACAAGGGCCACCTCACTGCCCAGAAGGCCGCCGCCGTAGCGCCCGTGCGGGTCAACCAGCCGCTCGTCTACGACCAAATGCTGTGGAAGGTAGCCCCCTACGACCGCCGCACCACCATCCCGCGCGGGCAGGCCGAGGAAAACGGCATGATCATGCTGCCCGCCGCAAGGTCCGGGCCCGTCAACGACGGAGACATCACCGCAGCGGAAATCACCGCTCTGCTCCGCGAGAACGGCAACAACAAACGCGAAGTCCTCCAGGTCAAAGGCATCTCCCAGGCCCCGGCCCGCCGTGTCCTGCCGGTCAAGCTCCTGGTGTATGCCGACGCAGACCGTACCGACGTCGAAGTCGGCATCGTCGTCGACGGCGAACTCAGTCAGGCCCACGAACTCGCTCTCATCGGCCACGGTGGTGCCAAGGCCCTCGGCATCTCTGTCGCGCCGCCCCCCGAACGCCCTCTTCTCGACCCCGACCTCGAAAAGGCCCGCGTACCGCTGCAAGAGGTCACCCAGCACCGTGCAGAACAGGCCGCATTCCAGCTCGGCGCTCACGCCCCCATGCCCGGTCCGCCGGCAGTTCAGCAGCCACAGGCAGACGAGATCCGAGCCATCGGAGTCTTCGAGCATCCGGACGTCCTCGACGACGCACTCACCAACGCCCGCCGCCGACTCTTGATCATCTCCCCGTGGATCAAGAACGCGATCATCACCACCGACTTCCTTAGCAAACTCGAACGCCGGGTCAAACAAGGCGTCAAAGTGGACATTGCCTACGGCTACGAGGAAAACGACACCAAGACCGACCCTGCCTCCGTCCGGAAACTCACCAACCTCGCCGACCGCTACCGCGACAAACTCAGCTTCACGCGTCTGAAGAGCACCCATGCCAAGGTCCTCGTCTACGACGACGTTTGGGTGACCACGTCCTTCAACTGGCTCTCTTTCAAAGGTGATCCCGAACGCACCTACCGCATGGAGGAAGGAAGCCTCGTCCGCAACCGCCAGATCGCCGACACCCAGTACGCCCGCTACCTTGAGCTGATCGCCGACCAGCGCCGATAACTGTCAGCGGTGGTGCCTCCCGCATGCCGCTGCACCTTTGCACCGGGTCTTGTGAGCGTCGGTCAGCCGCTGGCTCGGATCATTACGGTGAGGACCGGTGAGGCCGGTGACGGCTGGCTCTGTCCGATGTCCTGGTACCCCCACAACTTGTAGAGCGCGTGGACCTTTCCGTCGCCAGCGGCCGGGTTGACCATGAGCGTGACGTACGGCTCGTCGCGTGTGGCGAGGAGGGCGTCATGGATACGCCGGGCAGTACCGGTCTTCCGCCAGGTCGGTCGGACGCCGATCTCTTTCAGGGCCACGGCCGGACGCTCGGTGTACATCTCCGCCGGCGTCGGGCTGGTGCGCTGCCAGTAGCGGTCGCCGTGCTCGATGGTGTTGCCGTAGGCGTAGCCGACCGGGTGCCCGTCCGCGTACGCGAGGACGGCCGTGAACCCCGGCTCGGTGCCGTGCCGGTCCAGGCGTTCGCCGAACGCGGTGACCGCGTAATTCGGCAGGTGGAGGAGCGGGGCGCGCACGTCGGCGTACACGTCGAGGAGGTCGCCGCGGGCTGTGTCGAGGGTGGTGAAGGTGCGCAGTTCGATGGCGGGCGCCGTGGTCATGCGGCCATCCTCCAGGTGGCGGTGTGCTCGGTCCAGGTCTGCACGGTGGAGCTGGCCGGCGCGGTGGCGCGCAGTGCGGCCCCGAACTCCTGCAGCATGCGCGTGACCCGGGCGTGCTGGGTGGCAGCCTCAGCGGGGACCTTCATCGCGGTGGCCGTGGCGGCTTCGGGGGCGCCCTGGGCGAGCTGGGCGTGGGCGAGCCGGGTGGTGGTGATGGCCCGGGACCGGATCATGTGGGGCCGGAGGGCGGACAGGCAGCGGTGGGCGTGGTACTCGGCGGTCGAGTAGTCACCGAGAGCCAAGTGCGCGGAGAGGGCCAGGGAGTCCAGTTCGGCCTGGTCGTAGAAGGCGAGCATCCACACCGGGCGGTAGTCGGTGGGGTCGGCGCGCACCATGGCGTCCTGGGCCTGTTCGAAGGCACGGCGGGTGCCGGTGCGGTCCTGGGCTGCGCCGTGGATGGCGCCCTGGCGGGCCAGGCCGAGGGAGGCGAACAGGGGGTCACGGCGGGTGAGGTGCAGGTTGCGGGCGACGTCGTTGGCGGCGAACGCGTCCGCCGGTCGGCCCATGTGGCGGTACATGGTGCCGGCGTGGCTCCAGATGCGGAACTTGATGGCCTGGTCGCCGGACATCTCGGCGAGGGCCTGGGCCTCGCGCATGTGTGCCTTGGCGACGTCGTAGCGCCGGCCGTCGATGGCGGCCCACATCGCCGAGGAGCGGAAGGCGGCCGCTGAGGCGTAGAGGTTGCTTCGTACGCGCTGGGTGGCGCTGCCTGCGTTCTGGAGGTTGAGCGCCTCGTCGGCGAGGGCTGCGGCCCGCTGTTCGATGCCGAGCTGTCCGCCGTGGCGGTGGTCGCTGGCGATGATCTCGGCGAAGCGCTTGTTGAGGCGGTTGACGTCGCTCATGCCGATCCGGCGCGGCGATGCTGTACCGGGTGCGGCTGCTGCTGCGGCTACCGCCGCGATGCTGCCGACGAGGGTGCGGCGCTTCATGTCGGGGTCCTCCTGCTGTGGTGGGGCCGGGGTGGACGAAGGCCGGCTCCGTGGCACGAACCCTAAGGCGATGGCGGGTAGTCCGGTGACGTCCTCAAGTGCCTTGCGGGCGGCTGCCTTTGGCCAGGTGACCCGGCCCGATTTCCATGCCCGGACCGATGAGCCGTCGAGTCCTCCAGGGCGCCCGACCAACCGTTCAATGGCCCTGTTCACGGCCTCGGCGAGGTTGTTGGAGCTGTAGCCGTGTTCGGTCATCCACGCCTCAAGAACGGTGTTGCGGGTGGTGTCCATGCGGGCACGGTAGCCCTCGCTATCCCCGCCCGCCAGGTAAAGGGGAAGTCAAAACACCCTAGGTGAGTCCGTCGACTAAGTACCTGAATGTCCTAACCAGCTTGCTGGAAAAAAGAGTTGTCTGGGTGCTGGTCGCCCGCCACGCCCCACCGTGCGGGCGGCTGTTGACGGCCCGGTCCGCCCCTGAGGTTCCCTCGCGAGGGTGGGTCGGGCACCGAGACGACACGAAGGCTCCACCCCAATGACGAGTCTGAGAACACCAGTTGAGGCCCTCTCCACCGGCCACCCCACGTACAGCCAGACCTTCCCGTGCAAGCCGTCCACAGCCGAGCTCGGCCGCGAACTCGTCCGAGACATCCTCGGCGTGTGGCACCTCGACGGTCTCGCCGACCGTGCCGCGCTGATCATCACGGAACTCATCGCGAACGCCTCCAGGCACACGCCGTGTCCCGAGATTCGCCTCACGGTTGGACGGCCAAGCGCGACTCGACTGCGTGTCGGGGTCGTGGACCGGGAACCGTCGCGTCTTCCCATACTCAGCCAGGCGGCTGACGACGACGAGTCGGGGCGCGGGCTGCTCCTCGTCGATGCTGTCGCCGACCGCTGGGGCTACGACCTGCACGGCTCGGACAGACGCCCTTGGGGCAAAGAGGTCTGGGCGGAACTCCGTACCGAGGGCAGCAAGTGAGCATCCCGGCCACGGCATCCTCGCCCCTTCCGGATCTGGCCCGACTCCAGCCCGCCAGCAGATGGCCATGGACTGTGCCCTCTGCACCCGGCCACTGGGAGCGAGCGGTCGATGACTGGGCGAGATACGCCACCGGGGCCTGCCGTTCCAGCTCTGGGCCTGCGCTCCCAACTGCCAGGCCGCCAGATCGACTATCCCGACCAGTTGAGAAGGGGGACGTTCTTCCATGGAGTGGCCGTGGATCACCGGTGACTGCTGGCTCGGCTGCGGGCGTACCGGCGTCCTGGTGATCTGGCTCGGTCCGGTGCAGTGGGACGGGCAGCACGCTCCCTTCTACGCGTGCGAGTCGTGTCTCGATCGTCTCAAGGCCCAGGCGCTCGCCTACTTCATGGAGCGGCGACCGGCATCTGCTTGATCAGAATCCCGGCACATGACTTCCCGGCGTGAGGCAGGCACCCCGCGAGGACTTCTACGCGGAGTACGTCCCCTCCTGCCGGGCAGCCAGGGGCCGTCCGGTGAGCAGCCCTCTGGCAACGCTCCCGCGGCGGCACCTGGTGGGCGCTCCAGCCCAGTAACACCACAACGATTACGAGGAGTTGAAGCATGACTCGCAGCACCGTAGTTCCCAGCCGCACCGAAGTACGCCCGCAGATCCCTGGGGCATCGGACGGCTTCGACCTGGACGTCTCCCTCGTCGAGATCGCCGACCCGGCGGGCCTGGTGAACCTGACCGACGACAACTGCGGGTCCACCTGCGGCGCCTGCACCACCAACGTCGCCTGACCCGGTCCCGAGATCACCCCGGTCTGGTGCCGCCGCGTCTCCGCGCGGCGGCACCAGCCGCCGGCCCCCTCACCTACGGAGGTACTTGGTGATTGCTCCGACTGCAGCGTTCCGCACCGGTTCCACCGCTCTGGTGCGCGCCGTGGCCCGGCCCTCGTTGCCGTTCCCTCCGTGCCCTGACCTCGATGACCGCTCACCCAGCGGTTCGTCTGCCCGTTTAGCGTGGCTACGCACGGTATGGGCGGACAGTGACGTCGCCGAGGCACTCCACCACTCCAGCCCGGCCCTGGCCACGCAGGTACGGGCCCTGTGTACGGCCGAACGCCCCGCCCTCCGTGACGTGCAGCGCACAGCGCTGTCCGTGGCCCGCTACCTGCTGCGGGCCCAGCACCGGGCGACGCCCTTCGGCCTGTTCGCCGGCGTGGCCACCGCGGAGTTCGGCCCGCAGGCACGGGCCGACTGGGGCGAGGAACACGTGGCCGTCGGTCGCGCGGGGGCGGAGTGGCTAGCTGCCGTCGTCGAGCGGTTGGAGTTGTGTCCGGACCTGCTCGAACGGCTACCCGTAGTCGTCAACAACACCGTGACGTACCGGGGAGACCGGCTCGTCGTGCCGTTTCAGCCCGACGTCCACGACGACCGGACACGTGCGGTCGAGGCGTCTCTGGCCTTGACCGGACCGGTGCGCGCGGTCCTTGCCGCGGCCCGGCTGCCGATCCGGTTCGGAACCCTGGTGGACAAGCTCCAGGCGGAGTTCCCCGAGGCCGGTCCCGAGAAGGCACGTCAACTGCTGGCGGAGTTGGTCCAGCAGCGGGTGCTGATCACGGGCCTGCACGCTCCGAGCACCGAGACCGATGCCCTCAGGTATCTGGTGGGCCAACTCGACGCAGTCGACGCTGGAAGCCTCGCCCCGGTCGCGGAGACCGTACGCGAACTCCACGCGGTCCGGGCGGGCCTGAAGGAATGTGCCACGCATGGCGGCCGGAACAGCGTCGCGGCGCGGATGCGAGACCTCGTCCCCGGCCTGCGTCGCCACTCCGTCGCGCTCGACCTCCGCCTGGACGCACAGATCGTTCTGCCGCAAGCGGTCGCCCGAGAGATCGAGCGCGCCGCTCTCATCCTGACCCACTTGAGCAGCCGCCCGTACGGGACCGCCGCCTGGAACGAGTACCACCAGCGGTTCTACGAGCGGTACGGCATCGGCACGATGGTGCCGCTCGCGGAGGTCGTCGCGGACAGCGGCACCAGCTATCCCGACGGCTACCCAGGCGCTCCGGCCAGCCCACGCAGGCCCCGCGTCTCCGCTCGGGATGACGTCCTCGTACGGCTGGCCCAGGCCGCCGCACTCGACGGCCGTGACGAAGTGATCCTCACGGACGACCAGATCAAGGCCCTGGAAGTGGGCCCCGACGAGCCTCGGCTGCCGCCGCACTTGGAGATCGGGGTGCGGGTACACGCGGCCAGCCTGGAGGAGTTGCAGCGCGGGCGGTTCCGGCTGGAGGTCATGAGCGTGTCCCGAGGCGCCGGCGTCTCCACGGGCCGGTTCCTCAGCGTGCTGGCCCTCGCGGACCGGGAGGCACTGGTCGCAGAGCTTGCCGACCTCCCGGCCGCAGACGGGAACACCGTGCCCGCGCAGCTGTCTTTCCCGCCCCTGCTCCCGGAGAGCGCCCACGTCACCCGCTCCCCACAGGTTCTCCCCACCGTGATCAGTCTTCAGGAGCACCGCGCCCCGCAGGACACCGTCCTGTCCCCGGAGGACTTGGCTGTGGGGTGCGACGGCCGCCGCATGTACCTCGCTGTCCCCGAGCGAGGCCACCGTGTTGAGACCGTCGGGATGCACGCGCTGAACCTGCGCACCCACACCCCGCCGCTGGTGCGGTTCCTCACCGAACTGTCCCGCGCCCAGTGCGCGCAGGTCACCGTCTTCGACTGGGGCGCCGCAGCTGCGATGCCGTTCCTTCCACGTCTGCGGTACGGCCGGACCGTACTGGCCCCGGCGCGCTGGCGGCTGGAAGCGTCCGAACTGCCCGGCCATGCCCGCCCTCGGGCCGAGTGGGACACCGCGCTCAGCGACTGGCGTGCCCGGCGGAGGCTGCCGCACCGCGTCCATCTCGTTGAGGACGACCGACGCCTCTTCCTCGACCTCGACGAGGCCGGCCACCGTGCGCTCCTGCGCAGGCACCTCGACCATTCGCGCCTGGCCGTGCTCGTCGAGGCCCCGGAACCGGAGGCGTACGGCTGGTGCGGTGGGCGAGCCCACGAGGTCGTGGTACCCCTCAAAGCAACCAGGCCGTCGGCATGGCCGCCACTGCCAGCCCCCACCCGGGCTCGTGCCCTGTCGGTGACCCAGATGCAGACACCTGCCGCTTCCCCGGTTCTTCTGGCCGCCCTGTACGGTGACCCCCGCCGCCAAGACGTCTTACTCTCCCGGTACTTGCCCGGCCTACTCGAACAACTCGGCAACCCGCCATGGTGGTTCATCCGCTTCCGCGACCCGGACCAACACCTCCGCGTACGCATCGCCCTCCCCGCCCTGGAAGCCTTCGCCGACACGGCCCGAACGGTGAGCGCCTGGGCCGACGAGCTACGAAGCATCGGCCTGCTGGCCGACCTGCGCTATCCCACCTCCTACCGGGAGATGGGCCGCTGGGGCTCCGGCACCGCATGGGAGGCGGCCGAGGAGGTGTTCCGGGCGGACTCGCGCGCCGTCCTGGCCCAACTCGCGCAGCCACGGCGTCCGGGCCAGCGCACGCTGGTGGTGGCCCACACGGTCGCCATCGCCTCCGCTTTCCTGGGCACCACCGAGGCTGGGATGCAGTGGCTGATCGACCATGTCTCGCCGATCGCACCCGTGCCCGTTCCGCGCCCGCAGTTCACCGAGGCCGTACGGCTCGCCGACCCGAGCGACGACTGGTCGGCCTTGCGCAGGGTCCCGGGCGGAGACGCCATCGTGTCCGGATGGACTGACCGGGATACGGCGCTTGCCGCGTACCGGCCGCACCTTCCCGGCCCGGACACCCAGGGCATCGCCCTCGACGACGTTCTGACCTCCCTGTTGCACGTCCACTTCGTGCGCCACGTCGCCGTGAACTTCCTGGAGGAAGAGGTGTGCCTCTACCTGGCGCGCGCCGCCGCCCTGGCCTGGACGGCTCGCACTCGGGGGAGAACCTCGTGAACGCCCACCCTGCGCTCGGTCTGGTCGACACCATCGCCGCCCAGCTCGCCGACCCCGAGACCATGCCATGCGGCTCTAGGACGCTGTCCTTGGATCGGCAGCATCTTGCCTACGGGCCGCCCGGCATCGCGCTCCTGCACATTGAGTTGGCCGCGAACGGCCTCGGCCCGTGGCACCGCGCCCACGACTGGCTCACCGCCGCCTCCCGGCAGCCGCTCACCAGCGGCCCGGACAGCCACCCGTTCTACGGAGTGCCTGCCTTCGCCCACGCCCTGTCCTGTGCCGCCGACCACCTTCCCGGCTCCTACCACCGCGCCCTCGACGCGATGGACGCCCAGATCACGGTCGACGTCGGACGCCGTCTCGACGCGGCCCACCGCCGCATCGACGCCAGACGCCTGCCGCAGCTCGCCGAGTTCGACGCCATCCGGGGTCTCACCGGATACGGCGCCTACCTACTGCGCCGAAGCCCCGGCAGCTCCACGACGCGCGCCGTTCTCGACTACTGCGTGCGCCTCACCGAACCGATCACCCACCACGGCGAGACCCTTCCGGGCTGGTGGGCGGAGACCGGGCCCTCGGGCAGCCCGGACGACCGATTCCCCGGCGGGCACGCCAACACCGGTATGGCGCACGGCATCGGCGGCGTCCTCGCACTCCTAGCCCTTGCCGCTCGGGACGGCTCCGTCACCGATGGGCACCACGCAGCACTGCACACCATCCTGGCATGGCTGGACCGCTGGAAGGAGGAGGTCGACGGCGGACCGGTCTGGCCGTACTGGGTCACTCAGGGCGAGCTGCGAAGCTGGCATCTCGCCCCGTCCGCACCCCGGCGACCATCCTGGTGCTACGGCACCGCCGGCCTCGCCCGCGCCGAGCAACTTGCCGCGCTTGCCCTCGGCGACACCCGCCGCCAGATTGCCGCGGAGAAAGCACTCGTGGCCGCCCTTACCGCCCCCGAGCAGCTGAAGGCCACGACGGACAACGGCCTCTGCCACGGGTTCGCCGGCCTCGCCCACGTCGCCACGCGTACGGCCGACGACGCCCACCCCTCGACCGCGGAGAAACTCCGCGCCGCGATCCCGGCCCTCCTGGCTGCGGTCATGCCACCGGGCACCGACCCCGAACTCACGGCCACGGCGCTCATCCAGGACGAGGAAGGCGGCCCCGGCTTCCTCGACGGCGCCGCCGGCATAGCCCTGACCCTCCTCGCGTCCAGCACCGCCGCACCACCCCGGTCCGCCTGGGACGCATGCCTCCTCATCGCTTGATCCACCGACCGAAGGACCTCAATGCCTCCCGACCGCTGGCAGCAGCACAACATCGCCTTCGCCGACCGCGAGATTGCCCGACGCACCATCGCCGAACGCCTTGGCCCCGCCCTGATCGAGGCCGAGGCCGACGGCCAGCTGACCGGCTGGTGGTTCATGAACAAACGCCCTGGCCGCTGCGTTACCTCGCGGACAAGCCCTCAGCAGCCATCGAGTCGCTCCTGAGCGATCTCATCGGCGACGGCGTGGCCGTGTCGTGCCTGCCCTGCGTCTACGAGCCCGAGACCGACACCTTCGGCGGCCCGGAGGCCATGGACACAGCCCACGAACTGTTCCACAGCGACTCCCGCCACCTGCTCACCTACCAGCCGAGCCCGATGCACCTGGGACGCCGGGAATCCGCCGTCCTGCTGGCGAGCGTCATGATGCGCGGTGCCGGACTCGACTGGTTCGAACAGGGCGACGTATGGGCGAAGGTCGCGACCCTTCGACCAGCCACCGCTCCACAACCGTCCGAACGAGCCGCCGAACTGGCTCCGGCCATGCGCAAGCTCATGACCGCAGACGCCCACAGCCTCTGCCGCCCTGGTGGCCCACTCCACGCGCACGAGGAATGGGTGACCGCCTTCGAACGGGCCGGCGCCACGCTCGCCGACCTCGCAGGCCGCGGCGCCCTCACCCGCGGCCTGCGAGCCGTCATCGCCCACCACGTGATCTTCCACGCCAACCGCGCCGGTCTCCTCCGGTACGACCAGAGCGCCCTGTCCCACATCGCACGAGAGGTAGTCATGGGAACGAGTGACCACACCGAGTCGCCCACCGAGGCAACGGGCGACATCGATAGCGTCAGCGCGGTGAACACCGACGCGATCACCACCCCGAGGGCGGACGCCGAGCGCCTCCGCAACGCCCTGGTCGACCAGCTTCGGGCGGACGGACCCGCCCGCACGCCCGCCGTCGAGACCGCGTTGCGGACCGTTCCCCGCCACGTGTTCGTGCCCGACGCGTCACTCGAAGACGCCTACGCCAACGCACCGGTGCACATCAAGTACGACACCGACGGCACATCCATCTCCTGCGCCTCCCAGCCGGGCGTCGTCGCCCTCATGCTGGACCAGCTCGAAGCCCAGCCCGGCGAGCGCATCCTCGAACTCGGCGCAGGCACCGGCTACAACGCCGGTCTGCTCGCCCACCTGGTTGGCGAGAGCGGACACGTGACCACCCTCGACGTCGACGACGACCTCGTGGAGGGCGCCCGTGCGCACCTCGCCGCCGCCGGGATCACCAACGTCGAGGCCGTGACCCGCGACGGAGCACTCGGCTACGCCGAAGCAGCGCCGTACGACCGGATCATCGCCACTGTGGGCGCGCACGGCGTGCCGCACGCCTGGCTGCAGCAGCTCGCTCCCGGCGGTCGGCTCCTCGTCCCCCAGCGCCTGAAGGGCACGGTGTCCCGCTCCATCGCCTACGAGCAGCGCGACGGCCGGTGGGTCTCCCTCGGCAGCGAGATGAACACCTTCATGCCCCTTCGGCGGGGCATCGCCGATGACGACCGCCGAGTCATCCCGCTCAGCACGGACGGCACCGTACGACTCCAGGCCCCCGCCGGGCTCAGCATCGACGCCGATGCCCTCGCAGGTGTACTCGCCCAGCCGCGCACCGAGGAGTGGACCGGCATGACGGTCCGCGCCATGGAGTCGCCGGAGTGGATGGAACTGTTCGTCACCTGCTCCCTCCCCTCTGGTCTGATCCGGATGCTGTTCCCCCAGAGCGCCAAGGGCACGCTGCTCACCGAGGACCCCTACCCCTCGTCAACTGCGGTCGTTGACAAGGGTGCCGTTACCTACCTCGCCCGGCGCGTGTCCAATCAGAAGACCCCCGAGGGCGACAGGCTCTGGGAGTTCGGCGTCATCGGCCACGGCCCCGGCAGCGACGAGCTGGCCGCGAAGGTCGCCGACACCATCCGTACCTGGGACAGGGAGTACCGAGGTCGTGAGGCCACGTTCGAGATCCAGCCCCTCGACACCCCCGCCATCGAGCAGCGCCCCGGTCTCTTTGCCCTCGACACACCGCTGAACCGCATCGTCGTCGACTGGCGATGACGCCCCACGCGTAGCGGACGGTGCCCGTCGGCGTACAGCTGGCGGACACCGGCGCCTCATCAGTCTTCGCTCTCGACCTGGGGGATCCATGGACCCATACGGCCCCATAGCCCAGCGTTTCCCGCTCGTCGCCCGCTTCCGCCCCGCCTGCCTGCCCCTGCCTGAACGCGTACGCGCACTCGTCGACCTGGCCGACAACGCGGTGAAAAGGACCGACCAGGGGCTCGCCTCGGCCGTCTACAACCAGGCCGCGCTCATCGCCTCCGACCTCGACCTCCCCGAGCTCGCCCGCGAGATGTGCCACCAGCACGCCGCCGCCTACCTGTACGCCTGCCCCCTGCCCGGCATGAGCGCAATCCGCGGACTGGAACCGGCCGTCAACCTCGCTCGCCTCCAGATCCGCGCCGGCCACCCCGACGAGGGCCGTCAGCGACTCCTCAACCTGTACAAGGCCATCGAGACGGGCACAGCCGCCCGGTTCGAAGGCGTCAACGTACCTGCGAACCTCACTGCGACCGGCGAAGACCGCCAGGAGGTTCGCGCGTGGCTGTGGCGCGTCCTCCTCGCGGACGGCACGCGCACCCTCACCGCCGAGGGGCGATGGCCCGAGGCGCTGGCGCACATCGGAGCCCACCACGGCATCGGAAAGCGAATGCTCGACGGCCGACAGGTCGCCGTACTCGCCGCCCTCGTTGCGGGTGACACCGCGCGGGCCGCTGCCCTCCTTGCCGACACGATGCCCGGCGACCCGTGGGAACAAGCCGTCACGGCATGTCTGACCGTTCTATGCCGCCGCGACGCCGGGCAGCCGACCGACGGCCACCTGGCGGATCTGGTGACGGCCTACCTCGGACGGAAGGCCGAACCCGGGATGACCGTCTTCGACACCCGGCTCGGACTTACGGTCCTCGACGCATTCGGTTCCGCCGATGCGCTCGCCGCGCATCGCATCGTCGAGGGCCTCCATCGCAGGACGACGGACACCGAAGACGGCTATGCGGCCCGCGAGACCCTGGCTCACCCTCTGTTCACCGAGATCGCCACGGACCGGCAAATGCAGGACTGTCGCGTGCTGGTGCGCGCCTGCGCCCTCGGCTCAGGGACCCTTCCGAACGAGCTGCGAGGAGAACTGACGGCGGCTCTGCGCACCAGCGACCGCGTGATCCGGGAAAGCCTCGCACGTCCCTCAGATCCCGGAGGGACGCAGCCCCTGCGGCTCTGACGTCGTTTTACCGCCGCCGTCCTCGCGGTGCTTGCGGAACAACCGGGGCAGCCGTTGCCGTCGTCGGCAATGGCGCAGCGGACCGTTGTGTTGCGCTCCGGGCCTGCGCTGCCAGGGCTCGTGCAGTGGGCGCCGGCCTTGCGCTGAGGCGTTCGATTCGCCACGCCAGGGTCCTTGCGGGGGATCGGGCGTCCTCCAGGGTCCGCTGGTCGACAGCCTGCTGGAGAAGCTGCTCCGGGTTGTGGCCTGCTGCCTCGGCTTCGGCGAGGGCAGTGGTCAGGGCACCGAAGGCGGGATCTTCGGTGATCTGCTCGACGTGATCGGGCACGACTTGGTGCAGGTGGAGGATGTGCCTGTCCGCCGCCTGCTGAGGCGGTCGGCGCTGAGCGAGGGCGGCCAGTGGTGCGGCGGCTGCCTGGTCGTAGGCCGCCTGGAGGTGCAGCAGGGTCTGCTGGGCGGCGGCAACCTGCTGGTCGTGGTGGCGGAGCTGGTGCCAGCGAGCGGCGGCGATGACGACGAGGATCGCGGCGTCGAGGAACATCGCCAGGGCGGCGCCGTCCCTGGGTACCGGATCGCGGAGCATCGCCCGCACGGCACCACGCAGGGCGCGGGCGTGCTGGTGTTCGGCCTGGATGCGGGAGCGTGTGGCGCGCTCGAACGCCGTTGCCGCCTCTCGGAGCTGAGGCCGAAGAGCCTGGGGCGCGAGGAGAGGAAGGGCGTCGAGGGCTTCACCGAAGGCGGCGAGGTGGGCCTGGGAGGCTTCGTCGTCGGTCCGGTCGAGGTGGCGCGGGATGCGTTCTGCGGAAGCAGTGGCCTGGTGCCACGTGTTCGGCCTGCGCCGACCCGGCTGGGCGCCTGCCTGCGGTTCGGTGTTCTCCAGGCGTTCTCGGATCTTGGGGAAGGACAGGTCGGGGGCGAGTTCGGAGCCGGAGTACCAGACGGGCCTGTTGTCGGCGGTGGTGGTGTCTTCGGCAGCGACCTTGTAGCCGCGGACGTCGCCGGAGGGGAAGTGCACGATCTCGACGAGTACGCCGTCGATGTGGCTGAGCAGGTGGACGAACTCCTCCATAGTGGAAGCAGCGGCCACAGCGGTGCGCACGGTGGCACGCAGGCGCTCGCGAGCGGGCATTCGCTGGCCGGTACGGCGGGCCTTCTCCTGCTCGGCGCGGGTGGTCCGCTTGGCGGCGGTGCGGTCGCCGCGGGCGACGCGGAAGAGGCCGTATTCCTTCTCGATGGCGGCGAGTTCGCGGTCGGCGGTGAGGTAGTCGTTCCAGTGGCGTGCGGCGTGCAGATCTGCGCGGACCTTGGTGGCGGCGATGTGGATGTGGTCGGGGGCGTGGCGGACGGCGACCCAGCGGCAGCCGTCCGGATCACCGGCGGGCGCGATGCCGGTGGCCTCGACGACCCGGCGGGCGATGGCGGCCCACTCCTCGTCGCTGAGGTGGCGGTCGCTCTCGGCGGCCCGGATCGAGCAGTGCCACGTGTGCCGCTCCGGGGCACGGCCGAGCCGCCGGGCCTGCTTGACGTGCAGGTCGAGGTCGGCCACGAGGAGCCTCCTGGCCGCGTCAGGGTCCTCAGCGCGGCCGGGGTCGGGGGCGAAGCCGTCCCAGGAGGCGACCAGATGCGGGTCGGTGTGGTCCTTGGCCTTCTTCGTGTCGAACAGGTACCGGATCAGGCCCGCGGTCTCCTTGCCACCGCTGATCTTCGCGATCACCGGGCCGCCCGCTTGGCGACGGCCTGGTTCGCGGCGGCCGCGATGTGGCGGACGGCCGTGCCAACCGCGTCCAGGGTGCGCTCGGTCTGGGCCAGGACAGCGGTGTCCCCAGGGTGCGGGGGGCCGCCGGAGTTGAGCTTCTTGGTGATCTGGTTGAGGTTGCGGCCGATCCTGGCGACCTCGCTGCGCAGGGCGGTGAGCTCGTCGATGTAGTCGTCGAGCTCGGTGCGCTGGCCGGGCAGGGCGAGGTCGCCGTGGACGTGGGCCATGACGACGGCTCCAACGTAGTGGGCGCCGGCGATGTTCAGCGAGCGGGCCATGCGCTGGATGTCGGCCTTCTCCTCGACGCTGTAGCGGGCGTCGACTCGCTCCTTGCGTTGGCCGTTCGGATCGGGCTTGCGGCGTCGGGCGACGCGGTGCAGCGCGGCGGCTTCGGCGGCACGCGGCAGCGCGACGGCGGCGGTGTCGACGGGCTGTTCCTGCTCGGGCACCCCCTGGTGCCCGAGTGCCTCCGCCACCCCCGGGGCGGAGGCGTCCCCGCTGCGGCCGTCCCTGGACGGTCCAGCGGGATACCTTGCTCCCGCCGAGGTGGGGGTGGTCATCTCTGTTGGAGCGACCGGCAGTTCGTGGTGCGAGTCGTGCATTGATCGGTCTTCCATGAGGTTGGGGGCGGGGGCGGTCTCAGTGAGGGTGGTCGGCGCGCGCGGCCTGTTCCCTGGCCTTGACGGTGCGGACGACTTCTCCGGCGATGTCGCTGCCGACGCTGTAGCCGTTCGCGCGCACGGTCTCCTCCAGCAGGTCACGGGAGAGACGTCCGTGCTCGTCGTAGAGGTGATCTGCGTAGTCGATGAGGAGCTCGCGTGTGGCGCGCGGTTTGCGGCCCTGGCCATTCGGCTCCGCCCGCGAGGTCTTGCCCGGATCGTCGCCCTGCGGCTCCCCGCCCGGTTTCGATTCCGGGCTGGAGGTCGTGCGGGCGGGCTGCTGCGGGCGGTTCTCGGGCTGAGGGCGGGCTGCCCGGTCGGCAGTGTCACCGCCCGCGACCTTGGCGGGCGGGCGGCCCGGAGCCTCTGCCCGCTTCGCTGCCGTGGCCCGCGGGCGGGCGGTCACGGTGCCGCCCGTCGTGCGCTCGGCAAGATCGGGCCAACGGGCGGGCAACGGGACGGTGACCAGGGCGAGGGCCTGTTGGCGGGTGGCGAGCTTGCGCAGCAGCAGCTCGTCCTGGCGTTCGTCGCGGTCGACGTCGGCCTGCTCCAGGGCCTTGTGCAGGCGGCGGGTGAGGCGTCGGCCTCGCGGTTTGCTGCGTTTCTCGGGCTTCATGGTTTCTGCCCGGAGGATCAGGGTGACCGCCCGGTCGAGGGCGCGCTCGCGGATGATCCGGGCGGAGTCTGCGTCCCGGTCGGCGATCCCCAGGCGGGCCAGCAGCCGTTCGCGTGCCTGTCGGGTGAGGACGGCGGTCAGGCTGCGGGAGTCGGCGTGCGGGCTGCGGTTGCGTAGTTCGATGCCCATGGCCAGGTGCCACAGCACGGCCGCCAGCACCGGGCCGACGAAGGCGCGCACGGTTCCGCCGATCAGTCCGGACTCGGCGTAAGCGGGCACGATCTGCACGCCGGTGATCACCCAGGTGAGGGTGCCGGGCGCTCCGGGTGCCTGCTTGGGGCCGTTGAGGTTCTGCCGGGCCATCAGGGCGGTGGCGAACAGGGCGAGTTCGGCGGCGGCGAACATCGCGGCGCGCTCGACGGTGCCGCCCATGTCGAGGTAGTCGGCGGCGAACCGCCAGCTCGTGTCCGCGCTGTAGGCGGTGCAGCCGATCGCAGCGACGGCGGCGACCGGGACGGCGGCGGTGACACGTTGCTGCCTGTTGCCGCGCTTGCGGGCGCGCTGCCACAGCCATCCAGCGGCCAAGGCGAGGGCAACGAGTGGGGCTACGGCTGCTGTGGGTGAGGGGATCCAGTGCGCCAGGGACGCTGCCTGGGACTTTGCGGCGCTTGTGGCCACGATGCTGCCGGATGTCATGCAGGGGCTCTCCAAGGGCCCGCGCGATCGAGGGCATGCCTGTGCGCGGGCGGGTGAGGTGAAGGCAGGGGGGAGGGAGACGCGCGGCTGCCGTCAGGCGGCGGGCGCAGTACGGCGTCGGTCGGGGCCGGTGAGGATGACGCGTTCGGTCATCTCGGCGAGGCGGGAGGCGACGCGGTCGCCGAGCGCGGTGCGGAGCTCGGCGGTGGGGAGGTTGGTGGTGATGAGGGTGGGGAGCATGTGCTCGTACCGGTGGTTGATCAGCCGGTAGGTCAGCTCCTCGGTCCACTCGCTGGTCTTGGCCGCGCCGAGGTCGTCCAGGAGCAGAAGCGGGCAGCGGGCCAGCGTCTGCAGTTCCCGTTCTCCGTCGTGGCCGGCGCGGGGGCGGAGCCGCGCGTGGAGGTCGGCGGAGGTGGTGGCCTCCCAGCGCAGGCGGACGCCTCGGGTGAGGAGCGCGCGGACGGCGCCGTACGCCTGGTGGGTTTTGCCAGTGCCGGTGGGGCCGGCGATCAGCAGCGACGGGCCCTCGGCGATGCCGGGTCCGGTCGGGCCGGGGCGTCCGGCGCGGGCGATCTGGTCGGCCCAGGCGGTGATCTGGGGGTGGTTGGCCAGGGCGCGGCGGTAGCGGGCGGGGATGCGCGCGTCGGCCAGCTCCAGGGCGGTGACGCGCTCGGCAGGTGGTTCCTGGGCGGCAGCGGCGGTGGGGTCGATGCCGCGGCTGGCCAGGATGCCGTTGAGCCGGTCGGCGAGTGGGCCGAGCTGGCGAGGCTCTCGGCTGAGGGTGGCGGTCAGAGCTCATCTCCGTAGGCGGCGACGACGTCGGTGGGGTTCGTCCACGCCCGGTGGGCGGCGGGCGTGGCGGGGGAGGCGGCGTTCATGACCTCGTGGACGAGGCTGGGCAGGACGCTCGGGGACAGGCCCTTGACGCGATGGCGTTCGAGGGCGGCCCGGAGATGGGTGGGGGAGATGCCCTCGTCGAGCAGTTTGCGCACCTGTCCGCCGAGCTGGTTCAGAAAGGCATCCGGCGGGCGGTGGGTGCACGCAGCGACGTACTCGCCAAGGAGCTGCTTGGCCGAGACGGTGTCAGGCGCGAGGGCGCTTGCGCCCCCCGAAGGGGTATCTCCTAGATCCATGATCCTAGGTCCTAGATCCGGGCAGTGAGGCTTCACCGACGGCTCCGGGAGCTCTCCGTGAGTCCTCACTGAGGACGCCGTGAATCTGCCCTGACCTGCGACTTCGTCATCGGTGTCCGGATTCACTGCGGGCTCGCACATCTCCCCTGAGCCCTCACGGAGAGCTCCGCGAGGCGACAGTGAGGGCTCCGTGAAGCCGACCCCTGCGGCGCTTGGCATGGCTCCGGCGGCCGGGGTGTCGTGGTGCGGGCAGGAGGGGAGGCGGCTCTTGCTGGGCCGGTTGATCTTCTGGTGCCGGCTCCAGGTGACGATGTGCAGGTACCGCTTGTCGTCCGGCCCCGTGTAGCGGCAGATCAGCCCGGCGTCGGCGAGCTGGGCGAGGTCAGTCTCGACGTCCGAGGGCCCGTGTTCAGGGCGAAGCACCCACAGTTGTCCCGCGATGATCGCGGCGTGGTCGCGGTGGCGGCCCTGGTCGTCGGCCTGGGTGAGAAGGCCGAGGAAGGTGCGCTCGGCGGTCAGGGAGACGGCGGCCAAGGACTCGGAGACGAAGGCTTCGGGCTTGATGGTGCGGATTCGGGCCAAGAGGGGCGGTTCCTCACTCGGTTGCAGATGGGCGGGCACCCATTGCTCACCGTCGATGGGCGGTACGGGCTTCAGGGGTGGGGGAGTTGACTGGTTCTGCCGCGCGGGGCGCGTCGATGGCCACTCGCGCTTTCCGGGGGTGTCGTCAACATAGCCACACCCATGCGGCGCAAGTCCAGCCCTTTCCCGCGCAATCTCTCACGGCAGAAAGGCGCAGAGAAAGGAGTCGGGAAGGGGAGGTTGCAAAACTGTAGGGCACGATCGGCGGTTGACGAAATAGTTGCCTTGGTTGCCGAGCCAGAAGCATCACATAGAGAAGCCGTTGGCGCCCCGCCGAGAGGGAAGCTACAACACAACACCCCACGTCAGAGCACTCGCAGAGTGGCAGTAGATGTACCGGATTTCGATACATCCCGACCTTCCGCGGTCGCTTACCCGGCCAACCGCGCGAGCGCAACATAGACGACGATCGCCGGTTCACCAAACCGGCGAATGCGAGCTACAAATGGAGCCATGGCAGCACGACCCCTGGAAATCGGTCCGTACGGAATACGGGCCGCCCGCACCATCGAAATCCTCCGCACGGAACGCGGCCTCGCTCAACGCGAACTCGCCGCCCATGTCACCGCCCTCGGCCGCCCGATGTCCAACACGATGCTGTCCCGCATCGAACGCGCCCAACGCCGGCGCGACGTCGACGACCTAGTCGCTCTCGCCCAAGCCCTGGATGTCCCTCTCCTCACCCTGCTCCAGTGATCGGCTCGTGAGGCGAGAGGCAGCCGACTCCTGCGTGTCCGGCCCCCTGCCCTGTCGGCTCGTGAGCTGAGTCTGCCGGGGGCTTATAGCACCCGATCCCCGGTTACCGAAACCGGGGATTCTCCGGATGGTTTGAGGTGTCCAACGGGACCGACCCCTCTGTCCCACGTGGCTAGACGCGCCCCAACCCAACCAAGGGAGTACACGAAGTGCCTGCGCTTTCCCCGCGCTGCCGTACCGAAGAGTCGGCTGTCGCAGAGTTCCGCCCCCACTCCAGCGTCCTCCGACCGACCGTTTCGGCTCTTCCCCACGCCTTCAAGGCGTGAGATCAGCCCGAGGCCCCGCCTGACAACGGCGCGGTTGCCAGACGCCTGCCCCGCACATCGCCAGCCCTCGTGCCCACGACGCGTCACGCCGTAACCCCTGACGCCTCGATGCCCTGGCAAGGCTGATTGGCCTTCTGCTGAACCGGCCTACAGCCCGGCTGCCGAATCGCCGGGCCACTCATCCCACCCCACCTGCACCGCCAAGGACTCCCCATGCCTGCCCGCTTGCTCTCCATACCCGCTGTCGCCGCCGCTCTGGACGTCGACCGCCGCACCGTCTACCGCTTCATCGCCGCCGGCGACTTGCCCGTCGTCGATCTCCGTACCGGGCCCGGACGTTCCCGCGTGCGTGTACCCGCTGCCGGTCTGGAGGAGTTCATCAGCAGCAGGACCGTCACCCCGGCCATGGCCCGTCGCTGACCCACACCAGTTTCCGAATCCCTCGGCAGTCGAACAAGGAGTAGATCCACGTACCTCCGGAAACTGGCATCCGGCAAGTGGCAGGCGACCGTACGCAACAGAGCGGGAGACCGGTTCAGCGAGTCGTTCCCCCTCAAAGCACAGGCCCGAGCCTGGGGCGCCGACATGGAGACCCAGTTCTCTCGCGGCGCCCTGCGCGACCCGCGAGCGGGCGAGATCTCCTTCAGCGACTGGCACGACCGGTGGTGGAACGCCCGCATCGTCGAGCCCCACACCTTGCGCGGCGACGCCTCCTCCATCAAGAACCATGTCCTGCCCTACTGGGAGGGCTGGGAGATGCGGGCCATCACCCGCATGGACATCCAGAGCTGGATCCGCGCCCTGGTGGAGAAGGGCGCGGGAGCCTCCGCGATCAAGAGGGCGTACAACCTGACGTCCTCCATGATGCGCGCGGCGGTCGACGACGACATCCTCGCGGTGAGCCCTTGCCGCAACATCGACCTGCCGGCCATCGCGGTCAAGCCGCCGCAGTGGTTCGCGCTCGATCAGGCGCAGAGCATTCTGGACGAACTCCCCACGCCCTGGCGGACTATGTGCTTGCTCGGCTTCTACACCGGGCGGCGCTGGGGCGAGCTCTCCGGCCTTCACCGCCACCGCATCGACCAGCGCCGCTCGCGCCTCTTCGTCGTGGAGGTCAACACCAAGAGCGGCATCAAGGAGTATCCGAAGAGCTCCAAGAGCCGTCGCGAAGTCCCGCTCCCGCCCCACGTCCTGGAGACCCTCGAACGCCACATCCACCGGCTCGAACGGGACGCCGTGGTGTTCACCACCATCACCAAGGGTCGCGCCGGCCGCCTCCTCAGCGACAGCAACTGGCGCACACAGACGTGGTGGCCGGCCGTCGACGGCGCCCGCTACTTCGACGGCGACGGCGAGCAACAGCCTGTCCCGCACTACCCGCCGCACTCCATGCGCCACACCTGCGCCTCATGGCTGGTCCAGAAGGGAGTCTCGCTCTACGAGGTCCAGCACCTCCTCGGACACGAGAGCTTCCAAACCACCCAGCGCTACGCCCACCTGCAACCGGACGCGCACAAGGCCGTTCTCGGCGCCTGGGAGCGTTTGGACGCGCCCCTGACCATTGCCGCATGAACGTCCTTCGCCCTGTCCTCATGGACAGGGCGAAGGTGTTTGTGTGTTTGCAGAGACGTCGGTCAGGCGCGCCGGTCGGTCGGCTCGTCGTTTCTCGGCGCGGCCAAGCGCGACTGAGCACTGGATGCTTGGTCGGGTGCGGTGGCTCGGTGGCCGTGTAGTCGATAGACCATGTCGTCGGGACAACGGTCCAGGCGGGCCCGGCGCCAGGCGACGTCGTAGGACAGGGGTGTTGCGCTGCGCCGTTGAATGAACAGGGCTCGGAGGCTGGTCAGGGGTGCCAGCAGCATCCGCCACAGGGCGAGCTTCATGGGTGCGCCCTTCGGGGTGCTCCGTCAGACCCGGACATGTCCACTGCTGCGATGCCGCTGGGGAGACTGCCGCCGTTGAGAGCCTTAAGGGAGTCGGACAGCACGAGCATGGCCTGCTGTCGCTTCTCAATGTTCGTGAACCCTTGGCCGACCTGCTCCCATTGCTGCAGGAGCGGGAACCACCAGCGGTCGCAGGAGCAGATCAGGCGCGCAAGGCGCTGGAGTTCGGCAACATGCTCGTCGCCCAGGGCGCCGGGGGCGTGGTGTTCGAGTTGGTCCAGGACGACGAGGTCCGGGTGGTCGTAGAGGTTGTCCTTCAAGAAGCGCAGGCGGCGGACGCGTTGCTCGTCCGCTGCCCGCTGCGCCAGCAGCTCCTGTGCTGCGCTGGGCAGACCGAGAGTCGCCTTGACGTTCAGCAGGCAGTAGTTCAGGGCACGGCGGGGCAGAGTGCCGAGAGCCGCGTTGACGACGTCCTGTGCGGCGGGCACGTCCGAGGCGCGCAGACGTACAGCTGTCTCGGTCGCCGTGGCATGCACGGTGGCGCGTACCGTCTCCTCCACGCTGGGAGGCACCCGCCATAGTGGTCGCCAGGTGATTGTGTATAGGGCCTCGAAGGCGATGCCATCGGTGGCACTGGGCAGCAATCGTGGCTGGGCAGACCTGCTTGTACGGACGGCGCGGCGCCATGGCCACCTCATACGAGGTTCTCTTCGAGCGGGAAGACCGTGCGCACACGGCTGTCGACGAGGTGGTTGTAGAAGTCGTCGGCCACGCTGAAACCCTCAACGGTGGAGATGCCGCGCAGCCCGCTCATGAACCTCCAGCCGGCCTCGAACATGTTGTGGCCCCGCAGCGCCGGCAGAAGCTGGTCGCGCAACTGCATATAGGCGCTGGGATCGTCGGCACAAGCACGGATCCAGTCCGTCAGACGCGAGGTGACCTCGGCGGCGGTCTCCGAAGAGGACAGCAGGTCGTGGACGCCGCGCTGTACGTCGATGTCCGTGGGAGGGGTGTCCACGAGCCACGGCGTGCCGTCGTGGCCGAGGGTCATCAATGCTAGGAAGGCCAGGGCGCCGCTGCGAGCGGAGGAGACCTTGCCCCGCTGCCAGCTCACGACTTCACCGGCCAGTCGCAGGGCGACGGTGGGGTGAAGGACCAGAGAGTCGAAGGCAGCCTGGACTTGGCCGATCACGGTGCCGGAGGTGTTCTTGTGCGTGACCCGGCGCAGGCGCACCATTGCCCGCTTGGCCAGAGAAGTGGCGACGGAGGAGTCCTCCAGGATGCGTCGGCACAGTGTAATCACCGCGGGCGCGTAACTCTCCTTCTCTGCCCATCCGTACAGCGCCTCCCACGCCAGGCGTCCCACGTGTTCGTTATGCACGGCACGTTCCATGACCGCACCAAGCACCTTGGGATGACTGCTGCCGACCAGGCCGCCCAGTGTCGTGAGGTAGTCCACCGATCCGTGCCGCACGGTGAGCTCGGCCAACGCAGCCACCGCGTTGTCTTCCGGATCGGCGCTTTGAGCCGTCGCGACGAGCCAGGTCAGCAAGGGCTCACGCATGACGTCGTAGTTGTCCCAGACATACTCCAGCACGGCGCGTCCATAAGCAGGCCGGTCGAAGACCACGGTGTCCTGCAGGTCGACTTCACCCCCGACATCCTGGATGCGCCGACGCATTCCCCGTCCGGCCAGCGCACTGAGGGGCGGTGAGAATTTTGCTGCTGCGCCGGGAGCGTCGGGGGCGTCGCCGATGGCTTTCAGCAGAGCGGCCGCACTGCGCGCGACGACGGGCATGGGTGCCGTCTGCTGCACAGCTAGGGCCAGCAGCAGACAGCGGTCCTCCACGGTGAGTGAGGGGTTGTCGTGGGCGTACAGGCTGTTCATCTCGCCGAACCGGCCGTCGAGTTCGCCGCGCCAGTCGGTCAGAGCCGCGATGATGCGTTCTTCCAGCGTGGCCGGGGTTCCGCCGTCGGAGTCTGCCCGCACTCGCGACTGCTGGGAGCCGACGTGGATATGTTCCTTCCAAGCCGTCACGGCGGAGTACGCGGCCCGTACGGCGGCCACCGCCGTCAGTCCGCGCAAGGAAGCCGTGGCCTTGGGGAAGGAGCGAAGCGATGTGACCAGCTGTCCGTAGCCGTTGGCGTCCAGATGCGCCTCTACGACTTCCTGGGCATCGGGAGCCTCGTGCAGACGAACCACTTGGATGCCGTCGCGATCGCTGAGACGGTGATCCTTCCACAGGTCCTGTGCCACGGTCAGCGCCAGATAGGAACCGCAACCCCGGAGGTGGGCGGTGTGTTCCGACAGCGCGTCGAGGAAGTCGGCCGATACCTGATCTTTCTCCGGGTGCTTGAGGTCAAGCTGGTAGGCGTGCGCGATCTCCAGCGGCAGGCGTCCTTTGCTGGGGGTCTTCCAGTCTGCGTCCAACTTGACCAGGGTGGCGTCGTGAGCAGTGTGCTCGGCCAGAAGCCGCAGTGCGAGGGTTGTCGAGCCGAATGAGCGGGGCGCGACGATGATGATCACGGGCTGGTGGGGGCGGCTGGTGGCGGGATTGACGATCTGCTCCCAGATCGTGTTCCAGTGCGCGCTGCGAACGAACGGCTGATCGAGCAGTCGCTCGCGACTTTGCTCGACGCCCTCCAGTAAGTCCTGCTTTCGGGTCTCAAGGATCAGCTGTTTGATGTGGTGGGCGACGACATCGGGGTTCCCATACACGTGTGTCGCCCGGTCCTGCGTTTCATGCACGCGATGCGCGGGAGAGGCGGCATCCGGTGGTAGGGGAGCGAGGGAAGGAGATGGGGCGTCAGGGGTCGCGTCCCGTCGGTCGGGAGCGCCGGATCCGGGGCGCAAGCGATGCAGCCAGCCGCCGGAGCCGTTGGACTGGTTCTCGGTAGCTTCGCTGGTCGGTTGGATGGGGTCGAACGGCACGTCAGACATACGAGTGCTCCAGGGTGAGTGTGGGAAGAGTGGGAGGGCGGAAGGCCAGGCGACTCACCGCTGGCGGCGATCGATTCGCAGGGTGTCGATGCTGTTGGCGATCGTGGCGTCGCTGACCTGACCGTGGAACTGGAACGTGCCGCCGCTGCCGGAAACCGGTGTCACTGACGCGTCGCTCGGCTGCGCGGTGGAGGAGGGAGCAGCGGCCGGTGATGCGGCGTCCGTGACGTAGGGGCGTACGGCCGGCCCGGTCAGGCCCGGCACATGAATCCGGCAAGGCTGCTCGAAGCCGGGCTTGTCGCCGACGCGGGCAACCGCCTCAAGGAAGTGGTGTGGGCCCAGATCCTGCGTGCGGCCCGCGTGCACGGTGCGCTGGTAGACGATCTCGGAGAGCGCGGCAGCAAGGAAGCCGCCACTGTCCTTCGCGGCGGACAGCGCCTGGCGGTTCGCCTGGCTGTCGAGCAGCCGGGTGGTGTCATTGATGGCGTCACCGCGGTGGTCGGGCAGGGACAGCGGGCCGACGTGCACACTGGCCCGCAGCCGCAGGACGGGACTACTGGCCAGCCGCTGCCGCTCGTAGCGCACCAGAGCCGCATCGAGCCGGCCGAGCAGCGGGTCCACGAGACGTGCCAGCACCGAGGGCGGGAACAGCAGGATCGCCCCGTCGCCACTGTCCTTGTAGCCGCCGGGGAGTTCCTGTGGGTCGGGCAGCTGACATTCGGCGAGCACAGTCGCCACGATGTCGTCCACGTCGCACCGGGCGGCGGCCATCTTCGCCTCGGGGATCTGGCTGTACTTCTCCATGTCGATCGCCACAAGGGCGAGTTCGGCGGGCACATCCAGGGGCTCTGCGTGCAGCGGCGCATCCATTGAGCACCGTCCTTTCAGCACAGGCGGTCAGGGAAGTGCCCATGCTGATCAGGCGGGACGGCCGCCGCTGCCCAGTAGTGGGCACGCCTGAAGTGCGGCCCGTCACGCCTGCGTACGCGCGTGCAACTGAATCGAATGGATGTCGCGAACGAGGAGCCCACCGCTGGAGGTGGTGCGGACCCAGTCCTGCTCACGCCAGGGCTTGAGTGCGTTGACCACCGCGTTGCGGGAAGCGCCAATCATCTGAGACAGCTCCGTCTGGGTCAGACGCACGGCAAGATCCGAAGCCGAAGCGGATGCGGCCTCGACCAGCCGCGACAGAGCCGATGCCAGACGGAGCGGCACAGACGCAGTGGCCAGTTCGAGCCGCACGGCCTCGGATTCCCTGACTCGGGCGATGGCATGGCGCAGGAGCGGGGCCAGCAGATCATGCTCCTCAACGAACGTGAGGAAAGCGGCAGCCGGGATGATGCGGATCTGACAGGACTCGGCGGCGATGACCGTGGCCGTGCGAGGCTGGGAGTCCAACACGGCCAGTTCACCGAGTAACTCACCGGCGCCGCGCACGGCAAGAAGCGTCCTTTCTCCGCAGACCCCGGCCAGGGTGATCAGCGTTGACCCGGACTCCAGCACGATCACGTGAGTTGCTGGATCTCCCTGCCGGAGCAGCACACTCCGAGCCGGCCTGACGCGCTGCGGTGCGAGCGCCTTCAGGCGTGCCCATAACTTGTCGCCGATCACCGTGGCATGCGGCTGATACACGCGTCCCCCTGCTATGCGGCCCCAACACACTTAGGTGATCGTCTCAACTAACCAGAATGTTGCTCAATAGACACATTCCAGCCATCAGGAGTGCTGCTAGGGCAAAGTCGACGGCCAGGCGGGCCGCTCGCAGCTTCCTGTCCGCCAGCCAGGCCAGCACTTGTAGTCGGCGGCCCTCGACATGCCGTTCAAGCTCCCCACGAGCAGTCGTACTCACACCGGCCCGGTCGTGTACGAGTGCCTCGCCCATCAATTCGGTATGCAGCCCCGCCCTTGGGACCACGGGCCGCAGCGCGAGCAGCGCAGCCCCTATCGCGGCCATCAGCAACAGACACATCAGGACAAGGGAAAACACCGCGATGGGGGGCATGCCGTGTGCACTCGACAGCACGGCAACCCCTGCAGCCAGCAGGCCACCGGCTATTCCGCACAACGCCGTTGCTTTTGTATCGGCCCTCTGCACCTCGACGAAGGCGCGTTCAGCGTGCCCTTTCAGCCGGTCCATCTCCGTCGGAATACTGCCTGGCTCGCGCATGTCGTCCCACACCCCTCCGCGGCCGTCGCCTGCTTGTCGTGGCAGTTGCCAGCCTGCTCTCAGCTGACGAGGATTGATGCCAACCGCAGGGCATGAGGAGGGGTAGGTTCCTCACTCCATGGCCTTCCGTGGGGCGTAGTCACGGGGATGTGGGTCGACGTCGGCGGGGCGGCGCCAGCGCCTACCGCTGGCTGAGCCTCGTTGGGCGGAGGCCAGCTCATGCCTCGGCCGTGACGCTCGTTTGACGCTCCGGGCGTCCGTGGGGTCCTTCGGCGGGGCTACAAATGGCGGCTGACCTGCGAATACGTCAGGTCCTCCCCCTTCTGACGTCTTTCCGATGACGCATCATGTGGAGTGCGTGGCGATTCTGGAGCCTGCTGCAAAGGGCTCCTGACTCCTGACCTGCGGCTGCGTTCAGCGCGGAAGCACCCAGCCCGGTGCCCAGGTCCCGGCGGTGTCGTGGCCGGGCGCTGTGGCGGCGAGGTGGGTGCGGAGGGTGGTCAGCGCCGGGTGGGGGTTGTCGCGGTGCCAGAGGAGTGAGTGCGGGTAGACGGGCGTGGGGTCGGTCACCGGGATGCGGCGCAGGCCGTGGTCGGCGGGCCAGACGAGGCGGGTGTGCTCGCCCATGAAGGTGGCCAGGGCCGGGGTGTCGGCGACGGTGTCGAGGAGCGCGTCGGAGCCGAAGTTGGGGCCGGTCGCCTCGATGGTGAGGCCGAACTCGGCCACCAGGTCGTCGTAGTAGGCGGCCCACTCGGTACCGGGGACGATCCCGGGCATCCAGATCCGGTGCCCGGCGAGCTGGTCGACGGTCACCGACCGGGCGCCCGCCAGCGCGTGGGCGGGGCCGGTGAGCAGTTGGAGCGGCTCGTCGAGTACCCGGACGGACTCGATGTCCTCGGGAAGGGGCCGGCCGGGCGCGGCGACGGCGCGGAAGGACGCGTCGATCGCGCCGGACCGGATGGCGGTGACGGCCGTCTCGATGTCGAGCAGCATCACCACGTCGAGGTCGATCTCGGGGTGCGCGCGGTGGAAGCCGCGCATCAGGCCCGCCGCCGCGCCGCGCGAGGCGATCACGTCGACGCGTAGCGGACGGCGGCCGGGGCGCACGGACGCGACCGCGCGCTCGGCGACGCGCAGCAGCTCGCGCGCGTGGGGCAGGAACGCCTGCCCGTCGATGGTGAGTTCGGCGCCGCGCGCGGTGCGGGTGAACAGCCGCACGCCGAGGTTGCGCTCCAGCGTGGCGATGCGCTTGGAGACGGCCTGCTGGGTGACCGCCAGCTCGGCGGCAGCCTCCTGGAACTGACCCGCGTCGGCGGCGGCGACGAAGGTCCGGACGGTGTCGAGGTCCATGCCGACACCCTAGGGGTACAACCGATGGTTGTGGCCGGCTGCTCTGCGGTTGTTTGATCCCAGGGTATGGCGCTCGCTTTGATGCTTCTGATCGCGAATCGGTTGTACGAGCGAGTGGCGAGGGGTATCGGGAATGAGGAGCGGGCACCGGCTGGGACGGCAGTTCGGGTGGCTCTGGGGAGCGTACGGGACCAGTGCGCTCGGCACGTGGCTCGCCTTCGGCGCGTTCCCGCTGATCGCCGTCCGGGTGCTGCACGCCGGACCGGCCGAGGTCGCCGCGCTCTCCTCTGTGGGAGCCGCGGTGGGCGCGGCCGTGGCGGTGCCGCTCGGCCCGTGGGTGGAGTTCCGCCGCAAGCGGCCGGTGCTGATCGCGATGGACCTGGTGCGGTTCGCGGCGCTGCTGACGATCCCCGCCGCGTTCGCGCGCGGCGTGCTCACCTTCCTTCAGCTCCTGCTGGTCTCGGTCGTCGTCGCGGCGGCCGACATCACCTTCCGCGCCGCCTCCGGCGCGTACCTGAAAACGCTGCTGCCGGCCGAGGACCTGCTCGTCGCCAACGCCCGGTTCGAGTCCACGGCCTGGACGACCACGATCATCGGACCGCCGCTGGGCGGCGCGGCGATCGGGCTGCTCGGTCCGGTGGCGACGGTGGTGGCCGACGCGCTCAGCTACCTGCTCTCGGCCCTGGGCATCCGCGCGACGGGCGGGCACGAGCCGCGGCCCGAGCGCCGGGAGGCCGCGCGCATGCGGGCCCGGGACCTGCTCGACGGCTGGCGGTACATCCTCGCCGACTCGACGCTGCGTCCGCTGTTCTTCAACACCGCCTTGTTCAACGGCCTGGTGATGGCCACCCAGCCGCTGCTGGCCGTCCTGATGCTCGGCCGACTCGGGTTCGCACCGTGGCAGTACGGCCTCGCCTTCGCCGCGCCCTCGATCGGCGGGCTGCTCGGTTCGCGGCTGGCCCGGCCGCTCGTCATCCGGTTCGGACAGCACCAGGTCCTCGTCGCGGCCGGGGCGCTGCGCGCGCTCTGGCCCGTCGGCCTGGCCTTCCTGGGGCCGGGCACCGGAGGGCTGCTGCTGGTGATCGGCGTCGAACTCGGACTCATCTTCTGCTGCGGGGTCTTCAACCCCGTCTACACCACCTACCGCCTCGAACGCACCGCGACCGACCGGGTCGCCCGCACCCTGTCCGCCTGGGCGGTGACGACCAAGACCTCGACCGCGCTCCTGACGGCCGTCTGGGGCGTGCTGGGCGGCCTGCTCGGCCCGCGTACGGCCATCGGCCTGGCCGGCGTGCTCCTGCTGGCGACCCCGCTGCTGCTCCCCCGCCGCGCGGCAACGCATCTCTCCGAGCCGGAACCGGAACCGAACTGCGCTGCCGCTGGGCGGGGCGAAGGGTGACCGAGTACCAAGGCGATGGGCGCAGTAGCGCAGTAGTACGGACTCGGTGCGCAAGGTCTACGACTTGGCCTTGACCAGCCCGGCGTCGTACGCCGTGATCACGGCCTGGATGCGGTCGCGTGCCCCGATCTTGGCGAGGACGCGGCCGACGTGCTTCTTCACCGTGGACTCGGTGAGGACGAGGCGTTCGGCGATCTCCGTGTTCGTCCAGCCCTGGCCGATGGCGACCAGGACCTCGCGTTCGCGGTCGCTGAGGGTCCTCAGGCGGTGGTCCTCTGGGGTGGGGGCGTCGGCGGGTGCGAGGACCTGGTGGGCGTAGGCGTCCAGGAGGCGCCGGGTCAGGCGGGGGGCCACTACGGCGTCGCCGGTCGCGACCGCGTGGATGCCCGCGACGAGTTCTTCGGGGCGGGCGTCCTTGAGGAGGAAGCCGCTGGCGCCGGCGCGCAGACCTTCGTAGGCGTACTCGTCGAGGTCGAACGTGGTCACGATGAGGACGCGGGTGCGGCCGCCGGCGGCGATGATGCGGCGGGTGGCCTCGATGCCGTCCATGCCGGGCATGCGGATGTCCATGAGGACGACGTCGGGCCGTAGTTGCGCGGCCAGGCGGACGGCCTCGGCGCCGTGCTCGGCCTCGCCGACGGCATCCAGGCCGGGGGTGCCCTCGATGAGCATGCGGACGCCCATGCGCTGGAGCGGCTGGTCGTCGGCGATCAGCACGGTGGTCATGGCAGATGGTCTCCTGAAACCGACGGGGCGGGTGCGGAGGCCACGTCGAGCACGACGTCCACGAGCCAGCCGTGGCCGGTGTCGCGTGGTCCGATGATGACGGTGCCGCCGTACATGGCGGCCCGCTGGCGGATGCCGACGAGGCCGTGGCCGGGATCGTCGTTCCGTGTGCGCGGCTTCGCGCGCGGAGGTGTCCCGGGTGGTACGCCGGTGTCGGCGACCCGGATCCGCACCTCTCCCGCCTCGACGGCGATGGTGACCTCGGCGGACGCGCCGGTCCCCGCGTGCTTGAGCGCGTTGGTCAGCGATTCCTGGACGATGCGGTACACGGTGAGCTGCAGACCGCTGCTCAGTGTGCCGAGTTCGCCCACTGTCCGGTAGGTGACGGTCAGTCCCGCCGCGCGTACCCGCGCCACCAGGGGGTCAAGATCCGCGATGCCGGGCTGCGGGCTGAGCATCCGTTCGTCGTCCTGTTCCTCGCGCAGAACGCCCAGGACACGGCGGAGTTCGCTCATGGCCTGGCGGCCGGTGTCGCCGAGTACGCGCAGGGCCTCGGCGGACCGCTCACCCCGGTTGGTGGCGAGGGTCGCGGCGCCGTCGGCGACGCTGACCATGACGGAGAGGTTGTGGCCGACGATGTCGTGCATCTCGCGGGCGACCCGGGAGCGTTCGGCGGCGGCGGTGAGCCGGACGCGTTGGTCCTGCTCGATCTCCAGGCGTCTCGCGCGGTCCTCCAGAGCCTCCATGTACATCCCGCGGATCCGGAGGGTCAGGCCGATGGCGGCGGCCCCCGTCATGGTGCCCAGCAGGAAGAAGCTGCCGAGCAGCGGATGGTCGACCGGCACCAGGACGAAGACGGCCAGCAGCAGTTCGACGACGGTCAGCGCGACGGCCCAGCCCAGCACGCGCAGGGAACCGTTCCGGGCGAGGGTGTACAGGGCGATGAGCGCGCCGACACCGGCCGGCAGCCAGATGCCCAGGGACCACTGGGCGAGGGACACCAGCGCGATCACGAAGTACGTGACGGCAGGTGCCCTGCGGCGCCACCACAGCGGAAGGACAAGTGCGGCGACGAAGGCGAACAGGACGCCGGACGGCAGCTGGTCACGGGCGTCCTTGTCCCCGAACGGAGAGGTGCCGTTGCCCCAGAGCAGGTCGGGGAGGCTGATGGCGACGACGAGCAGTACCACCGCGGTGTCGAGCAGCCACGGATGCCGGCGGTCCAGCCGCTGCCGGCGGCTCTGGTCCCGCAGTAGACGGCCCAGGAGCGGGTGCGCCCAGGCGGCGTCGAACCCGGGGGACGGCGGGGCCGCCGTCCCCCGGGCGGCGTCCGCGGCGGCTGCCGCACGGTGCGGACTCATGGACACCATTGTGCTCGTGCCCAGGTCAGGCGTCGGTCTTGCGGAGCCGGTAGGCGGCCCCGGCGAGCGTCAGGGCCACCCAGCCGGCGAAGACCGCGAGTCCTGCCCCGGGGGAGAGGGCGTCCGAGGACTGGTGCAGGGCGTAGACGGCCGAGCCCGCGTTGCTGGGGAAGTAGGGACTGAGCGTGTCGTACCACGAGTCGGGCAGCAGCGAGGCGAGGCCGGGCAGGATGAGCAGGACTCCGACCAGGGCCGCGATGGCTCCGGCGGAGTTGCGCAGTAGCACGCCCAGGGCCACGCCGAAGACGGCGACCAGGCCGAGATAGAGGCCCGCGCCGGCCAGGCTGCGCAGTACGCCGTCGTCGCTCAGGGAGAGGGCGATCTTCTCGCCGTCCAGGCCCGGGCTGCCCAGCTGGAACGCGGCCAGCGCGCCGACGGTGGTGAGGACCAGGGCGATGGGCCCGATCACGGCGGCCTTCGACCACAGGACGGGCAGCCGGCGCGGAACCGCGGCGAGGGTGGAGCGGATCATGCCGGTGCTGTACTCACCCGCGGCCAGCAGCACCCCGAGCACGCCCACGGCCAACTGCGCGAAGGACACGCCGGTCAGCGCCAGGCTGACCGCGTCGCTGTCGCCGCCGCCGCTTCCCGGGCCGGGCGGCCCGCTGGTCGCGACGGCGTCGGGACTGTAGGTGTAGCTGGCGATCGCCCCGAAGAGGATCAGCAGGAACACGGCGACGCCCAGGGTGATCCAGCTGGAGCGCAGCGACCAGAACTTGCCCCACTCGGAGTGCAGGACCCGGGGGCCGGTCACCCTGTAGCGCGTGGCGGACGTCGTGGGCTCGGGCGCCGCTGACAGGTTGGAGCGCTTGCCGGGGCGCGGGCCGCGGCGGAGTGCGGTGGCGGGCATCAGGCGGCCTTTCGTTCGGTGTGGGCTTCGGTGTGGGCTTCGGTGTCGGCCGGAGCACTCTGGTACTCGACGACGTCGCGGGTGAGTTCCATGAACGCCGCCTCCAGGGAGACGGCCTGCGGGGTCAGCTCGTACAACGGCACCCCGTGCTGGGCGGCGATCGCCCCGATCTCCCGGGCGTCGCGCCCGGTGACCTGCAGTTCCTCGCCGGCGGAGGACGTGATCACGACGTCCGGGCCGGCCAGCAGCGAGCGCAGCCTCGTTGCCTCTACGGAGGCGACCTTCACGCCGCCGCCGCCGGCCTCCCGGGTGAAGTCGTCGACCGTCGTGTCGGCGAGCAGCCGGCCACGTCCGATGATCACCAGGTGGTCGGCGATCAGCGCCGTCTCGCTCATCAGGTGCGAGGAGAGCATCACGGCGCGGCCCTCGTCGGCCAGCCTCCGCAGGAGGGTGCGCACCCACAGCACGCCCTCGGGGTCGAGGCCGTTGACCGGTTCGTCGAGCATGATGATCGCCGGGTCGCCGAGGAGGGCCGAGGCGATACCGAGCCGCTGGCCCATGCCGAGCGAGAAGGCACCCACGCGCTTGTCCGCCACGCTGGTCAGTCCCGCCAGCTCGATGACCTCGTTCACTCGGCGTCGCGGAATGCCGTGGGTGCGTGCGAGTGCCATCAGGTGATTGAACGCGCTGCGCCCGGGATGGACGGACTTGGCCTCCAGCAGGGTGCCGATCTCCTGCAACGGTGCGACGTGCTTGGCGTAGGAACGGCCGCCCACGGTGACCGAGCCCTTGGTGGGGGAGTCCAGGCCGACGATCATGCGCATGGTCGTGGACTTGCCCGCGCCATTGGGGCCGAGGAAGCCGGTCACCTCACCGGGCTTGACGGTGAAGCTCAGGTTGTCGACGACGGTCTTGTCGCCGTAGCGCTTCGTCAGCTCGCGCGCTTCGATCATGGGGGTGGGCCTTTCCTGCCTCGAACTCGGCCGCGGATGCGTCGCGGTGTCTGCATTCGAAGCTAGGAGCGGGGCAGGCCTGGACTCTGGGACCGCGGGGGAATCTTCGGCGGGTCAGTGGTACTGGGGTACCAGCCGCGGGCCCGCCGGTGTCTCACCCGGCCCAAGGCGCACGGAGCAGATTCCGCGCACCTGGCGGCTCAGATGTTGCTCAGACCGCTTGCTCGGCGCTCCGCCGCGATGATCGGATCGGCACGTGTCCGAGCGGCACCGACCGTTCACCGCTGAGGGGGAGCATGTGGAACGTGATCGTCACAGTCGACCGGTAGGCGCTGCCCGCATCAACATCACGACAGCAGCCGCGTACGCCGTCGCCGGCATGGTCCATCTCGTTACGGCGGCGCTGTTCACCAGCAGCCTGTTGTTGATCGTTCTCGGGTTCCGCACCGTTGTTCAGCCCCTGGTGGGTCTGGTGCTGCTGGGCCTGGCTCTTGCACTGCGCCCACGCCCCGGACGGCTGAATCCTGACCTGCCCACGCTGCGGGAGGCAGATGCTCCGGCCCTGTTTCAACTGTTGAACGACATAGCGGACACGGGCGGAGTACGGCGCCCCGATACGGTCCAGTTCAGTCCGGAGTTCTCGATCACCGTTACCCACTACGGGTTTCTCCGGAAGAGCTGCCTTGTCCTCGGACTCCCGCTCTGGGCCGCTTACCCACCTCAGCAACGCATTGCCGCTGTGACCCATGCACTGGCTTACACAGCTCCTCACAACGTTCGTTCTCGCGCATTTGTCGCCACGGCCCTCGAGTCACTTACCGCCGGGTCGGAGACGATGCGAGCCAACGGCAATGCGTACATCACCTGGAATGCCAATGTTTATGCCTGGCGTGCGGACGATGTGGCAGACGGAGCACGGCGCTTCAACATCCGGGCCCGGACCAGCGAGTGGTTGCTGTGGATCCCAAGAGCGGCCACGGCCGCGACAGCGCGCTTGCTGCTCTGGCTCACGCTGCCGGCCACACAGAGTGCGCAGTTGGAGGCGGACGACGCGACTGCCCGTACGGCTTCCTCCGAGGCCGCTGTCGCCGCGCTGAACGACCGGCACCTTGCCCGCGCGATCTACCTGGAAGCGCATCGTCTGGTGATTGAGGCAAAAACACTTTCCAGAAACCGGTCCGCCACAACCCCCCAGTCGGACTTCTGGGAAAACGTCGCCCATCATGCGGAACGTCTACGCGAAGAACGAGGCAGTGGTCATTCCTCCGACCCCGACGCTCTCACTGATTCTTTCGATGCTTTGCGCAGGGCACGATTGACGAATACCCCGCAACACCGCGCAACGATCATCCTGAATGAGCCCAGCCTGACCCGTATCGCTGACGAACTCCGGCTACCCGAACAGGCAGTGCTGAGCAAGATGATGCGCGATGGCATCGCTGTGCCATGAGCCCATTGCGCTGCTGTCTCCTGGCTCGCCGGATGCCGACGCCTGCACCGCCGTTACGAACGCAAGGCCGACTAAGCTGTCGGGGTGAGCCCAACACTGGTACCACTCCTGCTGGCGGTCGGTGGTGGCCTTGTTCTGGGCCTGGTGGCACGACGGCTCGGCCAGGGTGGCAAGCACTTCACTCGCTCCCAACTACGGGTCTTCGCCGACGATTTGCGCCGTGAGCTCTACGTGCGGGCTACTGTCACGGGTGAGTGGATCGACGTCAGCGACTACCTGTCGCGGCAACCGTACTTCCCCGGAATCTGGTTTCTGCGAGTGCACAACATCCTCTACCGGGACGGGGTCACCCACGGACCGACTCCACGGGTCCTGGACGGCAAGGGGGCCCGCATTCGTCTTTCCGACAAGGCCGTTGATGAAGCGAGGGCGGAACGAATCGTGAGTGCAGCCGAGCAGCCTCGGACGGTGAACAACAACTACCAGGCCGGAGTGGTTCAGATCGGAGACCACAACCAGGCCCAGGACGTCACCACCCACTTCGGCACGGACCAGTCCGCGCTGCTGTCCCAGCTCATTGCCGCACTGGGCGCGGTGGCGCAGAACACCGAGCTTCAGCCGCAGCTCCAAGAGGCGGCCCGGCAGGCCGCAGATGACCTGCAGACGGCTGAACCCTCCCGTATCCCTGTCATCCTTGAGCGACTCAGAGGCATCGTGAGCGTCGCCGCGACCGGCTTCGAAGCGGTCCGCCCGATCCTGGACGCGATCGGCTCGGCGAGCTGAAGGGTCACGAGGCCAGGCCGGCCCACTCAGACGGGCGATGACGGGGACCCTCGGTACCAAGGACCGACCCCGACAAGCCCCGCCGGCCGCATGCGTACCCGGAGAGCCAAGCGACTCGATCAGGCCGATGTCGTCGACCGTGGCCGTCCGCGTGACCGTGGCTGTTCCCTCGGCGAGGAGGTCGTCAGCCTGTGTGTCCTGGTGCTCGGGTCGGGCCGGGACGCGCGCCGCTCAGCATGGCGGCGCGGTACTCCAACCGGATCGTGGTCGACCCCCGGGCCCTCACCGCCGTCCACGGAGACCTTGCCCGGGCCGGAACGGGCTTCCAGAACCTCACGGAACTCGGCGAGGTCCTCGTCGGCTCGGCGCCGGGCCGTGAACGGGACGACGAGATCACCGTCTGCAAGCTCATCGGCCTGGGCGTGCAGGACCTCGCGGCGGCCGAGGTCACGATGGACTGTCTCCTGGCCGTCGGCCCGCACCGCCGCCGGTCGCCCGCCTGCGCGACCGACCTCATGGCCGCTGATGGCTGCGCCTGCAGCCCCTGATGTGCCCCCATCAGGTGCTCTCCGGCCCCCTCGCCGCCTCCAGCGCGCTCGCCAGCTCCGCCAGTGTCGTGGCCTGGAATATCGTCCGCATCGGGATCGTGACGTCGAACTCCTTGCGGATTCTCCTGGCCAGGAGGGTGGCCAGGACCGAATGGCCGCCGAGTTGGAAGAAGTTGTCCTCGGGCCGGGCCTCCGGGATGCCGAGGATCTGCTGGACGAGGTCGTACAGGTCCGTGTCGGCGGAGGGGGCCGTTTCCGGCGCGGGCGGGTTGGCGGTGCCGGCGGTGCGGAGGGCCGTGCGGTCGACCTTGCCGTTGGGGGTGGTGGGAAAGCGGTCGAGGACGATGACGGTGTACGGCACCATGTGCTCGGGCAGCGACCTGGCCACGTACTGCCGTAACTCCGCGCCGGTGGTTTCCGCATCCGCCGACGTGGTCACGTAGCCGACGATCCGGGCGGTCGCGAGATCACCCTCCACCACGACACAGGCGAGGTCGACGGCGGGATGCGCGGCCAGGCGTGTCTCGATCTCTCCCAGCTCGATCCGGAAGCCGCGGAGCTTCACCTGGTCGTCCGCGCGGCCCGCGAAGAACAGCTCTCCGTCCGCGCGGCGCCAACCCCGGTCGCCCGAGCGGTACATCCGGCTGCCCGGCGGACCGGCGGGGTCGGCCACGAACCGCGTGGCGGTCAGCCCGGGCTGGTTCAGGTACCCGCGTGCCAGGCCCGGTCCTGCCAGGTACAGCTCGCCTTCGTCGCCGTGGCCGGTCTCCGCCAGCCGCTCGTCGAGGATGTGCACGGTGCTGCCGGGGAACGTCCGGCCGATGCTGATGTCGTCGGGTCCGGTGATCCGCCCGATGGAGATGCCGACGGTGACCTCGGTGGGGCCGTAGCCGTTCAGCAGGGACCTGCCCTCGGCCCAGGTCCGCACGAGGGACGGGGAGAGGGCGTCGCCGGTGGAGACGAGCGTCCCGCCGGGCAGTACGCCGTCCGCCTCGGTGACGCTGAGCGCCACCGGGGGCAGCGTGGCGTGCGTGACCTGGTTCTCGATCATCGTGTCCCGTAGCGGCTGGCCGGGCAGCAGGTCGTCGGCCGGTGCCAGCACGAGCGCCGCACCGGACAGCAGGGCCAGCGAGATGTCCCAGAAGGCGGCGTCGAAGCTGATCGACGCCCACTGCAGAACGCGGTCGCCCGGGCCCGCCCCGATCTGCTCGGCCTGGCTCGCCACCAGGCCGGTGACGCCGCTGTGCGTCACCGCGACGCCCTTGGGCCGGCCCGTCGAGCCCGAGGTGTAGACGACGTACATGAGGTGTTCGGCGCGCAGGGGGGCGAGGCGCTCCCGGTCGGACACGTCGTGGTCGGGGTGTGCCTCGCACTCCGTACGGAACGCGGGGTCGTCGAGGACGATCTCCGGCACGCTCTCGTCCCGCAGCGCGAGTTGCGTGTGCTCCGCTGCGCGGAGCAGCAGAACGGGCCGCGCGTCGGCCATCATGTGCGCCAGGCGTTCCACCGGATAGGCCGGATCGAGCGCGAGGTAGGCACCGCCCGCCTTGAGCACCGCGAGGAGCACCGTGATCAGGTCGGCGGACCGGGGCACGGAGACGGCGACCACCGAGTCCGGTCCCACGCCACGGGCGATCAGATACCTGGCGAGCCGGTTGGCCGCGGAGTTCAGCGCCGCGTAGCCGACGGCCTTGCCCTCGAACAGGACGGCGGTGTCGTCCCCCGCCTTGGCGGCGACGGCCTCGAAAAGCTGGGGGACGGTGTGCTTTGCATCGTCCATTTCGTTTCCATTCAGTAATGCATTGGAACGACGGCCATTTCTCCTGGCGTTCATGGCTCCTCATCATGATGGCCTGCCAGGGTGGTGAGCCTCTCCCTTGAATGAGAGGTGACAGATTCTGGCCTGCGGTCGGTTTCGCCGTGTTACCAAGGGGAGTCAACGCCCGGCGAGCGGAGGCCTCCACCCGTGATGAGTAATTCCCATTCCGCCTACTGCGGCTATCGTGATTACTTGGTTCTCGAAACGTTGCTCGACATTCAGAAGCCGATCACGGAACAGCATGACGAGTTGCTCTTCGTCGTCGTCCATCAGTCGCACGAGCTGTGGTTCAAGGAGTTGCTCCACGAACTGGACGCCCTCCAGGTGACGTTGAGCAAGGCGGACAGCGGCCCCGCCCTGCGGACGCTGCGCCGGGCCAGGGCGATCTTCCGGGCGCTGACGGCGCAGATCGACGTGCTGGAGACGATGACCTCCGAGCAATTCGACACGTTCCGCGACCAGTTGGTGGGCAGCGGCTTCTACTCGGCGCAGTTCCGTGAGATCGAGGTGGTGCTCGGCCGGCGTGACGGGACGGCGGCCGAGCACTTTCCCGAGAACAGCCCGGAGCGGGCGCGTATCAGGGCGAGGGCTGACGAGCCCACCCTCTTCGACGCCTTCCTCGCCTATCTCGACGCCAAGGGGTACGCACCCCACGACCTGCCCTCCGCATTGCACGGCCTGCACAGCGACGACGGCGTGGTGGAACAGATCTGCCAGGGCCTGGTCGATCTCGACCAGGCTTTTCAGGAATGGCAGTACCGGCATGTCGTTCTCGTCCAGCGGGTCATCGGCAACAAGATCGGTACGGGGGGCACTTCCGGTGCGGAGTTCCTTCGTAAAGCGATTTTCACGCCTTCTTTTCCCGCCTTGTGGCACATACGGCACGGCGAGAAGTAGGAGAAGGTGCGGGGCCCTCACCTCACCTCGCCGACGTCGCGGCGAGCGCACGCAGCGCCTTCTTGTCCACCTTCCCCATCGGGGTGCGCGGCAACTGGGCGAGCGGGACCAGCCGGTCGGGGATCTTGTACGTGGCCAGGCCGCAGCCCCGGAGGAACTCCTTCATCGCCGCCGGCCGGATCTCCGACCCGGTCAGCACGAGGAAGGCGTACGTCCGCTCGCCGAGCACGGTGTCCGGGACGCCGACCACGGCCGCGTCCTGGACGGACGGGTGGGTGCGCAGCTGTCGCTCCACCTCCTCCGCCGAGACCTTCTCACCGGCGCGGTTGATGACGTCCTTGATCCGTCCGACGATCGTGATGTTGCCTTCGGGGCTGCGCCGGACGAGGTCGCCCGTCCGGAAGAACCCGTCCGGCGTGAAGGAGCGGGTGTTCTCCTCGGGGGCCCGGTAGTACCCGCGGATCGTGTACGGGCCGCGGGCGATCATCTCGCCGGCCTCTCCCTCGGGCACCGGGTTCCCGGACTCGTCGACGATCAGGACCTCGTCGTCCTCCGTCATGGGCCGGCCGTCCGTGCCGGTGATCACGTCCTCGGGATCGTCGAACCTGGTGTGGGTCAGCAGGCCCTCGCTGATGCCGTACCAGCGCATGATCCGGCACCCGAGGACCTGTCCCGCCCGACTGGCGAGTGCGGGGTCGAGCGGGGCGCTGCCGACCTGGACGAGCAGGTGGGACAGATCGGGCTTCTGCCCGGAGTCGGCCCACAGCCGCAGCACGGAGGGCACGACCGTGGTCACGGTGACGTGCTCGCGGCGGATCAGCGGGAACACCTCGTCGGGCCGCACGCTCGACGTCAGGACCGCCTTGCCGCCCAGCAGGAGGCTCCCGAACACCCCCGGGCAGGCGAGCGCCGCCTGGTGCGCGACCGGATTGACGGCGAGGTAGGCCACCTCCTCGCCGACGTGCATCGCGTCCGCGGTGGCCCGCATGACGTGGGCGTAGTCGTCATGGGTGCGGGGGATCAGCTTCGGCAGTCCGGTGGTGCCTCCGGAGAGGAGGAAGAGCGCCGGATCGGACGGGTCGACGCGGGGCAGGGGGACGTTCTCGCTGCCCAGTGACTCCAGTGCGGTGAACTCCTGGGCGTCGCCGCTGACCAGCACATGCCGGACCGCGGGGATCTCCCGGGCGAGTGCGCGGTAGTCGAATCCGCCGAACTCGTCCTTCACGGCGTAGGCCACCGCACCGGAGTGGGCGCACAGGTGGGATATCTCGGACTTGCGGTGCCCGGGCAGCGCCAGGACCGGTATGGCTCCGGCCCGCAGCAGGGCGAAGACCAGGACGACGAACTCGGGGATGTTGGGCAGGTGGACGACCACCCGGTCGAGCGGTCTGATGCCCAGTTCGATCAGGCCGCCCGCCAGCCGGTCGGCCCGCCGGGACAGCTCCGCGTACGTCATCCCGCGCCCGTCGCAGACCACGGCCACCCGGTCGGCATGGCGCCGGCAGGAGTCGTACAGCAGGTCACCGAGCGGCCGGCCGAGCCAGATTCCCCTGCGGCGGTACTCCTCGGCGAGATGGTCGGGCCAGGGGACGAAACCGTCGAGCATGAGGCGTTCCCTTTCAGGAGGCGGACCGCGGACGGAAGGCGACGGGGAGACTGCCGTAGCCGTACAGGAAGTTGGAGTAGATGCGCTGCGGCTCCCCGTCCAGCTCGATGTCCCGTACGGACGTGACGAGCGCCCGCAGCAGCGCGCGCAGCTCGGCCCGGCCCAGCGCCGCGCCGACGCAGAAGTGCGGGCCGTGGCCGAAGGTGAGGTGCTTGTTGGGGCGGCGGGACAGGTCGAGGGCCCGGGGGGCGGAGAAGACCGTCTCGTCGTTGTTCGCCGAGGTGTTCCAGAACGTGACGATGTCACCGGCGCGCACCCGCTGCCCGCCGACGGAGAAGTCGCACAGCGCCGTGCGCCCGAAGTGCATGCCCGGCGTCGCCCACCGCAGCAGCTCCTCCACCGCGGTGTCGAGGTCGATCGTCCCCTCGCGCAGCCCGCGCCACTGGTCGGGGTACCGGGTGAAGGCCAGGACCGAGCTGATCGCGGTCATCCGCGACGACTCGTCCCCGCCCAGGAGCAGGCTGTAGCAGTTGAGCGCGATCTCCTCCGGGGTGAGCGGGCGGCCGTCGACCTCGGCGGTGGCGATCATGCTGATCACGTCGTCGCCCGGCTTCGACCGGCGCTCGAACGCCAGCTCCATCAGATAGAGCACGATCTCGTTGCGTGCCTCCAGGGCGTCCAGCCGGGCGCCTTCCTGATGCTCGGACGCCAGCGCCTCCTTGCTCCACAGGAGCAGCTGCTTGCGGTCCTGCGCGGGGATGGACAGCAGGTCGCAGATGGTGTTCATCGGGATGTGCTCGGCGACCTCGGCGGCGAAGTCGAAGGAGCCCAACTCCGAGACGGTGCTGATGAGTTCCTGCGCGCGCTCCTCGACCTTGCGCACCACTTCGCCCAGTACCCGGGGTGAGAAGGCGCGCAGCATCAGGTTGCGCAGATGCCGGTGCCAGGGCCGGTCCGAGACGGCGAGCATCTTCCCGCCCGCCGAGTCGCCCCCGCGCAGCAGGACGTCCAGGACGTTGCCGTGGGCGGAGCTGAGCCGCTTCCAGTCGCCGTAGCAGGACAGGACGTCGTCGTACCCCGCCACGACCCAGAAACCGGGCCGCTCCGCGGCGGACGGATGCCAGTACACGGGGCTCTCCTGGCGTACCCGGTGCCAGAACGCGTAGGGGTCGTTCCTGACGAAGGTGGCCGGGTCGGTGAGATCGAGCGACGGGCTCATCCGGGATCCTCCTTTTCCCCGCATCGTCATGCCCCGGCCCCACGGCGCCCCGGATGTCTTGCCGACATCTGTCGCGGATCCCGCGATTTCGTGCGCGGCGGAAAACATGGGACGGGACGGGGCAGCCGAGGGCCGAGGAGAGAGGCGGAGACGATGAGCCGGATACGGGAACGGGGCTGGGTGCGGTCTCTGACCACCGTCGAACGTCCCGAGCTTCGTGTGGTGTGCTTCCCGCACTCCGGGGGTTCGTCGACGGCCTTCGGCGAGTGGTCCACCGCGATGCCGCCCGGCGTTGAGCTGATGGCCGTCCAGTACCCCGGCCGCGGCGACCGGTTCGGGGAGCCGCTCGTGGACGACGTGGCCGCGATGGCCGGCCACGCGGCGGCGGACCTGCTGCGGCTTCCCCCGCGCGACTTCGTGCTCTTCGGGCACAGCCTGGGCGCGGTGGTGGCCTACGAGACCGCCCTGGTCCTGCGGGACGCGGGCGAGGAGCCGCGGAGTCTGTGCGTCTCCGCCTGCCAGCCGCCCGGAAGCGTGGAGGGCGGAGACCTCCACCTGGCACCCGACGACGAGTTCTGGTCGACGCTGGTGGGGCTCGGCGGTATCGAACCCGGCATCGCCGACCACGCCGAGCTGCGCGAACTCCTGCTGCCGACGCTGCGCTCGGACCTGCGGGCCCACGCGGAGTACCGGCCGCGCCCCGGGGCCAAGCCGCTGTCCTGCGCCGTGAGGTGCTACCACGGCGTGGGCGACCCGCTGGTGGACGAGACACGCCTGGGGGAGTGGGCGCAGGTCACCTCCGGCGAGTTCACGGTGCGCGCGCGGCCGGGCGGGCACTTCCACGTGACGACCGACCTGGCGGAACTGGTGGCGGACATCGTGAGCCAGGGCCGGCCATGAGCGGCGACTCGAAAAGGATCACCGTGATCCCCGGTGACGGCATCGGGCCGGAGGTGATCGAACCCGCGCTGGCCGTTCTCGACGTCCTCGCACTCGGTGTACGGCTGGACGTCCTCGACCAGGTGAACGCCGAGACGTACCTGAGCACCGGAAGCGCCCTGTCCCCCGCCGATCTCGACCGGATCCGGACCAGCGAGGCGACGCTGCTCGGCGCGGTCGGCGACCCTCGGCTGGGCGACACCGCGTACGTGCGGAGCGTGCTGACCACACTGCGCTCCGAGCTGGACCTGTACGCCAACTACCGGCCCGTACGGCTGTGGCACGACCGGCTCAGCCCCCTGCGCGACGACACGCGACGGGCCATCGACTGCGTGATCGTCCGGGAGAACACCGAAGGGCTGTACAGCGGTGTCGGCGGCAGCACGCGCACGGGGTCCCCGCAGGAGATCGCCATCGACGTGGACCTCAACACCCACCACGGTGTGTCGCGCATCCTGGACTTCGCCTTCTCCGTGGCACGACGGTCGGTGTGCGTGGTGGACAAGGCCAACGCCGTGCGCAACGGCGGGCAGTTGTGGCAGCGCTGCTGGCACGAGGCGGTCGAACGGCACCCGCAGTTCGACACCTCACATCTCTACGTGGACGCCGCCGCGATGAAGCTGGTGACCGACCCGACCGCGTTCGACGTCATCGTCACGAACAACTCGTACGGCGACATCCTGAGCGATCTCACCGCCGCCCTCGCCGGCGGCCTCGGCGTCGCCGCGTCGGCCAATCTCAACCCCGCAACCCGGCAGGGGCTCTTCGAGCCGGTGCACGGCAGCGCGCCCGACATCGCGGGAACCGGGATCGCCAACCCGTTCGCCGCCATTCTCTCCGCGGCCCTGCTGATCGAACACCTGGGCCACGCCGAGGAGGCCGACGCCGTGCGCCGGGCGGTCGCGGCCGCCGTCGAGGCCGGAAGAGTCACCCCCGACCTCGGCGGGTCCCTGAGCACGAAGGAGGTGGGCGCTGTGGTGCTGGCCGAACTGCGGCAGCCGAACGCGGGCCGGACGAGGGGACGGCGATGCCATGCGGGGGCCTAGCGAAGGCCGCGCCGAGCGGAATCCCGGGATCGTCGTCGTCGGGGGCGGCCTGGTCGGGGTGGTCACGGCCATGTATCTCGCCCGCCGCTTCGGGCCGGTCACGATTCTGGAGAAGCGGTCGGACCCGCGCCGCGGTGGCCGCGGACAGGGACGGTCCCTCACGGTGATGCTGTCCGCACGCGGCTGGCGTGTCCTGTCCGACCTGGGCCTCGAGCAGACGGTGCGCGAGATCTGCGTCCCCCTGCACGGACGCTGCGCACACCTGCCCGACGGCAGCTCCCACGTCACCCCGTACAGCAGGGACGGGCAGCCGATCTGGTCGGTGGAGCGCGAGCGGCTGCACCACATGCTGCTGGACGCCGCCGAGGCGACTCCCGGCATACGCGTCCGCTTCGAGCAGCGGGTGCGCTCCGTGGACCTGGACGAACCGGCCGTGCTCGTGGAAGACGGTGCCGGCACACAGCGGTTGACCTGCCGTCGCGTCCTCGGCTGCGACGGCGCGCACTCCACCGCCCGGGCCGCCCTCGCCGCGCGCACCGCACCGGCGGAGGTACGCAATCTCGAGCTGGCCTATCAGGAGATCGACGTGCCGGGCGGCTGGCTCGACAGCCGGACCATGCACTACTGGCCGACCGGAGACGCACTGTTCGCCGCGTTCCCCATGCCGTCGGGGGAGTACTCCGGCTCCCTGTTCATGCGTCGCGAAGGACCGGCGCCCTCCTACGCCACGGCCGACGGCGGCCAGGACCTGTACGAGGTGTTCGCCGACCGCTTTCCCGAACCTACGGCCGCCGTCCCGGACATCGCCGAACAGCTCGCCACCAAGTCCGTCTCCACCCTCACGGTCGTACGCTGCGACCGATGGGTCTGGCGGGACACGTTCGCGCTGCTCGGGGACGCCTGTCACGCGATGGCCCCCTTCATGGGGCACGGCATGAACTGCGGCTTCGAGGACGCCCGTACGCTCGTCGACTGCCTCGACGCCACCGAGGACTGGACGGCGGCCCTGGCCGCCTACGAGAAGTCACGGATCGAGGACGCCCACGCCATCTCCCACCTCTCCTACCAGCACTACCACATCATGGCCAACCCGCCGCAGGACGAGACCGCACACGACAGGGGAGTCCTGCGCAAGCGTCTCGTCGACCTCTTCCCGGACCGCTTCGTGCCCCTGTACGAGCAGTGCGCCTTCACGGAGGAGAGCTACGCCTCGGTCCTGAGGAACGACCAGCGCCTGGACCGACTCGTGGAGAGCCTGCTCAGCCGGCACGGCACGGAGCTGGTCACGGCGTCCGACAGCCGGCTGCGCGCCTGCCTGCCCCTCGACCCGAACACAGTCACCCTGGAGGACTCCGGATGTTCGTGATCCTGTTCAAGTCGCGCCTCACCGATCAGGCGGGCGAGGACTACTACGCCACCGAGGACGAGATGCGGCAGCGGGTCCGTGCCATCGCCGGGGACGATCTGGTGGACGTCCAGCACTACACGGGCGAGGACGGTGAGCGCCTCGCGGTCGTGCTGTGGCGCAACGCGGAGACCCTGGAGAAGTGGCGTGCCGACCCCGAGCACTTGGTGGCGCAGCGGCTGGGCCGGGAACGGTGGTACTCCTCCTACGAGTTGATGGTTGCCGAGGTGCTGCGCACCAGCTCGCACACGGCCACGGAGAAGCCGTCGGAGGAGTCGTAGCAGGACGCTACGCCGTGCGGCCGGTCCGTGGACCGGCCGCACGACGACGTGGTCAGGGGCGGACGGCGCTCAGGATCAGCGAGGCGTGGATGGCCTCGGCGGCCGTGGCACCCGCCGCGGCCGCCGAGGTGAACGACTGCTTCCACCGGGAGGCCAGGTCCCCGGCCGCGTACAGGCCCGGGACGTTGGTGCACTGCATGTCGTCGACGGTCAGGTAGCCCTCGTCGTCGGCCGTCAGTTTCAGCTCGTCGATGGCTCGGGCGACGACAGGCTGCTGCCGCTGCGCCGGCGTCCACACCAGCGTCTCCCGCTCCAGGACGCGGCCGTCGTCGAACTCGACCGCGTACAGCGCCCCTTGACGGTGGTGCAGGCGGCTGATCGTCCCCGTGACGACGTCACCGCCCATGCTCCGGGCAGCGGTGCGAGCGCCCTCGACGCCCGGCATCGACTCGCGGCAGATCGCGACCGTGTCGCTGCTCCACGCACGGAACGCCACAGCCGAGAACATGGCGAGTTCCGCGTTGTCCACGACGACGCCCCACCGCCGGTCGGCGTTCTCCTCGCCGAGGCAGAACGGGCAGTGGATCACGCTCTGGCCCCAGCAGGCCGAGAACCCCTCCACGTCCGCCGGATGGATGTCGACGACACCGGTGGCGAGCAGGACGGTCGAAGCCTCGACGGTGTCCCCGCTGTCGAGACCGACCTGGAAGCGGCCGCCGTCCGTGGTGCGCACGCCGTCGGCATCGGCTTCCACCAGCTCCACGGTGGCGTACCGGGAGAGTTCCTTCCACGCGCGCGAGCGGATCTCGGCGGGCGTGGCGCCGTCCAGCCCGACATGCCCGTGGACGCCTCCCGACGCGCTGTTGCGCGGTGCGCGCCGGCTGTCCACGAGGATCACGCGCTGGCGGTACCTGGCCAGGGCGAGCGCCGCCGTGAGCCCGGCGGGGCCGGCCCCCACGATGACCGTCTCGGTTTCGGTGTGCGCGGACAGGGGGGTGTTCGCAGACATGGGTCGGTACCTTCCGTCGAGAACTTGGCCGGGCCCCGTCCCGGTTCTGCCGGGACGGGGCCGCACAAGGCGAGGGGCTGCTCAGCCGCCGACGTAGGCCGCGAGGTGCTCGCCGGTGAGGGTCGAGCGGGCCGCGACCAGGTCGGCCGGGGTGCCCTCGAAGACGATCCGGCCGCCGTCGTGGCCGGCGCCGGGGCCGAGGTCGACGATCCAGTCGGCGTGCGCCATGACGGCCTGGTGGTGCTCCACGACGATGACCGACTTGCCGGAGTCCACGAGCCGGTCGAGCAGGGCGAGGAGCTGCTCGACGTCGGCGAGGTGCAGGCCGCTGGTCGGCTCGTCCAGGATGTAGACGCTGCCCGCACCGGCCATGTTGGTGGCCAGCTTGAGGCGTTGCCGCTCGCCGCCGGACAGGGTGGTGAGCGGCTGGCCGAGGCTGAGGTAGCCCAGCCCGACGTCGTTGAGCCGGTCGAGGACGGTGTGCGCGGCCGGGGTGCGCGCCTCACCGGTGCGGAAGAACTCCTCGGCCTCGATCACCGGCATCGCGAACACCTCGCTGATGTCCCGGCCGCCGAGGCGGTACCTCAGCACCGACTCCTGGAACCGCTTCCCCTCGCACTCCTCGCAGGTGGTGGCGACGCCGGCCATGATCGCCAGGTCGGTGTAGATGACGCCGGCGCCCTTGCAGGTGGGGCAGGCGCCCTCGGAGTTGGGGCTGAACAGCGCCGGCTTGACGCCGTTGGCCTTCGCGAACGCCTTGCGGATCGGTTCGAGCATGCCGGTGAAGGTCGCCGGGTTGCTGCGCCGGGAACCCTTGATGGGCGCCTGGTCCACCGTCACCACACCGTCCCGGCCGGCCACCGAGCCGTGGATCAGGGAGCTCTTGCCGGAGCCCGCGACCCCGGTGACCACGGTGAGCACGCCGAGCGGGATGTCCACGTCGACGCCCTGCAGATTGTGGGTCGCCGCGCCACGCACCTCCAGCACACCGGACGGCTTGCGCACCGACGGCTTCACCGAGGCCCGGTCGTCCAGGTGCCGTCCGGTGATCGTGCCGCTGCCCCGCAGCGCCTCCACCGTGCCCTCGAAGACCACCTCGCCGCCGGCCGTGCCGGCCTTCGGCCCGATGTCGACCACGTGGTCGGCGATCAGGATCGTCTCCGGCTTGTGCTCCACCACCAGCACGGTGTTGCCCTTGTCGCGCAGCCGCACCAGCAGGTCGTTCATCCGCTGGATGTCGTGCGGATGCAGGCCGACCGTGGGCTCGTCGAAGACGTAGGTGACGTCGGTGAGCGCGGAGCCGAGATGGCGGACCATCTTGACGCGCTGGGCCTCACCGCCCGAGAGCGTGCCCGACGCCCGTTCCAGCGAGAGATAGCCGAGGCCGATCGAGACGAACGAGCTGAGGGTCTCGTCGAGAACCTTCACCAGCGTCGCGACCGACGGGTCGTCGAGGGCGCGGATCCATGCGGCCAGGTCGCTGATCTGCATCGCGCAGGCGTCGGCGATGCTGACACCGTCGATCTTCGAGGACCGGGTCAGCGCGCTGAGCCGGGTGCCGTCGCACTCGGGACAGACGGAGAACGTCACCGCCCGCTCCACGAAGGCCCGGATGTGCGGCTGCAGCGACTCCTTGTCCTTGGACAGGAACGACTTCTGGACCCGGGCGAGCAGGCCCTCGTAGGTGGTGTTGATCCCCTTCACCTTGACCTTGACCGGGTCCCGGTGCAGGAAGTCGTCCCGCTCCTGGCCGGTGTAGTCGCGGATCGGCTTGTGCGGGTCGAGGAACCCGGACTCGGTGAACGACTGCACCACCCAGCCGTCGGGCTTCCAGCCGGGGACGGTGATCGCGCCGTCGGCGAGCGACTTGGAGTCGTCGTAGAGCTGGGTCGGATCGATGTCGGTGACGGAGCCCATGCCCTCGCAGCGCAGACACATGCCGCCGACGACGCTGAAGCCCTTCTCGATCTTCTTGCCGTTCACCACCAGCGTGCCCGACGCGTCGGCCGTGGCCACGTTGAAGGCGAACGCCTTCTGCGAGCCGATGTACGGCTTGGCGAGCCGGCTGAACAGGATGCGCAGCAACGCGCCCGCGTCGGTGGCGGTGCCGACCGTGGAGCGGGGGCTGGTGCCCATCGGCTGCTGGTCGACGATGATCGCGGTCGTCAGCCCGTCGAGGATGTCGACCTCGGGGCGCGCCAGTGTCGGCATGAAGCCCTGGATGAAGGCGCTGTAGGTCTCGTTGATCAGCCGCTGCGACTCGGCGGCGATGGTGTCGAACACCAGCGAGCTCTTGCCCGAGCCGGAGACTCCGGTGAACACCGTCAGCCGGCGCTTCGGGATCTCGACGTCGACGTTCTTGAGGTTGTTCTCACGCGCACCGTGCACGCGGATCAGATCGTGACTGTCGGCAGCGTGCAGCGCAGACGACTCTAAGTCCGTCCTCGTGCCGGGGGTCATGGTGTGCCTCCCATGTGTTCGTGAAGTTACCGCACCAGCACTACACCATGTACGAGTTGTCCTGCACCCAGTGGAAGCCACGGTCGACGAGCGGGAACGTGGCGAGATTCATTCGGTGCAGTCGTACCCGCAGCCGCTGTCCGTCGACTTCGCCGTCCAGGGTCAGCAGATCGTCCGCGGGGCGCTGCAGTGTGAAATGGGCGTTCCACTTCGGATCGGCCATCTTGAGCAGGGTCATCGAATGGCTTTCCGTGTCGACCGACGCGACATAGCCGCCGTCGAGGGAATCGTCCATGCGCTGGATGGTCACGGCGTCGGCGGAGTCGAAAACGACGCGCCGCCATCGCTTTTCGTCGGTCGTCAGCGGTGCGTGCTGCTTGCCGTCGACCGAGAATTCGTCCACGTTCCAGATGCCGTACAGTTCGGGCTTTTCCCGTCCGCCGCCGTACGTCTTCCAGACCGTCCAGTCGTTGCGCAGCTGTGCGCGGAGCAGCCACAGACCCGCGGCGACCTGCGCGGCGGTGGCGATCCGGTTCGCCCCGGGCGTGCGGAACAGTTCCTGTCGGAGCGACGGCGCGACCGTCTCGTTCGACAGGAAGGCCTGGGCGAGGCGCGCCGACTCCGGTGCCAGCAACACCAGGCTCAGCAGAAGCAGATGGAACGAATGGATCTTCACCGGGACGTCGAAGGTCATGTTCAGGATGAACACCTGGGTCAGTTCCATCGCGCACAGCAGCGCACCCAGGGTCGCCGTCCTCGGCAGGATCAGCAGCAGTCCGCCGGTGATTTCCGCGCAGCCCAAAAGGACTTGGTACGGTTTCGAGGATCCCGCCTGCGACCACAGCACACTCATCGGGCTGAAATTGCCGAACGGCTCGACGAGTTTGGTCAGCGGTACTTGAAACTGCAGCGGAATTGCCTTGGCGGCACCGTAGGAGAACATCTGCCCCGCGAGACAGAACCGGACGACCAGCCGGAACCACGAGTCCAGCGTCTCGTAGTTCGTCCGGCGCCGGTCCAGCAGGGACCAGATCGGGGTGGCCGCGGCGGCGCCCGCCAGCTGACAGAACTGTCCCACCCAGGCGTTCAGGTCGTCGCCGCCGTCGAAGCGCTCGCCCAGTTCCTTGTCGAATACGTGAGCGGCCACCCACTTCCGCACCGGACGCATCGACCAGAGTTTCGCCCAGGCGTCGGCCGCCTCCTGTTGGTGGCCCAGTCCGCCACCCCGCAGCGTCAGAAAGATCTGGGGCGTCGTCAGGCAGTAGGAACCGGCGTAGACGAAGGCGAATCGGAAGGCGCCCCGGGCGGCCCCGCTCCACCGCGGCGCGTTCGGCGAAGTGCCGGTCCGCAGGGTCATGCGTCTGGTCGCCCGGTTGGACTGTGCCGGGGCCAGGAGCCGTAGCAGTCTGCCTGCGCGTGCCTTCATGATGCATCACCTTCACACGGGCCGGATGCGCGGTTCGGACGTTCCCCGGTCGGTGGATCCCGGGTCAGGCGCGGCGGAAACGGCCGAGCCAGGCGGGCAGGTCGAGGGGTTCCGACGCGGACGGGAGGATCCCGTACAGGGTGGTGTCGGTGACGGACTCGACGGTCCAGCCGTCGGTGAAGCCCTTGCGCAGGTCGTCGGCGGTCCGCTTCGGGCCGGGCGGCTCCGACGCCGGTATCCCCTCGATCACTTCGGCGAGCCGCGCCTGCATCTTCGCGGCCCCGACATCGCTGACCTCCAGTACATGCACCAGCGCGCCCGGGCGGCAGACGCGGTGCAGCGCCGCCGCGTAGCTCCGTAGCCTGTCGGCGTCGAAGGTGTGCGCGAGGCCGCAGTCGATCACGGTGTCGAAACGTCGGTCGTAGCCCGCGAGTTCGAGGGCGTTGGCGACGGCGAAGGTGGCGTCGAGTCCGCGCTCCTCGGCCTTGTGCCGCGCGAGGGAAACCGCCTCCGACGACAGGTCGAGCCCCGTCACCGCATAGCCCTTGCTCGCCAGGTGGAGCACGTCCTCGCCGGTGCCGCAGCCCGCGTCGAGCACCGCACCGCTGATGAGTCCCGCTTCCTCGAGTGCGACGAAGGCCGGCTGCGGCGCACCGATGTCCCAGGGCGGACGTTTACCGAACGGGCTCTCACCGCGGTAGACGGCGTCGAAGACATGGGTCAGCGCGTCCATTCCGTCGGGCTGGGAAGCAGGTTCAGTCATGCGGCCATGATTGCGCCGCCCCCGGTTCCGCTTTCGGTCTCTTGCCGACTTCTGTCATCCGGTCGCCGGCCGCGGACGTACCGGACAGCCGTGGCGATCGCCGGGTTGATCAGGCCTTTCCCGCCTGGCCGCGGGTCGTACGTCCGGGTCTGGTCGGCTATCTGGCCGACATCTTTCACGTCGGTTGATCGGCCTCAGAGGGGCGACGACGATCAGGCACAGCGACTGGCCGCTGCTCTGGATACCACATGTACAGGGGGGACTCTGGATGGGTTGCACAGGCGTTACGGCCGTACAGGAGGCCATGTGGCTCCAACAGGAGCTGGCCCCCGACCGGCCGAACAACGTGGTGACCCTGTGGGACGTCGACGGTGACCTGGACATCCCCCTGCTCACCGAGGCGCTGCGTACGGCCGTGTCCGAGGCCGGGGCGCTGACGGTGAACTTCCGGCGGGGCGAGGGCGGTCTGCGGATGGTCGCCCGCGATCCGGAGAGGCCCGAGCCGTTCCACTTGGACGTCGGCGACGCGGACGACCCCGGCGACGCGGCCCGAGCCGTGGTCGCCGAGCTGGTGAGCCGGCCGTTCGACCTGGGCGAGGACGCCCTCTTCCGGATCGGATCCATCCGGCTGGGCGCCACCCGCCACCTCGTGGTTCTCGTCTTCCACCACATCGTCACCGACGCGTTCGGCGTCGTCACGCTGCTGTCGCAGCGGGTCGCGGAGATCTACCGCGCGCTGCGCACGGGTTCCGCCGTACCGGAACTGCCCGCGAACGCGCGCGGAGACGCGCAGCAGAAAGACGCCGCGTACCGGGCCTCCGAACGGTTCGCCCAGGCCGAGGAGTTCTGGCGGGACTACCTCGCCGACGAGCCGACCGCGGCGCGGCTGCCTGCCGGAGTCCGCCCCGCCGCCGAGGGCCGGCCGGCCGGGCACTGGGACGGCCTCACCGAACCGCTCGGCATGACCACCCGGACCGCGAGGATCCCGGCCGCCGAACTCGCCGTCTGGCGGCGCACGGCCGACGCCGTGGGGACGAGCCTGCCGGACCTGCTCGCGGCGGCGGCCACGGCGTTCCTGCGGCACATGTGCGCCGTGCCCGAACCGCTGCACGAGTTCACCGTCAACCACCGCGTCGGTCCCCTGCGGCGGTCGCTCGGCCTGCTCTCGAACCGGCTGCCGATCCGGGCGGAGGTGCCGCCCGCGGCGACCCTCGTGGAGCTGGCCGAGGCGCTCGGCCGGGAGCGACGGCGCGTGCTGCGGCACGCGGGCCACGACGTGTCCCTGATCAAGCGGGCGACGGGGTACGCCGGGTCGGTGCGCAGCCCGTTCGGCGCCCTCGTCAACGTGATCCCCTTCGTCGAGGCGCTCGATCTCGCGGGCAGCGTGGCGCGGTTCGCCGGTGGCACGTTCGGTGTGATCGACGAGGTGATGATCTCGACCTACACCGACGGCGCGGCCGACAGCGACCAGTACGTCCGCTTCGACGCCCCGCGGTCGCACTACGGGGACCAGGACGTCGCCGGACTCGCCGACAGATTCGTGACGTTCCTCCGGGCCGCCCTGGCCGACCCCCGCGCCCGCGCCGGGGACGTCAGCGTGCTCAGTGCCGGGGAACGCCACGCGCTCCTCACCGAGTACGCCGGTCCTGCGGTCACCCCGGCGGGCGTGACGCTGACGGAGCTGCTGGAGCGGCAGGCCGGGGCCACCCCCGACGCCCTCGCGGTGACCTTCGAGGACACCTGCCTGACGTACCGGGAACTCGCCGAACGGTCCGGTCGGCTGGCCCGCCTGCTGATCGAGGGCGGCGCGGGGCCGGAACGGTTCGTCGCGGTCGCGATCCCCCGGTCGCTGGAGCTGGTCGTCGCGCTGGTCGCCGTACTCAGGGCGGGCGCCGCCTACGTCCCGGTCGACCCGGACTACCCCACCGCCCGCGTGAAGTTCATGCTCGCCGACGCCAGGCCGACGCTGCTGCTGACGGTCAAGGGCACGGCGGACCGGCTGCCCCGGACGGACATCCCCCTGATCACGGTCGACGAGGCCCCGCTCACCGACGGTCCCACCGCGCTCGCGCCGCACTCCGTCGAGCATCCGGCGTACATGATCTACACGTCGGGATCGACCGGCCGGCCCAAGGGCGCCGTTGTCACCCACGCCGCGATCGTCAACCGGCTGCTGTGGATGCAGGACCGCTACCGGCTGGACGGCTCCGACCGGGTGCTGCAGAAGACCTCGGCCTCCTTCGACGTGTCGGTCTGGGAGTTCTTCTGGCCGCTGATCACCGGCGCCGCCCTTGTCGTGGCACGGCCGGACGGGCACCGCGACCCGGCCTACCTCGCCGAGGTGATCCGGCGCGCCGGGGTCACGACGCTGCACTTCGTTCCGTCGATGCTCGCCGAGTTCGTCAACGACGAGGCGGCGGGCGCCTGCACCGGCCTGCGCCGCGTCATCTGCAGCGGCGAAGCACTGCCGGCCGAACTCGCCGCACGGTTCCACGAGGTACTGGGTGTGCCCCTGCACAACCTGTACGGGCCGACCGAGGCGGCGGTGGACGTCACCGCCTGGCAGTACCGGCCCGGGGCGAGCACCGTACCGATCGGCTCGCCGATCTGGAACACCGCGCTGTACGTGCTCGACAGCCGGCTCGGACTGGTCCCGCCCGGCGTGTACGGCGACCTGTACATCGCGGGCGCCGGCCTGGCCAGGGGCTACCACGACCGCCCGGCCCTCACCGCGGAGCGCTTCGTCGCCTGCCCGTTCGGCCCGCCCGGGCGGCGCATGTACCGGACGGGCGACCTGGCGCGCTGGAACGGGAACGGCGAGCTGGAGTTCGCCGGACGCGCCGACCACCAGGTGAAGATCCGTGGCTTCCGGGTCGAGCCCGCGGAGATCGAGGCCACGCTGGCCGCACACCCCGGCGTGGCCCGGGCCGCCGTCCTCGCCCGGCGCGGCCGCGGCGCCGACGGGGCCGCCCAGCTCGTCGCCTACATCGTGCCGACGACCTCCGGCAGCATCGGCAAGCCCGGCGCCGACTGGGACCTCCACGCCGGGCTGGACATCGCCGAGCTGCGGAGCTTCGTCGCGGCCCGGCTGCCCGCCCACCTGGTACCCGCCGCCTTCGTCGCGCTGGACCGGCTGCCGCTGACCGCGAACGGCAAGCTGGACCGGGCGTCGCTGCCCGAGCCGGAGTTCGCCGGCCAGGCTCACCGGCCCGCCCGCACCAGCGAGGAGCAGGTCCTGGCGGCCGCGTTCGCCGAGGTGCTCGGGCTGAGCCGGATCGGGGTGGACGACGACTTCTTCACGCTCGGCGGCGACAGCATCCGGGCCATCCAGGTCGTGGCCCGCGCCCGCGCGGCCGGCCTCGCGCTCAGCCCGCGCACCGTGTTCGAGTGCCGCACCGTCGCCGCGCTGGCCGCGGCCGCGACCCGGGACACCGCCCCGACGGCACTCCCCGAACTCGACGGCGGAGGCGTCGGCCTGCTGCCCCTGCCACCGATGGCCCGGCTCGTCGCCGACCGCGGCCCCGGCCTCGACCGGCTCGCCCAGTGGCTGCTGCTGGAGGTGCCGGCCGAGACGGACCACGACAACCTCACCGCGACGGTGCGCGCCGTCCTCGACCGGCACGACGTCCTGCGGTCCCAACTGGTCGACGACGGGCTGCTGGTGCACCCGCCCGGCTCCGTCGACGCGGCCCGGCTCATCACACGGGTCGCCTGCCCAGGAGACTGGGGCGGCGACGCCTGGCAGACGCTGCTGCGCACCGAGGCGGCCGCCGCGGCCCGCGACATCAAGGCCTCGGACGGCCGCATGCTCCGGCTGGTGTGGTTCGAGCCGGCCACCGGCGGCCCCGGACGGCTGCTGGTCGCGGCGCATCACCTGGTCGTCGACGGAATGTCCTGGCGGGTGCTGCTGCCCGACCTGGCCGAGGCATGGCGGCAGGCCCGGACCGGCGAGACACCGGCCCTGCCGCCGGTGGGGACGTCGCTACGACGGTGGCTGCGCGCGCTGGCCGACGAGGCGGTACGGCCCGAACGGGCGGCCGAGCTGCCGCTGTGGCGCGACCTGCTCGCCGCCCCCGTGGCCCCGGTCGGATCCCGGCCGTTCGACCCGAAGACCGACGTCACCGCGACGACGGAAACCGTGCGCATCCAGCTCCCGGCCGACCTCACCGACGCCGTGCTGACATCGGTGCCGGCGGCGTACCGCAGCGGCGTCGACGACGTGCTGCTCACCGCCCTCGTCCTGGCACTGGCCCGGCACCGGCGGGGCGTGAGGGACGACACCACGGTCGTACGACTGGAGGGGCACGGCCGGCAGGAGGAGCTGGCCCCGGGCGCGGACCTGTCCCGCACGGTCGGCTGGTTCACCACCGTCCACCCGGTCCGGTTCGACCTCTCCGGCATCGATGTCAACGACGCGATCTCCGGGGGAGCGGCCGCCGGAGACGCCCTCAAGCGCGTGAAGGAGCAGCGGCGCGCGCTGCCCGACCAGGGCATCGGCTACACGCTGCTGCGCCACCTCAACGACGAGACCGCGGCGGCGCTGCGCCCGTACCCGGCGGACGAGATCGGCTTCAACTTCCTGGGCCACTTCTCCTTCGACAGCCCGGAGCCGGCACACGACTCCGGCTGGACACCGGCGCCGGAATGCCCCGAACTCGTCGCGGTACCCGACCCCGACATGCCCGCGCTCAGCGCACTCGAACTCAACTCCCTGGTCACCGACACCAGGGACGGCGCGCGACTCACCGCCCTGTTCACCTTCGCGACCGGCGTACTGCCCGCCGCCGAGGTCCGCGACCTCGCCGACACCTGGTGCGCCGCCCTGCGCGGCCTGCACACCCTGGTGACGACGGGCGCGACCGGGCTGACCCCGTCCGATGTGGCGCCGGTGCACGTCGGCCAGGCCGAACTGGACACCTGGCAGCAGCGTTTCGGCCAGGTCAGCGACGTATGGCCGCTCACCCCGCTGCAGGACGGCCTGCTGTTCCACACGATGCTCGCGGACACGGCCTCCGAGGCCTACCTCACCCAGTTCGTGTTCCGGCTCAGCGGCCCGGTGGACGCGGTCCGCCTACGGGCCGCGGGCCAGGCCCTGCTCGACCGCCACCCGAACCTCAGGGCGGCGTTCCTGTCGAGCGCGACCGGTGAGTCCGTGCAGATCGTGGTGGACGACGTCCCCCTGCCCTGGCGGCATGTGGACCTCACCGGCACGCCCGAGGCCGAGGCGCGGCTGGAGGAGATCCTCGCCGAGGAACGGGACACCCGCTTCCGCCCCGACAGCCCGCCCCTGCTCCGGCTCACCCTCATCACGCTCGGACCGGAACGGGCCGAACTCGCGCTCACCGCCCATCACGTCCTGCTCGACGGCTGGTCGGTACCGCTCATCGAGCGGGAACTGATGGACCTGTACGCGACGGGCGGCCACGACACCGACCCGCCACGCCCCCACGGCTACCGGGACTTCCTGCGCTGGCTGTCACGGCAGGACACGGCACGCTCCGCACAGGCGTGGGCCGCCGAGCTGGCCGGCGTGGCGGAGCCGACCCTCCTGGCGCCCACGGCACGCCCGGCCGGCGGCGGCAGCGGGCAGGTCGACGCGGCGCTGTCCGGCGAGGACGCCACCCGGCTGGCTCGCCGAGCCGCCGAGTGGGGCGTCACCCCCAACACCCTGGTGCAGGGCGCCTGGGCCGTCGTACTCGCCGAGCTGACCGGCGGCGAGGACGTGCTGTTCGGCACCACCGTCGCCGGCCGGCCGTCCGAACTGCCCGGTGTGGACGCGATGATCGGCCTGTTCATCAACACGGTGCCGGTACGGGCGCGGTGCACCCCGGCCGACAGCCTCCCGCGGCTGCTGGGGCGGCTGCAGGACGCCCAGGCGAGACTGCTGGACCATCACCACCTCGGGCTCGCCGACGTCCAGCGGTCGACCGGGCTGAGCGCGCTGTTCGACACGCTCGTGGTCTTCGAGTCGTTCCCCGTCGACCGGGTCGGCCTCTCGGCGGCGGGCGCGCAGGCGGAGCTGGCGGTGACCGGCATCCGCCCGTACGCCCCACCGCACTACCCGCTGACCGTCATCGCGGCGGCCGATCCGCTGCTGCGCCTCTCCTTCCAGTACCAGCGCGACGCCTTCGAGCACGCCGAGGTGGAGGTGATCGCCGATCGGCTGGTGCGGGTGCTGCGGCAGTTCGCCGCCGAACCGGAGACCACCGTCGGCGCGATCGACGTGCTGTCCGACGTGGAGCGCGAGCTGGTGCTGCACGGCTGGAACGCCACCGCGGCCGCGCTGCCCGAGCGGACCGTCCCCGAGCTGATCGCCGAGCGGGCGACGGCGACGCCGGACGCGGTGGCGGTCGAGTGCGACGGACACCGGCTGACCTACCGGCAGTTGGACGAGCGCGCCAACCGGATGGCGCACTGGCTGATCGAGCAGGGCGTGGGACCGGAGTCCCGCGTGGTGGTGCTGCTGCCCCGCTCGCTCGACCTGGTCGCGGCGCTGCTGGCGGTGTGGAAGGCCGGCGGTGCCTATGTGCCGGTGGACCCGGAGTATCCGGCCGCGCGGGTGCGGTCCGTGGTCGAGGACAGCGCACCGGTGCTGGTGCTGGACCCCCAGCGGCTGGCCGAGGCCGACCTGTCCGCGTATCCCGCCGACGACCCGAAGACCGCGGTCGGCCGCCACCACACCGCCTACGTCATCTACACCTCCGGCTCCACCGGCAAGCCCAAGGGCGTGGTCATCGAGCACGGCTCCCTGAGCAACCTGCTCACCGGCATGCAGGACCGTTTCTCGCTGTCACCGGACGACCGGCTGCTGGCCGTGGCCACCGTCGCGTTCGACATCGCCGCGCTGGAACTGTTCCTGCCCCTGCTGTCCGGTGCCCGGGTGGTGCTGGCCGGCAAGGACACCCTCACCCAGCCCTCGGCGCTGCTCGACCTCGTTCAACGCGCGGGCATCACCCACATGCAGGCCACCCCCGCCCTCTGGCAGGTGCTGGTCACCCACGCCCCGGCCTGCCTGACCGGCCTGCGCGTGATCACCAGCGGCGAGGCCCTGCCGCTGCCCCTGGCCCACACCCTGTACGACCACGCGGCCGAGGTCACCAACCTCTACGGCCCCACCGAAGCCACCATCTACTCCACGGCCGCCCGCCTCGACCCCGGCACCGCCGGCATGCCCCCCTCCATCGGCGGCCCCGTCACCAACGCGCAGATCCTCATCCTCGACCGCACGCTCCACCCCGTGCCCCCCGGGGTGACCGGTGATCTCTGGATCGCCGGGCACGGCCTGGCCCGCGGCTACCACGACCAGCCGGGCATGACCGCGGAGCGCTTCGTGGCCAATCCGTTCGGACCGGCGGGTACGCGGATGTACCGCAGCGGGGATCTGGCCCGCTGGACCAGCACGGGTGAGGTCGAGTACCTCGGCCGCTCCGACCACCAGATCAAACTGCGCGGGTTCCGCATCGAACCCGCCGAGATCGAGCGCGCCCTGTCCGGCCATCCGGCCATCCGCCAGGCGACCGTCATCGCCCGCGAGGACAACCCGGACGACCGGCAACTGGTGGCGTACGTCGTACCCGAGCCGGGCGCCGCCGTACCGCCGGCGGAGCAGTTGCGCACGCTGGTCGGGGAGCGGCTGCCGCAGTACATGGTTCCCGCGGCGATCGTGATGCTGGCGGAGCTGCCGCTGACCCCGAACGGAAAACTGGACCGCCCGGCACTGCCGCGACCCGAGTTCGACGGGGACGAGTACCAGGCTCCGCGTACCCCGCGCGAGGCAGTGCTGTGCGGGCTGTTCGCCGAGGTGCTGGGCGTGGAGCGGGTCGGCGTCGACGACGACTTCTTCGCCCTGGGCGGCCATTCGCTGCTGGCCACCCGTCTGGTGGCGCGGGTGCGCGCCGAGCTGGGCGTGGAGATCCCGATCCGGATCCTGTTCACCGCCCCCACCGTCGCCGAGCTGACCGACCGCTGGAACGAGATGTCGGCCTCTTCCCGAAAGCCGCTGCGCAGGATGACCGAAAGGTAGAAGCACCATGATTCCCCTCTCTTACGCGCAGCGGCGGATGTGGTTCATCAACCGCTTCGAGGGTCCGTCCTCGACGTACAACATCCCGCTGCTCCTGCGGTTCCACGGAGCGCTCGACACGGCCGCGTTACGCGCCGCGTTCCAGGACGTGATGGTCCGCCACGAGGTCCTGCGGACAGTCTTCGACGACGTGGACGGACAGCCGTACCAGCGCATCCTCGACCCCGCCGAGATCGAGCTGCCCTGGCAGGACTGGGGTCGGGTGGCGCCCGACCGGGTGCCGGGTGTGGTGTCGTCGGTGGCCGGCAGCTGGTTCGACCTGTCCGTCGACGTACCCCTGCGGGGATCGGTCGCCCAGTGCGGTGAACAGGAATTCGTGCTGGTACTGGTGATTCACCACATCGCCGGTGACGGCGGATCGCTGGCGCCGCTGGCCCGGGACATCTCGGTGGCCTACCGGGCGCGCGTGGCCGGGAACCCTCCGGAATGGTCCGAACTGCCCGTGCAGTACGCGGACTACGCGCTGTGGCAGCAGGAACTGCTCGGGGACGAGTCCGATCCGGAGAGCGTCCTGTCGGTCCAGGCTGCCTACTGGCGCGAGGAGTTGGCGGGGGTCTCGCGGCCGCTGCCGCTGCCCCTGGACCGGCCCCGACCCGAAGTGGCGAGCTTCCTCGGCGACTCCGTGCAGATCGGGCTCCCGAGCGAGGTGCGGACGCGGGTCGAGGATCTGGCGCGGGCCCGTGGCGTGACGGTGTCGATGGTGTTCCAGGCCGCACTGGTGATGCTGCTCCACCGGCTGGGCGGCGACGAGGACATCACGGTCGGGGCCCCGATAGCGGGCCGCACGGACGAGGCCCTGAGCGATCTCATCGGGTTCTTCGTCAACACCTGGGCGCTGCGGGTCCGGGTGACCGCGGACCGGTCGTTCGACCGGGTGCTGGAACAGGTCCGGCAGAAGGCGCTCGCGGCCTACGACAACCAGGACGTGCCCTTCGAGCGGCTGGTGGAACTGCTGCGGCCGGAGCGGTCGACCGCGCACCATCCGCTGTTCCAGGTCGTGCTCGCGTGGCAGAACAACGCTCGGCCGGAGCTGGATCTGCCCGGTGTGGCGGTGTCGATGGAGCCCGTCCCGACGGGCTCGGCGAAGTTCGACCTGTTCTTCAACCTGGCGCCGGACGAGTCCGACGGTTCGGTGATGGGGGAGATCGAGTACGCCACCGACCTCTTCGACCGCTCGACGGTGGAGGGATTCGCGGCGGGGTTCGTGCGGGTGGTGGAGCAGGTGGTGGCCGACCCGCAGGCCACCGTCGGCGCGCTCGACATACCGGCCGACGCACAGCGGGAGCAGGGCACCGCGGCCGTACTGCCGTCGGTCGCGCTCGACGCGGATGAGCGCCACAAGATCCTCGTCGAGTGGAACGACACGGCCCGCGACTTCCCCTGCCCGGGCCCGGTTCACCTGCTCTTCGAGGAGCAGGCCCGGCTACGGCCGGACGCGATCGCGCTGCGCTGGGCCGGCGGGACCATGACCTACGGCGAGCTGAACCAGCGGGCGAACCGGATCGCCTGGGATCTCAAGGAACGCGGCGTCGGCCCACAGACCGTCGTCGGGGTCGGCATCCGCCGCGGCCCGGTCATGATCGCCGCCGTCTTCGGCGTGCTCAAGGCGGGCGGGGCCTACCTGCCCCTCGAACCGTCGCTGCCGGCCGAGCGCGTCGCCGACATGCTCGCCGACGCCGGGGCGATCACGGTCCTGTCCACCTCGGACACCGAACGGTGGGCGGTGCCGCAGGGCGTCGAGGTCATCGAGGTCGACGGGGCCGAGGCGGCGCAGGCGGCGCTTCCCGATCCGGAACCGGTCGCCGGACCCGACAACACCGCGTACATCATCTTCACCTCCGGCAGCACCGGAAAGCCCAAGGGCGTCGAGGTCACCCACCGCCCCGTGCACAACCTGCTCAACTGGTGTTACCGCACCTTCGACTTCGGCCCCGACGACGTGGCGCTGTGCGTCACCTCGCTCGGCTTCGACCTCTCCGTCTTCGACATCTTCGGCCTCCTGGGCTGCGGCGGCGGCCTCTACATCGCGGACGCCACCCAGCAACGCGACCCCCAACTCCTGCTCGACGTGCTGCTCACCGAGCCGATCACCTTCTGGGACTCGGTACCCACCACCCTCAACCAGGTGGCCTCCCTGCTCTCCGGGAACACCGGACACGAGGGAACCGACGACCTCCGCCTGGTGTTCCTTTCCGGTGACTACACGCCGTTGTCCTTGCCGGACGAGATCCGCAAGGTGTTCCGGAACGCGGAGATCATCAGCCTTGGTGGGGCCACTGAGGCGACGGTGTGGTCGAACTACTTCCGCGTGCGTGAGATCGATCCGGACTGGCGCAGCATTCCTTACGGCCGTCCCATCGACAACGCCCGCTATTACGTCCTCGACGAGGACATGGAGCCGTGTCCGGTCGGCGTCGAGGGCGATCTCTACATCGGTGGGGACTGCCTGTGCGTCGGCTACGTCAACCGGCCGGATCTGACGGCGGAGCGCTTCGTCCGCGATCCGTTCAGCGAGCGGGAGGGTGACCGGCTCTACCGGACCGGTGACCGGGCCAGTTTCTTCCCTGACGGCAACATCTGCTTCCTCGGCCGCGCCGACAACCAGGTCAAGCTGCGTGGATTCCGCGTGGAACCCGGCGAGATCGAGCACAC
>NZ_MCGQ01000010.1:0-132629 GCF_002242805.1 Streptomyces diastatochromogenes | reverse complement strand
CGGGATGCGGCGGTGGACCGCGTGCTGTGCTGGTCGCCGAAGCGGGTCCTTGAACTCGGTGTCGGATCGGGGCTCTTGCTCGCACATATCGCGGGACAGGTCGAGGAGTACTGGGCCACCGACTTCTCGGCGCGGGTGATCGAGCGGCTGCGGCAGCAGGTGACGCGGGCCGAGCTGGCGGATCGAGTCGAACTGCGGTGCCAGGCCGCCGACGACCTCTCCGGACTTCCCCGGGGCCGATTCGACACCGTGGTGCTGAACTCGGTCGTGCAGTACTTCCCGAACGAGCGGTACCTGGAGCAGGTCCTGACCGGTGCTTGGGAACTGCTTGCGCCGGGTGGCCGGATTGTCCTCGGCGACGTCCGGCGGGCGGCATCGCTGCGGGTTCTGCAGACGGGTGTCCAGCGGGCCAAGCACCCGGATGCGACACCGGCCGTGCTGGCCAGTGCGGTGGAGCAGGCCGTGCTGCTGGAGAAGGAACTCGTCATCGAACCCGAGTGGTTCCTGCGCTGGGCCAACCGCGTCGGAGGAGCTGCCGTCGACGTACGGGTCAAGGAGGGCAGCGCCCACAACGAGTTGACCCGGCATCGGTACGAGGTCGTGCTGCACAAGTCGGGTGATGTGTTGTCCTTGGCGGCCGTGCCCTCCTTGGTGTGGGACGGAGACCTCGACCGCCTCACCGATCACGACGAAGCAGTCGTACGCATCACCGGCGTCCCGAACGCACGCCTGACCGAAGAGGCTGCGGCGGCACGCGAGTTGGGCCAGGAAGACTCCGGCGCGGTGAAGGTGCCGTCACTCGACCCGGGCCACCTTCCCGCGTGGGCCGCGGTGCACGGATGGGACGCGGTGGTGACATGGTCGACGCACGCGGTCGACCAGGTGGACGTACTCGTCTTCCGGGACGGCCCAGTGGCCGGCCGGATCCTCACCGGCACATACCTGCCCGCGCCCGGCGAACGCACCCTGGTCAACGACCCCGTGGCCGTCGGTGCCATCACCGCGCTGCTGCCCACCCTGCGCGCCCACCTCCGCGAGACCCTGCCCGAGTACATGGTGCCGTCCGCGATCGTGCCGATCGGCAGCGTGCCGCTGACGGACAACGGCAAGCCGGACCGGCGCGCGCTGCCCGTACCCGACTATTCGGCGGGCAGCAGTGGCCGGGCTCCGTCGACGCCGGAGGAGGAGTCGCTGTGCGCGCTGTTCGCCGCGGTGCTCGGACTCGACCGGGTCGGCGTGGACGACAACTTCTTCTCCATCGGCGGGCACTCGCTGCTGGCGACCAAGCTGGTCAGTCGTATCCGAGCCGAGCACGGCGTGGAGATCCCGATCCGGGTCGTCTTCCAGGCACCCACGGTCGCCGAGCTGGCGGCACACCTCACGTCTCTGAGCACCGTCCGCCCGCCCCTGCTGCCCCAGGACCGGCCCGAGCGGCTTCCTGTCTCCTTCGCCCAACAGCGACTGTGGTTCATCCACCGGTTCGAGGGGCCGTCGGCGACGTACAACGTCTCGCTGGCCCTGCGGATGCGCGGTGATCTCGACACGGCCGCGCTCTGCCAGGCCGTGCACGACGTCGTGGTGCGGCACGAGTCTCTGCGCACTGTCTTCGGTGAGGCGGACGGGCAGCCCTACCAGCAGATCCTGGAGCCGACCGCGATCCGGGTGCCCTGGGAGGAACGCGAGGTCACCGAGGCCGAACTCCCCGACACCCTGCGGGAGGCGGCACGTCTGCCGTTCGACCTGGCCGGTGAGATCCCGATCCGGTCCTGGCTGTTCCGGATCAGTGAGCTGGAGTCGGTGTTCCTGATCGGCGCGCACCACATCGTGGCGGACGGCTGGTCGGCTCTGCCGCTCGCCCAGGACCTGACCGCGGCCTACGAGGCCCGACGTGACGGCCGGCAGGCGGAGTGGGAGCCGCTTCCGGTGCAGTACGCGGACTACACGCTGTGGCAGCGGGAGCTGCTGGGGAACAGTGACACCCCGGGAAGCCTGTACCGGCGTCAACTGGACTACTGGACCACCCACCTGGCCGAGCTGCCGGAAGCCATCGACCTGCCCACCGACCGGTCACGGCCCGCGGTGGCGTCGTACGCCGGTGATCTGGTGCCGCTCGAACTCGACGAGCAACTCACGGAGGGTGTACGGAGGTTGGCCCGGGAGACCGGTGCGACGGTCTCGATGGTGCTGCAGGCGGGGCTCGCCGCGATGCTCACCAGGCTGGGTGTGGGCACGGACGTGCCGATCGGTTCGCCGATCGCCGGCCGTACCGACGAGGCACTCAACCGGTTGGTCGGCTTCTTCGTCAACACCTGGGTGCTGCGCGCGGACACCTCCGGCGACCCCGGCTTCGCCGAACTCATCGGCCGTGTGCGGGAGATGAGCCTCGCCGCGTACGACCACCAGGACATTCCCTTCGAGCACCTGGTCGAGGTCCTGAACCCGGTGCGGTCGCCGGCCCACCACCCGCTCTTCCAGGTGTGTCTGGCGCTGCAGAACAACACGCGGCCGGAGTTCGCCCTGCCTGGCCTGGTGGTGTCCGAGGAACCCTTCGGCATGGGCACCTCGCGCTTCGACCTGTTCATCAGCCTCACCGAACGGGACGACGACGGCGCGCCGGCCCGGATCGAGGGGTTCGCGGAGTACGCGACCGAGCTGTTCGACGCCGGGACGATCAGCACGATGCTCGACCGATGGGTGCATTTCCTGCGGCAGGTGGTGGCCGCCCCGGACACGCCCATCGGGGTGGTGGACATCCTCGCCGACGGCGAGCGTGCGGCGCTGGAACGGTGGGGCGGCCAGGGCCGGGACGCCGGGTTCGAGGCCGGCACCGTTCACCAGCGGTTCGCCGCCACGGCCGCCGCGTCCCCGGATGCGACCGCTCTGGTCTCCGCGGACGGCGCGCACAGCTGGACCTACGCCGAACTGGACCGCTGGTCCAACCGCATCGCCCACCACCTCCGAGCGAAGGGCGCCCGCCCGCACACCCGGGTGGCGCTCGTGCTCGAACGCTCGCCCCTGCTGGTCGCGGCGATCCTCGGGGTGCTGAAGACCGGCGCCGCCTACGTGCCGGTCGACCCCACCTATCCGCCCGAGCGCATCGAGTTCACGCTCGCCGACCTCACCCCCGCCGTCGTAGTGGACGAAGGTCTCGCCGACGAGGACCTCGGACGGTGTCCGGACTCGCCGCTCGAGGCCGATGGCGTCGGGGAGCACAGCACCGCGTACGTGATGTACACCTCCGGTTCCACCGGCCGCCCCAAGGGTGTGGAGGTGACCCATCGGAACGTGGTCGACCTCGTGCTCGACGCCTGCTGGGCCGCCGGTGCCCACCGCCGTGTCCTGGTCCACTCACCGCACACCTTCGACGCGTCGACGTACGAGCTGTGGGTGCCGCTGCTCGGCGGTGGCACCGCTGTGGTGGCACGCGCCGGAAGGCCGGACACCGCGGAGCTGGCCCGGGTCGTCGCCGAGCGGGCGGTGACCGGGCTGTGGCTGACCGCCGGGCTCTTCGCCGTGATGGCCGAGCAGCACCCGGAGTGCTTCACGCACGTCGCCGAGGTGTGGGCCGGCGGTGACGTGCTCTCGCCGACCGCGGTCCGCCGGGTCCTCGACGCCTGTCCCGGCCTCACCGTGGTGAACGGGTACGGCCCGACGGAGACCACCACGTTCGCCGCCCGGTACCGGGTGTCCTCGGTGGACCGGTGCACCGACCCGCTGCCGATCGGTGAACCCATGGACGGCAGTCGGCTGCTGGTCCTGGACGACCGGCTGCGGCCGGTGCCGCCCGGTGTGGTGGGTGAGCTGTACATCGGGGGCGACGGAGTGGCCCTCGGGTACGCGGGCCGCCCGGGCCTGACCGGTGAGCGGTTCGTCGCCGACCCGTTCGGGCCGCCCGGGGCGCGGATGTACCGCACCGGCGACCTGGTGCGCTGGAACACGGCCGGGAGCCTTCAGTACGTGAGCCGGGCCGACGACCAGATCAAGCTCCGCGGCTTCCGGGTGGAGCCGGGCGAACTCGAAGCGGTGCTGCGGGAGCGGGAGGGGGTGGCGCACGCGGTCGTCGCCGTACGCCGGGACCGCCTCGGTGAACGCGGCATGGTCGCCTACGTGGTGCCCGACGCGTCCGCCTCCACCGGCCGGGACGCGGTCGAGCAGGTCGGCGAGTGGCGTGAGATCTACGACGAGATGTACGGCGGGACAGCGGTGGACCCTGGCGGGGTCGGTGAGGACTTCACCGGGTGGAACAGCTCCTACACCGGCCGGCCCATCCCGCTGCCCGAGATGCGGGCCTGGCGCGAGGCCGTGCTCGGCCGCGTGCGTGCCCTGCGGCCGCGCCGGGTGCTGGAGATCGGCGTCGGCTCCGGCCTGCTGCTGGGACCGCTGGCGCCGGAGGTGACGGAGTACTGGGGCACCGACTTCTCCGCCCCCGTCATCGAGCGGCTGCGGGCCCAGGTCGGCGCCGACCGGCGGCTCTCGGACAAGGTGTCGCTGCGCTGCCGGCCGGCCGACGACCCGGACGGCCTGCCGACGGGGTTCTTCGACACGGTGATCCTCAACTCGGTCGTGCAGTACTTCCCGGACGCCGACTACCTCACCCGGGTGCTCGACCTCGCGATGGACCGGCTCGCGCCCGGCGGACGCATCGTGATCGGTGACGTCCGCAACTACCGCACCCTGCGGATGTTCAGCGCCGCGGTCCACCGTTCCCGGCAACCGGACGAGGGCCCGGCCGCCGTGCGGGCCGCCGTCGAACGCGCGGTGCTGGGCGAGAAGGAACTGGTCGTCGACCCGGGCTACTTCACCCGGTGGGCCGAGGCGCGTCCGGAGGCCGTCGCCGCCGACATCCGCCTCAAGCAGGGCAGCCACCACAACGAGCTGACCCGCCACCGCTACGAGGTCGTACTGCACAAGGAGCCCACCCGTTCGCTGCACCTGGCGGACCTGCCCACGGCGGTCTGGGGAGCGGACGTACGGGAACCGGCCGATGTGGAGACCGCGTTGGCCCGGCACGGTGGCCAACTGCGTCTGACGCGCATCCCGAACGCCAGGCTGGCCGGCGAGGGGGGCGCCCCGGTCGAGTCGGGGGGCATGATCGACCCGGCCGAGCTGGAGGCGTGGGGCGCCGCACGAGGGCTCGCCGTGTACTGCACCTGGTCGGCCCAGGCGGCGGACTGCTTCGAGGCGGTCGTACTGCCCGACGTCGACGCCCTCTGCTGCGACGGCGTCTACCGGCCGGCCGACGCCCCCTCGTCCCGTCTGGTGAACGTTCCCGCGGTGTCCCGCCGTGTGTCCCGGCTGCCCTCGCGGCTGCGGGAGGAACTCGCGGGCCGGCTCCCGGAGTTCATGATGCCGAGCGAGATCATCGTCCTCGACCGGCTGCCGCTCACCGAGAACGGCAAGGTGGACCGCGCCGCGCTGCCCGAGCCCGACCCGACCGGCGGCGACTACCGCGCCCCGCGCACACCGCGCGAGGAGGAACTCGCCGGACTCTTCGCCGAGGTGCTGGGCCTGGACCGGATCGGCATCGACGACGACTTCTTCGCCTGCGGCGGGCACTCCCTGCGGCTGACCCGCCTGGTCTGGCAGATCCACGAGAAGCTGGGCATGGACGTGCCGATCCGGACGGTGTTCCAGTACCCCACGGTGGCCGAACTGGCGGCACAGCTGTCCGCCGACACACAGGTGGGCTTCGAGGACCCGTTCGCCGTACTGCTGCCGATCCGCACCGAGGGGGACAGGCCCCCGCTGTGGTGGCTGCACCCGGGCGGCGGGCTGAGCTGGCCCTACCTGGGCTTCGCCCGGCACATCGACCCGTCCTGGCCGCTCTACGGCATCCAGGCGCGTGGCTTCGACGGCACCACGCCGCCGGCGGACTCCATCGAGGAGATGGTCGACGACTACCTGGCGCAGGTGCTGGAGGTCCAGCCGAGCGGCCCCTACCACCTGCTGGGCTGGTCCTTCGGCGGCACCCTGGCGCACGCCATGGCGGCCGAACTGCAGCGCCGCGGACACGAGGTGGCGCTCCTGGCCCTGCTGGACGCCGCGCCCTCCAGCCACTTCGCCGATCTCGAAGCGCTCGACGAGGCCATGGTGCGCCGCTTCCTGGCCAATTACATGGGACATCTCGCCGGAATGGAGGAATACCCGACCCTGGTCGCCACGGCCTCGTCCATCTTCGTCGGGGAGATGGAACAGATGCGGCGGTTCACCTCGCCGCGGTACCGCGGCGATGTCGTCTTCTTCAACGCACTCCTCGACCCGGAGACCCATGACAAGCGGCAGCTCGAGGTGGAACTCGAGGTGCTGTGGCAGGAGTACGTCGACGGCCGAATGCAGCGCATTGACATCCCCTGCGCGCACAACGAGATGTACTGGCCGCGTAACGCGGCTGAAATCTGTCGTGTCATCAACCAGATTCTGCGCGCAGCGCAATGATCTGGCCCAAACCCTTGACCGGTGGAACGAGATCTGGAGGATTAGGGTGAGTATCAATCCGTTCGACGACGAGAATGGCCAGTTCTACGTGCTGGTCAACGACGAGGACCAGCACTCGCTGTGGCCCGCATTTTCCGAGGTGCCGGCCGGCTGGCGCATTGTCTTCGGTCCGGCGGGACGGGTGGAGAGCGTCGCCTATGTGGAGGAGAGCTGGACCGACATGCGGCCCCGCAGTCTCCGAGAGGCGATGGACCGGTAGGTCGCGCGCCGTGGTGCAAGGCGCACGCTCGGGGCGGGCCGGAATGGGCCGGTACCGCCTCCCGGTTGCAGGCCGAACAACCTAACATGGCATAGAGACATGGACCTGACCAATCCATGAGCGTCAACGGGGAGGCTTGTGCTGTGGCTGGCGCAAACAGCGACGTAATGTTCGTCCGATGGCCGGCACAAACGGATCTGCGGAATCGATGTAGGAGGGAGGGGGTGCCCCGTCTTCTCGTCGTCGAGGGAGGTGCACGACCTCCCGTGTGCAACGATCCGTTCGAGGACTGGGTTCGTGCGCCCATATCCCGAGAGGATTTGGACGCCCGTGTCAGGGCGTTACAGAACCGGCTCGACAGCCGCCAGGTTCCGACTCTCGATTCGGCCGGAACGCTGTGTTTCGGCCCGCATTCGATCACTGTTTCGAATGCCCAGACGGAATTGATGGAGCTGCTGATCGAGCACTTCGGTGAGGTCGTGTACCGGCATGAACTCACCCAGCGGCTCGCCGACCGGGTTCCGATGCCCACGAGAAACTCGCTCGACCTCCACATCATGCGGCTCCGCCGCCGCCTGTCCCCGATCGACCTGGTCATCCGGACCGCGTGGGGACGCGGCTATGTGCTGGAGAACGCGGCCGCCTGAGGGCGTGCGCCGCTACGACACCGCGTGCCGCAGCCGGGCCACGCGGTGTCGAGCCAAGAGAACATCACCCAGATGCCGGCCGGCGCCCCGACAGATCCGTCGGCGCGGTGCCGTGACCGATCACGACGTGACCGCCAGCGCGGGCAGGAGTGCGTCCTGCGACTGCCGGGCGGCGGCCGTGCCGTCGCTGATGTGCAGGACCGCGTCGGCTCCCTCCAGGATCGTCCGGTCGAGCGGGCGGTAGCCCTGGCGCGGAGTGATGTCGGTCCGTGTGCGGGCGGGAGCGTCCATGACGTCCGCTGTCAGCTCCCAGGCGCTGGTACCGCTCTGCAGCAGGCCCTCGTAGGTGTCCGGCTCGGGGTCCAGGAGCCCGAGAGCCTCGCTGCGGCCCAGGCTGCCGGCCACGAAGGCGTACTGCTCACCCATCAGCGGTCCCAGGACGGTGCCGGCGCCGTGCCAGTTGAGGTCCAGATCCGCCTGGCACCAGGTGCTCAGGTCGCGCTGGAAGTGGAGGTTGTGGCCGAAGACCAGCGTCGGGCCCCGCCGTGCCTCGACACTGCGCACGTCGAGGAGGCTCTGGGCGATGAGCGCGTCCCGGGTGGCCAGCAGGCGGGAGATCCGTGCGGCGTGTTCGAGGCTCTGCGCACACTGCTTGTGATAGCGCAGCAGGCCGAGGCCGGCCAGCAGATGCGTCCTGGCTCTGAGCCACTCGGCGTGCGAGTCCGCCGCGGCCGGCTCCGGTGCGCGGGTGTGGAGCAGGGCGAGCATGGCGTCGGCGATCGAGCGCACCTGCTCGGCCTCGACCGTGCCGCCGAGCGACATGGCCGGGTCCATCACCGCCTCCGTACGGCTCCAGCCCTCGTCGTCGCCGAGGAGTTCCGCGAGGTCGACGCCGAGTTGCAGGTAGTCGCGGGTGTACTCGAGATAGCGCCGCGGGCTGGGCGCGCTGTGGTTCTCCGTCGGGGTGTCGAAGCCGTGGAACGCCACGCGCTCCTCCGCCGGCCGGTTCCGGTTGTGGTCGCGCATCCAGGCGATCAACTGCCGGTTGGGCTCCAGGTCCCCGAACTCGTGGGAGAAGCCCTTGCGCAGGACCGTGTCGAGGCTTCCGGCTCCCCCCTGGACGAAGTCGTTCACGTCGAGGGCGGCCACGCGATCGGTTTCGAGGGCGATCGACCGGAAGCCACGCTCGACCAGCTGGACGAACAGCTCGTTGCGCACCCACCCGAAGGCGGGCTCCTGGTGGGTCGGCTCACCGAGCGCCAGCAGGTCACACGAGGGCACGGTGAGGTCGTGCAGGTTCTTTCTCATGTGTCTCAATTGAACCATTGGAAGACCGGTTGAGACTTCCAGCGCTACGGCCCCTCAAAGGGTGATCGACCACGCTGGAAAGTCTCAAACCGTCGATCAACCGGCGGAACAGCGGGTCGGCGGGTCAGCGTGAGCTTGCCGCGTACTTGCGCACCGAGAGCGGAGCGAAGACCACGATCAGGCCGATCGACCAGGCCACCGTCTGGAGGACGTAGCTGCCCGCCGGGCCGCCACTGAACAGTGCGCGCAGCGCGTTGACGGCCGCGGTCATGGGACTGTGGGCGGCGTAGGCCTGGAGCCATCCCGGCATCGTGCCGGTCGGCACGAACGCCGAGGAGATCAGGGTGAACGGGAAGATCCACACGGCGCCGGCCGCCTGGGCTGCCTCCGCGTTGGGCACCGACAGACCGATGAAGGCGCCGAACCAGGACACCGCGTAACCGAACAGCAGCAACAGCAGCATGCCGCCCAGCGCCGGAAGGAATCCGTTGAGGAACCGGAATCCGACGAGCAGGCCGATGAGCACCGTCACGGCCACGGTGACGGCGTTGCGGAAGATCTCCGACACCGTGCGGCCGACGAGTACGGCGGAGCGGCTCATCGGCATCGAACGGAAGCGGTCCATCAGGCCTTCGCGCATCTCCGTGGCGATGCCGATGGTGGTGCCGGCGGCCGAACCGTAGAGCGCCATCTGGACGAAGATGCCGGGCAGCAGGAACTGGGCGTAACGTCCGCCCCCGATGTTGATCGCGCCGCCGAAGACGTACGTGAACAGCAGGATGAACATGACCGGTTGGAGAAGCGAGAAGCTCACCAGCTCGGGGCTGCGCAGAGTGTGCCGGATGTTCCGCAGCGTCATCTCCCACACATCGGACAACCACCAGGAGACTCCGCCGTGCGGCTTCGTGTCCGCTCTGCCGCTCCGCAAGGTCAGGGCCGTGGACGTCATGACCGCTCGGTGTCCTTCCCGTTGGTGTCCTTCCCGCTGTTCCGCTGGTCGGTCCTGTGCTCGGCGGAACGACCGGTGACGGCGAGGAACACGTCGTCGAGGGTGGGGCGGCGGACCGCCACGTTGGCGATCGCGACACCGGAGCCCTTGAGCAGATGCAGGAGATCGGGCAGCGTGCCGCCGTCGGCCAGCGGTGCGTGGACCACCAGCGTCTCCGGGTCGGCGACCGGCTCGGTGCCCAGCCGCTCCCGCAGGAGTCTCGTGGTCTCCTCCAGGGCGGCGCCGTCGATGAGCGTGATGCCGACCCAGTCCTGGCCCACCTGCGCCTTCAGCTCGTCCGGCGTGCCGCCGGCGATGACCCTGCCCTGGTCGATGACGGACAGTGAGTCGGCGAGCTGGTCCGCCTCCTCCAGATACTGCGTCGTGAGCAGCACGGTGGTGCCCTCGGCGACCAGTTCGCGCACCATCTGCCACACCGCCATGCGGCTGCGCGGGTCCAGGCCGGTGGTCGGCTCGTCGAGGAAGATGAGCCTGGGGCGTGCCATCAGGCTCGCGGCGAGGTCGAGCCTGCGGCGCATGCCGCCCGAGTACGTCTTCGTCTGCCGGTCGGCGGCCTGGCCCAGATCGAAGCGCTCCAGCAGTTCGCTCGCGCGTGCCCTGCTGTCGGACTTGGACAGCCGGAACAGCCTGCCGATCATGTGCAGGTTCTCGCGCCCGGTGAGTAACTGGTCGACCGCCGCGTACTGACCGGTGAGGCCGATGATGGACCGTACGCGCCGTGGGTCGCTGCGGACGTCGATGCCGAACACCTCGGCCGTCCCGTCGTCCGGGCTGATCAGGGTGCTCAGGAGGCGGACCGTGGTCGTCTTGCCCGCGCCGTTGGGGCCGAGCAGACCGTGCACGGTGCCCTCCGGCACCGTGAGTTCAAGGTGGTCGAGTGCCATCACCGAGCCGAAGCTCTTGCACAGTCCAGCCACTTCGATCGCTGCCGGCATTTACCGGATTCCTTTCCGAGCTGAGACGATTTCAGAACTTCCCTGCTCCTGATGCTCAAGCGTATACCTGCAATCCCGATGGAAACTTTGTAAGAAAAGCCCCTGCATTACTGCGCTAAAGTCTCAAACCATGGATCACCTGCGCCCCACCGACCTGGCCCGTGAGCACGGCATCTCGACCCAGGCGGTCCGCAACTACGAGCGGGACGGGTGCATCCCGCTCGCCGAACGCACGGCGTCCGGCTACCGGGTCTACACCGAGGCGCACGCGGCGGCCCTGCGTGCCTATCTGGCGCTCATCCCGGCGCACGGTTACGCCGTGAGCGGGCAGATCATGAGGGCGCTCAACACGGGCGCACTCGACGCGGCTCTCACGGCCGTCGACCGCAGTCACGCCCAACTGCTGCGCGACCGCGGCACCCTGGACGCGGTAGGAGAGGCCGTCGCGCACCTGACCACCAACCCGGACACCGCCGCGCAGGCACCGGTGAGCAGCGAGACCTTCAGCATCGGCGAACTGGCGCACCGCCTGGGCGTCACCGCGGCGACCCTCCGCAACTGGGAAGCGGCGGGCATCCTCGTCCCCGACCGCGCCCCGGTCACCGGACACCGCACGTACGGCGCCCCCGACATCCGCGACGCCGAACTGGCCCACCTCCTCCGGCGCGGCGGCTATCAGCTGGACCAGATCTCCACCGTGGTCCAGCAGATCCGCACCGCCGGCGGCACCCAGGCGCTGTCCGCCGCCCTCGACGACTGGCGGCAACGCCTGACCGTCCGAGGCCTCGCGATGCTCAACGCCTCCGTCCAACTCGCCCGCTACACAGCCCTCCTCGACCTCACCCCACCCGAGCCGCTGACCTACCCGGACACCCCCTAGGCTCGGACGCGCTGTGTGATCTCGGCTGAGGGGGCTGAACTTCGGTGTCGGACAAGCGCGTTGTCATCGTGACCGGCGGAGGTACGGGCATCGGGGAGGCCACCGCCCGACTGCTGTCCGAGGAGGGGCACCAGGTGGTCGTCTCCGGTCGGCGGGCCGAACCCCTGCGGCGCGTCGAGCGGGAGACCGGGGCCCTCGCCCATCCCGCCGACGTCGGGGATCCGACGGCGGCCGAGCGTCTCGTCCAGGCCGCTCTGGCCGCGCACGGACGGCTCGACGGGCTGGTGCTCAACGCGGGCATCGGGCGCGGCGGAGCGGTGGGTGACCTGTCCCTGGCGGACTGGGACGAGGTGATGCGCACCAACGTCACCGGCCCGCTGCTCCTGCTGCGCGCGGCGATCCCGCACCTGCTGGAGAGCCGAGGGGCGGTCGTCGGCGTCGCCTCGGTCTCCGCACTGCGCAACGGCACGAGCAACGCCCCGTACGCCACCTCCAAGGCGGCCCTGCTCCAGCTCTGCCGTTCCGTCGCCGTCGACTACGGGCGGCAAGGGGTGCGTGCCAACATCGTCTGCCCCAGCTGGGTGCGCAGCGAGATGGCCGACCGGCGCATGGCCCGCTTCGCCGAGGACACGGACCTGGGCGGCGGGGGCCTGGAGGCCGCCTACGAGGAGGCGACCAGGCTGCTGCCCCTGGGGCGGCCGGGCGAGCCGCGGGAGATCGCGGAGGCGATCAGCTGGCTGCTGTCCCCGGCGGCGTCGTACGTCAACGGCGCCGTACTCACCGTCGACGGCGGAGCGACGGCCCTCGACCCCGGGACGCTCGCCTTCGACTTCCACATCGCGCCACGCTGAGAGGCTTCACCCGTCGGCTGCCGAAGCCGGCCCTCCCTCGAACGCCGCCAGGATGCGTTCCGCCGCCAGTGTCGCCGTCAACGTGCCGTCCCTGACCTGCTGTTCGAGGGTGGGGGCGGCCTCGCGAACACCCGGGTGCGCGTGCAGGCGGCCCAGGAGGTCGTCGCGGACCATCGACCAGGCCCAGTCGACCTGCTGGTCCCGCCGCTTGGCGGTGAGCCGGCCGGTGGAATCGAGGAGCGTGCGGTGCTGTTCCAGCCGTTCCCACACCACGTCCAGACCGGACGACTCGCGGGCGCTGCAGCTCAGCACCGGCGGATTCCAGAACGCGTCCTTGCCGTGCATCAGGCGCAGCGCACCCGCCAATTCACGGGCGGCGGCGCGGGCGTCGCGCTCATGGGGGCCGTCGGCCTTGTTGACGGCGATGACGTCGGCCAGCTCCAGGACGCCCTTCTTGATGCCCTGGAGCTGGTCACCGGTGCGGGCCAGGGTCAGGAGCAGGAAGGAGTCGACCATGTCGGCGACCGCGGTCTCGGACTGGCCGACGCCGACGGTCTCGACGAGGATCACGTCGTAGCCCGCCGCCTCCATCACCACCATGGACTCGCGGGTGGCCTTGGCGACCCCGCCCAGCGTGCCCGCGCTGGGGGAGGGCCGTACGAAGGCGTTCGGGTCCACCGCCAGGCGTTCCATGCGGGTCTTGTCGCCGAGGATCGAGCCGCCGGTCCGGGTGGAGGACGGGTCCACGGCGAGTACGGCCACCCGGTGGCCCTGCGAGGTCAGCAGCGTGCCGAACGCGTCGATGAACGTCGACTTGCCCACGCCCGGCACCCCGCTGATGCCGATCCGCCGCGCCCGGCCGCTGTGCGGGAGCAGCTCGGTGAGCAACTCCTGCGCCAGCGCCCGGTGCTGGGGCCGGGTGGACTCGACGAGCGTGATGGCGCGGGCCACCAGGGCCCGCTTCCCGTCGAGCACACCCTTCACATACGTGTCGAGATCGATCGCTGCCATGCGGATCAGAGGTCGTGGCCGAGGTCGGCCGACAGCCGCTTCACCAGGTCGTACGCCGCGTCCGGGATCACCGTCCCGGGCAGGAACACGGCCGCCGCGCCCATCTCCAGCAGCACCGGCACGTCCTGCGGCGGGATGACCCCGCCGACCACGATCGTGATGTCCTCCCGGCCCTCCTCGGCGAGCTTCTCGCGCAGCGCCGGTACGAGGGTGAGGTGACCGGCGGCCAGCGAGGACACGCCGACCACGTGGACGTCCGCCTCCACCGCCTGGCGGGCGACCTCCTCCGGGGTCTGGAACAGCGGGCCGACGTCGACGTCGAAGCCGAGGTCGGCGAAGCCGGTGGCGATCACCTTCTGGCCGCGGTCGTGGCCGTCCTGGCCCATCTTGGCGACCAGGATGCGGGGCCGGCGCCCCTCGGCCTCCTCGAAGGCGTCCACCAGGGCACGGGTGCGGTCCACGGACGGGGACTCCCCTGCTTCGTTGCGGTACACGCCGGAGATCGTACGGATCTGGCTCGCGTGCCGGCCGTACACCTTCTCCAGGGCGTCGGAGATCTCGCCGACGGTCGCCTTGGCGCGCGCCGCGTGCACGGCCAGCTCCAGCAGGTTGCCGTCGCCGTCGGCCGCCCGGGTGAGCGCGTCCAGCGCGTCCCGGCAGGCGGTCTCGTCCCGCTCCGCCCGCAGCCGCCGCAGCTTCTCGATCTGCTGGGCGCGCACGGAGGAGTTGTCGACCTTGAGGACCTCGATCGCCTCGTCGTTCTCCACCCGGTACTTGTTGACGCCGATCACCGGCTGACGACCGGAGTCGATACGGGCCTGCGTGCGCGCGGCTGCCTCCTCCACGCGCAGCTTGGGAATGCCGGCGTCGATGGCCTGCGCCATACCGCCCGCCTGCTCGACCTCCTGGATGTGCGCCCAGGCCTTGCGAGCGAGGTCGTACGTGAGCCGCTCCACGTAGGCGCTGCCGCCCCACGGGTCGATGACCCGGGTGGTGCCCGACTCCTGCTGGATGAGCAGCTGGGTGTTGCGGGCGATGCGCGCCGAGAAGTCGGTCGGCAGGGCGAGGGCCTCGTCCAGGGCGTTGGTGTGCAGCGACTGGGTGTGGCCCTGGGTCGCCGCCATCGCCTCCACGGCCGTACGCGTGACGTTGTTGAACACGTCCTGCGCGGTCAGCGACCAGCCGGAGGTCTGCGAATGGGTGCGCAGGGACAGGGACTTGGTGTTCCGCGGCTCGAACTGCGAGACCAGCTTGGCCCACAGGAGCCTGGCCGCCCGCAGCTTGGCGATCTCCATGAAGAAGTTCATGCCGATCGCCCAGAAGAACGACAGCCGGGGCGCGAACGCGTCCACGTCCAGGCCGGCTTCCCGCCCGGCGCGGATGTACTCGACTCCGTCCGCGAGCGTGTACGCCAGCTCCAGGTCGGCCGTCGCACCCGCCTCCTGGATGTGGTAGCCGGAGATGGAGATGGAGTTGTAGCGGGGCATCCGCTGCGAGGTGTACGCGAAGATGTCGGAGATGATCCGCATCGACGGCTTCGGCGGATAGATGTAGGTGTTGCGGACCATGAACTCCTTCAGAATGTCGTTCTGAATGGTCCCGGCCAGCTTCTCGGGCGGTACGCCCTGCTCCTCCGCCGCCACGATGTACAGCGCCAGCACCGGCAGCACGGCGCCGTTCATCGTCATCGACACGGTCATCTTGTCGAGGGGGATCCCGTCGAACAGCTGCCGCATGTCGTAGATCGAGTCGATGGCCACGCCCGCCATGCCGACGTCACCGGTCACGCGCGGGTGGTCGCTGTCGTACCCCCGGTGCGTGGGCAGGTCGAAGGCGACCGACAGGCCCTTCTGACCGGCCGCGAGGTTGCGCCGGTAGAACGCGTTGGACTCCTCGGCGGTGGAGAAGCCCGCGTACTGACGGATCGTCCAGGGCTGGTTGACGTACATCGTCGGGTAGGGGCCGCGCAGGTACGGCGCCATGCCCGGGTAGGTGCCGAGGAAGTCCAGGCCCTCCAGGTCACGGCCGGTGTACAGCGGCTTGACCCCGATGCCCTCCGGGGTCTCCCACAGCGGTGTCTCGCTGCCCGTGGCGTGCTTGACGGCCGTACGCCATTCCGCGTCACCACCCTCGGCGACGGGGGTCCCCAGCTCGATGCCGGAGAAGTCGGGGATTCCCATCAGGACACTCCCATGCGATCGAGGGTCGCGGACAACACGTCCACTGCGTCGCAGCCCGCGAAGACGTACGAGTCGATGCCGGCGTAGTCGCCCCGGCCCGCGAGGACCACGTGCCGGGCCCCGGCCGCCTTCAGCGACTCGGCCGTCCGCTCGGCCTGTTCGGCGTACTGCGCGTCGCTGGAGCACACCACGGCCTCGGTCGCGCCGCTGTCCTCGAAGGTGCCCTCCGTGACCGGCTCGATGCCGCCCGCCTGGAAGAGGTTGGCGGCGAAGGTCGAGCGCGCGGTGAACTCGGCGGCCGAGCCCAGGGTGGCCAGGAAGATCCGGGGGCGGGAGCCGGTCGCGGCCAGGTGGGCGTCGGAGCGGGCGCGCAGCGCCTCGTACGCCTCGTCCCGGCGCACCCGGGGCAGCCCGCCGGACGGCGGCTCGGGCGCGGGCTCGCGCTCCACCGGCTTCTCGGCGAGGAACGGGAACTCGCTGACACCGGTGATGGGTTCGCGCCGCTTGGCGAGCTTCTTGGAGCGCTCGGCCCAGGTCGCCGCCAGGTCCGTACGGATCCGGCCGGAGCGCAGTACGGCCGCCTGTCCGCCGTCGCGCTCGATCGAGCGGAAGAACTCCCAGGCGGCCCGGGCGAGTTCGTCGGTGAGCTGCTCGACGTACCAGGAGCCGCCCGCCGGGTCGATGACCCGGGCCAGGTGGGACTCCTCGACCAGGATCGTGGAGGTGTTGCGCGCGATACGGCGGGCGAACGCGTCCGGCAGGCCGAGCGCGTGGTCGAACGGCAGCACGGTGACGGAGTCGGCGCCGCCCACCCCGGCGGCCAGCGTCGCGATCGTCGTACGGAGCATGTTCACCCACGGGTCGCGGCGGGTCAGCATCACCGGCGAGGTCACCGCGTGCTGCACCTGCGCACCCGCGCCGGGCGCACCGGACACCTCGGCCACCCGCGCCCACAGCCGGCGCGCCGCGCGCAGCTTGGCGATGGTCAGGAACTGGTCGGCGGTGGCCGCGTACCGGAACTCCAGCTGCCCACAGGCCGCTTCGACCGTGAGACCGGCCTCGGTCAGCTCCCGCAGATAGGCCACACCGGTGGCGAGGGACGCGCCCAGCTCCTGCGCGGCCGAGCCGCCCGCCTCGTGGTACGGCAGCGCGTCCACGGTCAGCGTGCGCAGGCCCGGGTACTGCTCGGCGGTCCGCCGGGCCAGCGCGGCGAAGGGCGCGAAGTCCTGGGCCTCGCCCGTGCGGGCCTCGTACCCCAGCGGGTCGCCGCCGAGGTTGCCGCGCACGGCCTCCGGGTCGACGCCCCGCTCCTCGTACAGCCGCAGCAGCTCGGCCGCGGCGGCCTCCACGTCACGGCCGGCGTCCAGGACGACCGGGGCCAGGTCGAGGTAGACGCCATCGAGGGCGCGCGCGACGCCGGACACGGGGATGCCGCCCTCGCCCACGACCAGCCAGAGCGAGGTGACGCCGTTCTCCAGGTCCGCCAGGACCGCCCCGTCGGCGAGCGTCGCGTGCCGCTGCCGTACGTCCCAGCCGCCCGCGGTGTTGCCCTCGGGGCGGCCGCCGCGCACGAACGGGGCGAAGCCGGGCAGACCGGGGTCGGGCGCGTCATCGCGCGCGGTGTACAGCGGCCGGGTACGCAGCCCGTCCTCGAGCGTGGTGGACAGAGCGTCCTCAGCTGCCGCGCCCGAGACTTCCTTGCCCGACTTGCGCAGCACACCCTCGACCAGGCGTTGCCACTGCTCGTGTGTCGCGTCAGGGAACTCGGCGGCCAGTGGGAGCCCGTCGTCAGGCAGGACCGTCATGCTCGGATGTTAGGTCAGGGCGCTCAAGTGACAGCAGGCCGAGGGCTGTGACGTTGCCCTCCTTCTGGCTGTGACCTGGCTCTCCCGTCACTTCCGGGCTCGTCCGGGGCGTCGGAGTCCGTGTGCAGAGGGCAGGGGGAACTGCGCGGCCGGGGGATCGCCGGGACGGTCCCGCCGGCGTGGTGCGGGACCCGCCAGGCGGCTCTGATCGCCATGATCAGGGAACGCGCGCTGTAGGGCGATCCCGCCAGTTCCTGCCGTGCCTGTGCCAGCAGGTCCGGGTCACCGTCGGTACGCAGCGCGGCCGCGGTCCTGCGGCGCGCGAAGTCGGGGGTGCCGAACACATCCAGCAGGGTGAGGGAGAACAGGACGTACGCCGACGCCTCGTCGATCAGCCGGCAGACCTCGTCCGGGACGTCCTGGGCGGCGCTCCCCAGCTGCCGCTCCAGGTCGTAGAAGGCCACGTGCCGCAGTGCACCGTGCAGTTCCGTGGACGGGCACGGGCAAAGGTGCCGGAAATGGTCCATCAGTCCGCGGAAGGTCAGCAGCACCTCACTCGTCTCACGCGTCCACTGCTGCTTGCCGAGCAGCGTACGGAATCCGGCCAGCGTCTCGGCCAGCTCCTCCAGGATCATCTGCCGGGAGATGTCGGTCAGTTCGAAGAACCGCGTCTTCTCCTCGATCTCCATGATCCGCAGGCCGTAGCGGATCAGGTCGCGGGGTATCCCGCCCGAGAGCGCGTGCGCCAGCAGGCTGTACGGCTCCAGCAACTCCTTCGCGCGCCGTTCGAGGATGCTCTTGGACTCGGCGAGCGTGCAGGGCTGCACGTGGACGATGTCGTCCAGCGAACTGTCCGTCACCCCGCGGTGCGGCAGCCCGCGGCGCACGAAGGACGCGCCGACGTCCTCGGCCACCGAGATCAGGTAGTGGACGTGCGGCACGCCCAGGATCGCTTTGATCTCCGCGAGGAACGCCAGGGCCTGGGTGTCCGTTCCGAGCCGGTCCACCTCGTCGATGGCGATGACGACCCGGCCGTTCCTGGCGTACCGCTCCTGGGCGATGCTCGTCAGCAACTCCCGGAAGTCGGAGACCAGCGCGGGCAGGGCGGGCGGGACGGTGGACAGCGACGAGGTGTGGGCCGACACCAGCGCGGGCGGGCCGCTGGTCACCGCGAAGGACGAGGTCTGCACCGTCTGGAGGCGGTAGAGCTGGTTGCGGCAGCGCGTGACCAGGGGCGGCTCGGGCTGGGGCAGCGTCCACCGGCCGGTCCTGAGGAGCAGCAGACCGAGCAGCAGGCACGCCAGGCGGAGCGGATTGCCGCTGTCGGTCACCATCGCGTGGACCGGGGGAGTCCGGTAGGCCAGGATCAGGTCGCCGACGAGGAGCCAGGCGAAGATGGGCCTGCCGGCGAGGACGATCGGGCCGACGGTCCAGCGCGGGCCCGTCTCTATGCCGAGGGCGAGAAGCACACCGAGCCCCAGGAGCAGGGTCGGTAGGGGCGCTCCGTCCATCACTCCCCGCCAGCCCTGCCGGATGCCAGGATCGAAGAACAGCGAGACAGGTGCCGCGAGCACGAGCAGGCCACCGCCGACCATGGCGAACAGCATCCGGAGCCGTTCGAGCAACGCACCCCACCGGCCCCACCGGCGCAGCCGCCAGACCAGCACGCCGAGGAGAACGAGCGCCAGGGCCGCGCCCACCCGCTCACCGCGCCACACGTCCTGCGCGGCACCGGCCACACCGGTCCAGAGATTCTGTGCGTGCTGGCGTACGGCGTCCTCATAGCGCTGCCCCGCCGACCGGGCTGCGGCCGCCAGCCCGAGCACGACCAGCGCGGCCGCCGGCAGGGCGAAGCAGAGAAACCGCACCACGCGCCGGACGACCGGAGCGAGCCGGCGCACGACCCTGCTGACCGTCGACAGCCGGGCGAACTCGGGAACGTCGTAGTCGCTGTCCCGGAGGTACCGCTCGCAGACCTCGATGAACAGGGACAGCAGGAACTCGTTCGGCGCATAGGTGGCGGGTGCCTGGACGAGGACCGAGAAGTCGGCCTCCTCCGCGCAGTGCTCCAGCAGCGTCGACTTGCCCGCACCGCGCGGCCCGCTGACGGCGATCGTGCCGCCCTCGCGCTGGGCCACCTTCCGGGCAAGGCGCCGGTAGGCCTCGTTGTCGATCACGTACTGCCGGTTCCGGGGCGAGCGCAGCCCCTCGTAACCGTCCGGGAGGAGCAGGGAGTCGCTGTCCTCGCCCAGGAGCGCCTCGACCACCCGCTCCATCAACGGGCCCACGCCCCTGGCCTGGAGTTCCCGTCGCCAGGTCTGCTCCCTGGAGTCGGCCAGCCGTTCGTGGACGGGCATGACCGACCTCATCAGGAGCTCACCCGTGTTGTGGCGCACGTGCATCCGCCACAGGGGGTTGCGGAAAACGGCGAACGCGGCCACGGCCGGCAGGAACGCCATGCCGGCGACGTAGGTCCAGGGTGCCAGGACGAGAACGAGGAGGAAGACCAGCGTGAGCAGGCCGAGGACGAACGTCTCCGGGGACGGCGGATCGTGCAGATAGTCCATCCGCGTCCTGGCGGTTTCGTACCGGCGCAGCGCGCCACGGAAGCGCCGCTGGTGCTCCAGGCAGGGCTCGAGGGCTCGCCGGACGTTCGCCTCCGTCAGCATGTTGGCGCGTACGTTCTCCGCGTTGGCCTGCGGCCTCTTGCCCAGTCTGCGCGCGATCGAGGGCTGGGTCAGACAGACGCCGAGCACGGCGTCGTACGCCGTCGCCTCTCGCTCGTACGCGAAGTGATCGGCGACCTGCCATGGTGCGGTCCGGTGGCGTCCCGGCATTCTGTGGCGACCTTTCGGAGGGCGGGCGGATCCGGTGTCAGGACGAAGCGCGCAGGCGCTCGAGCTGCCGCCGCGGTATGCGCGTGCCCCGCTTGTGCTTGATCTGGAAGAAGGCTTCCAGCCCCGGTTCCTCGTCGCGGTCCGTGCCGTACGTGACCGCGTGGGCCGACCCGTCGTCGAGCAGTCGGCCCACGATCTGGGCCAGCGTGCCGGGGCCCGATCCGCTGTAGCCCCAGGAGAGTCCGGGGGCGTCCATGCTCGGTGCGGGATACAGGACGCCCTTGGTGGTGCGGACCCAGATCGGGTCGTCGAGGACGACCTCCTTCAGGACCGACCCGGCGGGCAGCCGCTTGGGTGCGCTGCCGAGGTAGCTGATCTCGCGATGGCCGCCGGAGAGGAACCGCCCCTTGAACGCCACCACCGGACTGCCTGTGACGGGATCGACGAACGTTCCCACCGGAGCTTCGTTCCGCGTCCACACCCGGTGAATCGCCGTCGGGCTGACGCGGCGCAGGCGGTTGATCCACTCCGCGCCCTCGCGGGTGACACCGGTGCGTGTGATGCTGAAGGCACCACCGAACGGCAGGTGTTCGCCGCTCCACATGCTGATCTGCTCCAGGCACTCCACCGCGGCGTCGTCGGCGCGTGCGCACAACTCGGCCAGGCCCAGCACGACCATGTCGGGCAGGACGGTCTCGGACCGGCCGGGATCCTCGGTCGCGGGGGCCGCCGGGAGGACCATCGCGGCGCGTTCGGCTGTCGCCCGGGGACTCTTGGGGCCGCCGAACTCGCCCCTCTTCTCCAGGATCTGCGTCACCTCGTGCTCGACCCAATCGGCGGCCTGGGTCCGCATCTCGTGGCCGATGGTGAAGCAGGCGCCGCGCACGGGTGAGCCTTCCGGCTCTGCTCGAGCCAGCTCGTACAGAGGTTCCCAGGAGGGCCAGGTGATCACGGCCACGGGTGTCTGCTCGTCGCCGGGCCGCCAAGCGGTCAGGTGCTCCGGCCTGCGCAACTGGGAGGGCCACCAGGGAACCTGAGTGCCGATGTGGGACGCGATGTCCGACCACATGGGCTCGTACGGCAGATCGGGGTGCGCGCGGTCGATCGCTTCGAGGGCGGGGCCGTAGAGGTCGTAGTCGGACTGTACGACCACGACGGTCGCGGCGCCGTCGTGGAATTCGAGGAGATCGCGGGGCGCGCGGATCCGCGAGCGCGGGTAGACGACCGCTACGACTCCGCCGTCCGTCCTCCACAGCCCGGCGAAGTGTTCCCGGTCGTATCCCACCTCGTCGGATGCGGCGAACCGGCCCTCCAGGTAATGCGGTTTGGTCTCGGGCGCCGGACGCAGCAGGGCGGGGACGGCCTCGGCCAGCTCCGGGTGCCGACGGGCCAGCCAACGGGCGAACGCCTGCCCCGCCCACTTCGTGACGCCGTCGGTGTACCGCGGGTCGATCGGCTCGACCACGTCCGGATCCGAACTGATCCGTTCCCACGCGGCGCTCGACAGCCCGAACGCGCCCTGAAGTTCGGCCGCCGTCATGGATTCCAACGCATCCCCCTCCGAGTCCAGACCCTCGTCCGCCTCCCATCATGCGGGGGACCACTGACAATCGGGGCACCGCATGGTCGGTGAGGTGAGGCGTCAGGAGTCCGTGAGGTTGGGCACCAGTGCGAACAGCGCCTCGCGCTGCTCCGGGCCGACGAAGCGGGCGAGGGCCTCGCGGACCGTCTCGGCGAGGGTGTCGGAGGCCTCCCGCAGCAGGCGCCGGGCCTTGTCGGTGAGGGCTACCTCGATGCCGCGTTTGTCGCCGCACACGGACTCGCGGGTGACCAGGCCGGACCGCTGGAGGCAGGCGATCTGGTAGGTGAGGCGGGTCTTGGGGCGGCCGAGGAGCTCGGCGATCCGGGTCATGCGCAGGCCGCCCCGCGGCTGCTCGGCCAGCAGGCACAGGATGAGGAACTCGTCGTGCGAGACGTCGAGGGTCTGCTTCACCACCGACCGGAGCCGCTGCTCCACCGCTCCCGTCGCGGCCAGCAGCAGCATCCAGGCGCGCAGCTCGGCCGGGAGCAGTCCGCCGCCCGCGGCGGAGGGGCAAGGGGGCTGGTCGGCGGGGTGTGCGTCGGGGGCGGCCATGGCTTCGAGTCTACCTGTTGTCCAAATTTGGATAGTGGGCTAGCGTGAGGTCATCCAAATTTGAACGACTGTAGGTCGTCGAATCCGCGACCGAACCCGTCATCGAACGTGTCATCGAAAAGGAGGGCGGCCATGTCCGTCGCCGTGGAAACAGGTACCTGGCAGCTCGACCCGACCGCGTCCACCGTGGGCCTGCGGCACAAGACCTTCTGGGGCCTGGTCACCGTCAAGGGCACCTTCGCCGCCGTCACCGGCCACGGCGAGGTCCGGCCGGACGGCTCCGCCACCGGCACCGTGACGCTGGACGTGGCCTCCCTGGACACCAAGAACGCCAAGCGGGACGAGCACCTGCGCTCGGCCGACCTCCTGGACGCCGGCAACCACCCGGAGATCACCTTCGCCGTCCGCGGCGCCGACCGCCTCGACGGCGACAGCGTCCGGGTGACCGGTCAGCTGACCGTACGGGGCATCAGCCGGCCGGTGAACCTCAGCGCACGGCTGACCTCGGCGACGGCCGAGGCGCTCGGCCTGGAGGCCGAGTTCACCGTGGACCGCGAGCAGTTCGGCGTGACCTGGAACCAGCTCGGCATGATGCGCGGCCTGACCACGGTGACGGCCGCGCTCAAGTTCACCCGCGCCGCGGCCTGACGCCCAGCTCGGCCGGCCGTACGTCCAGGGTGGAGAGCGTCTGCGGGCTCGCCGTGAAGGCGCGCAGCCGGATGTGGGCGCTCTGCTTGACGGGCAGCGGGAACCGGCCGGAGGGCGCCCGCAGTTCGACGGTCGCCGTGCTGTGCGCCGGGATCGTGACCGGACCGCGCCCCAGGGTCCAGTACCTGCTCATGCCCTGGCCGTTCGTGAGCATGTAGTGCGGGGTGAGCGGGGAGCTCCCCGTGTTGGTCACCCGCACGGTCAGCGCGGCCAGCGACTGCCCCGTGGCTCGGCGCGCCGACGTGATGTCCATCCGCAGCGGCGGCCGGCCCGTCACCGCCAGGGTCGCGCTCACCAGCGCGGGCAGCACCAGCAGGACCACCGCGCCCACCAGCGCCGGGCGCCGGCGTGGCCCCTTCAGCCAGTGGGGGCGCGGCTGCCAGGCCCGCGCGAAGTCCGACAGGGGCACGGTGATCGCCGCCGCGAGCCACAGCGGGGTCATCATCAGGTAGTAGCCGTCCTGGGAGCGGGTCGCCAGGTAGAAGGCACACCAGGGGAGCACGGTCGCGGCCGGGCCCAGCCGCCGTACGAACAGCACGAACAGCGCCAGCAGGGCGGCGGCGAGCAGCACGCTCGCGTGGCCGTACCAGTCGAGCCGGTCGCTGCCGTGCGTGAAGTACAGGGAGATGTCCACCAGGCCCTGGCCGTGCAGCACCGCGCCCTGGGTGATGGGCAAGGCGATGCCCTGGAGCCAGGGGCCTGGCTCGGTCACGATGAAGTACGTGTTGATCAGCAGCCAGGTCAGGGCGGCGATCCCGGCGATCCGCAGCACCACGCGAACGGCCTCCCGCCCGCCCAGTTCACCGCGGCGTACGGCGTAGACGCCGGCCAGCAGGAACGGCGTCACGAACCAGGGCAGTTGCTGGGCCGCGCAGGCGGCGCCGAGGCAGACGGCCCGCGCGATCCCGGCGGCGCCGAGCCGTCCGCCGGTGCCGATCCGCGGCCAGCGCACCACCACCGGCACCAGCAGAGCCATGGCGACGATCGCCGGGTATCCCTGGCGGGCGTACATCGGAAGGAAACTGAAGCCCAGGCACACCATCGTCGCCGCCGAGCGCCACGGCACCGGCAGCATCCGCCACAGCACGACCGCGCCCACGATCAGTACGAGTGTCGCCATCGCCGTCGCCGGGGCGCCGCCGTGGCCCAGCCACAGCAGGGGCGCGGTGAGCAGGGGGGTCAGCGGGGGATAGCCGTACGTGAAGTCGTAACCGCCGTCTATCGTCGCGGTCAGGGCGACGCCCTTGGTGTGGAAGAGCCACGGCCAGGGCTGCGCGTACAGCCTGTGCCCGTTGACCATCTCCCTCGCGGCCTGCGTGGTCAGGACCGCCTCGTCGCCGCCGGCGTGGTTCAGCGCCCAGGTGCACAGGACCAGCGCGATCGCGGTCAGCAGGACGACGAGGTCCAGGCGGGCCAGTGAGCGCGCTCGGCGGACCGTCAGGGCGAGGACGCCGCTGACCAGGATCGAGGCGTAGCAGACGGAGATGACCGCGGCGAGGGCGAGACGGTGCGTCGCGGCCTGCGTCCACACCGCGCGGGTGCCGATGAAGAGGCTCACATCCGCGAGCAGGGTCAGGACGCGATGCCACTGCGCGGGGCTCTGGAGGTCTTCCGTGCGACCCCCCGGGGCGGCGGACACCGCCGACTGTGTCCGCCGGCCGGGTGTCACCAGCTGTGTTTCTGCCAAGTGCACGGCACCGGACGCTAGTGGCAGCCGGTGAGCGAGGCGTCGTGGCAGGTGAAGAGTCCGGTGTGAGGGCGGTAAGAAACGGGCGTATTCGTACATGTGCCGCGTGGCGGAGTGGAGGAGTGGCCGACGGATCTGTCGCGCTTCGTGTCGCTGTTGGGCCGAACGGGTGACTTGGCGTAAGAATTGGCTGGTGCAGGCATTGAGTGCGAGTCAGGTCAGGGGGAGCCGGTGAGCCGTTACGACGTCACCGATGAACAGTGGGAAGGGCTCGCCCAGGTCGTGCCGCTGCGGGGCCGGGACGCCTGGCCGTCCGCGGTGAACCACCGCTCGCTGCCGGACGCGGAGACCGAGACGCGGCGCCGTTTCGTCGTCCTGCGGGTCAACGTCTTCGCGGACGCCCGCGAGGTCGCCGAGACGCTGATGGCAGGGGTGCCGGTGCTGCTGGACCTCTCCAGCGCGGAGGGCGAGGTCGCCAAGCGCGTCCTCGACTTCAGCACCGGCGTCGTCTTCGGTCTGGGCAGCGGAATGCATCGGGTCGACCGCAACGTGTTCCTCCTGACCCCGCCCGGCACGGAGGTCAGCGGGCTGATGGAGGGCGCGGGGGTTTCCGGGGGCTGAGGTGCGGGGCGGGGGGCCGGTTTTGTGTCCTACGGTCCCCCGATCGTAGGAAGGTGCCCTCGGCAAAACGGTTCGGCGTTGCCGTGGAGGCCTACCGTCCGGATATGGCCGTGCCTTCCGCGTCCGCCGAGTCCTCCGCGTCGTGCGGGGCCTCCGCGGTCCCTGACCTCTCCGCGTCCACCGAGTCGGCGGTCGTTCCGGCGCAGCTTGCCCGTACGTCGGAATCCGCCCCCGTCGACGTACGCGCCCGGATCACCGAGTTGCGGCTGTCGGCCTTTGCCGGGCATCGGCGGGTCGCGTTTCCGCTGGGGGCCGCGACGCTGTTCGCCGGGCCGAGTGGTGCGGGGAAGTCGACCGCGCTCGGGGCGTACGGGGCGCTGGCGCGGCTCGGGGGAGGGGCCTGGCTCGCCGAGGTGTTCCCGGATCCGGTCGCCTGTGTGCCGGAGCGGGCACGGCCCGACGCCGAGGGGCGGCGGGGGTTCCGGATCGGGTGTACGGCCGACGGTGCCGAGGGACCGGTCCGGCTCGACATCGCCGTACAGGCCGAACCGGAACTGCGCATCGTGGGCGAGCGGCTGACGGCGCGGGGCGTGGTCCTGCTGGAGACCGCACTGCGCGACCCCGGCCGCCGGACCGTACAGGCCGCCTGGCACACCGCGGGCTCGGCCCCGGTGACCCGCGCCCCGCTGCCCGACGACCGGCTCGGCACCGCCCTGCTGCCGCTGCGGGTGGCCGGCAAGACGGACGGACAGCGGCATGTGCTGGCCGCCGCCGAGCAGATGGTCGTCGCCCTGCGCTCCGTCTTCGCCTGCGACCCGCGCCCCGAGTACATGCGCACCCCCGTCCCGACCGGTACGGGACGGCTCATGCCCGGCTGCGACAACCTCGCCGACGTCCTGTGGCGCACCCGGTTCGAGTGCGGCCGCCGGCACTCCGCGCTGGTCGAGGCGCTGCGCGCGGGCTGCGCGGGGCCGGTGACCGACCTGGTCGCCGAGCCACTGGCCGACGGCACGGTCCGGGCGCTGCTGGACCGCGGCGACGGCTTCCGCACCGAGCTGGCCCGGCTGGGCGACGGCGAACTGCGCTATGTGGCGCTGGCACTGGTGCTGCTGACCGGACCAGGCGTCCTGGACGTGGACACGCCGGGCGAGGTGCCCGACGCCCTGCGGACCCTCACCGTGCTCGCCGACGGCTTCGACCGCGCTCTCGACCCGGTCCAGCGCCGCGCACTGCTGGGGATGGCGGCCCGGATGGGCGAGCGCGGGCACATCCGCTGCGTCGGCGCGGTGAGCGACGCCTCGTGGGCGGCGGGGACCGAGGGGGTCACAGTGGTACACCTGAACGCGTGACGGAACACCCTGACCTCGCCGGACTCCAGCGCAGGCTGGCCGAGTTCGCCGCCGCGCGCAACTGGCAGCCCTACCACACCCCCAAGAACCTCGTGGCAGCCCTCAGCGTGGAGGCCTCCGAACTGGTCGAGATCTTCCAGTGGTTGACCCCGGAGGAGTCGGCCCGCGTGATGGACGACCCCGACACCGCGCACCGCGTCACGGACGAGGTCGCCGACGTGCTCGCTTATCTCCTTCAGCTCTGCGAGGTCCTCGGCATCGACCCGCTGACCGCCCTGTCGGCCAAGATCGACCGCAACGAACGGCGCTTTCCGGCCCCCGGCGCGGACGACACCCCCTGACATCGACCCGCCACCCCAACTCCCGGACCGCACGGCTCCGTTATTACTCTACGGAGTCAAACCCCCTACCGAATCCGAATTGTTGTCCACAGAATTCGGACTACCTCTGGCTTTTCACCCTAAGGGGTTTCACGCTGGGTAGTGGACAAGGGAGTTCAAGCGGACGTGCGACGACGCACGACGAGTGGGACGGGGGCAGCGCATGGATGCGGTGCGGCTCATTGGGACCAGCAGGCGTGCTCTGGCGGCAGGCGCCGACATACCCGAGATCATGGCCGAGGTGTGGCAGGCGCAGGCCCTGGCCCAGGCGATCGGCAGCCGCCTCGCGGTGTCCGGCCCGCCGGAGCTACGGGGCGAGGCACTGGGCCTGACCGAGCTGGCGGGCCGGGGCTGCGGCGTCCTGGACCCTCCCGAACTCGACCCGGGCGACCTGCGCGCCGCCCAGCTCACCGAGCTGGACGACGCCCGGCAGACGCTCCTCAGCCTCGGCGGGCTGCTCGGCGAGGTCGGCATCGCCCTGGTCGGCATGGCCAGCTCCGCGGCCGACGAGACGACCTACTGGCAGTGCATGGAGGCCATCGACGCCGCGGACGAGTCCCGGGACCGGGTCCTGGAGATGCTGCGCAAGCTGGCGGCGCGGGAGGAGGTGTTACCGGACCACACCTGAGCGGGGGTCATCGGCGGGGGCCTGGGGGCGGCGGCCCCCAGTGCGACCGCATGTCAGGCGAGCTCGCCCTCTTCGGCCGACGCCCGCTGCAGATCCGCGTCCAGGGCTGACAGATCCGCGTTCAACGCGGCCATCAGCTCCTCCATCTGCTCCAGCAGCCCCTTCGGCTGACCGGCGGATCCACCCCGCGAAGGAATGGACTCTTCTGACATGACGGCCTCCTCGGCCCGACGCGCGACGGCGACGACCGTCCGCCGCGGGTGCCGGACGGCCCGGCTCCGACGGCCCAACGATCACCGCCGGGGCCGGTCACTGGCCCACGCCTCACCCGGTGCGATGGGCGGGCGAATTTCACCCGACCGGGGACGGCCGCGCCCGGCGGTACCGGTGAGGTTGACGGGGCAGGGGCCGTGCAGGATAGGTGTATGGACCTTCGAATCTTCACCGAGCCCCAGCAGGGGGCGACGTACGACACCTTGCTCACCGTGGCCAAGGCAACCGAAGACCTCGGATTCGACGCCTTTTTCCGCAGCGACCACTACCTGCGGATGGGCAACGTGGACGGCCTGCCCGGCCCCACGGACGCCTGGATCACCCTGGCCGGCCTGGCCCGTGAGACCAAGCGCATCCGCCTCGGCACCCTGATGACGGCCGCCACCTTCCGGCTGCCCGGCGTGCTCGCCATCCAGGTGGCCCAGGTCGACCAGATGTCCGGCGGCCGCGTGGAACTCGGCCTGGGCGCAGGCTGGTTCGAGGAGGAGCACCGGGCGTACGGCATCCCGTTCCCGAAGGACAAGTTCGCGCGCCTGGAGGAGCAGCTGGAGATCGTCACCGGGCTGTGGGCGACCAAGGAAGGCGCGACCTTCGACTTCCACGGCACGCACTACGACCTCACCGACTCGCCCGCGCTGCCCAAGCCGGCCCAGGCGAAGATCCCGGTGCTCATCGGCGGGCACGGCGCGACCCGCACCCCGCGCCTCGCGGCCCGGTACGCCGACGAGTTCAACATGCCCTTCGCCTCCGTCGAGGACAGCGAGCGGCAGTTCGGCCGGGTGCGCGCCGCCGCCGAGGAGGCGGGCCGCAAGGCGGACGCCCTGACGTACTCCAACGCGCTCGTGGTGTGCGTCGGCAGGGACGACCAGGAGGTCGCCCGACGCGCCGCGGCGATCGGCCGCGAGGTGGACGAGCTGAAGGTCAACGGTCTGGCCGGCTCGCCCGCCGAGGTGGTCGACAAGATCGGCCGGTACGCCGAGGTCGGCTCCCGGCGGATCTACCTCCAGATCCTCGACCTGGCCGACCTCGACCACCTGGAGCTGATCTCCTCCCAGGTCCAGTCGCAGCTGTCGTAACGCCCCCCGTCCGCCGTCCCCTCCGACCCGGGTCGGAGGGGACGGCGTGACCTGTGACGGTCCTGTGACCGGAACTATGGCCTCCACCACAGCCATGCCGGCCGGTCCCTGGTGATCTCGTCCGATGGACGACGACTCCTTGCTCGGCACGCTGTTCGCCCTGCTGTGCATTCCCGCCCTCTTCGCCGTCCCGGTCTGGCTGATCGTGGTCGCCTTCAAACTCGTCTCCGTGGCCCTGCCCGGCCGGCGGCCGGACTGGCGGTCGGATCTGCTGCGCTGGTCCGCGCGGATGACCGGTTCGGGCGCCGTGATCCTCTACGTGCTCGGCGCCGGGGCGGTCGCGCTCTCCGTGCACGAGTCCTCGTCCGGCGCGGACTCGACGCCGGCCCACGAGTGCCGCGACGACCACCGGGCCGACCACCTGGTCGGCCAGACGGCCTCCTGGCTGCCGCTCCGCTTCGACTGTGTCCTGGACGACGGCGGCACCTACCCGAGCAGCCCCGCCTATTTCTGGATCAACACGCTGGTCGCCGTACTGGGCCTGGCCTCGATCGCGCTGGTCGTGGCGAACGGGTACGTCGCCGAATTCCGGGCCCGGGCGAAGGCAGACGAAGGAGAGCGAGGAGCAGAGCGATGAGCTGTTCTGTGCCGGCGAGTTGCTTCTCACAGCCTTCCGGGGTCCGCGGGGCAAGGCCACAAGCCTGTCGTTCACCCACGTCTCCAGCGGCCTCGTCCTCGACGCGCTGGCCGAACTCGCCCGCCGCACCGGTGCCGTGATCATGCCGCATGAGTGTCCCGTGCTCCTGCAGCGGGAGCACGACCGGCGGCACCTGCCCGACGACGACATGCGCGCCCCCGCGATCGTCGTGCCGCCCGCCGACTGGTCGGGCCGGGCGATCGAGCAGGTCGTCAGCCCCCTGCCGGAGCCCCCGCAGCGGCCGGTCCTGCCCCGGTTCGCCTACCACTCGCTGGTCGGGGTGGTGGTGCCGACGGACGAGCCGTGCGTGTGCTGCGGGCAGGTGCGCGGCTGGGTGTACACGGGGCCGGTGTTCGGGGCCGAGGCGCCGGGCGCGGGCATCTGCCCGTACTGCATCGCCTTCGGCAAGGCCGCCGCACGCTACGGCGCCACGTTCAACGACGTCATCGACGGTGACGTCCCCGACGAGGTGGCGCGGGAGATCCTGGAGCGCACGCCGGGCATCCCGTCCTGGCAGTCCCCGCGCTGGCTGACCCACTGCGGCGACGCCGCCGAGTACCTCAAGGCACTCGACGCGGACGGTCAGCCGACCTCCTACCAGTTCCGCTGCCGGGTCTGCGGCACCAGCCTCGCCTACTCGGACTTCACCTGAGGGGGCCGGGCAGGCAGACAGGTGCCCGCCTGCCCGGCCCGCCGTCCGTCAGCCGCTCTGCGTGAAGCCGTAGTCCAGGATCTTCTTCGCGTCCTTGAGCCGCTCGTCCACCGACGTGTCCGCGAGCACGGTGCCCACGACCGTCTTGCCGTTGCGGGTGGCCGCGAAGACCAGGCAGAACTTCGCCTCCGGCCCCGATCCGGTCTTCACGCCGATCGCGCCCCGGTAGGTGTTCAGCAGCGTGTTCGTGTTCTTCCACGGGGACATCGCGTGCGTTCCGCCACCGGGCCGGTACGACTTCATGTCGTCCTTCACCTTGGTGCCGACGACCGTCTTGAACGTCTTGTTCTTCAGCGCGACCCCGGCCAGCTTGGCCAGATCCCGCGGGGACGCGTGGTTCTTGCCGTTGGACACCCCGTCGAAGGAGTCGAAGTGGGTGTGCGTCAGGCCCAGTTCGCGTGCCTTGGCGTTCATCTTCGCGATGAACGACTTCGTCCGCTTGGCCGTCGTCGACCCCGACCCGTAGGTGTCCGCGAGCGCGTACGCCGCGTCGCACCCGGACGGCAGGAGAAGCCCGTACAACAGGTCCCGCACGTTCATCGAGTCGCCCAGGATCAGGTTGGCACTGGAGTACCGCTGGGTGTGGGTCACCGGATCGATGACGTAGTCCGTGTACTCCTTCTTGATCTTCACCTTGCGGTTGAGATCCACGTTCCGCTGCGACAGCACCACGAGGGCCGTCATGATCTTTGTCGTGGAGCCGGTCCGCAGCTCGGTGTCCGCCGCCTTCCCGAACAGCGCCTTGCCGGTGGCCGCGTTCATCGCGTACGCGCCCTGCGCCGACACGGAAGGCGCCGACGGAGCCGACGGAGCCGCATGGGCGGGAGCGGCCGCGAGAACCCCCGTGGACAGTACAGCGGCGGCCGTCGCCGCGATCGCGGCTCGTCTGTGCATGGGTACGCCTGTGTCGATGGTCATTCCCATCCCCGTTCTGTCAGTGGTCAGTTGACGGTCGCTCACTTCACCAGGTCCGGGACCGAAGGGCCATGGTGGAGATCACAGTGGGCAGGGTGATGTGCTCGGAATGTGGACTCTCCGTGCCGGAACTGTGGGCTCCATCACGGCGCACATGATCCAGTCCTGATCGGATGACCGGGTGCGTAAAGTGCTCCCTCTCGCCTCTCTCGCTGCCACCGGCCTGCTGGCCCTGTCGGCCTGCCAGTTCGCCGGCCACGACGACCCCGCCGACGCGGCCCGACGCCTCAACACCATGGAGTCGTTCCCGCTGCACGCCTACATACCGGACCCGTCGTCGGACGGGGGAAAGGCCGTCAGCAGGGCGCAGTGGATCCTCGCGAAGAAGTGCATGGTCCGGCTCGGCTTCTCCGGCTTCACGGTGCTCGACACCAAGGCCGTCGAGTCGACGTACCCGGTCCGGCAGGGAACCCTGGTGGGCCGCGGCACGACCGGTGACGACAGCCCCTACGGGGTGGACGATCCCGACCGGGCCGCCGAGCACGGGTACCACAACCGGAACCTGAAGGAGTCCGACGCCCAGCCCCAGGAGTGGCCGGCCGACCAGTACGTCGCCCTCACCGGCTCGTTCGACTCCGGTGACAGCCACCGTGCCCATGGTCAGCCCATCCCCGAGGGCGGTTGCCTGGGACGGGCGACGCGGACGATCTACGGCTCTCCACCCAAGGCGACGAAGGTCAACGGCGTGAAGCTCACCGGCTTCTACTCACTGGCCCTCGCACTGTGGTCCGAGTCCCACAAGGAGGCGCGGAAGGACCCGGCCTGGAAGAAGGCCGACCGCGCGTGGTCGGCCTGCATGAAGGAGAAGGGCTTCCGCTACCCCGACCCGGACGAGGCGTCGTTCGACACCGCCTGGTACCGGACGGACGAGCCGACGGGCCACGAGAAGAAGACAGCGGCCGCCGATGCCCGGTGCAAGCTCGACACCGACTACATCGACACCGTCCACGCCGTCGAGGCCCGCGCTCAGAAGACGGTCATCGGCCGGCACGAGAAGGACCTGGACGCCATGCGCGCGGCGGACGACCGGGCAGTCGAGAACGCCCGGACGATCGTCGAGAAGGAGTCCTGAGCCGGGCTATGCGCTAAAACCGATGGTCGGAGAGGTGCCGTACACGGGAGAATCGGACGCGTGTTCCTGACGATCTCCACGAGCGGCACCGCCGCCTTCCCGGCCACCGACCTCGGGTTCCTGCTGCACAAGCATCCCGACAAGGCGCAGAAGTTCTCGACCTCCTACGGCACCGCGCACGTCTTCTACCCGGAGGCGGACGCCCAGCGCTGCACGGCCGCGCTGTTGCTCGAGGTCGATACGGTCGCGCTGGTCCGGCGGGGCAAGGGCAAGGGCCGCGGCGGAGCACCCGACGCGGCACTCGCCCAGTACGTCAACGACCGCCCCTACGCGGCCTCCTCGCTGCTCGCGGTCGCGCTGAGCGGCGTGTTCTCCAGCGCCCTGCGCGGTGTGTGCAACGCCCGCCCGGAGCGGGCCGCCGCGCCCCTGCCGCTGCGCATCGAGGTGCCCGCGCTGCCCGCCCGCGGCGGTCCGGATCTCGTACGACAGCTCTTCGAACCGCTCGGCTGGGCGGTGACCGCCGACCCGGTCGCCCTCGACACCGAATTCCCGGGGTGGGGCGACTCGCGGTACGTCCGCCTCGTCCTGGAGTCGGAGAAGCTGACCCTCGCCGAGGCGCTGCGCCACCTGTACGTGCTGCTCCCCGTCCTCGACGACGCCAAGCACTACTGGGTCTCCTCCGACGAGGTCGACAAGCTGCTGCGGGCCGGGGACGGCTGGCTGCCCGGGCACCCGGAGCAGAAGCTGATCACCAGCCGCTACCTCTCCCGTCGCTGGTCCCTGACCCGGCAGGCGATGGAGCGGCTGGAGCTGGTGCGCCTGGCCGAGGCCGACGACAGCGAGGTCGAGTCGATCGACAACGCGGTCGAGGAGGAGTCGGAGGCCGAGGAGAAGCCGACCCCGCTCGCCGTGCAGCGGCGCGAGGCGATCCTCGCCGCCCTGCGCGCGTCCGGTGCCGCCCGGGTGCTCGACCTGGGCTGCGGGCAGGGCCAGTTGGTGCAGGAACTGCTCAAGGACGTGCGGTTCAGCGAGGTCGTCGGCGTCGACGTGTCCGTCCGGGCGCTCACCATCGCCTCGCGGCGGCTGAAGCTCGACCGCATGGGGGAGCGGCAGGCGGCCCGCGTCAAGCTCTTCCAGGGCTCGCTCGCCTACACCGACAACCGGCTCAAGGGCTACGACGCCGCCGTGCTCAGCGAGGTGATCGAGCACCTCGACCTGCCTCGGCTGCCCGCCCTGGAGTACGCGGTGTTCGGACACGCGCGCCCGCGCACGGTCCTGGTGACCACCCCGAACGTCGAGTACAACGTCCGCTGGGAGACCCTGCCCGCCGGACACGTCCGGCACGGCGACCACCGCTTCGAGTGGACCCGGGAGGAGTTCCGCACCTGGTCGGCGACGATCGCCGAACGGTACGGCTACGAGGTCGAGTTCGCTCCCGTCGGGCCGGACGACCCCGAGGTGGGTCCGCCCACCCAGATGGCCCTGTTCCACCGCAACGACACCGAGAAGGAGGCGAAGGCAGCATGACCGAGAACCGTACGGGACGGGTCCTCCCCGTCACCGACCTCTCCCTCGTCGTCCTCGTCGGCGCCTCCGGCTCCGGCAAGTCCACGTTCGCCCGCCGGCACTTCAAGCCGACCGAGGTGATCTCCTCCGACTTCTGCCGCGGTCTGGTCTCCGACGACGAGAACGACCAGAGCGCGACCCGGGACGCCTTCGACGTCCTGCACTACATCGCCGGCAAGCGGCTGGCCGCCGGCCGCCGTACCGTCGTCGACGCCACCAGCGTGCAGCAGGACAGCAGGCGCCAGCTCATCGAGCTGGCCAAGCAGTACGACGTGCTGCCCATCGCCATCGTGCTGGACGTGCCCGAGGAGGTCTGCGCGGAGCGCAACGCGGCCCGTACCGACCGCGCCGACATGCCCCGCCGGGTCATCCAGCGGCACATCCGCGAACTCCGCCGCTCCCTGCGGCACCTGGAGCGCGAGGGCTTCCGCAAGGTGCACGTCCTGCGCGGGGTCGAGGAGGTCGACAGCGCCACCGTCGTCACCGAGAAGCGCTTCAACGACCTGACCCACCTCACCGGCCCCTTCGACATCATCGGCGACATCCACGGCTGCGCCTCCGAACTGGAGTCGCTGCTGGCCGAGTTGGGCTACTCCGACGGCGTGCACCCGGACGGCCGTACCGCCGTGTTCGTCGGCGACCTGGTGGACCGCGGCCCGGACAGCCCGGGTGTGCTGCGCCGGGTGATGTCCATGGTCGGGTCGGGCAACGCGCTGTGCGTGCCCGGCAACCACGAGAACAAGTACGGCCGTTACCTCAAGGGCCGCAAGGTCCAGCACACCCACGGGCTCGCCGAGACCATCGCGCAGATGGAGGGCGAGAGCGAGGAGTTCAGGGCGGAGGTGCGCCGCTTCCTGGAGGGGCTGGTCAGCCACTACGTCCTCGACGGCGGCAAGCTGGTCGTCTGCCACGCCGGTCTGCCCGAGAAGTACCACGGCCGCACGTCCGGCCGGGTGCGCTCGCACGCCCTGTACGGCGACACCACCGGCGAGACCGACGAGTTCGGGCTGCCCGTGCGCTACCCGTGGGCCGAGGACTACCGGGGCCGCGCGGCGGTGGTGTACGGCCACACCCCGGTCCCGGAGGCCACCTGGCTCAACAACACCATCTGCCTGGACACCGGCGCCGTCTTCGGCGGCAAGCTGACCGCGCTGCGCTGGCCGGAGCGCGAACTGGTCGACGTACCGGCCGAGCAGGTCTGGTACGAGCCGGCCAGGCCGCTGCGCGGCGAGGCGCCCGGCGGGCACGACGGGCGGCCGCTGGGCCTGGCGGACGTGCACGGCCGCAGGGCCGTGGAGACCCGGCACGCGGGCCGGGTCGCGGTCCGCGAGGAGAACGCGGCCGCGGCCCTGGAGGTCATGAGCCGCTTCGCGGTCGACCCGCGCCTGCTGCCGTACCTGCCGCCGACGATGGCACCGACGGCGACCTCGCAGGAGGATGGCTACCTGGAGCACCCGGCCGAGGCCTTCGCGCAGTACGCGGCGGACGGCGTCGCGCGGGTCGTGTGCGAGGAGAAGCACATGGGCTCGCGGGCGGTGGCCCTGGTGTGCCGGGACGCGGACGCTGCTCGCGAGCGGTTCGGTGTGGACGGGCCCACGGGGTCGCTGTACACCCGTACCGGACGGCCGTTCTTCGACGACGAGACGGTGACCGAGGAGATCCTCGGCCGGCTGCGCTCGGCCGTCGGGGACGCGGGCCTGTGGGAGGAGCTGGCTGCAGCCGACAGCGCCTCCGGCGCGGGCGACTGGCTCCTGCTCGACGCCGAGCTGATGCCCTGGTCGCTGAAGGCCTCGGGGCTGTTGCGCAGCCAGTACGCGGCCGTGGGCGCCGCCTCCGGTGCGGTGTTCCCGGGTGCGCTGGCCGCACTGGAGGCCGCCGCGGCCCGTGGCACCGACGTGGGCGGGCTGCTGGACCAGCAGCGTGACCGCGCGGCCGACGCGGCCGCGTTCACCGACGCCTACCGCCGGTACTGCTGGACGACCGACGGCCTGGACGGGGTCCGCCTGGCCCCCTTCCAGATCCTGGCCACCCGCGGGCGCAGCCTGGCCGCGCTGCCGCACGACGAGCAACTGGCCCTGATCGACCGGCTGGTGGAGCACGACGGCACCGGACTGCTGCAGACCACCCGGCGCCTGTACGTCGACACGGGCGACCCCGAGTCGGTCCGCGCCGGCGTCGACTGGTGGCTGGAGATGACCGGCCGGGGCGGCGAGGGCATGGTCGTCAAGCCGGTGGGCGCGGTGGTCCGCAGCCCGGAGGGCCGGCTGGTGCAGCCCGGCATCAAGTGCCGGGGCCGCGAGTACCTGCGGATCATCTACGGTCCCGAGTACACCCGGCCGGACAACCTCGCCAAGCTGCGGCAGCGGTTCCTGAACCACAAGCGGTCGCTGGCGATCCGCGAGTACGCCCTGGGCCTGGAGGCCCTGGACCGGCTCGCGGACGGGGAGCCGCTGTGGCGGGTGCACGAGGCGGTGTTCGGTGTGCTGGCCCTGGAGTCCGAGCCGGTCGACCCCCGTCTCTGAGCTAACCCGCCAGCCGCAGCCGCTGCCCGCACACCCCCACCCGGACCGTCTGTCCCCAGGTGAGCTGGAGTGCGTCGCTCTCGATGCCGTCGCCGAAGGCGATGAGCCGGTCGGACTCCACGGTGACCGTGAGCGACGCCGAGGCCGCGAGTTCGCCCGCCACCAGGGTCGTACCGGTGGCGGGTGACGGCCAGGCCTCCCGGACGAACCACACCAGCCGGTCCTCGGTGGGGGAGGGCAGCGGGAGCCGGCTGTCCCGCTCCTGCCACACCGAGCGCAGCCAGCCGGTCGCGCCGGTGCCGGTTCCGACCAGCACCCCGGAGGAGGCCTGGGCCTCGACGGCACCCCCGTCGTCGTCGAGGCCCAGGCGGTAGCGGGCGGTCTGGTGGCCCGGTGTGCCGAGGTAGATCTCGTTGAGCGCCACCAGCCGCTGGGTGTCGTCGGCGACGGCCTCGACCATGGTGAGTTCGTCCACCGTGACCGGTGCCGCCGCCAGCAGCTTCACCGCGTCCTGCGGGCGGTGCCGGACCAGCACCCCGGGGTTGCGGCCCGGGTCGGTGTCGATGCCGATCACCGGCTGGCCCGTCAGGTACTTGGCGACGTTGGCGACCAGTCCGTCCTGGCCGACCACCACGACCACGTCCTCCGGCGCGAACAGGAAGCGGTCCAGGTCGGCCCGCTCCACCCGCGCCTGACGCCAGGTCAGGGGGACGGCCGCGGTCACCTCGGCCAGGGCGCCGCGGGCCCGGCGGTGGCGTTCGGCGACCTCCTCGATGTCCCGGCCCCGGGAGGCGAGGAAGAAGGCGGCCTGGCCGTGCGTGCCGTGCCGGGCCACCAACTCCTCGTACTCCGTGGTGCGATGGACCAGGACGGCACGCGGCGCGAGGCTCACTCCGCGCTCCCCGGGGAGAGCCTGGCGAGCAGTCCGGTGAGCACGTCCGGCGAGACGGTGACGCTGTCGATGCGGGGCAGGTTCTCGGCCAGCCGGGTCGCGGTGAGCGCCTGCAGGGTCGTCGTCCCGTCGATCCCGGCCTCCGCGTGCACCCGCAGCCAGGCCGCCTGGGCCTGCGCCCGCGCCTCGCCGACCTCGCGCGCGCCCTCGGCCTCCGCGCGGGCGACCCGCTCGGCCCGTGCCGCCTCCGCCTCGGCGAGCTTCGTCGTCCGGGCCGCCTCCGCCTCCGCCAGCGTGACCGACCGCGCCGCCTCGGCCTCGGCGAGCTTGACCGACCGCGTGGCCTCGGCCTCGGCGAGCTTCACCGACCGTGCCGCCTCCGCCTGGGCGCGTACCGCGTCCGCGGCCGCCTGCTCCTCGGCCTCGCGGCGCGCGTTGGTGCCCCGCTGCTCGACCAACTGCTCTTCCCGGCGGGCGAGTTCGATCCGGCTGGCCAGTTCGTTCTCGGCGATGGTCCGCTCCCGCTCGACCGCGACGGCCCGCCGCTCGTAGGTCGCCCGGTCGGCCTCCTGCTGGATCTGCTCCCGGGCCGGAGTGCGCAGTGCCCGCTCCACCTCCGGTTCCGGCCGCAGCGCCATCACGCGTACGGCCACCACCTCGATGCCGGTGGCGGGCAGCCGCGGTTCCGCGCCGAGCCCGGCCGCGACCCGCTCGCGCACCGCCGCGACCCCGTCCACCAGCGCCGCCGAGAGCGGCGTACGGGCGAGGACGTCCAGCGCGTGCTGCTGGGCCGTCTCGGTGAGCAGCGTGCCCAGCTGTTCCAGCGGGGTGCCGCGCCAGGCGCCGGTGTCGGGGTCGATCGAGAAGTCCAGGCGGGCGGCGGCGACGCCCGGGTCGGCGATCCGGTAGGTGACCGTCGCCTGCACCGCCACGTCCTGGAAGTCGGAGGTGCGGGCGTGGAAGGTCATCGCCAGTTCCCGGTCGTCCACCGGCACCTCGGACAGGGCGGCGGACAGCGGGCGGAACCAGAAGCTGAGCCCGGGACCGTCGTGGACCAGGGTGCCGGAGCGGTGGTGCCGGATGTGCGCCGTGGGCGCGCCGCGCAGATGGCGCCAGCCCAGGCGCCGGGTGATGTCGGCCATGAGTCCCCCTCGCTTTTCGTCATGGCGACGATAATCGTACGACCGCTTCTCGTCAAGGGGACGAAAACAGGAAGGGGCGGAAACGGCCAAGAAGGGCGTGAAGGCGAGCATCAATGGCCAGGATGGTGGCATGGCATACCACGTCGACTCCGAGGCCGGTCGGCTGCGCCGCGTGATCCTGCACCGGCCCGACCTGGAGCTCAAAAGGCTCACCCCCAGCAACAAGGACGCCCTGCTGTTCGACGACGTGCTGTGGGTGCGCCGGGCGCGCGCCGAGCACGACGGGTTCGCCGACGTCCTGCGCGACCGCGGGGTCGCCGTGCACCTCTTCGGCGACCTGCTCGCGGAGGTGCTGGAGTTCCCGGCGGCGCGGGCGCTCGTCCTGGACCGGGTCTTCGACGAGAAGGAGTACGGCCCGCTGGCCACCGACCACCTCCGGGCCGCCTTCGAGTCCCTGCCCGCGCGCGAGCTGACCGAGGCCCTCGTCGGCGGCATGACCAAGCGGGAGTTCCTGGAGGCGCACGAGGAGCCGACCTCCGTGCGGTTCCATGTCATGGACCTCGACGACTTCCTGCTCAGGCCCCTGCCCAACCACCTCTTCACCCGCGACACCTCCGCCTGGATCTACGACGGCGTCTCCATCAACGCCATGCGCTGGCCGGCGCGGCAGCGCGAGACCGTGCACTTCGAGGCGATCTACCGGCACCACCCGCTCTTCCGCGACGAGATGTTCCACATCTGGTCCGAGGGGCAGGCCGACTACCCGTCCACCATCGAGGGCGGCGACGTCCTGGTCATCGGCAACGGCGCGGTCCTCATCGGCATGAGCGAGCGCACCACCCCGCAGGCCGTCGAGATGCTCGCGCACAAGCTGTTCGCCGCGGGGTCCGCGCAGACGATCGTCGCGCTCGACATGCCCAAGAAGCGCGCCCTGATGCACCTCGACACCGTGATGACCATGGTCGACGGCGATGTCTTCACCCAGTACGCGGGCCTCGGCATGCTCCGCTCGTACACCATCGAGCCGGGCGCCGCCGACAAGGAGCTGAAGGTCACCGACCACCCGCCGGAGCACATGCACCGCGCGATCGCCGCCGCCCTCGGGCTCAGCGAGATCCGCGTCCTGACCGCCACCCAGGACGTCCACGCGGCCGAGCGCGAGCAGTGGGACGACGGCTGCAACGTGCTCGCCGTCGAGCCCGGTGTCGTCGTCGCCTACGAGCGCAACGTCACCACCAACACCCATCTGCGCAAGCAGGGCATCGAGGTGATCGAGATCCCGGGCAGCGAGCTGGGGCGGGGCAGGGGTGGCCCGCGCTGTATGAGCTGTCCCGTCGAGCGTGAGGCGGTGTGACCGAGCGGACTGCATCGGCCCGCATACCGGACTGTATATAAATGCTGACCGTCGTATAGAATTCCAAGGTCCGTCCACCCGTACCCCTGGAGCGCCCCCATGGCGACAGTTCCGACCGCCCTCGCCGGCCGCCACTTCCTCAAGGAGCTTGACTTCACCGAGGAGGAGTTCCGCGGTCTGGTCGAGCTGGCCGCCGAGCTGAAGGCCGCCAAGAAGGCCGGGGCCGAGACGCAGTACCTGCGCGGCAAGAACATCGCACTGATCTTCGAGAAGACCTCGACGCGCACCCGCTGCGCGTTCGAGGTCGCCGCCGCCGACCAGGGCGCCCACACCACCTACCTCGACCCGTCCGGCTCGCAGATCGGGCACAAGGAGTCCGTGAAGGACACCGCCCGCGTCCTCGGCCGGATGTTCGACGGCATCGAGTACCGCGGGCACGGTCAGGGCGTGATCGAGGAGCTGGCCACCTACGCCGGAGTCCCCGTCTACAACGGCCTCACCGACGAGTGGCACCCCACCCAGATGCTCGCCGACGTGCTCACCATGACCGAGCACAGCGACAAGCCGCTGGCCGAGATCGCCTTCGCCTACCTCGGCGACGCCCGGTACAACATGGGCAACTCCTACCTGGTCACCGGCGCCCTGCTCGGCATGGACGTCCGGATCGTCGCGCCCAAGCTGCTGTGGCCGGACGAGACGATCATCGAGGTGGCCCGGCAGCTCGCCACGGCCTCCGGCGCCCGGATCACCCTCACCGACGATGTGAAGGACGGCGTGCGGGGCGCCGACTTCATCGCCACCGACGTCTGGGTCTCCATGGGCGAGCCCAAGGAGGTCTGGGACGAGCGCATCGCCCTGCTGGGCCCGTACGCCGTCACCATGGACGTGCTGCGCGCCACCGGCAACGACCAGGTGAAGTTCCTGCACTGCCTGCCGGCCTTCCATGACCTCGGCACCGCCGTGGGCCGCGAGATCCACGAGCGGCACGGACTGACCGAGCTGGAGGTGACCGACGAGGTGTTCGAGTCCGAGCACTCCGTCGTCTTCGACGAGGCCGAGAACCGGATGCACACGATCAAGGCGGTTCTCGTGGCCACCCTGGCGGGCGCGTCACACAGCCTTGCCTGACCCACCTCACCAGGCCTTATCCTGACCGGCGGCCCGGCGCCACCCCTGCCACGGCCGCCGCAGCGATCGACCAGTGATCGCGCCCGCACCACCAGAAACGAGCACCACCCGCATGCCCGCTCCCCGCATCAAGTCCCCCGGCGCGCTCATAGCCGAATCCGGCGCCGACCGCGAAGGCCACGGCCTCAAGCGCACGATGGGACTCTTCCAGCTGATCTGCTTCGGCGTCGGCGCCATCGTCGGTACCGGCATCTTCGTCGGCCTCTCCGACTCCGTCGCCCAGGCCGGCCCCGCCGTGGTCGTCTCCTTCGTCCTCGCCGCGATCACCTGCGTCTTCACCGCCCTCTCCTTCGCCGAGCTGGGCGGCGCGATCCCGGTCTCCGGCTCCTCGTACTCCTTCGCCTACGCGGGCCTCGGCGAGTCCACCGCCTTCCTGGTCGGCTGGTGCCTGCTGCTGGAGTACGGCATCTCCATCTCGGCGGTCGCGGTCGGCTGGAGCCAGTACGTCAACGAACTCCTGCACAGCCTCACCGGCTGGCAGCTTCCCGCCGTCCTCTCGGCCGGTCCGGGCGACGGCGGCGTCGTGAACCTCCCCGCCATGATCGTCATCGCGATGGCGTCCCTGCTGCTGGTGCGCGGGGTGCGCGAGAGCGCCCGGGCCACCGCCGCCATGGCGGCCGTGAAGCTCGTCATCCTCCTGGCCTTCTGCGCCATCGGCTACAGCGCCTTCAAGGACGGCAACCTCACCCCGTTCTCCCCGGCCGGCCTCGGCGGCATCGGCGCGGGCACCACCGCCGCGTTCTTCTCCTACATCGGCTTCGACGCGATCACCACGGCCGGTGAGGAGGCGAAGAACCCCCGCCGGGACATCCCGATCGCGATCCTGGTCTGCATGGGCCTGGTCACCCTCCTCTACTGCGCGGTCGCGGTCGCCGCGATCGGCGCCATCGGCGGCGACCAGGTCGCCGGCCGTCCCGCTGCCCTCTCCTACGTCGTCAACGAGGTCACCGGCTCCACCGTCGGCGGTGGGGTCATCGCCTTCGGCGCGGTCGTCGCCATCGCCTCCGTCGTCCTCGCGGTGATGTACGGCCAGACCCGCATCCTGATGTCGATGTCCCGGGACGGCCTGATCCCGCGGGTCTTCGAGAAGGTGTCGCCGCGGACCTCCACCCCGGTGGCCGGAACGGTCATCGTCGCGGTCGTCTTCGCGGTCCCGGCGGCCTTCGCCTCCCTGGACGCGGTGATGAACCTGTGCACCATCGGCACGCTCGCCATCATGGCCGTGGTCAACATCGCGGTGATCGCCCTGCGCCGCCGCGAGCCGGGCCTCGACCGCAGCTTCCGGGTGCCGCTCTACCCCGTCGGCCCGCTGCTCGGCGTCGCCTTCTGCCTGTACCTGATGTACGAGACCGGCTGGCAGACCTGGCTCCAGTTCGCGGTGTTCCTCGCGGTGGGCCTGCTCGTCTACGTCGCCTACGGCCGCCGGCACTCCACGCTGGCCCAGCCGTCCCGCGAGGTCACGCCGGACGCCGCTGACCAGGAATTGCAGGCAGTCTGAACCACACCGCCTTGCCCGACGGGGTCGGGCGGTGACCGCAGGACGAGCTGAGAGCGCGGATCAGCAGCAGACCGCGCCCTCCCTCCTGCCAGGGGTCGGGCTCCTCGATCACCGGACGGGTGAGATGGCCCGGCGGCGCCGGGTCCGGGTCGTGCACCTCGACCTGGCAGCCGCTCGGCAGCAGCTCGACCACCAGCTCTATCGGGCCACGCCCGTCGGTGTGCTCCACCGCGTTGGCGACCAGCTCGGCCGTCAGCAGCTCGGCGGTGTCGGGATCGGCCGCGTGCTCCACCTCGGCGAGGGCCGTTCGGACCAGGGCACGCGCCACGGGCACCGCCGCTGCGGTGTGCGGCAGCGGGATGCGCCAAGAGGCCGGTTGGGCGGGGCGTTGGTACAAGGCGAGTCCGTTCATGGAGCAGGCTGTCCTGCTTTCAACCTCAGAAATGGTACGGGCCCGGCCACAGGGACCGTCGTCGGGCACCGCTCGGGACCTTCGGCCCCGGTACCGGGCGGCTTACCCGGCTGAACGTCCCGCCTCGCCCGGCTGTGCCCACTGTTACGACGCTGTGGACGATCAGTGACGCGCGTGACGGGACCCGGCCATCCAGAGGCGCGCTGTCGCGCCCTCGTGACGACAGTCACAAACACGTGTTAACTTCGTGGGGAGCGCTGCGTGAGGCACCACCCCCCTAGGAGGCCGCACGTCATGAGTCCCTTCACCGGCTCCGCCGCCCGCACCTCCGACTGGGAGCACCTGCGGGTCCAGCTCGCCGACGGGGTGGCCACCGTCACCCTCGCCCGCCCCGACAAACTCAACGCCCTCACCTTCGGCGCCTACGCCGACCTGCGCGATCTGCTCGCCGAGCTGAGCCGGGAGCGGTCGGTCCGCGCCCTCGTCCTGGCCGGCGAGGGGCGCGGCTTCTGCTCCGGCGGCGACGTGGACGAGATCATCGGCGCCACCCTGTCCATGGACACCGCCCAGCTGCTCGACTTCAACCGGATGACCGGTCAGGTGGTACGGGCGATCCGCGAATGCCCGTTCCCGGTGATCGCCGCCGTCCACGGCGTGGCGGCCGGCGCGGGCGCGGTCCTGGCCCTGGCGTCCGACTTCCGGGTCGCGGACCCCTCGGCCCGCTTCGCCTTCCTCTTCACCCGCGTCGGCCTCTCCGGCGGCGACATGGGCGCGGCGTACCTGCTGCCCCGGGTCGTCGGCCTAGGTCATGCGACCCGCCTCCTGATGCTCGGCGAGCCGGTACGCGCACCCGAGGCCGAGCGCATCGGCCTGATCAGCGAACTGACGGAGGAGGGCCGCGCGGACGAGGCGGCTTCGGAGCTGGCCCGCCGCTTGGCAGACGGCCCGGCTTTGGCGTACGCCCAGACGAAGGCCCTGCTCACGGCAGAACTGGACATGCCCTTGGCGGCATCGGTGGAACTGGACGCCTCGACCCAGGCGCTGCTGATGAACGGCGAGGATTACGCCGAGTTCCACGCGGCATTCACGGAGAAGCGCCCGCCGAAGTGGAGGGGGCGGTAACCATGCCCACTCAAGGCCGACGCATCGCGATCATCGGCGGAGGCCCCGGCGGCCTGTACGCGGCAGCGTTGCTGAAACGACTGGACCCCTCCCGCGAAGTCACCCTCTGGGAACGCAACGCCCCCGACGACACCTTCGGCTTCGGAGTGGTCCTCTCGGACGAGACCCTGGGCGGTATCGAACACGCCGACCCCGTGGTCTACGCGGCCCTACAGAAGGACTTCACCCGCTGGGACGACATCGACATCGTCCATCGAGGCACCCGCCACACCTCCGGAGGACACGGTTTCGCGGCCCTCGGCAGGAAACGCCTCCTCCAAATCCTGCACGACCGCTGCCGCACCCTCGGCGTGGACATCCGCTTCCGCACTGAGGCCCCGAACCCCGACCACCTCTCGGCGACCCACGACCTGCTCATCGCCGCCGACGGAGTCCACAGCACCACCCGCCAGACCTACGCCGATGTGTTCCGTCCCCATGTGACCGAACACCACTGCCGCTACATCTGGCTGGCCACCGACTTCGCCTTCGACGCCTTCCGCTTCGAGATCGCCGAGACCGAACACGGTGTGATGCAGCTGCACGGCTACCCGTACGCACCCGACGCCTCCACCGTGATCATCGAGATGCGCGAGGAGGTCTGGCGCGCGGCGGGATTCGACGAAGCCACCCCGCAGGAGTCCATCGAGCGCTGCACCAAGATCTTCGCGGAAGCGCTCCGCGGACGACCCCTGCGCTCCAACAAGTCCACCTGGACCACCTTCCGTACGGTGGTCAACGACCGCTGGTCCCACGGCAACGTCGTCCTCCTCGGGGACGCGGCCCACACCGCCCACTTCTCCATCGGCTCCGGCACCAAGCTCGCCGTGGAGGACGCGCTGGCCCTGGCGGCCTGCCTGGAGGAACAGCCCGACGTGCCACGGGCGCTCGCGGCGTACGAGGAGGAGCGCAAGCCCGTCGTCGCCTCCACCCAGCGGGCCGCCCGGGCGAGCCTGGAGTGGTTCGAGAACCTGCGGCGCCACCTCGACCAGCCGCCCCGCCAGTTCGCCTTCAACCTCCTCACCCGCAGCCGCCGCGTCACCCACGACAACCTGCGGCTGCGCGACGCCCGCTTCACCGAGGCCGTCGAGCGCGAGTTCGGCTGCCCGCCCGGCACACCCCCGATGTTCACCCCGTTCCGGCTGCGCGGCCTGACCCTGCGCAACCGGGTCGTCGTGTCCCCGATGGACATGTACTCGGCCGTGGACGGCGTCCCGGGCGACTTCCACCTGGTCCACCTCGGCGCCCGCGCCCTCGGCGGGGCGGGTCTGGTGATGACGGAGATGGTGTGCGTGAGCGAGGAGGGCCGGATCACCCCCGGCTGCACCGGCCTCTACACCGGCCGCCAGGCGGACGCCTGGAAGCGGATCACCGACTTCGTGCACACCCAGGCACCGGGTACGGCGATCGGTGTGCAGCTCGGGCACTCCGGCCGCAAGGGCTCGACGAAGCTGATGTGGGAGGGCATGGACGAGCCGCTCCCCGACGGCAACTGGCCGCTGGTGGCCGCCTCCCCGCTGCCGTACAAGCCGGACAGCCAGACCCCGCGCCAGCTCTCCAGGGCCCAACTCACCGACATCCGCGAACAGTTCTCGGCGGCCGCCTGGCGGGCCGCCCGCGCCGGTTTCGACCTGCTGGAACTGCACTGCGCGCACGGCTACCTGCTCTCCGGCTTCCTCTCCCCGCTCACCAACCGGCGCACCGACGCCTACGGCGGCTCGCTGGAGAAGCGGCTGAGGTTCCCGCTGGAGGTGTTCGACGCCGTACGCGGGGTGTGGCCGGACGAGAAACCCCTGACCGTGCGCATCTCGGCCACCGACTGGGCCGAGGGCGGCACCACCGCCGAGGACGCGGTCGAGATCGCCCGGGCCTTCGCCGCGCACGGCGCCGACGCGATCGACGTGTCGACGGGACAGGTGGTGGCCGAGGAGCGGCCGGAGTTCGGGCGGTCGTACCAGACGCCGTTCGCCGACCGCATCCGGCACGAGGCCGGCGTCCCGGTGATCGCGGTCGGCGCGATCTCCTCCTGGGACGACGTCAACTCCCTGATCCTGGCCGGGCGTACGGACCTGTGCGCCCTGGCCCGGCCACACCTGTACGACCCGCACTGGACCCTGCACGCGGCCGCCGAGCAGGGCTACGACGGCCCCGGCATCACCTGGCCCGCGCCCTACCGGGCGGGCAGCCGCCGCCCGCAGACCGGCCGCACGGACGCCCCGAAACCCCGCCTGACGCTCGGCGGCTGAGGCTCGTCTGCTGTACTCGCGTGCGACACGGCGAGACGACGGAGAGACCATGAGCACGCTGTACGACTACTTCTGGGCGGCCGACCGGGCCACGGCGGTCGACTGGGCGGTCGGCCCGGACGGGGACTGGCGCAGCGGAGGGTCGCTGGAGGAGGCGTGCGCGGACCGGCTGGAGGTCAAGGGCCTGGACCCGAACGTGGTGCTGGGCAAGCTGGTCTCCTTCGCCGCCGGCATACCGTTCGGCAGCGTCGTGGACCCCGAACTGGTCTGGCCCGACCCGGTGGAGTGGCCGTACGGCCGGCAGGCGCCACCCGGCACGGCGTCCCCCTGGGAGAGCGGCCTCATCCTCCAGGAGCTTCCCGAGAGCTGGCGGGACGCCCTCGCCGGGGTCGTGGAGGACGCCGTGCCCATGCTCGCCCTCCAGTGGTGGGACATCGAGGAGACCCGCTTCGCCGACTACCTGCACGCCGAGGAAAGCGTCCGCACGTTCGTCGGCATGGCCCGCCGGGCCAGGTCGGCCGGTGCGCGGCTGTACTGCTCCTGCTACGTGTGACCGGCCGCGCGGCCCGGACAGCCTGCCCCCCGCTTGGTCACACCCCTTCCACGTGATTCGCACGGTTCCTGAACCGACCTGTTATCGGCGGCTGCCTAGGTTCTTTCGAGCCATTCGGAAGACGCACAGGGATCGAGACTCAGATGACTGACACCAGGCCGCTGCCCGAGCCCCCGGGATACGGCTACGACCCCTCTCCGCGCCCGGGCACCCAGCGTGCCGCGCTGGTCATCCACACGATCGCCGACGTCGCGGCGGCGTTCCTGGGGCTGTGGATCGCGCTGTACCTGCTGGAGGCCAACCACGCGAACGTCTTCGTCGGGTTCGTGGAAGGTGTGGCGGACACATTGGCCTGGTGGTCGCAGGACATCTTCACGATGGACACGGAGAACCTTCGGGTGCTCCTCAACTACGGTCTGCCCGCGGTGATCTACCTCGTGGTCGGGCACGGCATCGCGATGCGGCTGCGCCGCTTCTGAGTCACCGGCCGCTCACGCCGCTCCCGCGAACCCCGCCCCCGCGTCCCGCAGCCGCTCGTGCAGCCCGCGGAACACCTGGGCCGAGCGGACGCCCGGCCAGTCGGTGGGGAGGAGGTGGGTGGGGAGGCCGGGGTCGGTGTAGGGGAGGTGGCGCCAGGAGTCGAGGGCGAGGAGGTAGTCGCGGTAGGCCTCCTCGGGCGGGGTGTCCGTGCGGTGTTCCCAGGCGCGCAGGACGGGTGCGTGGGCGTCCAGGAAGCGCTCGTGTTCCTTGGCGATCGCCGCGAGGTCCCACCAGCGGGTGACGGCCTCGGGCGTGGCGGCGAAGCCGAGGTGTTCGCCGCGGAAGAGGTCCACGTAGGGGTCGAGGCGGAGCCGGCGCAGGGTGTGCCGCGTCTCCTCGTAGAGCCGGGCCGGGGCGATCCACACCCCGGGGGCCGCCGTGCCGAAGCCCAGGCCGGCCAGCCGGGAGCGCAGGACGTGCCGTTTCTGCCGCTCCGACTCGGGGACGGAGAAGACCGCCAGGACCCAGCCCTCGTCCTCGGGCGGGGCCGTCGCGTAGATACGGCGGTCGCCGTCGTCCAGCAGCTGGCGGGCCTCGGGGGAGAGTGCGTACCCGGCGGCCCCGGTCTCGGTGCGGGCCGGCAGCAGCAGGCCGCGGCGTTTGAGCCGGGACACCGAGGAGCGTACGGAGGGGGCGTCCACCCCGACCGCGGCCAGGAGCCGGATCAGCTCGGCGACGGGCACCGGGCCGGGCATGAAGCGGCCGTACGCGCCGTAGAGCGTGACGATGAGGGACCTGGGGGCGTGCTGCTCGGACACGTTGATCATTTTAAGTCGTCGGCATCACTGCTGGTCGCCTCCGGTCCGCAGCCGGAACCGCTGCAGCTTGCCGGTGGCCGTACGGGGCAGTGAGTCGAGGAAGACGAACTCGCGCGGGCATTTGTAGGGCGCCAGTTCGGACGTCAGGAAGGTGCGCAGGGGTTCCGGGTCGTGCGGTGCCCCGTCCCGCAGGACCGTGTAGGCGACCACCACCTGGCCCCGCGCCTCGTCGGGGCGGCCGACGACCGCCGTCTCGACCACGTCCGGGTGGCGCAGCAGCGCGTCCTCCACCTCCGGTCCGGCGATGTTGTAGCCAGCGGAGATGATCATGTCGTCGGCGCGGGCCACGTAGCGGAAGTAGCCGTCGCTCTCGCGGACGTAGGTGTCGCCGGTGATGTTCCAGCCGCCGCGCACGTACTCCCGCTGCCGCGGGTCGGAGAGGTAGCGGCAGCCGACCGGGCCGCGGACCGCGAGCAGGCCGGGCTCGCCGTCGGGCACCGGGTCGCCGTCGGCGTCCTGGACGCGCGCCTGCCAGCCCGGCACCGGGACGCCCGTGGTGCCGGGTCTGATCCGCTCGTCGGCGGCGGAGACGAAGATGTGCAGCAGCTCGGTGGCGCCGATGCCGTTGATGAGGCGCAGCCCGGTGCGCTCCTGCCAGGCCCGCCAGGTGGCCGCGGGCAGGTTCTCGCCGGCCGACACACAGCGCCGCAGGGACGAGGTGTCGTACCTGGCCAGGTCGTCGAGCATCGCCCGGTAGGCGGTCGGCGCGGTGAACAGGACCGAGACCCGGTGCTCGGCGACGGCGGGCAGCAGCTGGCGGGGACCGGCCTGTTCGAGCAGGAGGGAACTGGCGCCGGCGCGCAGCGGGAAGACCACCAGGCCGCCGAGGCCGAAGGTGAAGCCGAGCGGGGGACTGCCGGCGAAGACATCGTCCTCATGGGGGCGCAGCACATGTCGGGAGAAGGTGTCGGCTATGGCCAGCACATCCCGGTGGAAGTGCATGCACCCTTTCGGGCGACCCGTGGTGCCCGAGGTGAACGCGATCAGGGCCACGTCGTCGGAGGCGGTGTCGACCGCCGGGTAGGGGGTGCCGGGCGCGGGCAGGTGCAGCAGGTCGTCGGGCCCGTCACCGCCGTACGTGGTGATGCGCAGGCCCGGGATCCCTGCTTTCGCCAGGTCGTCCACGGCCCGGATGTCGCACAGGGCGTGCCTCACCTGGGCGATCTCGCACACCGTGGCCAGCTCGTGCGGACGCTGTTGGGCCAGCACGGTGACCGCGACCGCGCCCGCCTTCAGCACGGCCAGCCAGCAGGCGGCCAGCCAGGGGGTGGTGGGGCCGCGCAGCAGGACGCGATTGCCGGGTACGACGCCCAGCTCGCCGGTGAGGACGTGCGCGATGCGGTCGACGCGGGCGCGCAGGTCGCCGTAGGTCCAGCTGGGACCGTCCGGGGTGTGGAAGGCCGGGCGGGCGGGGTCGGTGCCGCCGAGCAGCTCGACGGCGCAGTTCAGCCGTTCGGGGTAGCTCAGCTCCGGCAGCTCGAAACACAGCTCGGGCCACTCGTCCGGCGGCGGAAGGTGGTCGCGCGCGAAGGTGTCGACATGGGCCGAGAGATGCATGGCGCCCCCTTTGCCGGGTTGGCTCGTGGTGGCCTAGCACAAGGAGCGTATCGTGTTGGTGACGACAGTCAATGGAGCGCGATACGGTCGGGTGACAGCACGGGAGAGGGGACCGGCGATGCCTGCATTCTCACTCGGACCGGAACAAGTCGCCTGGTGTGCCGAGCTGCGCACCCTGGCCGCGGAACGGCTGCGCCCGCTCGCCGAGAAGGCCGAGCCCGGGCGGGTCGACCGGCCGCTGGTCGCGGAACTCGGGCGGCTGGGGCTGCTGTCCCGGCTGTTCGCCTCCGGCGCCCTGGACCTCTGCCTGATGCGGGAGTCCCTGGCCTACGCCTGCACAGAGGCCGAGACCGCCCTCGCCCTGCAGGGCCTGGGCGCCCACCCCGTCCACGCGCACGGCACCCCGGCCCAGCGGGAGCGCTGGCTGCCCCGCGTGACCGACGGCACCGCGGTGGCCGCGTTCGCGCTCAGCGAGCCGGGGGCGGGGTCGGACGCGGCGGCCCTCGCTCTGGCGGCCGAGCCGGACGGCGGTTCCGGCTGGCGGCTCACCGGGCGCAAGTGCTGGATCTCCAACGCCCCCGAGGCCGACTTCTACACGGTCTTCGCGCGCACCACCGCCGACGCCGGCGCCCGTGGCGTGACCGCCTTCCTCGTCCCCGCCGACCGGCCCGGCCTCACCGGCTCCGCCCTGGAGATGCTCTCCCCGCACCCCATCGGCAGTCTCGACTTCGACGCCGTACCCGTGACCCAGGACGACGTGCTCGGGGAGGCCGACCGCGGTTTCCGGGTCGCGATGGGCACGCTCAACCTCTTCCGGCCGAGCGTCGGCGCCTTCGCCGTCGGCATGGCCCAGGCGGCGCTCGACGCGACGCTCGCCCACACCGCCCGGCGGGACGCCTTCGGCGGCAAGCTGATGGACCTTCAGTCCGTCGCCCACCAGGTGGCCGAGATGGCCCTGCGCACGGAGGCGGCCCGGCTGATGGTGTACGCGGCGGCGACGGCGTACGACGAGAGCGCCCCGGACGTGCCCAAGCGGGCCGCGATGGCGAAGCTGCTGGCCACCGAGGCCGCGCAGTACGTCGTCGACGCGGCCGTCCAGCTGCACGGAGCGCGGGCGCTGGAGCGGGGCCATCTGCTCGAACACCTCTACCGCGAGGTGCGCGCCCCGCGGATCTACGAGGGCGCGAGCGAGGTCCAACGGGGCATCATCGCCAAGGAGTTGTACGCCACCGCCACCCGGGAGGACCGACCGTGACGACCGAGCGCATCAACCCGCCGGAGCTGTCCCCGCCCACGGGCTTCTCGCACGCCGTCGTCGCCGTCGGCTCCCGTGTGGTGTTCCTGGCCGGCCAGACCGCCCTCGACGCCGACGGCAAGGTCACCGGCGCCACGCTCCCCGAGCAGTTCGAGAAGGCGCTCACCAACCTCCTCACCGCACTCGGCGCGGCCGGCGGCACCCCCGCCGACCTCGCCCGCGTCACCGTCTACGCCACCGACGTCGCCGCCTACCGCACCCACGCCCGTCAACTGGGCGGCATCTGGCGGCAGTTGGCGGGCCGGGACTATCCGGCGATGGCGGTCGTGGAGGTCGTACGGCTGTGGGACGAGCAGGCGCTGGTGGAGCTGGACGGGTTCGCGGTGCTGCCGTAGCCGGTCAGGTCAGGGCCGGTCAGGCCGCCACGGCGAGCCGGCCCGCGGGAACCCGGCGGGGCGGGACCACGCGGCCGTCCGCGAGCAGCTCCCCGCTGTCGTCGAAGCGGATCGAGCCGTCGCAGAGCAGGGCCCAGCCCTGTTCGGGGTGGGCGGACACGGTGTGCGGGGTGCCGGTGTCGGACGCGGCGCACGAGATTTCGTAGGAGCACATGGCGCACCTCCACAGCGGATGTGAGGGGGCGGACCGGTTCGGCCGCCGCCCGTCATGGATAGACCATGCTCCCGGCGTGAACGCCCCGGAACCGCCCGCCGTGAAGCGTGACAACATGCGGACAACTCCCGGACGGTTCCATGACGCGCCACCGAAGGGGTGACGATCACGCCCGGCGGCACGGCCGCCCGGTACCAGTGGAAGCCCCCACCCCCACGGAACCGGGAGGTTTCCCATGCCCGTACGCCCCGCCCTCGCCGCCGCACTCGGTGCCGCGGCGCTGCTGTGTGCCGCCGCCGGCCCGGCCACCGCCGACGCGAGCGAGACCGTCACCGTCGCCCCCACCGGCCGGATCGCCGCCGACGGCACCATCACGCTCTCCGGCACCTACCGCTGCACCGGCAACACCGGACCGGTCTTCGTCAGCTCCTCGGTCAGCCAGGACGACCCCCGGCTCAAGCACGGCATCGGCGGCAGCGCCGCCCTGTGCGACGGCGCCGAGCACCCCTGGCAGAACTCCGGCAAGGTCTCGGCCGACTCCCTCAGGGCCGGCACGGCCCATGTGGAGGCCACCCTCATGGAGCTGCGCCCCTCGGGCATCGTCCCGCTGCCCGCCTTCCACGCGATCCAGGAGCAGGACGTCACCCTCGTCCAGGAGTGACACCCACGCCGAACGGCCCGGCACCCGTCCAGGTACGTGTGCCGGGCCGCTCGGTCCTGTCGTCAGGAGTCAGGAGTCAGGAGTCAGGAGCGCTGCCAGCTGTGGGGGGCGTGGAAGGCGTGCGGGCGCCAGGACGTGGTGCCGGGGGAGGCGGGCTCGGCGCCGGATCCGGCCAGGGCGGTGCGGCTGAGCAGCAGCACCGCGAGGGCGGCCAGCTCCTCCTCGGTGGCCTCGCCCTTCTCGACGCGGATGGGGGCTGTGGGGGATACGGACATGGGGACCTCCGTCACTGAGGGGGGTTGCCGTGCTTGCGGGCGGGGCGTTCGGCGTGCTTGGTACGCAGCATCGCCAGCGCGCCGATGAGGACGCGGCGGGTGTCGGCCGGGTCGATCACGTCGTCCACCAGGCCGCGCTCGGCGGCGTAGTACGGGTGCATCAGCTCGGCCTTGTACTCCTTGACCAGCTCGGCACGCTTGGCCTCGGGGTCGTCGGCCTCGGCGATCTGGCGGCGGAAGATGACGTTCGCGGCACCCTCCGCGCCCATCACCGCGATCTCGTTGGTGGGCCAGGCGTAGGTGAGGTCGGCGCCGATCGACTGGGAGTCCATGACGATGTAGGCGCCGCCGTACGCCTTGCGCAGGATCAGGGAGATGCGGGGCACGGTCGCGTCGCAGTAGGCGTAGAGCAGCTTCGCGCCGTGGCGGATGATGCCGCCGTGCTCCTGGCCGACGCCGGGGAGGAAGCCGGGGACGTCGAGCAGGGTGACGATCGGGATGCTGAACGCGTCGCACAGCTGCACGAAGCGCGCCGCCTTCTCGGACGCCTCGATGTCCAGGACGCCGGCCAGGCTCTGCGGCTGGTTGGCGACGATCCCGACCACCTGGCCGTCGAGGCGGGCCAGCGCACAGATGATGTTCCGCGCCCAGCGCTGGTGGACCTCCAGGTACTCGCCGTCGTCGACGATCTCCTCGATGACCTTGGCCATGTCGTACGGCCGGTTGCCGTCGACCGGCACCAGGTCGGCCAGCGACTCGCAGACCCGGTCGGCCGGGTCGTCGCAGGGCACCGCCGGCGGGGTCTCGCGGTTGTTGCGGGGGAGGAGGGACAGCAGATAGCGGACCTCCTCCAGGCAGGTCTCCTCGTCGTCGTACGCGAAGTGGCACACGCCGCTGGTCTCCGCGTGCACGTCGGCGCCGCCCAGGCCGTTCTGGGTGATCTCCTCGCCGGTGACCGCCTTGACCACGTCCGGTCCGGTGATGAACATCTGGGAGGTCTCGCGGACCATGAACACGAAGTCGGTGAGCGCGGGGCTGTAGGCGGCACCTCCGGCGCACGGGCCGAGCATCACGCTGATCTGCGGGATGACCCCGGACGCCGCCGTGTTGCGCCGGAAGATGCCGCCGTAGCCCGCGAGGGCGGTGACGCCCTCCTGGATGCGGGCGCCGGCGCCGTCGTTCAGGGAGACCAGGGGCGCGCCCGCCGCGAGGGCCATGTCCATGATCTTGTGGATCTTGGCGGCGTGGGCCTCGCCCAGCGCACCGCCGAAGATCCGGAAGTCATGGGCGTAGACGAAGACGGTACGGCCCTCGACCGTGCCCCAGCCGGTGACGACACCGTCGGTGTACGGCTTCTTCGCCTCCAGGCCGAAGCCGGTCGCCCGGTGCCGGCGCAGCGGCTCGACCTCCTGGAAGGAGCCCTCGTCGAGGAGCAGGCCGATCCGTTCGCGCACGGTGAGCTTGCCCTTGGCCTTCTGGGCGGCCGTCGCCTTCTCACCGGGGCCGGCGAGGACGCTCTCGCGTATGCCGGCCAGTTCCTCGACGTGGGACCTCATGTCTCCCCCTGCTTCCCTGAAGTGACGGAACGTCAGTTGCCGAGCCGGCGCAGCCCGCTCGACTGGAGCGCGGCGAACGCCCCTACGACCGCTGCCTGCAGCACGGTCCACACCGTGCCGACGATGTTCGGGCCGAACCAGCCGAAGACCGCGGTGGCGACGGACGCCACCGTCCACAGCGCGTTGGCCTCGATGACCGCCTTGGTGGCGGCCGTGCCCGGGACCGGGCGGCTCGCCAGCAGCGCCACGAGGCCGCCGTACAGCGTGAGGAACACGCCGATGCCCCGCAGGAACCCGGTCCCGAGGCCGAGCAGGTCGCCCACCGGGCCCGCGGCGAGCAGGTAGATCAGGCCGTTGGCGGCGGTCACGGCCGCGTCCAGCGCGAGGAAGGTCCGTAACGGGCGCGCCGCGGCGGCACGGGTGGGCGCATGCGTCGCCGCGTGTGCCGGGGTCTGGCTCGTGGTCATGGGGCCTCCGTAGGTAGGGGGTCTGATTCCACTTGCCCGTCGAGCGTGCCAAGGCGGACTGACCGGTGGCTGACGGAAGGCTTACGCGGTCCGGCTCGCGCCGTCCTCAAGTCGCCCGGCTGTCAGGCGGGTTGCAGCCGCAGGTCTCCGGTGAGCGCGGGGTCGTGGGAGAGGATCGCGCTCTCCACCCGGCGCAGGGCGGGGGAGGGCTGGATGCCGAGTTCGTCGTCGAGGTGGCGGCGCATCCGGCGGAAGACGTCGAGGGCGTCGGCCTGCCGTCCCGAGCCGTACAGGGCGATCATCAGCTGCTCGCAGAACCGTTCCCGCAGGGGGTGGTTGGTGTGCGCCTCCGTCAGCTCCGCGAGCACGGCGGAATGCCGGCCGAGCCGCAGCTCGGCGTCGAAGCGCAGCTCCATGGCCCGCATCCGGTACTCCTCGTAGCGGGCGCCCGCCAGCTGGCACAACGTCCCGCCGGCGAAGCCGCCGAAGACGGGGCCGCGCCACATCCCGAGCGCGTCGCCCAGCAGCCGTGCGGTGCGGGCTGCGTCGTCCGGCGCGGCGGACTCGGCCAGCCGCACCGCCCTGATGAACTCGGCCGCGTCCAGCTCGCCCTCCCCGACGCCGAGCCGGTACCCGGAGGGGTGCATGGTCACCCGGGAGGCCGGCCGGTCCGGCTCCAGGTCGCGGAGTCTGCGGCGCAGCCGGCTGACATGGGCCTGGAGCGCGTTGGCCTGGTTGTCGGGGACGGCGTCCCCCCACATCTCCTCGGCCAGGCTCTCCCCGGACACCGGCTGGCCCTCGCTGACCAGCAGCGTCTGCACGAGAGTGCGCTGCAGATCGCCGGAGATGTCCGCCGGGCCGAACGCGGTGAGTATCTGCAGTGCACCGAGAACGGAGAACCTCAGCATGTATTCCCCCCTTGGTGAAAAATCCTGGCGAAGGTGTTTCTTTCTGGGGTCGGGCCGCGGTGAAAGAAAGGGTGACCGAACGCGCCACGCCCCGGCGGGCGTCTGCTTCCTCGACGACCCGCCGGGGCGGTTGCTCCGCCGGGACGGGGGGCGGCCGGCGGTCCTGGGACAACCGGTGCCGAGCCGCCATTGGCGCAGCACCGGGTGGGAAAAGCTCGTTCCGCACGACGTCGGTGAATTCGAGGTCACCGTGTACGGAATTCCGGTCGAGCACCACATTGGCACCACTCGCTGACGGAATGCTGACACGCTTCTGACACCGGCAATGAATTCCTTGTGGCCCTTTTCCCGGGCCTCCTCTCGGTGCTGTACTCCCTTCGATGGAAAACGCTCCCGAAAGGGGTACGGGAATGACCGCGACCACCACCGAAACCAGCACGGACAACCCGCTTCTCGACGCCGTACGCACCCACACGGCAAGCGAGAACCCGAGTTCGTTCCTGGCGCTCAACAGCGGAAACAGTACGTTCACCGTCCCGGACGCGGACGGTGTCGTCGTCTACCGTCGCACCGGCCGCTACGCCGTGCAGTTCGGCGGCCCCTTCGCTGCCGAGCAGGACTACGGCACCCTCCTGGCGGCCTTCCGGCAGTACGTCCGTGACGAGGGCCTCACTCTCGTCGGCGTCCAGCTCCAGCGCGCCGACGCCGAGCGCTACGCCGCGCTCGGCCTCACCGTCAACCAGGTCGGCGCCTCCTGGGCGGTGAGCCTGCCGGAGTTCACCCTGCGCGGCACCAAGTTCATGCAGCTGCGCAACAAGATCTCCCGCGCCCACCGCAACGGCCTGCAGATCCAGGAGGCCGACGCGGCCGACGTGCGGGACGCCATCGCCGCCATCGACCAGGCCTGGCTCGGCTCCAAGGGCGGCGCCCAGCAACTGGAGTTCCTCGTCGGCCAGATCGGCGGCGAAGCCCAGGAGCACCGCCGGCTCTTCATCGGCACCATCGACGGCGCCCCCGTCGCGTACATCTCGTACTCGCCGGTGTACGGCAGCCGGGCCGGCTGGATGCACGACCTCAGCCGCCGGATCCCCGAAGGCTCCCCGGGCCTGATGGAGGCCATCAACGCGCACGCCATCGAGGTGTTCCGGGCCGAGGGCGTCGAGTGGCTGCACTTCGGGTTCACGCCGTTCACCGGCCTGGACGCGAGCCACGAACTCGACGGCCACAGCCCCGCGTTCCAGTGGCTGATGCACGCCCTGTGGGCCGAGGGCGCGGCGCTGTACCCGGCGCAGACGCAGCTGTCGTACAAGCAGAAGTGGGCCCCCGACGTGGTGATCCCCGAGTACGTCGCCTTCGACGGCCCGCAGGCCTCACTGCCCGGCTTCGCGCACATCTTCCGTGCCTGCAACGCCTTTTGACGCACCGCCACAACGACAGGAGACCGACATGAGCCAGTCCACCGAGGAACTCCAGCACGCCATGGTCGAGCAGCTGATGGCCGTCATCGGCGCCCCCGACGACCAGGCGGTCGCCGAGGCGGCCGACGCGGTCGTCCGCGCCCTGGACGAGCGGCTGAACGCCGGGGCGGCTGCCTGAACCCGGCACGGCACGTCCGATCAGAGAGACATCAGTGTCACATCAGCGCTCCACGGAACGCTGGACACACGTTCGCCCGGCGGTCCGGGCCCGGGAGCACCGCACTGTGCCCCCGTCTCCTCGGTCCGCCGGGCGGGCACCCCGCACGCGGGAGCCTTGTCGACTCGCGGCGCCCGCAGGTCCGCGGGGCAGCGGCGCCGCCGCCCGATCCGGGCACTTCTCCCAAGGAGAGCAACGCATGCAGCGTCCGCACACACAAGAAGCCGGGGCACTCGCCGCCGGTGGAGGCGCCGGCGCCGGGCAGCGCTCCGGTGCCTCGGCGACCTTCGCCGAGCTGCTCAAACGGGTCAAGGCCGAGGGCCTCCTCGACCTCGACCCCCGTTACTACGTGGGCAGGCTGGCCCTCAACACCACCCTGCTGCTGATCGGGTTCGCCGCCTTCTTCGAGCTGGGCGACTCCTGGTGGCAGCTGGTCACGGCCGTGTGGATGGGCCTGTGCGGCGGCCAGTCGGCGTTCATGTGGCACGACGCCGGCCACAAGGCGATGTTCCGCAGCAAGAAGGCCGCCTCCGCGGTCGGCTACGTCCACGCCAACCTGGTCAACGGGGTCAGCTACGGCTGGTGGGTCAACCACCACAACCGGCACCACAGCAACCCCAACCACCTGGACATGGACCCGGACATCGGCCGGCGCACCGCCATCTTCGACCTCAAGCAGTACCCGAGCCGCAAGGGCACCCAGAAGTTCGTCGTGCGCTACCAGAGCGTGCTGTTCTTCGTGCTGCTGGTGCTCGAAGGCTTCAAGATGCTGCGGACCGCCGTCCTGTCGATCGTCCAGGGCAAGACCAAGCGGCCCGCCCTGGAGACGTTCCTCATCGTGCTGCGCGCCGCCGTCTACCTCGGCCTCGTCTTCACCGTGCTGTCCCCGGGCCTCGCGGTCGCCTTCATCCTGGTCCAGCACGCCGCCCTCGGCGTCTACTTCGGGATGATCTTCGCCCCGAACCACAAGGGCATGGACGTCCGCGACGGCGAGGAGGAGACCCTGGACTGGCTGGAGCGCCAGGTCCTCACCTCCCGCAACATCCGCCCCAACTGGCTCGTCGACTTCCTCTACGGCGGCCTCAACTACCAGGTCGAGCACCACCTGTTCCCGGCCATGCCGCAGAAGAACCTGGGTCGCGCCCGGGAGCTGACCATGGAGTACTGCGCCGAGCGCGGGGTGCCGTACCACGAGGTCGGGTTCTGGGCCTCGTACCGCGAGGTCGCCGCCTACCTGCACGAGGTCAGCGCGCCGGTGCGCCGCGGCGACGTGGCGGAGCAGCTCCGCCGCCGGGCCATGGAAGAAGTGGCCTGACCTCCCCCCACTCCCTTACTCACACCGCTACTTCCCCCACACCCCCCACATCCCCCACACCCCGGCCCCCGGGCCGCACGCCCGGGCCGGCCGGTGGCCCGGGCGGTTCCTTCCCGGAAGCGACGGGGGCGTTCGCAAGGAGTCCCCAAAGGAGCCAGCCCCATGTCCCAGACCACCGCGGCGGCGGGCGGTGTCACCGCTCCCGCCTCGATCGGGGTCCGCCTGGACCGTATGCCGATCACTCCCCTGCACCGAAGACTCACCGCGGTCATCGGCGTCGGCCTGTTCTTCGACACCTTCGAGAACAACCTTTCGGGCACCATCGGCAAGGTGCTGCAGAGCGACTTCGGCTTCGGCGCCACCTCGCTCAAACTCACCCTGGCCTCCGTGTTCGTCGGCCAGTTCATCGGTTCCCTGACGCTCGGCCGGATCGCCGACCGGTTCGGCCGGCGCCGGGCCTTCCTCGTCAACCTCGCCATCTACTCCGTCTTCTCGCTGCTCGGCGCCTTCTCGCCGAACGCAACGTGGCTGATCGTCACCCGCTTCCTCGCCGGGATCGGCATCGGCGCCGAACAGGCCCTGTCCGACTGCTACCTGGCCGACGTGCTGCCCGCGAGGAAGCGCGGCCGGTTCATCGCCTCGGCCTACACCCTCGCCTTCTGCGGAGTGCCCGCGGTGGGCTTCGCCGCGTTGTGGCTGGTGCCGCTGACCCCGCTGGGCGTGGCCGGCTGGCGCTGGCTGTTCGTGCTCGGCGCGCTGGGCTCGGCCGTGGTGTGGGTGCTGCGCCGGCAGCTGATCGAGTCCCCGCGCTGGCTGGCCGCGACCGGCAAGGCCGCCGAGGCCGAGCGGCTGGTGGCCCGGATGGAGGCGGAGGCGGCGGGCCGTGGGCTGCCGCTGGAGACGCCCGGGCCGGAGCCCGAGGAGTCCGCGGACCACTCCCGGCTGCGTGACGTCTTCCGCCCCGGCATGCTCCGCCGCACCCTCGTGCTCTGGCTGTTCTGCGTGCTGTCGGTCATCGGCTACTACGGCTTCGGCACACTCGCCCCGCAGATCGTCGCCGCCAAGGGCTACGGCATCGTCGCCGGCCTCGGCTTCACGGCGCTGTCCTTCCTCGGCTACCCGGTGGGCTCCGCGCTCGCCCTGCCCGTCGTGGACCGCGTCGAGCGGCGCACCCTGATCGCGCTGTCGGCGGCCGCGATGGTCCTGGCCGGACTCGGCTTCGCCTACGCCGGCTCGGCCGCGCTGATCGTCACCAGCGGCTTCGCCTACACGCTGTGCAGCAACGTCTTCTCCAGCGTCTCGCACGTCTACCTGTCCGAGCAGTACCCCACCGCGATCCGGGCCACCGCCTCCGGCGCCGCCTACTCGCTGTCCAAGCTCAGCGCCGCCGCACTGCCGTTCGTGCTGCTGCCGGTCCTGGAGGCGCACGGACCCGGCGCCCTGTTCGCCGTCATCGCCGCGGCCATGGCTCTCCTCGCCGCCACCGTGCTGACCCTGGGCGAGCGCACCACCGGCCGGCCGGTCCGTTGAACTCACCTGTTTATAGAAGGAGTTGAGCATGGCCTACGTCATCGGACTGCCCTGCGTCGACGTCAAGGACCGCTCCTGCATCGACGAATGCCCCGTGGACTGCATCTACGAGGGCCGACGCGCCCTGTACATCCACCCGGACGAATGCGTGGACTGCGGCGCCTGCGAACCGGTGTGCCCGGTCGACGCCATCTACTTCCAGGACGACCTGCCCGAGGAGTGGGGCGACGGCCACGCGGCCTCCAACGCCGCCTTCTTCGAGAGCCTCGGCGAACCCGGTGGCGGCAGCGCCCTCGGCCCCCAGGACCATGACTCCCCGCTGGTCAGCGCCCTGCCGAAGGGGGTGTCGGTGGCATGAGCGGCATCCTCGCCGGCAAGCGGATCCTGGTGACCGGGGTCGTCACGGACGCCTCCATCGCCTTCCACGCGGCCCGGATCGCCCAGGAGGAGGGCGCCGAGGTCCTGCTGACCGGCTTCGGCCGGCTCACCCTGATCGAGCGCTTCGCGTCCCGGCTGCCCAAGCCCGCCCCCGTCATCGAGCTGGACGTCACCGACCAGGGCCACCTGGACACCCTCGCCGACCGGATCGGCGAGCACGTCGACTCCCTCGACGGCGTCGTCCACTCCATCGCCTACGGCCCCCAGGGCGCCTTCTCCTTCCTGGACGGCACCTGGGACGACGTGTCGACGGCCGTGCACGTCTCGGCGTACTCCCTGAAGTCCCTGACCACGGCCTGCCTGCCACTGCTGGAGCGGCGCGGCGGCTCGGTCGTGGGCCTCACCTTCGACGCGACGGTCGCCTGGCCGCACTACGACTGGATGGGCGTCGCCAAGGCCGCCCTGGAGTCCACCAGCCGCTACCTCGCCCGAGACCTCGGCCCCCGCGGCATCCGCAGCAACCTCGTCGCGGCCGGCCCCCTGCGCTCCATGGCCGCCAAGTCCATCCCCGGCTTCTCCCACCTGTCCGACGTCTGGGAGACCGAACGGGCCCCGGCCGGCTGGGACCTCACCGACCCCGACCCGGCCGCTCGCGCGGTCGTGGCCCTGCTGTCGGACTTCTTCCCGCGTACGACGGGCGAGATCGTGCACGTGGACGGCGGGGTGCACATGATGGGGGCGTGAGCGACGGACCACGACGGGGCGGGAGCCGAGGCCGCACACCTCGATCCCGCCTCCCGAGTCTTGAGACACGCTTTACGCAACGCATGCAACTGCGCCCCACGCCCTCGCTGTCTGACAGGGAGGTGGGCCCGTCAGGGCCGAGGCGCGAGAGAGCGGGGCAGGGCGTGGGACGGCGCAAGGGCGGCATAGGGATCGCACTCGTCACGGGTGCGATGCTGGTGGGCGCGAGCGCCTGCGGCGGGGGCGGCAGCGACAAGGCGGGCGGGGACGACGCGAAGGCGCCGGGCAAACCCAGTGCCAGCGCCTCTCCGTCGCCGACGAAGCCCGCGGGGCCGCCGATGCTGCTGGAGACGATCACCCCGCAGACGGGTACCACGGTCGGTGTGGCCATGCCGATCTCGGTGATCTTCACGAACCCGGTGGCGGCGAAGGCACGGGCCACGGTCGAGAAGCACATGAAGGTGAGCGCCTCGCAGCCGGTGGCCGGCGCCTGGCACTGGTTCGGCGACAGGCGCGCCGACTGGCGGCCGAAGACGTACTGGCCCTCCGGCACGAAGGTGAAGATCGACGCCGACATGCAGGGCGTCAGCAACGGCAACGGACGCTACGGCGTGCACAGCTACACGCACACCTTCACGGTCGGCGACGACGTGCGCGCGGATGTCTCGGTGACCGGCCACACCATGAAGGTGACCCGCAACGACAAGGTGGTGCGCACCCTGTCGATCAACGCGGGCAGCCCCCAGTATCCGACGTGGAACGGCACGATGGCCGTCATCGACAAGCAGGAGAAGGTCCACATGACCTCCTGCAGCGTCGGCATCAGCTGCGACAAGGGCAGCCCCAACTACTACGACCTGACGCTGCCCTGGGACGTCCACCTGACCCAGTCCGGCACGTACGTGCACTACTCGACCGGCGACCCCAATCCGGGCAGCGGCAGCGCCCGCGGCTCGCACGGCTGCGTCCACCTGTCCATGTCGGACGCCAAGTGGTTCTACGGCCAGGTCAAGCAGGGCGACCCCGTCACCATCACCGGCTCGACCCGGGCCAAGGCCCCGGCCGACAACGGCTACGCCGACTTCAACCTGGGATGGCAGGAGTGGCTCGCCGGCAGTGCGTCCGGTGAGGGGACGACCGCGACGCTGTGACGCGCGCACGCGCCCGCCCCGCCTGAGGAGCGCAAGCCTCGGGCGGGGCGGGTCTTCGTCGCGCTCACGTGCCTTACTCGGTCGCCCCGCCCGGCAGGATCCGTCGGAACCCGGTGTACGGGACCAGTGCCTCGGGCAGGACCACCGACCCGTCCTCCTGGACGCCCTGTTCCAGCAGTGCGGCGACCGTGCGGCCGATCGGCAGGGCCGAGCCGTTCAGGGTGGCCGCCGGGGTCTTGCGGCCGTCGGCGCGCTTGACGCGGATGTCGGCGCGGCGGGCCTGGAAGGTGCCGCAGTCGGAGACCGAGGAGATCTCCCGGTAGGAGCCGCCACCGGGCAGCCAGACCTCGATGTCGTACGTCATCCGGGCCGAGAAGCCCATGTCGCCCGCGGGCAACAGGACGGTGCGGAAGGAGAGTTCGAGGCGGCGCAGGCACTCCTCGGCCTGCGAGACCATCAGCTCCAGTTGCTCCTGGGCCTCCTCCGGGGCGCAGACGCGCACCAGCTCCACCTTCTCGAACTGGTGCAGGCGCAGCACACCCCGGGTGTCCCGGCCGTACGCCCCCGCCTCGGCGCGGAAGCAGGGGGTGCGGGCGGTGAACGCGTACGGCAGGGTCCGCGCGTCCAGGAGCTGTCCGGCCACCAGGTTGGTCAGCGGGACCTCGGCGGTCGGGATCAGGAACAGCTCGCGGTCGCCGACCTGGGTGCGGAACAAGTCCTCCTCGAACTTGGGCAGTTGGCCGGTGCCGGTCATCGTGTCGCGGCTGACCAGGAACGGCACCGACTGCTCGGTGTAGCCGTGCTCGCGGGTGTGCAGGTCGAGGAAGAAGTCGCCGAGGGCCCGCTCCAGACGGGCTCCGGCGCCGTGCGAGACGGTGAAGCGGGCGCCGGAGAGCTTGGCCGCCGCGGGGGAGTCGAGGATGCCGAGGGCTTCGCCGATCTCCGCGTGGTGGCGGGCGCCGGCCGAGGGGCGCGGGGCCGGACCACCGCGCCGTACCTCCACCGCCTCCTTCTCCGAGTCGCCGTCCGGGACCGTGTCCAGCGGGAGGTTGGGGATGCCGAGCAGCAGCTCGGTCAGCTCACCGGCGGCCGTGCGGGCGGCACCCTCCGCCTGCTGCACCTCGGCGCGCAGCGCGCGGGCGGCCTCCTTCTCCGCCTCGGTGGGCGGGCCGTTGCGGCGGGCCTTGGCGGTGCGGTTCAGCTCGGTGCGCAACCGGGTCACGTCGGCCTGGGTGGCCGAGCGGGCGTGCAGCGCGGTGCTCAGGGTGTCCAGGTCGAGCGCGTAGCGGCGGCGGGCCAGGCGCCGTACCGCGTCCGGACCGGCCTCGATCAGCTCGTGGGGATCATGCATGGCGGTCTCCTGACAGGGCGGGGGAGGAGGCGGGGGACTGCTCCGGTACGGCGGTTGCGGTGTGCCGGGTGCCGAGCAGGCGGTAGCGGAGCGGGTGGGCCGAGCGCAGGCGGGCCGCGTACACCAGGCCGCCCAGGGCGACCAGCGGCAGCAGCCAGGGCAGCGCGGCGATGACCTTGGACGGGGAGCCGGTCAGCATGTCGAAGTTGCCGACCACCAGCCACACCGAGGCGGCGAGGCCGGCGAAGCCCAGCAGCGGCGCGACCACCTCCCGCCACCAGTGCCCGCCACCGCCCCGCAGCCGCAGCCCGAGCACGGACAGCGCGGCCAGGGCCTGCAGAGCGACGATGCCCAGGGTGCCGAGGCCGAGCATGCTGGTGGTCAGGTCGGCGTACGGGTCGAGACCGGCGACGGCGAAACCGGCCACGACCAGCGTGGTCAGCGCGCTCTGCGCGAGGCTGGCCCGGTGCGGGGAGTGGTGCCGCGGGTGCTCGGCGGCCAGGGCGCCCGGCAGCAGACCGTCCTCGGCGAGGACCTGGGCGTAGCGGTTGGCGGCGCTGTGCAGGGCCAGCGTCGCCGCGAACAGGCTGGTGCAGAGCAGGACCTGGAGCCCGGTGCTGCCCGCCTTGCCGAGGAAGTCGTCGCCGAGGGCGAAGAACAGGTCGCCCATCTGCTTGCCCGCGACCTCGCGCACCCGGTCGCTGCCGACCGCGCCGACCGCCAGCCAGCTGGTCAGGGCGTAGAAACCGGCGATCAGGACGACGGCCGCATAGGTGGCCCGGGGCACGCTGCGCTGCGGGTCCTTCGCCTCCTTGCCGTACAGGGCGGCCGACTCGAAACCGATGAAGGAGACGAACGCGAACATCAGCGAGACGCCGGCCCCGTGCCCGGCCGCGACATGCGGGGAGAAGGAGGCGGTGGGCAGGGCGTGCAGTCCGTGCCGGGCCAGGATCGCCACGTCCAGGGCGGCCAGCACGCCGATCTCGCCGAGCATCAGCAGCGCCAGCACCCGGGCGCTGAGCGCGATCTCCCGGTACCCGAGGACGGCCGACAGCACCAGTCCGACGGCGGCGCACCACTCCCAGGACACCGACAGCCCGTGGGCGGCGAAGACCAGGTGGGTGAAGTACCCGAGCGCACCCGCGAGCCCGATGGTCGCGCAGTTGTAGGAGAGCAGGGCGACATACCCGGCGGCGACCGCGGGCGGCCGCCCGAGCCCGTCGGCGACGGAGGCGTAGAAGCCGCCGGAGCCTCCGGTACGGCGGGCACTGACCGCATACCCGACGGAGAAGCAGAGGAGGGTGACTCCGGCGAACAGGAAGGCCGCGGGTACACCGGCTCCGTCGCCGAAGGCGAAGGCGAGGGGGACGGTGCCGACCATGGCGGAGAGGGGGGCGGCCGCGGCGACGATGAGGAAGAGGATGTGCCCGGTGCCGAGTCGGCTCCGGGAGGGTGGGGAACCGCTGGTGGACATGGGTGACTCCCGGGTTGCTCAAAGGGGTTGGGGAGAGGGACGGGAAACGTGCGACAGCCGCCCGCGGCGGACCGGCGGACGGCTGTTCGCTGTTGGCTTCGTACCTGGTCAGGCAGGTGCGATCGCCAGTGCCGTGTTCTGACCGCCGAAGCCCAGGGAGTTGCTCAGGGCCAGATCGATGGGCATCTCGGTGACGGTCTGGGCCAACTTGATCTCGATCCGGGGATCGGGCATGACCAGGTTGGCGACAGGCGGAATCAACTCGTGCTCGACACTCAGCACAGCGAACGCCGCCTCGACCGCGCCCGCCGCGCCCAGCAGATGACCGGTGACTCCCTTCGTCGAGGTGACCAACGGATCCCCACGCAGGGTCCGCTGGATCATCCGGGCCTCCGACAGGTCGTTCAACGGGGTCGAAGTCCCATGGGCGTTGACGTGCTGCACATCGTCCGGATCGGCCCCCGCGTCGGCGAGAGCCGCCCGTACGGCCGCCTCGATGCCGACGCCGTCGGGATGCGGTGACGTCATGTGATGCGCGTCAGCCGTCGCGCCGTACCCGATGATCCGGCCGTGGATGTGCGCACCGCGGGCGCGGGCGTCCGCGACACGCTCCATCACGAGGATCCCCGCGCCCTCACCGGCGACGAAGCCGTCCCGGTCCACGTCGAACGGGCGGGAGGCGGTCGCCGGATCGTCGTGCCGCTTGGACAGGGCGCCCATCTGCGCGAACCCGGCCATGACCAGGGGGGTGACCATGGCCTCGCTGCCGCCGGCCAGCACGATGTCGCACCGGCCGAGCGCCAGCAGGTCCCGGGCCGTCCCGATGGCGGTCGCGCCCGAGGCGCAGGCGGTGGCCACCACCAGGTTGGGTCCGGTCGCCCCGAACTCGATGGCCGTCTGACCGGCCAGCATGTTCGGCAGCTGCATGGGCAGCAGCAGCGGCGACACCCGGGCCGCGCCGTGCTCGCGCAGCACATGGTGCTGTTCCTCGACCGTGCCCGGACCGCCGTCGGCGCAGCCCAGCACCACGCCCACGCGGGCGCCGTCCCAGGTCTGCGGGTCGAGGCCCGCGTCGGCCACCGCCTCGTGCGCGGCGACCAGCGCGAACTGCACGAACCTGTCCAGGCGGTGGGCCCGCCGCGCACTCAGCAGGGTCTCGGGGTCGAAGCCCGGCACTCGGCAGGAGATCTGTACGGGGTTGTCCGCCAGCACCGGATCGAGGGCGGCGGCCGGCCTGCCGTCGCAGACCGCCGCCCAGCTCGGCCCGACCCCGACGCCACCCGGGGTGACCAGGCCGAGCCCGGTGACGGCGATGTCCATCCCGGCCATCAGACCTTCGCGCTCCGCTCCTCCATGAGCCGGACCATGTCGCCCACGGTCTCGGCCTCCAGGAGGTCGTCGTCGCTGATGTCCAGGTCCAGCTCGGACTTCAGCAGCAGCGACAGCTCCACCACGGCCAGCGAGTCCAGCTCGATGTCCTCCCGGGTGGCCTCCGGAGTGATCGACTCGGGCGACACCTTGAGCTTGTTGGACAGTATTTCCTTGAGCTGCTCCAGCATCTCGGTTCCTTTCGAAGGTGTACGCGCCCCGCGTACCGCTGAATCGATATGAGTGACTGACGATCGGTCAGATGGTTTGCAGCTCCGGCCAGATGAGACTGGCGGCGCCCCAGGACAGACCCCCGCCGAACGCGGTGAGCAGTACCCGGTGGCCCGCGGCGAGCCGGCCCTCGGCGGTGGCCTCGGCGAGCAGCAGCGGGATCGAGGCGGCGCCGGTGTTGCCGACCCGCGCGATGTTGCTCAGCTGCCGCTCGGCGGGGATGCCGAGCCGGTCCGAAACGGCCTCCAGGATCCGGGCGTTGGCCTGGTGCGCCACGAACCGGTCGACCTCGTCCAGCCGCCATCCGGCCCGTTCGGCCGCCTCGGTGGACGCGGCGGTCATGTGCTCGACCGCGTGCCGGTAGGTGTCCCGGCCGAGCATCCGGAAGTAGTGGTCCTCGGGGGCGGCCGGCCGGTCGGTGGACCGCTGCCGGGAACCGCCCGCCGGGACCTCGATCAGATGGCTCAGTTCGCCGTCGCTGCCGAGCACCAGCGGGCCGATCGCCCCGGGTTCACCGGCCGAGCCGGCGCGCAGCACCACCGCGCCCGCGCCGTCCGCGAAGATCACCGCGGTGGTGCGGTCCTCGGGGTTGATGATCGTGGTGAAGGCGTCCGCCGCGATCAGCAGCACCCGGTCCGCGATCCCGGCCGCGATGAGCCCCGCGGCCGAGGCCAGTCCGTACAGGAACCCGGAGCAGACGGCCGCCACGTCGAAGGCGGGCACCTGCCCGAGCCCCAGCCGCGCGGCCACCTGCGGTGCGGTGGCCGGGCAGGGCTGGTCCGGGGTGGTGGTGGCCAGCACCACCGCCCCCACCTCCTCGTCACCCGCCGACTTCAAGGCCCTGAGGCCCGCCTCCACCGCCAGATCGCCGGTGGAGGTGCCCGGGGAGATGAAGTTCCGCTCGGCGATGCCGGTGCGCGACCGGATCCAGGCGTCGGAGGTGTCGAGGCGGGCGGCCAGGTCGTCGTTGGTCACCACATTGGGCGGGACGTACGACCCGATGCCGGTGACGACCGCGGCCCGCCCGGTGCTCATGCGCCGGCCTCCGAGGCGAGGACGCCGACGGGCAGGCCCATGTAGTCCATGCGGACCTCGGCCATCTCGTCGGTCCACCGCTCGGCCATGTCGTAGCGCTGTTCGGCGGTGGTGTCGAGCAGCCGGACGCCCGGCCAGATCTCGTAGTCCCCGATCTTGTCGGCGTGCTGGAGCATGCCCTCCTGGAACAGCTCCTCGCGGTGGATGACGAACTCCCGGTCCGGGATCTCGTCCCACAGCTTCACGCCCGAGCGCAGGATCTCCAGCAGCCGCGGCTTGTACTCCGGGTGCTCGATCACGTGGTCGCGCAGGATGGTGCTGGCCACGGTGAGGTGGCGGATCTCGTCGATCGCGGTGCCGCGCGAGATCTCGCCCGTCGCCGGGGACAGCGGGGTCCACTTGCGCTCGCTCAGCTCGGCGGCCGGCGCGAGCACGCCCTCGATGATGATGGCGAACACGGCGACCCCGCCGGGGAAGTCGGCCTGGTCGCGGACGATGTCCAGGGTGAAGTCCACCACCGGGTCCAGGACCCGCTTGCGGTAGTCCCGGGCCATCTCCTCGATGTCCTTGAGCAGGGTGCTCGCCGGGACGCCCAGCTCCACCAGGTGCTGGCGGAAGACCCGGGCGTGCCGGGCCTCGTCGATCAGCTGGGTGGCGTAGAACTCCATCTGCGGGATGCCGGGCGCGATGGAGACGTAGTGGCCGAGCAGCCGGGTGGCCAGCTCCTCCGCCAGTGCCCGGAAGCCGAACTCCAGCACCAGCGCCTCGCGCAGCGGTCCCGGCGCCTTGAGGAAGTCGGGCGTGAGCGCGTTCTCGTGGTGGCCGGTCACCCCGCGGTCGCGCAGCGTGCCCTGGGCCACCGAGGTGATCCAGTAGGCGAGGTCGCACTCCTCGGGGCCGAGGGTGAGTTCCTTCGCGCCGTCCAGCAGACCGGGTGCCTTCTCCCAGTCGGCCTCGGGTGCTACGGGTGCGGTCATGATGCGGCGGCCTCCTTCGCCGGGCGCAGGGAGCCGGCGAACAGCCCGCCGGCGTAACTGAACAGGGGGAGCCGCCCGTTGTCGGCGGTGGCGCGGACGACGTGGCCGAGCAGCAGCTCGCTGTCGCCCGCTTCGTGCGCGGAGTGGAACCGGCAGACGTAGTGGGCGAGCGCCCCCGCGATGAGCGGGGCGTGTGCGTACCGGTCCGCCGTCCAGGCGAGGCCCGTGAAGGCCGCGTCGCCGTCGGGCCGGCCGCTGTCGGCGAACCGCCGGGCCACGTCGGCCTGGTCGCCGCCGAGCACGTTGATCGCGAACCGGCCCTCGTCGGCCGCCAGCCGGGCGAAGGACGACCCCGCCCGCAGGACGACCCCGACCAGCAGGGGCGAGCGCGAGACGAGGGTGACCGTGCTCGCGGTCGTCCCGTGCATCCGCTCCTCCGGCCCCGTGGTCAGCACGGACACGGGGGAGGCCAGGTGGTACAGGGCCTGGCGGCGCTCGGCCGGGTCCTGCCGGACCGCGCGTCGTACGCCGGTCGCGGTGGTCATCGCACGGCCTCCGTCTCCCGTACGACCGGCCGCGCCGGGACGTGCCCCACCGGCACCGGGTCCATGGCGTGCCCGACCGGCTTCGGGTGCGGCAGGCCCAGGTCGTCCAGCAGCCGCAGATAGCCCTCCTGGCGCACCGGTTCGAAGGGCAGCGCGAAGGACTTCATGAAGTTGCCGAACAGGCCGCGGTCGCCGAACAGATGGAACGGCAGCACCAGCAGCGCCCACTCCGGCTTGACCAGCCAGCACCACAGCGCGGCCACCGCGCCCTGGGTGATGAGGCTGTGCATGACGTTGTAGAGGACGTAGTACGCCTTGTGGATCGGCCGGCCGCCGCTCTTCTTGAACGCGACGGCGCCGGGGATGTAGCCGATCAGGTCGATGTAGAGGAACAGTCCGATCGCCGGCAGCCAGCGGATGTCACCGAAGTGGTAGACGATCAGGCCGGTGGTGACGGCGAGGCCCACCAGGTACTCGGCGCGGTGCAGCGAGTACGTGCGCGGTGTCTCGAAGGGGTTCGCCTGGTCCATGGTCAGCTCCTCGGCGGACTACTGGGCGCCGACCGCGGCGGGCTCGGTGAGTTGGATGCCGCCCTGGATGCGCACGGCCGGGTACAGCCCGGTCAGCGCCCAGGCGACGGTCTCCTTGATGACCCGCTCGGCGATCGGGTCGAGGATGCCCTCCAGGCTCGGGATGCCGAAGTCGAAGTCGGCGTCGAAGCGGACGGTGACGTCCGCGCCGTCCTGCTGCACCGACCAGGTCCCGGTGAAGGAGTCGAAGTCGCCGTCGGACTGCTCGAAGCGGATCTCGCCGCTCTCCGGCAGCACGGTGTCGTCCTCGGTCCAGCGCAACAGGCCGCTGCGGAAGTGCAGCTCCCAGCTGGAGGACGCCTTCGGGTCGGGGTAGGAGGCGTGCACGGTGGTCGCGTTGACGTGGGGCGCGAGGTCCGGGTACTTCTCCCAGCGCCGTACGGCGTGCAGGACCGTTTCGGCCTGCTCCGCGGGTATCAGGGCATCGAGTTCGACGTGCCGCACGATCAGTTACCGCCTTCCGGCATCTTGGCCGCGCCCCGGATGAGGTCGCGGGTGGCCAGGTCGAAGGAGTTGACGAGGAAGTCCACGTCGGTGTCGTCCAGCACGGCGGGCGGCGTGAACCGCACCACCGAGCTGCCGTTCATGGAGTGGTTGGCGACCACGCCGTGGTTGAACAGCTCGATCAGCAGCTCGCCGGCGAGGCCCGCCTCGACCAGCTCCACACCGATGAGCAGACCCCGGCCGCGCACGTCCACCACCAGCTCGGGGATGTTGCGGTGGGCGACCTCCGCGATCCGCGGCAGCAGCCGGGCACCGAGGTCCATCGCCCGGGTGACCAGGCGCTCCTCCTTGACGGCCCGGATCGCGCCCTGCACCGCGGCCATCAGCACCGGCTGCCCGGAGAAGGTGGCGGTGTGGACGTAGGGGTCCTTGTCGAAGGGGCGGAACGCCTTGCGGGTGGCGACGGCCGCCGACACCGGCATCACCCCGCCGCCGAGCGCCTTGCCGGTGAGCAGGACGTCCGGGACGACGCCCTCGATGTCGGCGCCCCACCACTCGCCGAGCCGCCCGAAGCCGGACTGCACCTCGTCGAGGATCAGGAAGCCCTCGTACTCGCGGACCAGCTCCTCGACCCGCTTCAGGTAGCCCTTCGGCGGGAGGATCACCCCGCCCTCGCCCTGCACCGGCTCCAGGATCACGCACACCTCGCCCGGGTGCGCCCGCAGTTCCGCCTCCAGGGCGTCGGCGTCACCGAACGGCAGGTGCTGGAAGTCGGGCACGAGCGGGCGGAACGGCGCCTGGTAGACGTCCTTCGCGGTCGCCGACAGGGCGCCCAGCGTCTTGCCGTGGTAGCCGCCGCGCATCGAGATGGTGCGCTTGAAGCCGCCCGCGCGGGCCAGCTTCAGGCCGGTCTCCACCGCCTCCGCACCGGACAGCGCGAAGTGCACCCGGTCGAGTCCCGGCGGCAGTACGGAGACCAGGGCTTCGGCGGCGCGGGCCACCGTCGGCTCCAGCAGGATGCGGGTCGCGGTGGGGTGGGTGCGCAGCTGGCGCTCCACCTCCTCCATGACGATCGGGTGCCGGGCGCCCATGATGAACACGCCGTAGCCGCCCGCGTTCAGGAAGCGCTCACCGTCACTCGTGGTGAGCCAGGCGCCCTCGGACGCCACCTCCATATGACTGCCGAACAACTCGGCGAGCGTGGCCCGGCCCTTGCTGAGGTGGGCCCGGTACAGATTGAGGATCTCGGCCTCGTCGACGGCGGCGGTCGCCGACGCGGGGACTTCGGGGGATTCCTGGATGACGGTCACTTGTCGTTCACTCCAAAGGGGGGTGTGCCATTGAGTCGGTGGGGTGCAGCGCCCCAAAGGGGCGCGGGGAACTGCGCGACCAGCCACGACGGACCCGCAGTCGCCCACTCGGCTCTGCCGACCGAGCTCTACGCCAGTACCAACGGCCCCCCGTCGAAATACGCGAGCAGCGGCTCCGCAGCGGCGATACGGGACGGCGGATGGAAAGCCAGGGCACGCGTCGCGGCAGCGACCAGCGCACTCGCCGGATTGCTGATGAAGTCCAGCCCCCCGAGCAACTCCAGCGCCCGAGCCACAATGTCCGGCAGCGCGTTCTGCACCGCGTACCGAGCGACCAGCACCCGCGCCACCGACTCCTCGTCACCGGGCTCGGGACCGGTCCCGCGGGCCACGCCCTCCAGCAGAGCGAGGGCGGCTTCCATGTCCACGGCGAGAGCCGCTCGCTCCTCGACGCTGCCCCGCTGCCGCTCCAGCACCTGTTCCACCAGCGCGGCGGCGGAGCCCGCGTACCCGGCGGAGATCAGCATCTCGAACCAGACGAACCCGGCCGACTGCAGGTCGTCGAGGCGGGTGGGGTCGTCGGCGCCGGCCCGGACGACCATCTCGGCCGGGACGAACACGTCCTCCAGACGCACCTCGTCGCTCTCCGCGCCGGCCAGCAGGTCGTTGCCCCAGAACGGGTGCACGGTCATGCCGGGCGCGTCGGCGGGCACCAGGGCGAGCGCCAGCTCGGGCTCGCCGCCGTCCTCGCCGTGGATGGCGATGGACGCGGTGAGCAGGCTCATCGAACGGGACAGGCTGCACGGCTTCTTCGAGCCGGACAGCAGGAACCCGCCCTCGACCGGACGCGCGGTCACGGCCGGCTTCAGGATGTTCTGCGCGGTACGGCCCTCGGCCCAGCCGGAGGCCATCACCTGCTGCTCCGGCACGATCCGGTGCAGCAGTTCGGTCTGCCCGGCGGTGAGCCGGCCCGACTTGACCGCCAGCGAGTACAGCATGGCGGCGGTGAAGTGGTGCATGGACACGGCCGCGACCAGGGACGGCGAGAGCGCGCCGAGGGCGAGCTGGACCCGCAGCGCCTCGAGCGGGGCGGCGCCGTGGCCGCCGTAGGCCTCGGGTATCAGCAGACCGACCCCGCCGTGGATGCGGAACAGGTCGATCACCGGGCTGCCGGGCCGCTCCCGCTCGGCGTACGGAATCTGCTCCAGCTCCTTGAGGAGTCCGGGGTGGAACCGCTCGCAGACGGTCCGGGCAGCATCGAGGGAACGCACGGGAAACCTCCGCAGGACTGGGTGTGGTCAGGCGCCGAAGACCGCGTCGTACGGGCTCACGTCGCGGGCGATGCTGACTCCCTGGACGTGGGAGGTCTTGAGCATCGGGTAGTTGGCCTCGCCGAAGGCGCCGCCGGTGCGGCCGGTGCCGCCGTGGCTCGGCAGGTAGGGCAGGAAGCCGATGTGGGAGTCGTTGACCTTGAGCAGGCCGCCGTTGACCACGCGGCGCACGAAGGTCTCGATGACGTGGTCCGAGCGCGACCACAGGGAGTTGCGCAGCCCGTAGTCGTTGCTGTTGACGAACTGCAGGAAGGCCTCGAGGAGGGCGTCGTCGTTGTCGCGCTCCGCGACCACGATCGGGATCAGCGGGAAGAAGGTCTCCTCGCGGACCACGTCGTACGTCCGGGCCCGGTCCAGGCCGTCCACCCGGACCACCGTCGGCTGCAGGAAGACACCGGTCTCGGAGACCGTGCCGTCGACCTCGGTGCGGTTGCCGCCGGTGATCAGCTCGGCGCCGTTGTCCATCGCCTGCCGCAGCAGCCGGAAGAAGCGCTCGCTGCGCCGGACCGGCGACAGCAGCACGTCCTCCTCCTCGGGCAGGCCCGGCTTGATGCCCTTGACCTGCTCCTTGACCTCGGCGATCAGCGCCTCGGCGATCTCGGGGTGGACCAGCACGTAGTTGGGCACCATGCAGATCTGCCCGGAGCCGTAGAACGACTCGGTGATGGCCTCGGCCGCCCACTTCACGTCGGCGTCCTTCCACACCACGATGCCGTCGTTGCCGGCGAGTTCGAGGATCGGCTTCTTGCCGTGCGCCACGCACTGCTGCTCGAAGCGCAGGCCCTCCTGACTGCCGCCGATGTAGAAGATGTCGTTGATCAGCGGGTCGGCGATCCAGCGGTCCATGGTCTGCTTCGGGTTGGAGCACACCGCGTTGAGCACGCCGGCCGGCGCGTCGATCTCCTCCAGCAGCGGCGCGACGATGTCGCGCAGCAGCCACATGGTGGACAGCGCGATGCTGCGGGGCGCCCGCACCACCACGGCGTTGCCGGCCATGAGCGCCAGCACGCACAGGGCGGTGCTGGGCAGCGGGGCGTTCTGCGGCGGGTTGAAGGCGACCACACCGTCCGGCTGGCGGTGCAGGATCAGCTTGCGGCCGTTGTACTCCTTCTCGACCCGCATCTGCTTCAGGTACCAGCGCAGGGAGCCCGGGGAGTAGATCTGCAGCAGGCAGCTCAGCTCCCAGCGGGCCAGCTTCACGGGGTGGGACTCGGCGACCAGCATGCGCAGGAACTCGTCCTGGTGCTTGATCAGTTCCTCGCGGAAGCGGGTGCCCAGCTGCATCCGCCGCTCCAGCGGTACGGCCGCCCAGTCGGGGGCGGCCGCGGCGGCCGCCTGGGTGGCCAGGTCGATGGCGGAGTCGTCCGCGATCGCGCAGCGCCCGACGACATAGGGGTGCTTGGCCGCCTCGGATTCCGGGTCCTGTTCGAGCGAGCGCTTCAGGGTGACGCTGGTGAACACGTCCTCCAGCAGGGAGCGCCCGCTGACGGTGTAGACCCATCCGTCCCCGGCGACGTCCTTGCCCGCGATGTAGAGGTCGTAACTCTTCAATCCGGAAGGTGCCTCAGCACTCTCCTCCTGCGCGGCTTCGCGAAGCATCTTCAGCCTTTCGGATATGGCGTGTGGATTTCTTGAAGCAATGCGAGCCTGACAGCGGAATCTGACCCGGCGCTGACACGTGACTGACCGCGCCGATCAAGCCATGGGAGCGCTCTCGGAGCTGTCAGCGGGGTGTCAGCCGCCCTTGCTTGCATGACCGCATGCCACCTGTCGACAGCACGATCCAGCGGTTGCGCGATCTGCCGCGCAGTGAACTCGCCGAAGAAATCGAGTCAATCGTCCTGAAGAAATTCAGGGCCGTACTGCTCATGGACGATTCCGAGGATCTCCCCCTCGACGTCAGCTATTTCGATCTCGGCCTCACCTCGCTGCGGCTGACCGAGATACGGCAGAGCCTGGAGCAGCTCCTGGACCTGTCGATCAACGTCAACGTGCTCTTCAACGAGCCGACGATCGCCCACCTCGTGGACCACCTGACCCAGGCCATCCAGGAAGCTTGAGGAGTCGTTCCATGCCGCGTACGGAATCAGAGCAGGCGCCCGAGCCGGTAGCGATCGTCGGAATCGGTCTGCGGTTCCCCGGCGGCAGCGGCTCGCCCGACGAGTTCGACGCCTTCCTGCGGGAGGGCCGCAGCGGAATCGGACCGATCCCCCGGGACCGCTGGGACGTCGACGCGTTCACGCCCGAGGGCCCCGACGACAAGGGCAAGATCCGCGCCTCGGCCGGCGGGTTCCTGGACCGCATCGACCTGTTCGACGCGGGCTTCTTCAACATCTCCCCGAAGGAAGCCCGCTACATGGACCCCCAGCAGCGGCTGCTGCTGGAGACCGCCTGGCAGGCCCTGGAGCACGCGGGCATCGACCCGGCGCCGCTGCGCCGCGGCAACGGCGGCGTGTACATCGGCGCCAGCTCCATCGACTACGCGCTCGAACTGGACTCACTGCCCTACGAGGAGCTGGACGGCCATCTGGCCTCCGGCATCACCATGTTCCCGCTGTCCGGCCGCCTGTCCTACTTCCTCGGCTGGCGCGGCCCGAGCATGAGCGTCGACACGGCCTGCTCGTCCTCGCTGGTCGCGCTGCACCTCGCGGTGCAGGCGCTGCGCGCCGGCGAGAGCGACATCGCGCTGTGCGGCGGCGTCAACGCCCTGCACCACCCGCGCATCCCGGTGATGTTCTCCAACGCGCAGATGCTCTCCCCGGACGGGCAGTGCAAGACCTTCGACGAGGCCGCCGACGGCTACGCGCGCGCCGAGGGCTGCGGCATCGTCGTCCTCAAGCGGCTCTCCGACGCCGAGCGCGACGGCGACCGGATCCTCGCCCTGGTGCGCGGCACGGCCGTCGGCCAGGACGGCGACAGCGCCGGTCTGACCGTGCCCAACGGCCCCGCCCAGGAGAAGGTCATCCGCAGCGCGCTGGCCGCCGCCCACCTGGCGCCCGAGGACATCCAGTACGTCGAGGCGCACGGCACCGGCACCCCGCTCGGCGACCCCATCGAGTTCGGCGCCATCGGCGACGTGTTCGTCGACTCCCACACCAAGGACCGGCCGGTGCTGGTCGGTTCGGTGAAGACCAACTTCGGTCACATGGAGCCCGCGTCCGGCATCGTCGGCGTCATCAAGACCGTGCTCCAGCTGCGGGCCGGCACGATCTACCCGCACATCAACCTCAACACCCCGTCCGGGCGCATCCCCTGGGACCTCTACCCGGTACGGGTCCCGACGGCCTGCGAGCCCTGGGAGGCCGAGACCCGGCGCGCGGTCGTCAACAGCTTCGGGTTCGCCGGGACCATCGGCGCGGTCGTGCTGGAGCAGGCGCCGCCCGTGCCGGTCGAGCAGCCTGCCGAGGGCGGGGCCGCGCCGGTGTTCACGCTGTCCGCGAAGAACGCCGGCGCCCTGCGTGAACTGGCCGCGCGATACAGGGAGTTGGTCGACGAGCAGCCCCTGTCGGCGCTCTGCCACAGCGCCAACACCACCCGCGCCCACCACCCCTACCGCGTCGCCGCGCCCGTCGCCGACCGCGCCGCGCTCGCCCGGCTGCTGGACAAGGCCGCCGAGGCCGACCACGAGGGCCCCTCCGGCATCCGCAAGACCGCGTTCATGTTCACCGGCCAGGGCTCCCAGTACGCCGGCATGGGCGCCGCCCTCTACGAGGCCCTGCCCGTCTTCCGGGCTCAGGTCGACGCGTGCGACGAGCTGTTCGCCGAGCACCTCGGCCGCTCGGTGCGCGACCTGCTGCTCGGCACCGCCGCCGACCCCGAGGCGATCGACCGCACCGAGTACACCCAGCCCGCCCTGTTCACCCTGGAGTACGCCCTCGCCCAGCAGTGGATGGCCTGGGGCGTGCGCCCCAACGTGCTCATCGGGCACAGCATCGGCGAGGTCGTCGCCGCCGCCGTGGCCGGCCTGTTCAGCCTGGCCGACGCGGTCACGCTGGTCGCCGCCCGCGCCCGGCTGATGCAGGCCGTGCGCACCGAGGGCGGCATGGCCGCGGTCGCCGCCCCCGTCGAGGAGGTCGCCCCCCTGCTGGAGGGCCGCGCCGACCTGGCCCTGGCCGGGATCAACGCCCCCGACCAGACGGTGATCTCCGGTGCCACCGCCGCCCTGGACGAGGTCACCGGCATCCTCACCGAGCGGGGTGCCCGCGTCGACCGCCTCACGGTCTCGCACGCCTTCCACTCCCCGCTGATGGCCGAGGTCTACGACGACTTCCGCGCCGCCCTCGACGGCATCACCTTCCACGAGCCGAAGATCAGCCTCATCTCCAACGTCACCGGACGCCTCGCCCGGTTCCGCGAGATCGGCGACCCCGACTACTGGGTGCGGCACATCGGCGAACCCGTCCGCTTCCTCGACGGCATCCGAGCCGTCGCCAAGCGCGGCCGGCACGCCCTGATCGAGATCGGCCCGCAGGCCGGGCTCACCGCGCTCGCCCGACGGAGCGTCACCGTCGAGGACCACCTGTGGCTGGCCAGCCTGCGCCGCCGCGACACCACCACCTCGACCACCCTGACCGCGCTCGCCGACTACTACGCGGCCGGCCTGGGCGTCTCCTGGGCCGACTACCACGCCGGGCACCCCACACCGGCCCGCGTGGACCTGCCGACGTACGCCTTCCAGCGCAAGCGCTACTGGCTGCCCACCGCCACCCCCCGCAGGGCGGCCGCGAACGGCACCGCCCGGCACCTGCTGCTCGGCGTCGAGGAGCGGTTCGCCAGCGGGGTACGGGAGTTCAACGCCGAGTTCACCACCGAGGAACTCGGCGCGCTCGCCGACCTCGCCGACGGCGGCCGTACCGTCCTGCCGGCCGGCGCCTACGTCGACCTGCTGCTCGCCGTGCAGGACGCGGTCCAGGGCCATGCCCGCTCCGCCGTCCGCGACCTGAGGCTGCTCGCCCCGCTGGAGCTGCCCGCCGAGACCGTGACCGCGCTGACCACCCGCTGGCGGCCGCGCCCGGGCGGCGGCGCCGAGGTCGAGGTGTTCACGGTCGTCGGCGGCGAGGAGAACATCCACGCCACCGCCGTCGTCGCCGCGGAACGCGAACCCCTCGTCCCCGTCTCGGAGTTGGCGGAACTGGACGCCACCCTCGCCCCCGCCGGGCAGCAGATCGACGACGAGGACATCTACACCGACCTCGCCTCCGTCGGCCGCCCACAGGGCCCCCGCATGCGGCTGCTGCTGCGCGCCGCCCGGCACGGCGACGGCCTGGTCACCGGCGAGCTGACCGGCCGCGACGCCACCGCCGTCGAGCACGTCCCGGCGGAACTGCTGGAGGCCGCGGTGCAGGCCCTGGTCGTCCTCGACCCCGAGGGCCCGGTGTTCGTGCCGCGCGAGATCGCCTCCGTACGGCACTTCCGCAAACCGCGCGGCGAGAACCTGCGCGTCCTCGCCCGGGTCCGCGGCGAGCAGGACCGGCGCCTGGCGGACGTGCTGCTGCTGGAGAACGGCGACCCGGTCGCCGAGCTGCTCGGCGTGCGCATGGCCCGGCCCGAGGGCCGCGGTGGCCGCCGCCAGTTCCTGCACCGCCCCGACTGGGTGCGCCGGGCGCTGCCCGCCAAGGAGCACGCGCCGGCCCGGCACGTCGTCCTGCTCGATCCGTCCGCGGTCCGCGCCGCCGAACTCTCCGCCGAGCCCGGTCTGAAGGTCACCTGGCTGCCCGACCTCACCGACCTCAAGGCCGCCCTGGAGGACCCCACCGTCACCGACGTCTGCCGGATCTGGCGGCAGCGCCCGGCGCCCATGTCCGACGGCCGGCTGCGCGTGGAGTGCGAGGACAACTACCACGAACTCCTCACTCTCATCGGCGCGTTGAACGCCTCCGGCGCCCCGCGGCCACCCCGGCTGTGGCTGGTCACCGAGGGCGCCCAGTGGCTGCCCGGCGACCCGGCCGGCGACGGCGGGCACCTCGGCGCCGCCACCCTGTGGGGCTTCGGCCGGGTGCTGCTGACCGAGTACCCGCAGTACCGGACCACCCTGGTGGACCTCGCCCCGGGCAGCGGCCTCGCCCCGCTCGCCGACGAGTGGCGCAGCGAGCCGCCCGGCGAGTACCAGGTCGCCCACCGCCCCGGCCGCCGCTATGTGCGCCGGCTGCTCGCCGGTGACTCGACCCTCACCTGGACCGGCGGCTTCGAACTGCGCGCCCCCGACTCCGGTGACCTGTCCGACCTCGCGCCGGCCGCGGCCACCGGCCGGGCACCCGAGGCCGAGGAGGTCCAGGTCCGCGTGCACACCGTCGGCCTGACCGCCGAGGACGCCCGCACCGCCCTGGACACCGGACGCGCCGAGCGCGCCGAGGAGGACGCGACCGAGGAGGAACCGCCCCCACTGCTCGGCCAGTTGGCCCGCGGCACGGTCCTCGCCGCGGCCGCCGGCACCGGCTTCGCACCCGGCGACGAGGTCCTGGTCCGCCACGACGGCACGTTCCGCTCCACGCTCACCGTCCCCGCGGTGGCCGTCGTCCACGCCACCGGCTCCGACGACACCGCGCCCCGCTTCCGGCTCGACGAGACCGGCGAGGCCCTGCGCACCGCCCTGTCCGACCCGGCGGGACGGACCTGGGTGACGCTGCCCGAGGACCCGGCCGAGGAGCAGACCGACCCCGTCGACGAGGGCCCGGCCGGACTCCGCGCCGACCGCACCTACCTGGTCACCGGCGGTCTCGGCGGCCTCGGCCTGGTCACCGCCCGCAAGCTGGTCGCCCTCGGTGCCCGGCACCTGACCCTGGTCAGCCGCAGCGGGCGGGCCACCGAGGAGGCCTCACCGGTCCTCGCGGACCTGGCCGCCGACGCCGAGATCGACGTCGTACGCGCCGACATCTCCCGCTCCGAGGACGTCCAGCGCCTGGTACGGCACCTCGCGGCGGGCCCGTACCCGCTCGGCGGGATCGTGCACGCCGCCGGCTCCTACGACAAGAAGCTGATCTCCGAGCTGACCTGGGAGTCGATCGACGCCCAGCTGGCGGCGAAGGCGTACGGCGGCTGGCTGCTGCACGAGGCGGCCGAGGAGTCCTTCCCCGAGCTGGAGTTCTTCGTCACCTACTCCTCCATCGCCTCCGTCCTCGGCGGAGCGACCCAGGGCCACTACGCCGCCGCCAGCGCCGGGCTCGACGCACTCGCCGAGTGGCGCAGCCGCCGCGGCGTACCGGGGCTCTCGGTCAACTGGGGCGCCTGGGCCCGGGTCGGTATGTCGGCCCGCCTGGAGGAGCACCTCAGCCAGGAGATCGAACGCAGCGGCGTCCGCTTCTTCTCCCCGACCCGGGCCCTGGACACCCTGGCCCGGCTGTGGGGGCGGCCGCGCACCCAGCGGATCGTCGGAGAGTTCGACTGGGACCGCTATGTGGCGGGCAGCGTCACCGGCGACCTGTTCTACGACCGGCTCGCCCGGCAGACCCCCGACGACGACGGCACCGGCCTCGACCTCACGGCACTGGCCGCGCTGCCCGGAGCCGAACGCCTGGCCGCCGTCACCGGCGTGGTCCGCGAGAAGGTCGCCGCCGTCCTGCACCTGGAGGAGGGCGACGAGCTGGACGTGTCCACCGAGTTCGTGTCGCTGGGCCTGGACTCCCTGATGGCCCAGCAGGTCAAGGCCGCACTGGAGCAGACCTTCCGGCTGCCCCTGCCGGCCTCCCTCACCCACGACCACCCCACGGTCCGCGCGCTGGCCCAGTTCGTCGACGGGCAGCTCGCCCCGGCGCCGACAGCGTGACAGTCACAAGGGACGGGAAACCACGATGACCGACATACCGAGGGAGCGCTGGACGCTCCACCACTCCTCCCGGGCCCACGCCGGAAGCCGCCCGGACCACCCGGCGATCGTCTGCGAGGGCCGCGTCACCACCTACGAGAAGCTCCACCGCGACAGCAACAGCGCCGCGCACGCCCTGCACACCAGCGGGGTCCGGCGCGGCGACCGGGTCGCCTACCTGGGCCGCGAGTCGGCCAACTACTACCTGGTGATGATCGCCTGCGCCAAGGCCGGCGCGGTCCTGGTGCCGGTCAACTGGCGGCTCACCCCGAACGAGGTCGACCACATCCTGCGGGACTCCGGCGCCGCCCTGATCTTCGTCGACGACGAGTTCTGGGACACCGTCGCCACCGTCCGCCACCAGCTGCGCGGACTGCGCCGGGTGATCCGGGTCGACGGCACCGACGCCGACGGCGAACCCGCCCGGGGCGCGGGCCTGCCCGCCTGGGCCGCCGACCAGCCCGACACCGACCTCACGCCCGGCACCGGCCCGGACGACGCGGTCATCCAGATCTACACCAGCGGCACCACCGGCCTGCCCAAGGGCGCGGTCCTCGCCCACCGCAGCTTCTTCACGCTGCCGCACGCGAGCCGCGAGCAGGGCGTGGACTGGATCGACTGGCGGCCCGAGGACGTCGCCCTGATCTCCCTGCCGGGCTTCGGCGTCGCCGGCATCGGCTGGTTCCTGCACACGTTCAACGCCGGCGGCACGAACGTGATCATGCCCCAGTTCGACCCGCAGGAGGCTGTACGCCTCATCCGCGCCCACGGGGTCACCACCACCTTCGCCGCCCCGGCCATGCTCCAGGCGATGGCCGCCGAACGCGGCGCGGGCCCCGAGGCGTTCGCCTCCCTGCGCAAGATCGCCTATGGCGCCGCCCCGATGTCCGAGACGCTGCTCAAGCAGTGCCTGGAGACCTACCGCTGCGAGTTCGCGCAGATCTACGCCAGCACCGAGACCGGCAGCGTGGCGGTCTGCCTCCCGCCCGAGGCCCACCACCCCGGCAGCACCGTCCTCACCTCGGTCGGCAAGCCGCACCCCGGCAACGAGGTCAAGGTGATCGGCCCCGACGGCGCAACGCTCCCGCCCGGTGCCATCGGCCAGATCTGCGTCCGCGCCCCCTCCCGGATGCTCGGCTACTGGAACCTGCCCGAGGCCACCGCCCGCACCCTGGTGGGGGAGTGGCTGCACATGGGCGACGCCGGCTACCTCGACGCGGACGGCTACCTGCACCTGTGCGACCGCATCAACGACACGATCATCGTCGCCGGGCAGAACATCTACCCGGCCGAGGTCGAGAAGGCCCTCGCGGCCCACCCGGCCGTCGCCGACGCCGCGGTGGTCGGCCTCCCGGACGACCGCTGGGGCGAGAGCGTGCACGCGGTGGTCGTCCTCCAGCCCGGCGCGACCGCCACACCCCGGGAACTCCTGCTGTCCCTGCGGGGCCGCATCGCCGACTACAAGATCCCGGGCACGTACCACTTCACCGAGTCCCTGCCCCGCAACCCGTCGGGCAAGATCCTGCGCCGCGCGGTACGGGAGCAGTTGACGACACCCGCCAGGGACCCACTGGGGAGTTCAGTGTGACTTCACTACGCATCGGCATCCTCCTGCCCACCCGAGAGCAGGCCATCAACGGCACCTATGCGGCAGCCCCGTTGCTGGACTTCGCCCGCCAAGCGGAGGCGCTGGGCTTCGACTCCCTGTGGGCCGGAGACTCCCTCACCGCCCGCCCCCGCCTCGACCCCTTGGTCGTACTCTCGGCCGCGGCGGCAGCGACCACGCGCATCTCGGTCGGCACCGCCGCCCTCACCCCCGCCCTGCGCCACCCCCTCATCGGCGCCAACATGGTCGCGAGCCTCAGCCATGTCGCCGCCGACCGGCTGGTCCTCGGCCTCGGTTCGGGCTTCCCGATGGCCGAGACCGAGGAGGAGTTCGCCTCGGTCGGGGCCTCCTTCCAGGGCCGCGTCGGCCGCCTCGACGAGATCACCGCACTGTGGCGCACGGCGTGGCGGTCGGGTGAGGAGGGCGAACCCACCGAGTTCCAGGGGAAGTTCTGGCAGGCCGAGAACCTGGACCGGCTCCCCGCGCCCGCGATCCCCGGCGGCCCGCCGCTCTGGCTGGCCGGCAGCGACACCCCCAAGGTCCTGGCCCGCGTGGCGACCCGCTACGACGGCTGGCTGCCCTTCCTCCCGGACGTCGACGCCTACGCCCGCGCCCGCCGTCGTATCGCCGAACTCGCGGAAGAGGCGGGCAGGGGCGCCGAAGCGGTGGTCCCAGCCCTGTACGCCACCGTCACGGTCAACGCCAGTGAGGCCGCGGCCAAGGCCGAACTGGAGCATTACATCAGCCACTACTACGGCCGCTCCCTGGAGCAGATGAGCAGCATCCAGGCCTACGCCTGGGGCAGCGCCGAGCAGTGCGCCGAGTGGCTAGGCGGCTACGTCCGCGCCGGTGCCCGGCACCTGGTCGTACGGATCGGATCCCTGGACCCCGAGCCGCAGTTGAAGGAGATCGCCGAGGTGCTGCTGCCCGCGGTACGCGCCCTCGGTTCGTCCACCACCGTTGGGAGTACGCAGTCGTGACCACCGCCATCGGCACCGTCGGCAGCCAGATGTCCAGCGAGGGGCACTGGTTCCATCCCGTGGAGCCCTCGCCCGACGCCTCCATCCGGCTGTTCCTGCTGCCCCACGCAGGCAGCGGCGCCATCATCTACCGCGACTGGGAGAGCCTGCTGCCCCCGGACATCGCGCCGCAGGCGGTGACCCTGCCCGGCCGGCACAACCGCCGCGAGGAGCTGACCTACGAGAACTTCTGGCCGCTGCTGGACGCCCTGCACGAGGCGGTCCTCAACGACCTCGACCAGCGGCCCTTCGCCTTCTTCGGCCACTGCCTCGGCGCCCAGCTGGCGTTCCGGCTGGCGATCAAGATGGAGGAGGAGGGCGGGCCGGCACCGGTGATGGTCGGCATGTCCGGCTGGTCGCCCGTGGGCTTCTTCCAGCCGACGGAGGAGCAGAGCCGGATGCCGGAGCCCGAACTGATCGAGTGGATCAAGAAGTTGGGCTCGTTCCCGGCCGAGGTGTACGACAACCCCGAGATGCTCGCGCTCGTCGTACCGGCACTCCGCGCCGACCTCCGGGTCGCCGGCGACTACGAGGACGACGGCGCCGGTGTCACCTGCCCGCTCGCCTCCTACGGCGGCCGCAGCGACCCGCTGCAGGAGGCCCCGGACGCCATGACCCACTGGGCCGGGCGCACCCCCGCCTACCTCGGCCACAACGAGTACGAGGGCGGCCACTTCTACATCGACACGCACGCCCAGGCCGTCACCGCGCACTTCGCGCACCGACTGCAGCGGACCGTGGCCAAGGCCGCGGGCTGAGTCGTCAGGCCGATCCGCGAGGCCGCGTCAGCGCCGTGTCAGCGGGGCGCGGGACAGTGACCCGATGACTGCGTTCCGGGTGCCGTCCCGCGCCCCGCAGTGCGTCGCGGACACCCCGCGGCCCGGATTCCACCAGCACGAAACGACCTAGGGAGGGTCGTCCCATGACCACCGAAGCGGAACTGACCGGCAGCGCGGCCTCGGCCGCACCGCCACCGGACATCGAGGAGGCCGCCGGAGCACCCGGCGCGGGCGCGCTTCTGGTCGTGCTGGCCGGCCTGTTCATCACCAACCTCGACTTCTTCATCGTCAACGTGGCCATCCCCTCGCTGCAACAGGGGATGCACGCCACCTCGGCCGAGATCCAGCTGGTCGCCGCCACGTTCAACATCGGTCTGTCGGCCATGCTGATCACCGGCGGCCGGCTCGGCGACCTCTACGGCCGCCGGCGGATCTTCTCCATCGGCCTGGCCCTGTTCACGCTCGCCTCACTGGCCTGCGGCATCGCGCCGAACATGGGCGAGCTGATCGCGGCGCGCGCGGTGCAGGGCGCCGCGGCCGCGCTGGTCATCCCGCAGGTCCTCGGCATCCTGACCACGACGTACACGGGCAAGGCCCGGGTCGCCGCGTTCAACGCCTACGGCCTGACCCTCGGCGCCTCGGCGGTCTTCGGGCAGCTGATCGGCGGCCTGCTGATCAAGGCGGACGTGTTCGGCTGGGACTGGCGGACCATCTTCCTGATCAACGTGCCGATCGGCGCCGTCGTCCTGCTGCTGACCCCGAAGCTGGTGCCCGAGTCCCGCGCCGACGGGCACACCGGCCTCGACCTGACCGGTGTGGTCCTGGTGACCGCCGGGCTCACCGCCGTCGTGCTGCCGCTGGTCGAGGGCCGCGAGCAGGGCTGGCCCACCTGGACCTGGGAGTGCTTGGTGGCCGCCGTGCCGCTGCTGGCCGGGTTCTGGTACACCCAGCGCCGAAAGGCCGCCCGCGGTAAGTCGCCGCTGGTCAACCCGAGCCTCTTCGAGGACCGCGCGTTCGGCGTGGGTGTGGTCTCGCTGCTGGTGTTCTTCGCCGCGATGGCCTCCTTCTTCCTGGTTCTCGCGCTGTATCTGCAGGAGGGCCGCGGCCAGTCCGCGCTGCGGTCCGGGCTGTTGTTCATCCCGCTCGGCCTCGGCTTCTTCGTCGGCTCGGTGCAGGCGCCGAAGGCCGCGGCCAAGCTGGGCAAGCAGGTGCTGGCCCTGGGGGCCGTGCTGCTGGCGGCGGGTGACCTGGCGCTGGCCGAGACCGTGTGGCACCTGGACACGAGCGGCTCCGTGGCCTGGTGCATCCCGGCCATGGTGCTCGGCGGGTTCGGCATGGGCTTCGTCGTCGCCCCGCTCACCTCGCTGGTCCTGGAGGGGGTGGCCCCGCACCACGCGGCCGCCGCGTCCGGTGTCTTCTCCACCGCCCAGGAGATGGGCAACGCCATCGGCATCGCGGTGATCGGCGTGGTCTTCTTCAGCGTGGCGGGGCACCGGATCGACGCCCACTCCTACGCACACGCCTTCGGCACCAGCCTGCTGGTGCAGGCCGGGTTCTGCGTCCTGGTGGCGGCTCTGGTGCAGCTGCTGCCGCGGGCGAGGCAGGCCGCTGCCTGACCGACGTCCGAAACGCGTCCCCGAAGGGGGCCGGCGAGCACTCGCCGGCCCCCTTTTCGCGTGTACGGAAGGCCATTCCGGCCGAATGTTCAGAACGCAACATTCCCTTTTTGCCAAGCGGAAACCAGTCATTTACTGGCTGAAAACGCGTCAGTAATCCATCAGATTCCTGTCAGGGCCGCTCATCAGGATGTCTCCAACGCTGGAAGCCCACTGGAAACCAGCCAACGGAGGGAATCCCCATGTCCGAATGCGAGCAGCAGCTGCCCGAGTGGCCCATGGCCCGTTCCTGCCCCTACGCGCCACCGGACGCGTACGCGGGCCTGCGCAAGGAGCCACCGGTGCGCGTGCGCATACGCGGCGGCGAGGCCTGGCTGGTCACCCGGCACGCGGACGTCCGCCAGGTGCTCAACGACAACCGCTTCAGCGCCGACGACCAGCAGCCCGGCTTCCCGATCCGGATCCAGCTGCCACCGGAGCCCGGCGTGATGTCGTTCAACCGCATGGACGACCCCGAGCACGGCCGGCTGCGCCGCATGGCGATGACCGAGTTCACCGCCCGCCGCACCCGCGCCCTGCGCCCCGAGGTCGAACTCCTCGTCGGGCAGCTGCTCGACGAGCTGGAGAAGGGCCCGAACCCGGTCGACCTGGTGGAGCACTTCGCCGTCCGGCTGCCGTCGCTGGTGATCGCCCGCATGCTCGGCGTCCCGGAGGAGGACGAGGCGACGTTCACCGAGCAGAGCCAGGTCATCCTCTCCCAGGACGCGACGCCCGAGGAGACGTACGGCGCGTTCGTGGAGATGACCCGGTTCCTGGACCGGCTGGCCGCCCAGCGCACCGCCGACCCGCAGGACGACCTGATCAGCCGGCTGGCCACCCGCTACGTGGCGTCCGGCGAGCTGAGCCACCAGGAACTCGTCGCCATGGCCCGGTTCTTCCTGGTCGCCGGGCACGAGACCTCGGCCCACCAGATCAGCCTGAGCGTCCTCAGCCTGCTGCGCGATCCGGCCCAGCTGGCCGAACTCCGCGCCGACCCCGCCCTGTTCAAGCCGGCGGTCGAGGAACTGCTGCGCTACTGGTCCATCTCGCAGGACAACCAGGTGCGGGCCGCGGTGGCCGACGTCGAGCTGAGCGGGGCGCACATCCGCAAGGGCGAGGGCGTGATCGTGGCGATCCCCGGTGCCAACCACGACGAGTCGGTCTACCCCGACCCGGACCGCCTCGACATCCACCGCAACGCCTCCGGCCACCTCGCCTTCGGCTTCGGCGCGCACCTGTGCCCCGGCGCCTCGCTGGCCCGCATGGAGCTGGAGGTGTGCCTGAGCCTCCTCTTCGCCCGCTTCCCCGGGCTCCGCCTGGCCGTCCCCGTCGACGACGTGCGCTTCCGCGAGAACACCCTCGTGTACGGCCTGGAGGAACTCCCCGTCACCTGGTGACGGCCGCACCCCCCGGGTGACAGGAGGGCCGTGCCCCCACCACGGCCCCGCCCCCCGCCGACTGCCCGCCTTCGTCAGCCTCCGGTCAGCATCGGGTCAGTCCTCCTTGGCAAAGTCATTACTCACCACCGACTCACACGGGCCCTTGCGGGGACCCGTGTCAGCGCTGTGTCAGCGCGGTGTCAGGGCACTGCGCGAAGGTGGCGTACGGCGTCCGCGCGCAACTCGGAGGTAAAGATTCCTCTTCTACTCCGACGTCGTGCCGCCCAGGCCCCCTTCACCGTGACCCACGCAGAAAGAGAGTCGGTGCCGAGGATCACCTTTGCCCCCCGATCACGGAGGACGAACATGTCACTCGCGGACCACACCGACATCCTGGACTGGCCCTTCGCCCGGACCGAGGACGGCGACCCGCCGCCCCTGCTGGCCGAGTTGCGCAAGGCACCCCCCTGCGCGGTGCGCATCCCGGCGGGAGCGGCGGAGTCACGACTGGCCTGGCTGGTGACCCGGTACGCCGACGTGCGCCAGGCCCTGGCCGACCCGCGGCTGAGCGCCGACGAGACCTTACCCGGCGCCCCCGTGCGCATCCAGGTGCCGCCCGGGGGCAACCCCAGCTCGTTCCTCCGCCTGGACGACCCCGAGCACGCGCGGCTGCGCGGCATGATCCAGACCGAGTTCACCTACCGCCGCGTCAAGCGGCTGCGCGAGCCGGTCCAGCGGCTGGTGGACGAGCTGCTGGACGAACTGGCCGCCCAGCCCCAGCCGGCCGACCTGCACGCCGTCTTCTCCCGGGCACTGCCCACCCTCGTCATCGCGCGATTACTGGGCGTCCCGGAGGAGGACTCCCCGTTCTTCATCGAGAAGACCCGCGTCATCATCTCCCAGGAGGACCCGGCCGTCGCCCAGGCCGCCTTCGTCGAGATGTCCGAGTACCTCGCCAAGCTGGCGCTGCGCAAGCTCACCGACCCCGGGGACGACCTGATCAGCAGGCTCGCCGTCAACCACCACGCGACCGGTGACCTCACCCTGGACGAACTCGTCGGCATCGCCCGCCTCGTCCTGGTCGCCGGCCACGAGACCACCACCAACCAGATCGCCCTGAACGTCCTCGCCCTGCTGCGCGACGACGAACTGCGGGCCCAGGTCGCCGCCGACGACGGCGCGCTCATTCTCAACTTCCTCGAAGAATCGATGCGTTACTGGTCCATCTCCCAGGACGCCATGGTCCGCCTCGCGACCGAGGACATGGAACTCGGCGGCGTGACGATCGAGAAGGGCGACGCCGTCGTCATCTCGGTGCCCGCCGGCAACCACGACGAGTCCGTCTTCGCCTGCCCGCACCGCCTCGACCCGCACCGCGACACCAGCGGCCATCTGCAGTGGGGCTTCGGCCCGCACTACTGCCAGGGCGCCCCGCTGGCCCGGCTCGAAATGGAGCTGGCCCTGCGCTCCCTGCTGCGCCGCTTCCCGAACCTCCGCCTCGCGGCCGACCCGCGCACGCTGTTCCGCCGCGGGACGGTCTTCCACGGGGTGACCCGTCTTCCCGTGACCTGGTGACCGGAGGAATCCCGGTGCACCGGACAACCCACAGTGCAAGATCAAGGAATAGGAAACGGAGTCGTCATGACTTCTGAAGCAAGCCCGGAAGTCGCGGTGGAGGGGCGTGAGAGGACGATCCCCGCGGGCGCACCGGCTGCCGCCCCCTCCGCCGGTGCCCTCCTGGTGGTCCTCGTCGGGACGTTCATCACGGTGCTGGACTTCTTCATCGCCAACGTGGCCGTCCCCGCCATCAAGGCCGACCTGCACGCCACCGCCGCCCAGGCCCAGATGATCGTCGTCGGCTACGGCGTGGCCTTCACCTCGGGCCTGATCACCGGCGGCCGGCTCGGCGACCTCTACGGCCGCCGGCGGATGTTCGCCCTCGGCATGGCGCTGTTCATGGTGGCCTCGGCCGCGTGCAGCTTCGCGCCCTCGGTGACCGTTCTGATCGTGGCCCGGATCGCCCAGGGCGCGTCCGCCGCGCTGATGGTGCCGCAGGTGCTGGGGATCATCGGCACGGTATACACGGGCGAGGCCCGCGACCGCGCCTTCAACGTCTATGGCCTGGTCATCGGACTCGCGGGAGTCTTCGGCCAGTTCATCGGCGGCGCGCTGATCTCGGTCGACGTGGCCGGCCTGAGCTGGCGCACGATCTTCCTGATCAACGTCCCGCTGTGCCTGGTCTCCCTCGCCTGCACCCGCCGTACGATCCCCGAGTCCCGGGGCCAGGGCGGCACCCGGCTCGACCTGGCGGGCGCCCTGCTGGTCACGGCGACCCTGGGCCTGCTGGTGTTCGCGCTGCTCGAAGGACAGGAGCGCGACTGGCCGGTGTGGGTGTGGGAGGCGCTCGCCGGGGCGGCCGTCCTGCTGGCCGTGACCGTCTGGCACCTGCGCCGCAGGGCCGCCGCCGGACGCGGGCCGCTGATCGAGCCGGGGATGTTCCGCTCCCGGCTGTTCTCGGTCGGTCTGGCCGCCACGGTCGTCTACTTCCTCGCCATGGGCTCCTTCTTCTTCACCCTCGCCCTCTACCTGCAACTGGGCCGGGGCCTGAGCCCGCTGGAGTCCGGGCTGATGTTCCTGGCGCTGGGCGCGGGCTATTTCGGGGCCTCCATCGTCTCGGCCCGGTTCGCCGCCTCGGTGACCGCCCGCCGGGTCGCGGTCGGCCCGCTGGTGCTGGCCGTCGGCTACACCGCGATCGCTCTGACGGCACGGGGCCTGGACCTGAGCGGCCATGTGCTGTGGCTGCTGCCCGTCCTGCTGGTCGCCGGGCTCGGCATGGGCCTGACCACCGGCCCGCTGACCAACCTGGTGCTGGGCGGCGCGGTCCCCGAGCACGCGGCCGCCGCCTCGGGGCTGCTGAACACCGCTCAGGAGGGCGGGGCCGCCGTCGGTGTGGCGATCGCCGGCACGGTCTTCTTCCCGGCACTCGCGGACGCCGGCGGCAAGGCCGACGCCTACCCGCACGCGTTCGCCGTCACCCTGATCCCGCTCGTCTGCCTGGGGGTGCTCGCCTCCCTGCTGATCCTCGCGGCCCCGGGCCGCACCGCCCGGAAGTGAACGTCCCGCACCCCGACGGAAGAACCCCCGACCACAGGAAAGGAGGCAAGAAGGGATGCCGTACCTCACCACCCGGGACGGGACCCGGCTGCACTACAGCGACTGGGGCGACGGACGGCCCGTCGTCCTGCTGGGCGCGGCCATGGCGGACTCACGCATGTGGGAGTTCCAGGCGCCGTTCCTCGCCGGGAACGGGCTGCGCTGCATCACCTACGACCGGCGCGGCAGCGGCCGTTCGGACATCCCCTGGTCCGGATACGACTACGACACCCTGGCCGGCGACCTCGCCGACCTGCTCGACCACCTCGACCTGAGGGACGCCGTGCTGGTCGGCTACGCGGTGGGCGGCGGGGAGTGCGTGCGCTACCTGCACCGGTACGGCACGGCCCGGGTGGCCAGGCTGGCCCTGGTCGCCTCGACGACGCCGTTCCTGCTGCGCGCCCCGGACAACCCCGACGGACTGGAACCCGGGCTCTTCGACCAGGTGGAACAAGCCATCCGGACCGACCGGGCCGCCTGGCTGGAGGCGCTGACCTGGCCGTTCTTCGCGGGCCCGGAGCCGGACCCGGAGAACCTGCCGCTCTCCGAGCAGCTGGCCGGCTGGCTGATCGGCATGTGTCTGAACACCTCGCCGAGAGCCGGGACCGAGATCTACCGCACGCTGTTCACCACCGACCAGCGCGCGGAGACGGCCGCGGTCCCGGTGCCCACCCTGGTGATCCACGGGACCGCCGACCTGGCGGCGCCGTACCCGCTGTGCGGGCCGCGCACCGCCGGGCTGATACCCGGCAGCACGTTCCTCACCTACGAGGGCGCCGCGCACGGGCTGTTCGCGACCCACGCGGACCGCCTCAACGCGGACCTGCTGGCCTTTGCCAAGGAGTGAGACCCGTCAAGGAGTCCAGACCCGTCGAGGCGTGACACCCGTCGAGGAGTGACACCCGTCGAGGAGCGACACCGCCGAGGGGTGGCACCCGCCGCGCACCCGACGTCCGGCCCCCCGTAGCAAGGGGCCGGACGTTCGCGTTCCCGCCCCTCGCCGTCGCGTCAGCGCCACGTCAGCCCCGTGACAGCACCCCCCGGCACAGTGGAGATCGCCGCGACGCCGAGCGCACAGCCGGCCCGGTCCACGCGGGTGCCGTCCGACGAAGGAGTACGCCCCCCATGGCAGACACCGCAGCCCCGGCTCCCACCCGGGCACTCGTCCTGGGCAACCCCGCTTCCGGCAGCCACTCGCCCGAACTGGTCGAGGAGGTACGCCAGTTGTGCGCCTCGTACCTGGAACGTGCCGAGGTGCACCTCACCACCGGACCGGGCGACGCCACCGTCGCCTTGCGCCGTGCGCTGCAGCGGCCCGCCGGGGCGCCCGACCTGATCGTCGTCATCGGCGGCGACGGGACCGTTCGCGAAGCCGTACAGGGCCTTGTGCCCGTCACCGGGAACGCCACCCTCGCGGTGGTGCCCGGCGGCACCGGGAACTCCGGCTACAAGATGCTCTGGGGCGAGCGGCCCTGGAGCGAGTCCCTGAAGGCGATCCTGACCGACAACGGCATCGGCGGCAGCGCTCGGCTGCGCCGCCTGGACCTGGCGCGGCTCGCCGAGACCCGCAACTACGTGTATCTGGGCGCCTGTTCGGGCGTGATCGCCGACGCGCTGATCACCGCCCGGGAGCTGCCCCTGACCGGACGGGAGCGCTACGCCCGCGCCTTCGCGGACACGGCCGACGGCTATGTGCCGTACCCGGGCCGGGTCACCGTCGACGGCCGGGTCGTGCACGAGGGCCCCACGGTCCTCGCCAACGTCGGCGGCGGCCGGTACCGCGGCGGCCGGTTCCAGGTGCTGCCGGACTCGCTGCTCGACGACGGACTGCTCGACGTCTGTGTCATCGGCGGCGAGATCGCCGCGGCCGACGTGCCCGGACTGACCCTGCGCGCCGCGCACATGGACCACCCGGGGACCGTGTACGCGCGCGGCCGCCGGATCACCGTCGAGCGCACCGACGGCCGGCGGCTGCCGCTGGAGCACGACGGCGAGTACCAGCACGGCATCGGCGCCTCGGCCACCTTCGAGGTGCTCCCGGGAGCCCTCCCGGTCTGGGCGCCGGCCACCCCCTGAAGCCCGTACGAAGCCACCTGTCAGAAGAACAAGTCAAGCAAGTCACAGAGGAGAACGCCCGCATGAGCGACCTGACCACGACCGTCTCCCGTTACCTCGACATCTGGAACGAGGCGGACGCCGACAAGCGCGCCGCGGCCATCGCCGAGCTGTTCACCGCCGACGCCCCGTATATCGACCCGCTCGCGGCGGTCGAGGGTCACGCGGGCTTCGCGGCCGTGGTGGCGGGCGCTCGCGACCAGTTCAAGGGTCTCGGCTTCGAGCTGCACGGCGCCGTCGACGCCCACCACGACCAGGCCCGCTTCCAGTGGGGCCTGGTGACCGAGCCGGGTGCCGAGCCGATCGCGATCGGTTTCGACGTGATCGTCACCGACGCCGAGGGCAAGATCAAGGCCGTCTACGGCTTCCTCGACAAGGTGCCGGCCGCCTGACCACCACCCCCACACACCGCGGGAGCACCGGGGCGACGGTGCTCCCGCGGTCGTGTTCCCACCCGTGACGCACGCACGGCAAGGAAGGTAGCCGCCTCATGACCGCTGTCCTCGGGGAGAGCGTCGCCCGGGCCCTGTGCGCCGACTGGGCCGAGCAGGCACAGACCCTGTCCCGGGCCGCCCGGGGCCGCACGCCCGTCGACACCCCGCTGCGCGAACTCTCGCACTGGGCCGCGACGCTGCGCCCGCAGCACATCCCGTGCCGGGTGCTGAAGCTCGCCGCGAGCCAGGTGCTGTCGCAGATCGCCTCCATCCGGGCCGGTCTCCAGCACCCCCTCGGCAGAAAGCTGGTGGCCGCCTTCGGCCACCCCATGCAGCGCGACCCGCGGCAGGCCGCGGGCGTCTTCGCCGCGCTCGGCTCCTGGTTGAACCTGGACGACACCGCGTACGCCGGGCACCTGTCCAACTCCACGGTCGCGGTCCCGCTCGCCTTCGCCTACGCCCGCCGGCTGGACGGGCTCTCGCTGCTCACCGCGGTGGTCGCGGCCAACGAGTGCGCGGCCCGCATCACCGCCTCCGCGACCCTCGGACCGCTGCGCGGACAGAGCGCCGTGCACACCCACCTGGCCGGCGCGGTCGCGGGCCGCCTGCACTGCGACCGGGCCTCCGCCGCCCTCTTCGAGAACTCCTTCGGGCTGGCCTTCGCCATGCCCAACTGGCCGCTGATGCGGGCCTTCCTCGCCAGTGACGCCCGGCTGTTCAACACCTTCACGCCGGTGCGCACCGCGATGGACGCCTGCGACGCGGCCTACGCGGGGCTGCGCGGGGCGCCCGACATCATGGAGCACGGCGACGGCTTCCTGGCCCGGTTCGCGACCGTGCCGCTGCCGCAGGCCGTGGCGAAGGGCCTGGGCCGCCGCTGGCACACCGACACGCTGTCGTTCAAGATGCACCCCGGCGGGCCCGGCATCGACGCCGCGGTGGACTGCGCCGCCGAGATCCACAAGGAACTCGGCCCGGTCAGGCCGCAGGACGTGGCCGAAGTGGTCGTCGAGGCCTCCCTGTACACGCTGTTCGCGGGGGAGCGGGCCGCCCAGTACGTCACCGGGCCCGGCTCGCCGCTGGGCGCGCTGGTTCTCGACGTGCCCTATCCCGTGGCCACCACTCTGCTCACCGGCGAGTTCTCGGTGGACGACTTCTCCGCGCCGTATCTGGACGACCCCGACCGCTGGGCGCTGGCCAAGCGGATCCGGCTGGAGCACGACACGGAGATGACCCGCGAACTGTTCCTGTCCGACGCGCCGTTCGGCGAGGCCGTGCGGGAGGCGGGGGAGCTGGCCGTGCCGTGGCTGCGCGGCTTCGGCGGCGACGAACTCGTGGACCTGATCGGCGCGTTGCAGGCCGACGACCGGGACTTCTCCCGGTCCACCAAGGCCACCGGCGCCCGGGTCACCGTACGGCTGACGGACGGCCGTACGGTCTCCCGCACCCGGCTGATCCCGGTGGGCGCCGCCGGTCCGGAGACCCGGGCGGGCCACGCCGACCTGGTGCGGGAGAAGTTCCTGTCGGTCGGCGGCGACCAGCAGGTGGCCGACACCGTCGACCGGTTGCACCGGATGCGCCCGCGGGCGGTGCGCCGCTGGATCGAGACGGCGTTCCTGGACTGAGCGCACCGCCGAAGGTGTCGTCAGGCGCCGTGCGACATCGTGTCGTCGGTGCACACGAGGTGGATCCGCAGATCGGCCGGGCCGGCCTCGCGCCGGTCCGTGCCGGAGGCGCGGCCCTGCCACGTCGTCTTGCGCACGGCGACGATCCAGCCGGTGGCGTGGCTGTTGGGCCGGTTCTCCAGGACGTCGGCAGGTACCTCGGAGAACTCGGTGCCGGACCTGGCGCTGAGGGCGTAACCGCCGCTCTGGACGTGCTGCATCCCGGGGCAGAACACCTCGTGCTGGTGGCCGTCGGCACCGCCGCTGATGAGGGGTCCGGCCAGGTGCTGCGGGGGCTGGTCCGCGGAGGCCGGTGCGGCGGCACAGCAGAGCAGGGTCAGGGCGCCCGCGGCCGCGGCGAGGGACGTGCGTGTTCCCGGCATGGTGAGACTCCTCGGAAGAGCGTGAGGGGATGGATTCCGCTCAGTGGAGCCCGCTGCCCCGCACCGGCCACGCCGGACACGCAGCGTTACCGCTCAACGGGGTAAAACGGTCAATCTTTCGAGCAGGCCTCTCTCGATCGCTACAGTGTGTGATTAACTGGGGGCATTCCGTCACTCTACGTGGTCGCCCCATGCTGCCCCCGTGCCGCCCGCGGCGCCGCGTGCTCCCACCAGGAGTCCCATGTCCCGCAGAGGGAACCCCCGCAGGAGGTGGACGTTCGCGGCCGGCTGTGCCGCGCTCGTTCTGTCCGTCGCCGCGCCCGCCGCGCTCGGCCCGGCCCCGGCCTCCGCCGATCCCCGCCCGGGCGGCGTGCACATCACCCGCGCCCAACTCGCGAAAGAGGTCCGCCCCGAGGAGGTGAAGGCGTTCGGCCGGCCCCGCGCCGAACAGCTCGCCCGGGACCGCATCGGCCTGCGCGCCGTCGACCGCGGCTACCCCCAGCCGATGCGCACCCGCAGCCTGAAGCGGCTCACCGACTCGCAGGCCGAGCTGAACGCGGCCTTCGCCCCGTCCCAGTCGGGCAGGTTCACCGACTACTTCTCCAGCCCCGACTACGGCGACCACGTCGCCCTGCTGCCCACCGGCAAGGTGCTGCTGTTCTCCTTCGAGGCCGTCGAGGAGAGCCCGAACAAGGAGACCGCGCCCACCGAGGTCATCGGCCGCGACAACGCCGGCCGCGCCTATGTCTGGGACCCCGCCCAGGGCACCGGCGCGAGCGCCTTCAAGTCCGTGCAGCCGCCGGTCGTGAAAGTGGACGACGGCCTGGACGAGGACCGCCCCGCGCCGATCTTCTGCGCCGGCCACTCCTACCTCCCCAACGGCATGGTCGGCATCTTCGGCGGCAACCTCGGCGGCAACCACGGCGCCGGCGCCCACCTCGCCCTGGTCTTCGACCCCTGGACCGAGACCTGGCACCAGCAGCAGGACCTGGCCCAGGGTCGCTGGTACCCGTCGGTCGTCACCGGCGCCGACGGCCGGCAGTTCATCACCTCCGGCCACGGGGACACCGGCTGGGGCAAGCTCTCCCAGACGATCGAGCGCTTCCCGGCCAAGAACACCGCGGTGTCGTACGACCCGAAGGCCATCGCGGACGGGCAGGCGCTCGACAAGTGGCCCATCAAGGCCGAGTACTCGACCGACTACCCGCACCTGTTCTCGCTGCGGGACGGCAAGATCTACGGCTTCGGGCGCACCTACAACGAGCAGTACGTCTTCGACCCGCAGACCGAGACCGAGCAGCCGCTGCGCAACCGCCCCGACGGCGGCATGCGCAACTACGGCTCCGCGGTGGCTCTGCCGAACGGCACCCCCGGCAACGGGCCGGACTCCGTCCTGATCCTCGGCGGCGACCGCAACGACCCGAAGACGTACAGGTTCTCCGGCGGCCGCTGGACCGAGGACACCGCCCGTGCCTTCGGCCGTACCCAGGACGACACGCTGATCTTCCCCGACGGCCGGCTCTTCACCGTCAACGGCGGCTACGACATCCGCGACTACGGCAACGGGCTCTACAACCCCAACGCCCACGAGAAGTACCGGCAGACCGAGATCCGCGGCCTCGACGGCAGTTGGAAGCTCGGCCCCGTCCAGCGACTGCCGCGCGGGTACCACTCCAACGCCGTCATCCTGCCCGACGGCCGCATCATGGTCACCGGCGACGAGCTGCAGGAGATCGCCAACAACCCCGACATCAAGTCCGGGCAGAACGGCACCATCGAGATCTACGAGCCGCCGTATCTGCACCAGGGCGGCACCCGGCCGACACTGACGGACGTGTCGAACCCCACCGTGGGCTACGGCGCCGGCCTCCGTGTCAGTACCGGCACGCCCGACCAGGTCGAGAAGGCCGTCCTGATGGCGCCCATCACCTCCACCCACTCGGTGGACACCAGTCAGCGCCGCATCGAACTGCCGATCACCAGCAGCGCCGGCAACAAGCTCGTGCTGAAGACCCCGCCGTCGGTCAATGACGCGCCGCCCGGCTACTACCTGCTGTTCCTGCTCGACGACCGGGGCGTGCCCAGCGTCGCCAAGTGGGTGCAGCTGCGGCCCGGCGCCTGACGGCCCCCGCATCCTCTCCCGCACCCCGGTCCGTCCCCACCGTCCCCATTCAGCAAGGGAGTTCCATGACGACCCCGCTACCGCTGCGCGACAGCACCGAGATCCAGGGCGACATCCTCGCCGGGTTCAAGAAGGACTACATGACCCTGCTCTTCCTCCAGTTCGGCGACGTGACCGCCGCCCGGAACTGGCTGGCGGAGCTGATCCCCACCATCGCCACCACCCAGCAGGTCGCCGCGTTCAACCAGAAGTTCCACGACGCCCGCGAGAACTCCGCCGGCGACGACCCGAAGAACCTCAAGGCCACCTGGGTGGGCGTCAGCCTCACCTATCCGGGGATCCTGTTCCTCACGGGCAAGGAGAAGGTGTTCGGCGACAAGCCCACGGGCACGATCCGGGCCTTCGTCCAGGGGTCAGCCGCCCGTGCCGAGGCCCTCGGCGACACGGGCTGCAACGAGCCGGAGCGCTGGATCTTCGGCTCCGCGCAGAAGCCCCCCATCCACGCCGTGCTGACCATCGCCGCCGATCTCAAGGACGACCACGACAACGAACTCAGGCGCCAGACGGAGGCCGCCTCACGCGCCGGAATCCTGATCGTCCACCCGCAGAGCGGCGCCACGCTGCCCGGTAGCCGCCGGGGCAAGGAGCACTTCGGCTTCAAGGACGGCGTCAGCGAACCGGACGTGCGGGGCTTCGACGTCCCGGTGGACGACAACGGCCCCGGGAAGGTCCCCGCCGGCCAGTTCGTCCTCGGCGCCGACGGAGCCACCGCCATGCCCGCGGGCGCGCCCGACTGGATGAAGTACGGCTCCTTCCAGGTCGTACGACGTCTCGGCCAGGACGTCCCCGGCTGGTGGGCGCAGGTCAACGCCGAGCTGGCGAAGCTGCGGGAAGACGAGGTGGTGGACGGGAACACCAGGAGCGAGTGGCTCGCCGCCCGCCTGGTGGGCCGCTGGCGCTGCGGTGCCTCGGTGGCGAAGTTCCCCGACGCCGCGCCCCCGGCGGGCACCAAGCCCGACAACGACCTCAGCTTCAGGGACGACCCCCACGGCGTCACCACCCCGCTCTTCTCCCACCTGCGCAAGACCGCCCCCCGCGACGGACTGGTCGACAAGGGCGAACTGGTGGACGTGGAGGAGTTCATGGACGCACGCCGCATCATCCGCCGCGGCATCCCCTACGGCGCCCCCTTCGACCCCGCCAACGACGACGGAGGCGGCCCGGACGAGCCCCGCGGTCTGCTGTTCGTCTGCTACCAGGCGGACCTGGCCCGGCAGTTCGAGTTCATCCAGACCGACTGGGTCAACGACCCGAACTTTCCGCACGACCGCGATCCCATGCCCGGCCCGGATCCCATGATCAGCGGCAAACTTCCCGACGTCACCACGGGCGAGGTCGCCTTCGAGAGCCGCGTCAACGGCAACGGCGACCGGAAGACCACCATGCTGAACTTCCAGCCGTTCGTGACCACCGAGGGCTCCGTCTACGCCTTCGCCCCGTCCCTCACCACCCTGCGCGGACTCAGCCGGGGCCGCCTGGAGGGCGCGACCTCGGCCGGCGGCCAGACCGGCGGCCAGACCGGGGGCCAGCAGACGACGACCACCACCGGAGGACAGACCGGGCAGCCCCAGCCGGTGCAGCCCGGCCCGCTGGACGAGATCCTGCCCTGGCCGGACGTCGACGGCCGCTACTGGATCTTCTCCGGGCGCACCGTCCGCGTGGCCGGCACCGGCACGGCCGAGGTGGAGCAGCTGACCACCGGCGCGGACGACCGCACCGGGACCCTCGTCGACCTGGGCACCGACCTGTCCACGTGGGCGGCCTTCGCGGGGGTGGAGAAGGTCGACGCGATCCTGCCCGTGCCCGACGAGCAGGGCCTCAACGGCGAGAGCAGCTACTGGCTGTTCCACACCAAGGGCGGCACCCAGGTCTACCGCCGCGTCAACATCGCCCACGACGCCCGCCACACCAGCCGCCGTATCGGCGACGACCAGCAGCTGTCCCGGTGGAACTCCTTCGGCGGGGTCACCCGGGTCGACGCGGTGCTCCTGGTGCCGGACCAGCTCCGGGACAACGGCAAGTCGTGGTACTGGCTCTTCCACACCACTCCGCAGGGCCAGCGCTACCGGCTGATCTCGATCGCCGACGGCAGGATGCACAGCGATGTCATGGAGCGCGGCGACCGCGACCTGACCAAGTGGACCTCCCTGCAGGGCGTCGGCAAGGTCGACGACTTCCTGTACGTCCCCGGCAGGTTCCGGGTGGGCGGCCAGAGCTGGTGCTGGGTCCTCCACGAGCAGCAGTACCGGGTCATCTCCATCTCGGACGGGGCGGGCCACCCCGACACCCGGGTCCGGGACTCCCGCCCGAACGCCCCGTGGTGCCGCCGCGGCTGAGCCCCTACAGGCAGTGCAGATGCCGCGCCCGCGGCAGTACGGCGCCATGTGCCAGGTACAGGCGTACGGCGTCGTACAGGCGGTAGCGGATCTGCCCGTTCCGGTCCGGCTCGCCGGTGTGGATCATCTGGCGGTGCAGCAGGTCCTCCAGCAGGTCCACGGCGAGCCGGCGGGACGGGGTCACCCGGGACAGCATCTGGTCGATCCCGAAGTCTGTGCCCACCGGCTCCAGTTGGTGCAGTGAGGTACGTAACGGGGGTGGCAGCAGCCGGTAGTAGGCGGTCACGCTCGTGTGCAGGGACAGATCCCCGACGCGCAGCGAGCGCAGCCGTTCGCTCTCGTCGGCCAGCCGGTCCGCGAGGTCGCCGAGGGACCGGTGCGGGCGTGCCGTGAGCCACAGGCCGGCGATGTGCAGGGCCAGCGGCAGCCCCGCGCAGGACTCCACGACGCGCTGCGCCGCCGGGCGCTCGGCCCGGACGCGGGCGGTGCCCACCAGGTCGGCCAGCATCCGGTGGGCGTCCGGCCGGTCCAGGGCGCCGATCCGGCGGTGGAACCCGTCGGGCAGCGCGGACAGTTCGCGCCGCGCGGCCACCAGGACCGCGCTCCGGGCGTCGTCCACGAGCAGCGGCCGCACCTGCGCCTCGCTGTCGGCGTTGTCGAGGACCACGAGCACCCGCCGTCTGCTGAGCGCGTCCCGCAGCCGGGCGCGTGCCTCCTCCGGGTTCTCCGCGGCCGCTGCGCCGCCGAGGGAGCGCAGGAGCCGACGGACGAGCAGGTCCGAGGTGAAGGGGAGGGAGGAGGTGGGGGAGGTGGGGTGCAGGTCGACGTAGACCTGTCCGTCCGGGAACCGGTCGCGCACCTCGTGGGCGGCCCGCAGCACCAGCGCGGTCTTCCCGGCCCCGGGAGGCCCGACCACCACGGCGGGCCGGCCGGGGCCGGGCTCCGGCCGCGCGAGACGAGCCGTCAGGTCCGCCAGGAGTCCCTGACGCCCGACCAGTCGGTGGCGGGGCGCCGCGGGCAGCTCCGCGGGGACGGACACGTCCGGGTGCTCGGTGCGGGGCAGCCGCAGTAACCGCCCGGCCTCGCGGGACGGCAGCCCGAGCGCCTCGGCGAGCAGCAGCAGCGACTGTTTGCGGGGGCGGGCGGTGTGGCCGGTCTCCAGGTTGCGGATGGCCCGCACGCTCAGCCCGGACTTCTCGGCCAGCTCCCCCTGGGTGAGGCAGGCCGCCTCGCGGGCCCGGACCAGCGCGGCGGCCAGGCTGTGCGGGGCGGCCGCGGCGTGCGGCGGGCTCATCAGGGTGCCGGCCGGCGCAGGGCCGCGACGAACTTGTAGCGGGAGCCCCGGTACACCGAGCGCACCCACTCCACCGGTCTGCCCTCGGCGTCCCGCGAGTGCCGCGACAGCAGCAGCATCGGCAGGCCCACGTCGGTGGCGAGCAACTGGGCCTCGCGCGGGGTCGACAGCGAGGTCTCGATCGTCTCGTCGGCCTCCACGAGGTGGACGCCGTACACCTCGGCGAGGGCCGTGTACAGCGACGGGTACGTGGCCAGCGACTGCCGCAGCCCGGGAAAGCGCCGGGCCGACAGATGGGTCGTCTCGATCGCCATGGGGTCGCCGCTGGCCAGCCGCAGCCGCTCGATGCGCAGGACGCGCTCGCCGACGTCGATGCCGAGGAGCGCCGACAGCTTGGCGTCCGCCGCGACCTCGCCGATGTCCAGCATCTGCGAGGCGGGCTCCAGGCCCTGAGCGCGCATGTCCTCGGTGTGCGAGGTGAGCTGGAGGGTCCGGTACAGCTTGGGCTGGGCGACGAAGGTGCCCTTGCCCTGGATGCGGTCGAGCCGGCCCTCCCCGACCAGCTCCTGCAGCGCCTGCCGGACGGTGGTGCGCGAGGTGCCGAGCCGGACGGCGAGCAGGCGCTCCGCGGGCATGGCCGAGCCGGGCTCGAGCGCCTGCGTCATCTCCAGCACCTGCTGCTTGATCCGGTAGTACTTCGGCACGCGCGCGCTGCTGACGTGGGTGGCCATGCCTGCCTTCCCGGCTGTGTGGGTGGGCTCCCGTTATAGCGACCAACTGCCCTATGGTCTAGTCCAACCAGTGCGGGAGGTCTAGTCCAGCAGGCACGCCGCCCCCGGCCCGGGCAAAAGGGGACGGACGCGCTCCGGTGACTTTCTCGTAACGGCCGGATCGCCTTCCCGAACCACCCTTGACACCTCAAAAGGTCTAGGCCAAGCTCCACCCTACTGGTCTACACCATTAGTGGCCAGGTCCCGAGCCCTACGTGCAACAGCGTCGTACGCAGGTCACCGCCGAGGGCGTGGGGGGATTAGTGGCATCCCTGAGGAGGGTGGCGTGAAGCGCAAGCTTGCTGCCGCGATCGTGATCGCGGGCATGATGGTCTCCGTCTCGGCGTGCGGCGGCGACGACGGGAAGGACACGGGCAAGAACGCGGGTCCTGACAGCTTCAAGGGTCAGACCCTGACGGTCTGGACGATGGACGGCTCGGCGCCGCCCCAGTGGTCCAAGGACGTCCAGGCAGCCTTCGAGAAGAAGACCGGCGCCAAGCTGAAGTTCGAGATCCAGAAGTGGGACGGGATCCAGCAGAAGATCACCACCGCCCTCTCCGAGTCCAACCCGCCGGACGTCCTCGAGGTCGGCAACACCCAGACCCCGGCCTACGCGGCCACCGGCGGCCTCGCCGAACTGAGCGACCTCAAGCAGGAGATCGGCACGGACTGGACCCCCTCGGTCTCCCAGTCCTCCGTCTACGACGGCAAGCAGTACGCCGCCCCCTGGTACTTCGCCAACCGCGTCGTCATCTACAACAAGAAGATCTGGGCCAAGGCCGGCATCAAGGACACCCCGAAGACCCGGGACGAGTTCTTCAAGGACCTGGACACCATCGGCAAGAAGACCGACGCCGAGCCGCTCTACATGCCGGGCCAGAACTGGTACTTCTTCGACGGCCTGACCATCGGCCAGGGTGCCGACCTGGTGAAGAAGGACGGCGACAAGTACGTCTCCAACCTGAGCGACCCGAAGGTCGCCGCGGCCATGGAGATCTACAAGAAGTACGCCTCCTACTCCAAGGCCCCCAAGGACAAGGACGAGGCCACCCCGCAGCAGGCCCAGGTCTTCGCCAAGGGCAAGTCCGGCGCCTTCATCGGCATGGGCTGGGAGGCCGGCACCGCGGTCCAGGCCAACAAGGCCATCGAGAAGGACCTCGGCTACTTCACCATCCCGGGCGCCACGGCCGACAAGCCCGAGGGCGTCTTCCTCGGCGGCTCCAACCTCGCCGTCGCCCAGGGCAGCAAGAAGCAGGCCCTGGCCAAGGAGTTCCTGAAGATCGCCCTGTCCGACCAGTACGAGGGCGAGCTGGCCAAGCTCAACGGCGTCATCCCGAACAAGCAGGCCCTGGAGACCAACCTCAAGGGCAACGCCGTCGCCGAGGCCGCCGCGCCCGGTGCCTCCGCCGGTGGCACCACCCCGCTGATCCCCGAGTGGGCCGCGGTGGAGAACACCCCGAACCCGATCAAGTCCTACATGACCTCCGTGCTCAACGGTAAGTCCCCGGCGGACGCCGCCAAGCAGGTCGAGGCCGAGATCAACAAGCGACTGGCCCAGCAGAACTGATGACCCGCGCCGGGGGCGTCGGCGGACGCCCCCGGCTCAGTCGTTCGTACGGCCGGTACGGCCGGTACCGCCACGGAAGAGATGGCAACTCATGTCAGTGCAGACCGAAGGCACGGACACGGCCGGAGAGCCCGCTGTCCGCAAGGCCCGGATACCAGGGCCGCCGGGGAGCGAGGACCGCGGCTCCGGGTCGCCGTCCCGCCGCGGTGCCGCCGCCCCCTATCTGCTCCTGCTGCCCGCGCTGCTGGCCACCCTGATCCTGCTCGGCTGGCCCCTGGTCAAGAACGGCATGCTGTCGTTCCAGAACCTCAACCCGCGGCAGCTCATCCAGCACCTCACCGAGTGGAACGGCGGCGACAACTACAAAGAGGTCCTGTCCGGTTCGGACTTCTGGCACGTCGTCGAGCGGTCGGTGGTCTTCACCGCGGTCAACGTCGTCCTGATCATGCTGCTCGGCACCCTGATCGGGCTGCTCCTCGCCCGGCTCGGCAAGAAGATGCGGCTGCTGCTCCTGCTGGGCCTCGTCCTCGCCTGGGCCATGCCCGTCATCGCGGCCACCACCGTCTACCAGTGGCTGTTCGCCCAGCGCTTCGGCGTCGTCAACTGGGTCCTGGACAAGCTCGGCTGGCACTCCATGGCCGACTACAACTGGTTCGGCTCCCAGTTCTCCACCTTCTCCGTGATCACCCTGCTCATCGTCTGGCAGTCGATCCCGTTCGTGGCGATCAACCTGTACGCCGCCACCACCACGATCCCCCGAGAGCTGTACGAGGCCGCGTCCCTGGACGGCGCCGGCGCCTGGAAGAGCTTCACCTCGGTGACCTTCCCGTTCCTCAGGCCGTTCCTCTACGCCACGACGTTCCTCGAAGTCATCTGGGTCTTCAAGGCGTTCCCGCAGATCTTCGCGATCAACGAGGGCGGCCCCGACCACCTCACCGAGACCCTACCGATCTACGCCTTCGTCGAGGGCGTCGGCAACCAGCACTTCGGCGTCGGCGCGGCGATCTCCTTCCTGACCGTCCTGGTACTGCTCGTCATCACCTCGTACTACCTGCGCATGGTGCTCAAGCAAGAGGAGGACGAGCTGTGAAGCGCTCCGTCTTCGGCCGTATCTGGCCCAACGCGACCGCCGTCATCCTCTTCGTCGGCTTCGTGTTCCCCGTCTACTGGATGTTCGCGACGGCCTTCAAGCCGACCGGCGACATCATCTCCGAGAATCCGGTGTGGTTCCCGACGAACCTCACGGTCGGTCACTTCAGCAAGGCCGTGGACGCGGACCACTTCTGGACCCTGGTCCTCAACTCCGTCACCGTCACGGTCAGCGCGGTGCTCCTGTCGCTCGTCATCGCCCTGTTCGCCGCCTTCGCGCTCGCCCGGATGCGGTTCAGGGGCCGGCGCGGCTTCATCGTGACCTTCATGCTGGCGCAGATGGCGCCCTGGGAGGTCATGGTCATCGCCATCTACATGCTGGTCCGTGACAACGACATGCTCGACAGCCTGGTCCCGCTCACCGTCTTCTACGCGATCATGGTGCTGCCGCTGACCATCCTGACGCTGCGGGGCTATGTGGCCGCCGTTCCCAAGGAGCTGGAAGAGTCCGCGATGGTCGACGGCTGCACCCGGACCCAGGCCTTCATCAAGGTCATCTTCCCGCTGCTGGCGCCCGGACTGATGGCCACCTCGCTGTTCGGCTTCATCACCGCCTGGAACGAGTTCCCGCTGGTCCTGATCCTGAACAAGGACATCGAGAAGCAGACCCTGCCGCTGTGGCTCTCCCAGTTCCAGACCGCCTTCGGCGACGACTGGGGCGCCACGATGGCCGCCTCGTCCCTGTTCGCGCTGCCCATCCTGATCCTCTTCATCTTCCTGCAACGCAAGGCCGTCAGCGGTCTGACCGACGGCGCCGTGAAGGGATGACACCGCCTATGACAACGCTCGCCACTGGATCGGACACCCTGACCCGGGACGCCCTCGCGGTGCTGCAGCCCGGATTCGACGGCACCACCGCACCGGACTGGGTGCGCCGCCGCCTCGGCGAAGGCCTCGCCTCCGTCGCCCTGTTCGGGCGCAACGTCGTCACCGAGGAGCAGGTCACCGCACTGACCGCCGAGCTGCGCGCCGAGCGGGACGACCTGCTGGTGGCCATCGACGAGGAGAGCGGCGACGTCACCCGCCTGGACGTGCGCACCGGCTCCTCCTTCCCCGGCAACCACGCCCTCGGCGCCGTCGACGACCCGGACCTCACCCGGGGCGTGGCCCGCGAGCTGGGCCGGCGGCTGGCCGCCTGCGGCGTCAACTTCGACTGGGCGCCCTCCGCCGACGTCAACGCCAACCCCGACAACCCCGTCATCGGCGTGCGCTCCTTCGGCGCGGACACCGCGCTGGTGGCCCGGCACACCGCCGCCTGGGTCGAGGGCCTGCAGTCCACCGGCGTCGCCGCGTGCACCAAGCACTTCCCCGGGCACGGCGACACCAACGTCGACTCCCACCACGCCGTCCCGCGCATCGACGTGGACGCGGACACGCTGTACGAGCGCGAACTGCCGCCCTTCCGCGCCGCCATCGCGGCCGGTACCCGGGCCGTGATGAGCGCGCACATCCTCGTCCCCGCCCTCGACCCGGACCGCCCCGGCACCCTCTCCCGCCGCATCCTCACCGAGCTGCTGCGCGGCGAACTCGGCTACCGGGGCCTGATCGTCACGGACGGCATGGAGATGCGCGCCATCTCCGGGACGTACGGCCTGGAGCACGGCGTGGTCCTCGCCATCGCGGCGGGCGCGGACGCGATCTGCGTCGGCGGCGGCCTGTGCGACGAGGCCACCGTGCTGAAGCTGCGGGACGCGCTGGTGTCCGCCGTACGCTCCGGCGAACTGCCCGAGGAGCGCCTGGCCGACGCGGCCGCCCGGGTGCGGGCGCTGGCGCGGTGGACCGCCGAGGCGAAGAGCGGCGCCGAGACGGCCGTACCCGACCCGGAGATCGGCCTGATCGCGGCCTGCCGCGCCCTCACGGTGACCCGCGCGGGCTCCGTCGCTCCGGTCACGGAACCGGTCCACGTCGCCCAGTTCAACCCGGCCCCGAACATCGCCGTCGGCGACGAGACCCCCTGGGGCGTGGCCGCCGAGCTGCGGCGGCTGCTGCCGGGCAGCACGGCCGGCTCCTTCAGCGGGCCCGACGCGGGCCGCCAGGCCCTCGCGGCCGCCGGCGGGCGCCGGATCGTCGCCGTGGTCCGCGACGAGCACCGGCACGCCTGGATGGGCGCCGCCCTCGACACGCTGCTCACCGCCCGGCCGGACACCGTGGTGGTCGAGATGGGCGTACCGCAGGCCCCGCCGCGCGGCGCCCTGCACATCGCCACCCACGGCGCGGCCCGCGTGTGCGGGGTGGCCGCGGCGGAGGCGGTCGTCGGGGGCTGAACCTCACCGTCACCCGCTCAGGCCGACACCGGAATCCTCTCCGGTGTCGGCCTTTGCTTTGCCCAACTGGCGGCACTTGTACGGCAGTTGGGCGGCACTTTGACGGGGGTACCGACCGGTAATCGTTGACACCCACAATTGGTCTAGTCCAGCTTGGGAGGGCGCTTCAGTTCGATCACCACGGAGTGACGGCATGCACAAGCCCAGCCCCTACCTCCACCGAGCGGCGTCCGGCCGCCCCTACTTCAGCGCGGACGGCGAGACGTACCTCGCCCCGACCCCCCTGCGCGACCTCGACAAGTCCCGGCCCCTGCGGGTGCTGTCCGAGGAGGACTTCGCCTTCTGGCAGACGTACGGCTATGTCGTCGTCCGGGAGGCCATCACCCCCGGCGAGGCGAAGAGCCTGCTCGCATTCGCCTGGGACTTCCAGGGCCTCGACCCCGACCGCCCCGAAACCTGGTACGAGGAACCGGAGTTCCGCTCCGAACTCGACCAGCACCTGTTCATCTACGGCTTCGTGGAGGCGTACCACCACCAGCTGCTCTGGGACAGCCGCCAGACGCGGCGCGTCTACGACGCCTTCGTGGACGTGTGGGACTGCGAGGAGCTGTGGGTCACCCAGGACCGGCTCAACCTCAACCCGCCCAACGTCCGCACCCGTTCGCGCTCCCTGATCGAGCCGACCGACGAGGGCTTCGACATCGAGCTGCACTGGGACGTCGACACCACCCTCGCCGTGCTGCCGCAGCGGGTCCAGGGCATCATCGCCCTGAACGACACCCGGCCCGAACTCGGCGGCTTCCAGTGCGCCCCGGAGCTGTTCCGCCGCTTCGAGGAGTGGCGCATCGCCCAGCCGGCCGGGCGCGACCCGATCCGGCCCGCGGTCGACCGCACCGAGTTCCCCGTGGTCCGCCCCGACCTCCAGGCCGGCGACCTGCTCATCTTCAACGGACTCCTGGCGCACGGCGTGGCGCCGAACCTCTCCGACAACGCTGTCCGGGCCGTCCAGTACCTGTCGATGATGCCCGCCCTGGAGGAGCACACGGCCCTGCGGACGTCGCGCGTCGAGTCCTGGCGCACGCTCGGCACCCCCGAATGGAACGGCACCCTGCTCGGCGACGCGCGCCGGCCCGAAGCCCTCCGGTACGGCCCCGCCGAACTGGACGGCCTGGGCCGCAAGCTGCTGGGCCTCGACTCCTGGGCGGCACAGTGAACCGGATCTGCCTGTGCCTGCCCACCAACCGGGCCTGCCCCGCCACCATCACCGCGATCCACCGGGAAGCCGCCTACGCCGCCGAGCACTTCGGCGCGGACGTCCAGCTCCTGATCCTCGACTCCTGCGACGACGCCACCCGCGCCGAGCACGCCCGCGTCACGGCCGCACTACCGCAGACGCCGAACGTCACCGTGCACCACCTCGACGAGCGGCGGCAACGCGCCTTCCTGCGCCGCGTGATCGCCCGGGCCGGCCTGCCCGACCCGGAACGGATGCTCGGCCTCCTGCTCCCGCCCGGCGTCTCCTACGGCTCCTGCACCGACCGCGCCTTCCTGGCGGCCACCGCCCTCGGCTGCCACTCGGTGCACCGCAGGGACTCCGACAGCACCTACCAACTCCTGGACGGGCAACCGGTCTTCCCCGTCCACCACGAACTGCCCTGGCTGGGCAGCCCTGCCGCCCAGGCCTCGGCCTCCGTCACCCGCACGGACCTCTCCCCGGCCCACGCGGAGCGCCCGGTGTCGATGGCCGGTGCCTCCTTCATCGGTGAACTCTCCGTCGACATCGCCGACATACGGCGCCGGGACGAGGCCGTCTACCACGACGTGGTCGGCCTGTGGGCGCCCGCCGACGCGTCACCCGAGGACCGGCGGCAACTGGTCGAGGAGTCCTTCACCGGAGCGGGCACGGCCCCCTTCACCGGCGACGACTCCACGCTGACCCTCGTGGACCCGATGCGGGTCGACATGTGCAACATCGCCTTCCACCACGACGTGTACGAGCGGATCCCGCTGCCCCCGGCCACCGACACCATCGGCAGCGACTACTTCCTCATCCACCTCGTCCACGACGCCACGCTCCCCGGCATCCTGCACAACCGGCACATCGAGAACTTCTACACCCCCGAACGCCGTACTGACGCGGGCTTCCTCGCCTACCAGACCCGGTTCGTGAAGTTCCTGCTGTCGATGCTCTCCTTCCACCACGTCTACGACCGGATGGCCGCCGAGGGTGCCCGGCTCCTCGACGACCGGCAGCACGTACGGGCCGACCGGATCGTGGAGTTCCTGCGCGAGAGCACCGCCCTGGACCGCGCCGAGAACGTGTGGCGCCTGGACCGCGTCGACACCGCCTACCGCAAACTGGGCGGCCGCTACGAGGAGTTCGCCGAGCAACTCGCCGGGCGTCGCGAGCAGTTGCTGGCCGAGGCCTGCCGGGACATCGAGGACTTCGCGCTGCTGATCGAGGCCTGGCCGCACCTGGTCGAGGCGGCCGGACACGAGGGCTGGTGAGCGTGGAGATCAGCGCGCGGCTGGCCGCCGCACTGGCCGCAGCCCCGGCGGACCGTATCGTCTACGACCTCGACGGCATCGAGGCCCAGTACGACCGGCTGCTGGCCGAACTGCCCGAGGTTCAGGTCCGGTTCGCGCTGAAGGCCTGCCCGGTGGACGAGGTGCTGCGATGCCTCGCCGACCGGGGCGCCGGCTTCGACGCGGCCGGCCCCGCCGAGATCGTCCAGGCCCTGCGCACCGGCGTGCCCGTGGACCGGATCCACTACGGCAACACCGTCAAGTCCGACACGGACATCGCCGAGGCCCACCGGCTCGGCGTCCGCACCTTCGCCACCGACAGCGTGCAGGACGTGCGGGCCATCGCCGAACACGCCCCGGGCGCCCGGGTGTTCTGCCGCCTCGCCACCAGCGGGGACGGCGCCCTGTGGGGTCTGAGCCGCAAGTTCGGCTGTTCGGCCGAGGACGCCGTCCGGGTCCTGACCACGGCTCGCGCGTCCGGACTCGTCCCGGCGGGCCTGTCCGTGCACGTCGGCTCCCAGCAGATGACCGGCGAGGCCTGGCAGCAGGCCCTCGACTCGATCGCCGAGGTGCTGGTGACGCTGGAGGGGGTGGGGATCGTACCGGACCACGTCAACCTCGGCGGCGGCCTGCCCGCGCTCGGCTACCTCGACCGCCACGGCAACCCCCTCGACCCGCCCCTGGACAAGATCTTCACCGTGATCCGCGAGGGCATGGAGCGCCTGAGCGACCTCACCGCCGCCCCGCTCGGCTTCGTCCTGGAACCGGGGCGGCATCTGGTGGCCGACCACGGCGCGGTCCGCGCGCACGTGTACCGGCTGACCGGGCGAGCGCAGCCCGACGGGACGCACGCCCGCTGGCTGTACCTGAGCGTCGGAAAGTTCAACGGCCTGTATGAGATGGACGAGTTGAGCTACCGACTGGTCTTTCCCGGCCGAGCCGGCGAGGACGACGGGGAGTACGTCGGTGCCGTCGTCGCGGGCCCGACCTGCGACAGCGACGACGCCTACGGCGGCGGCCGGCACCCGGTGCGCGTCCCCGGGGACCTCGCCTCCGGCGACCCGGTCTGGATCCTGTCCGCCGGCGCCTACGCCACCAGCTACACGACCCAGGGCTTCAACGGCATCCGCCCGCTGCCGTGCGTGTGCATCGGCGGCCCGGAAGGACACCACTGACATGACAGACCTCATACGGGGCATCACCGAGGCCGACTGGCCCCAGGTCGCCGCCCTGGAGGCCGGGGCGTACGCGGACACCGCGCTGACGGAGGGCGAGGCCGCGCTGCGGTCCCGGGCCGCGGCGGGCACCTGCTTCGTCCTGGACCTCGACGGCCGGATCGCGGGATACGTCCTGGCCCTGCCGTACCCGATGTTCCGCTACCCGGACCTGACCCGGCCGGAGCGCGTGACCCACCGCTCGGCCAACCTTCACCTGCACGACCTTGCCGTCATCGGGCCCCTGCGGCGCAGGGGGCTGGGCAGCCGCCTGGTGCGCCATCTGACGGACGCGGCCGGCACCCGCGGCTTCCGGACGATGTCGCTGATCGCGGTCGGCGGCAAGGAGCCCTTCTGGCGGGCCAACGGCTACCGGGCGCACCGCGAGGCCCGGCTGCCGTCGGGCTACGGCAGCGACGCGGTGTACATGTCGGCCCGGGTGGCCGCGTACCGGGAGGCGAGCTGATGTCGGACGTCGCCGGTTTCCGCCGCGCCAAGTGGGCGATCGCGGCGCTGTTCTGCTTCCTCGGGTTCCAGTACGCCACCTGGGCCGCCCGGCTGCCCGCGCTGAAGACCAGGCTGGACCTGGGCGCCGGTGAACTGGGGCTGCTGCTGATGGCCTGCGGCGCGGGCGCGGCGGCCTCCTTCCCGCTGGTCGCCGTCCTGATGCGCAGGCTCGGCTCCCGGCGCCTGTCCCTCGCTTCCGCCCTCTGTCTGGTGGCGCTGCTGGCGGCCCTCTCGGTGGTGCCGAACTACCCGCTCGCCCTGCTGGTCATCTGCGGTGACGGCGTCGCCGTCGGCTGCCTGAACGTCGCCATGAACGCCCAGGGCGCCGCCCTGGAGACGGCGTACGGCCGCACCGCCATGTCCCAGCTGCACGCCACCTTCAGCGCGGGCCTGCTGGGCGCCGCCCTGCTGGCCTCCGGCATCACCGGTGTCACGGCGTCCGTTCCGGCGCACTTCGCGGTGGCGGCGGTGCTGTTGCTGCTTCTGCTGGCGTACGCGCGCCAGGGCCTGTTGCCGCACACCGCGAACCCGGACACACCCAAGCAGCGGACCCGCCTGACCCTGCCGTCCGGGAAGACCCTGCTGATGGGCTGCGCCATGGCCTTCGGCACCATCACCGAGGGCGCCATGAACGACTGGTCGACCCTCTACATGAAGGACGTCGTCAAGGCCCCCTCGGCGGTGGCGCCGCTCGGCATCGCGGTCGTCTCGGTCATGATGCTGCTCGCCCGGGTGCGCGCGGACCGCTGGCGCAGCCGCTGGGGCGACGGACGCGTGGTGCGCACCGGAAGCGCCGTGGCCGGCCTCGGCCTGGCCCTCGCCCTGCCGGCCGGCGGGGTGGTGCCCACCCTGCTCGGGTTCGCCTGCGTCGGTCTCGGTGCGGCCGCCGTGACGCCGTGCGTGTACGTCGCCGCCGCCGAACGCGGCTCGGATGCGCTGGCCCTGGTCGCCGCGATGGGGACGACGGGACTGCTGGCCGGCCCCGCCCTGATCGGCTTCGTCGCGGGCGCCGGCGGTCTGACCCTGGGCATGGCCACGGTCGCGGCCTCGGCCCTGATCGTCACCCTGACCGCCACCCGCATCCCGTGGCGGGACCGGGTCCCGGTGCCGGCCGGGTGACGTACGGGACCGTTAGACGGAGTGCCGGAACCGGCTCCGGTACTCCGTCGGTGTCGTGTCGAGCCTGCGCCGGAACGCGCGGATCAGGGTGTCGACGGTGCCGAAACCGCAGGCGGACGCCACGCGTTCGAGGGTGTCGTCCGAGGTCTCCAGCTGATTGCGGGCCACCTCGACGCGGGCGCACTCGACGTAGGCGGCGGGGGTCACGCCGAGTTCGGTCCTGAAGATCCGGGTGAGTTGCCGCTCGCTGACGTGGGCGTACTCGGCGAGGTCGGCGAGGGTCAGCGGAGCGGCGAGGTGCCGGCTGATGTGGTGCCGCAGGTCGTCCATCCGCCGTGTGGTCGACACCGGCTCGATGGGGACGCTGAACTGGCTCTGCCCGCTCGGCCGTTTCAGGTACATCACCAGCTGCCGGGCGACGCGCAGAACGGCGGCCTCGCCGAAGTCCTCGGCGACCAGGGCGAGCGACAGATCGAGGCAGGCGGTGATGCCCGCCCCCGTCCACACGCCGCCCTCCCGGATGAAGATCGGGTCGGCGTCGACCTCGACCGCCGGATGGTCGGCGGCCAGCTGCTGCGCGGTCGACCAGTGCGTGGTGGCGCGCTTGCCGTCCAGCAGCCCGGCGGCGGCGAGCAGGTGCGCGCCGACACAGACGGAGGCGACGCGCCGGGACCGGCCGGCGAGTTCCTTCACCCACGAGACGACGGCGGGATCGGTGAGGGCGCGCACCCGCCGCTGGTCGTCGACGTCGACCGCGCCGGGAACCAGGAGGGTGTCGATGGCGCGCCCGGACACCTCCCGGAACGTGGTGTCGGGCAGGACGCGCACCCCGGCCGCCGTGGTGACCGGGTCCATGGTCTCGGCGGCCAGGACGACCTGGTACCCCGTCTCGTCGTCCGTCTCCCGCCGGAGCAGCGAGAAGACCTCCGGGGGACCGGTGACGTCCAGCAGGTCCACGTCGGTGAAGAGCATGATGACGATGAGGCGGTTGACGCTGCCCATGGGCTCCGTCCGGTCGGTGGGCCGGGGTCTCCCCAGCAGGTGTCCGGATCTGCAAGTTACATGACATTGTGGCCATGCCGGGCGGCTCCTAGCGTGGAGCCGTGACTACGACAACTCTTCGCGAACTCAACGGATTCGACCAGACCCCGGCCTCGCTGGCCGACGCCACCCTGATCCTGATCGACTACCAGAACACCTACACCCGCGGCGTGATGGAGCTGGCGGGCTGGCAGGAGGCCCTCGACGCCGCCGTCGACCTCCTCGCCCGGGCCCGCGCCGCCGGTACGCGGGTCATCCACGTCATCAACGACGGCGGCGAGGGAACCCCGTACGACATCCGCGCCGAGATCGGCCAGATCCACCCCCGCATCGCACCGGCCGACGGTGAGCCGGTAGTCGTCAAGCAGCTGCCCGACGCCTTCCTCGGCACCGATCTGGCCGACCACGTCGACGCCGCCGGCCACAAGGACGTCGTCATCGCCGGCTTCATGACCCACATGTGCGTGGCCTTCACCGCCCAGGGCGCGTTCCTGCGCGGCAACCGGCCCACGGTCGTGGCCGACGCCTCGGCGACTCGTCCGCTGCGCACCGCGGTGGCCGAGGTGAGCGCCGAGCAGCTCCACCACGGCGCCCTCGCGACGATCGAGGACCTCTACGGGGTGGTCGTGCAGTCGACGTCCGCCCTGAATTAGCACTCCGCTGCCGGCGGCCCGGTGCTGGTCAGTGCGGGACGGTGACCAGGACCCGGCCCCGGCCGCCGGTGTCGACGCGGTCATGGGCCTCGGCGATGTCCTGAAGGGCGTAGCGGTCACCGACATCGACCGTGAGCGCGCCGACCGCGGCCGCGGCGGTGAGGTCACGGGCCGCCTGCCGCTTCGCCTCGGCGGGAAAGTCGTCACTGCCGAGCAGGCGCAGCGTGACGTTGTTGAACAGCAGGGGCCAGAAGGGGAGTTCGGTCCGGTCGGCGTGGGTGCCGTAGGCGGCGATGACGGCGTCGAGCGCGGCCACGGCGTTGTCGAGGTCGGCGTTGGCGGAGAGCGACACCTCGACGATGCGGTGGACGCCGTCGGGCGCATACGACCGGATCGCGGCCGCCGGGTCGCCGGAATCCAGGGACACGGCGTGGGACACGACGGCCGGGTCGACGCGCCCGAGGTCGCTGCCCCGCCGCACGGTGCCGATCACGAGGGCGCCGCCCCAGCGGGCGAGCCGCGCGGCCAGGGAACCGACACCACCGAGGACACCGTGCACGAGCACGACCCGGCCGTCGACCGGGCCGTCGGCGAACACGGCCCGGTGGGCGGTGATGCCGGGGATGCCGAGGCTCGCGCCGAGTTCGTCGCTGAGGTGGCCGGGCAGGGGGACCGCTTGACGGTCGGGTACGACGGTGTACTGGGCGGCGGTGCCGAACGCCCGGTAGGACTGGGCGCCGTACATCCACACCCGCTGCCCGACCCGGCGCCCGTCCACCCCGTCCCCGATGGCGTCGACGACCCCGGCACCGTCGCTGTGCGGAATCACGCGCGGATATGGCATGGCTGAGCCGAGCCAGCCGCGCCGCCTCGCCGAGGGCTTCGCGGAGCCAGGCGCGTTCGGCGCGGCTGGAGTGCCGTGGGGGCGCCCTCGGCACTGGAGCAGTTCCCGGTCGCCGGCCTGCTTCAGCAGGACGGGCCCGGAGTGATGAAGTGGCGCTATGCGTCCGGGAGTTCCGCCCGCACCGGCTTGATGATCTCGTCCGTCAGCCACTGGGCCGCGCCCTGCGGATAGCCGCGCGGGAGGCTCAGGACGATGTGGTCGAGGCCGGCGTGGACGAGTTCGAGCACCTGCCGGCGGGAGGCCTCGATGTCGTCGTAGGAGATGACGACCTGGACGGACCTGCTGATCTCGGACGGGTCCCGCCCGATGGCCGCGCAGTGTTCGTCCAGGACACGGGAGCGTTCGGTGATGTAGTCGATCTGGTTGTGCGGCGGGCCGGGGATGTTCCAGATGTCGGCGTGCTCCGCGACGAGCCGCAGCGTCCTGTTGCCCCAGCCGCCGATGAGCAGGGGCGGACCCGACGGCTGGACGGGCTTGGGCTCGTTGCGGTTGCCCTTCAGCGTGTAGTAGCGGCCCTCGAAGTCGAACTCCTTCTCGGTCCACATCCGCTTCAGGATCGTGACGGTCTCCTCCAGCCGCTCGATGCCCTCGCGCGGCGGCACCAGGGTGAGCCCGTACGCCTCGTACTCGGCGACGGCCGGGTTGTCACCGGCGATTCCGCCGGCGCCCGCGGGCTGGTGCGTGCCGCCCACGCCGAGGCCCATCACCAACCGGCCCCGGGACACCACGTCGACGGTGGTGGCTATCTTGCCGAGCACCGCCGGCTGCCGGATGCGGTTGCTGGTCACCAGAAGCCCGAGCCGCAGGCGCCGCGTCTGCGCGGCCAGCGCGGCCAGGAGCGTCCAGCCCTCGTAGATCTTCCCGTCCTTCGGGCCGGCCAGGGGAAGCATGTGGTCCCACAGCCAGGCGTGCTCGATCTCGGAAATCTCGTCCGCCTCGAGCCACACCCGCAGGATGTCGTCGTAGTCGACATGCATGGGGGTGGTCTTGAGGCCGAAGCTCACTCGTTTGGGCTCACTCGTCTGCACGTGCGTCCTTCATGTCAGGGAAGGGGGGCGGCAACTGCCGTGCGGTGTACCACGATCACCGCGTTTCCTGGTGGCTCGACCGATCACTTCCGGCCGCGGGGACAGGCAGGGCGCGGCCGAACGGGCACGGACTCCTACTTGGGCGGCAGACCTGCCGCGAAGGCGCGTCCCTCCTCGATCCACTCGCCCAGGACGTCGTCCTCCGCGACGGCTGAGCCCGCGACCACGACCCAGCCGCGCATCGGGCGGCCCGTCATGTCGAAGAGCCGTGCCCCCGGCCGGGCCAGGGCCGCGTCGGTGGCGTCCGGGCCGACGCGGACCATGAGGTCGTCGCCGGTGACACCGACGGCCATGTTGCCCCGGTACAGGAAGGCGATTCCGCCGAACATGCGCTTCTCGGCGACGTCGGGATCCGCGCCGAGCCGGTCACGGATCCGCTCGGCCAGCCCTTCGTCGTAGGCCATCGGACGCCTCCTCGCTGCTCGGTGAGCCTGCGTTCGCGGTCGCGGAAGCCAGGGCTCAGCTCCGGGCCGGGGTGAGCACCACGAAGTCGGCCTTCGACGGGTCCAGACAGACGGCCAGCCGGCCGACGCCCTCCACGTCCTCGGGCCCCATCTGCACGCTGCCGCCGTTCCCGGTGACCTTGGCGACCGCGGCGTCGCAGTCGGTGACATGGAAGACCGGGTGCCAGTACGGCCGTCCGCCCGCCAGGCCGAGATGCTCCTCAGGGAGCTCCATGAGGCCGCCCTGCATACGGTCCTCGGGAAGCCCGGCGGGGGTGACGAGAGAGTACGTGCCCCCGCCGCCGGGCAGGTCCATGTCGCTGAACCGCCAGCCGAAGACGCCGCCGTAGAACTCCTTCGCGGCCGTGGCGTCGCTCGTGTACAGCTCGGTCCAGGACAGCGAGCCCGGCTGGTCCACCAGTTCGACGCCCTGGTCCGTCCCGGGCTGCCAGACGGCGAACTGGCCCCCCAGAGGGTCGCTGTACTGCGCCATCCGGCCCCACTCGCCGAGGTCCGTCGGCGCCACCCGCACCGTGCCACCCGCGCGCTCCACGGCCTGGGTCGTGACGTCCGCGTCGGTGACGCTGTAGTAGATCATCCAGGCCGAGCGCGCGCCCTCCTCGGTGAGCTTGCCGAGCCCGCCGACGATCTTGCCGTCCTTCCGGAACATGCCGCCTTCCATGTCCTCCCCCTCGCCCATGGGCTGGTACTCCCACCCGAGCACGGCGCTGTAGAAGGCTGCGGCGGCGCGGACGTCGGGTGTGCCGAGGTCGAGCCAGCAGGGGGAACCGGGGGCGAAGTCCGTGGTGATCATCGCGATTGTTACCTTCCGTGGATGCAGTGTGTACCCAGCGTGACACCGGCCACTGACAATCGCCTGTCGGCGGCGCTCCGGCGCCCCGTCGCGGGACGGGGAGGTGGAGCACCGTCGCGTGGGAGGTCGGCGGTCCCGTGGCGGCGGCGCCCGGCCGCCGACGAACTGCAGGGTCCGTTATTGATGGATGCGGGTCGGCTTGGGATCCAACATGGGTGATTCCTTTGCTCTCTGTGTGGAGATGCTTTGCATGTTGTGTCGGTCTCAGGCCCTAGCGTGATGCCCCGCAGGAGGCCTTGATCGACAGCGCCTCCTTTTTTGACGTGCACTCAAACTGCTTACGCCAGAGGTGAGCTGCGCGTTGTGGGACCGACGAGGGGGACACACCGCATGGTGCGGGCAACGGGGTGGAGACGTGTTCGGGGGGCCTGGGCAGTCCGGAGAGCTCATCGCACGGCAGTGGTGACGGCAGGCGCCCTGCTGGTGGGGCTGCTGCCCTCGGGTATGGCCACCGCTGCCACGGTGGAGAAGCGGCACGTGTCGGCTCCGGCTGCTCCGCACGACAAGCGGATTCCCTTCACTCACGCCACGCCCAAGCGCGTCCCCGTGCGGAAGGGGTTCAAGCACTTCGACCCCGCCGCGCACGCGAAGCTCCCCGTGCCGGGCAGCGCCGTGGTCACCCTGCCCGTCGCGACTGCCTCCACGCGCCTGAGCGCCAAGGCGACCCAAGTACGGGCGGGAGACACGCCTGTTCTGCTCGGTGCCGCCGCGGGTACGCACCCCCAGGCGGCCGCTGTCGCCCGATCACAGCGCGTGCGGGTGACCGTGCTGGACCAGAAGGCCGCACGCGCCGCCGGTGTCCACGGTGTGCTCTTCACCCTGCAGCGCACCGGCGCCGGCGGCGGAAAGGTCGCCCTGCGCGTGGACGACTCGTCGTTCCGCTACGCCTTCGGTGGCGACTTCGCCGCGCGCCTGCACCTGGTCCAGCTGCCCGAATGCGCCCTGCACACGCCGAAGCTGACGCACTGCCAGACACAGGCTCCGGTGCGCACGACCCCGGGTGCACCACTGTCCGCCCAGGTCTCCGTACCTGGCGCAGCCTCGGCCGCTTCCGGGGCCACCCTCTCTCCTCACTCGGCAACGACCTCGCCCAGCTCACTGGTTGTCATGGCCGCGACGTCGGGCACCTCGGGTTCCGCCGGTGACTACTCGGCGACGAGCCTGTCGCCCGGCGGCTCTTGGTCCACCTCGGGGAACACCGGCTCCTTCACCTACGACTACCCGATCACGGTGCCCGCGGCCATCGGCGGAGCAGCACCGAAGGTGGACCTGTCGTACGACTCCTCCGGCCAGGACGCGCGCACGGAGGGGACGAACAACCAGTCCTCGTGGCTGGGTGACGGCTGGAGCTCGACGGAGAACTACATCGAGCGCACGTACAAGCCATGCGACGACGACTCGTCTTCGGGTGCGCCGAAGAACGACGGGGACGAGTGCTGGGCGGGTCAGATCCTGACCCTGTCCCTGAACGGCAGCTCCACCCAGCTCGTCTACGACGACAGCACCAAGACCTTCCACCCGGCCCAGGACGACTCGACCACCAAGATCGAGAATCTGACCAACGCCACGAACGGTACGGCGAACGGGGAGTACTTCAAGGTCACCGAGGGGGGCGTGCAGTACTTCTTCGGCCTCAACCGGCTGCCGGGCTGGTCCAGCGGCAAGGGCGAGACGAAATCCGTGTGGACCATGCCGGTCTACCACGCGCACGGCGGGGTCTCGGCGTGCCCGGACAGCACCGACTTCGCGTCCACCTCGTGCACGTTGGGGTACCGGTTCAACCTGGACTACGCGGTCGACACCCATGGCAACGCCACCGCCTGGTACTACTCGCCGGAAACGGGCTACTACGGCGCGGACGTGAAGGACACCGCGGTCTCCTACACGCGCGGCGGCACGCTGTCCCGCATCGACTACGGCATGACGTCGTCGACTGTCTACTCGGGCACCGCGCCGGCGCAGATCCTCTTCGACACCGCGGAACGCTGCATCCCGGGCACCCCGTCGGGCAACACGTGCGCCGACAGCCAGTTCACCGCCGCCAATGCCGCGTACTGGCCGGACGTACCGATCGACCTGAACTGCACCTCGGGCTCGACCAATTGCACCAACCACGGCCCGAGCTTCTGGTCGCGCAAGCGGCTGACCGCGATCACCACGCAGATCCAGACCGGTGGTGCGACGAAGCAGGTCGACAAGTACAGCTTCACCGAGTCCTTCCCCGACGGCGGCGACCACGCCCCCACCCTCTGGCTGGACTCCATCCAGCACACCGGCCTGGACACCCTGGGCGGCGCCACTGGCAGCACCTCCACTCCGGCGGTGAGTTTCGACCCGCCGCTGCAGCTGCCCAACCGGGTCGGGACGATCCCGCAGATGCCGCTGATGTACCACGACCGCATCCAGACGGTCACCAGCGAAACCGGCGCCCAGACCACCGTCACCTACGACCGGCCCGACTGCTCCAGCGCCCCGGCAAGTGACCCCAATGACCCGACGGACGCGGCGGCCAAGACCTTCGCCTCCACCAACACGTTGCCGTGCTTCCCGGTGTACTGGACCCCGTACGGGCAGCCGTCGCCGATGCTGGACTGGTTCTACACGTACCCGGTGACCTCGGTGGTGACCGAGGACACGCACAACGCTTACCAGGACGGCACCGAACCCAAGCTGGAGACGGACTACGCCTACAAGGGCAAGCCGGGCTGGCACTACGACGACAACGAGGTCGTCAAGGCCAAGAACCGTACCTGGGGCCAGGCCCGCGGTTACCCGGAGGTGGACGTCACCACCGGTGACCCGAGCGTCTTCCACCTCACCAACGGCGCCAAGGTCTACGACCAGAAGACGCTGACGAAGTCGTACTACTTCCTGGGCATGAACGGCGACACCCTGCCCGGCGGCAAGACCCGTTCGGTACCCGACCTGACCAGCCAGGACGGTGCCACCTCGGTCACCGACGACAACGCGCTGGCCGGCCAGGTCTTCGAGAGCGACACCTACACCGCCTCCGGCGGCAGCCTGAACAAGGCCGTCGTCACCGTGCCCACGATCATCGGCCCCACCGCCACCCGCAACCGCAGCGGCCTGCCCGACCTGACGGCGCAGATGGTCCGCACCGCCAAGTCCCTGACCCGTGAAGCCGTCTCCTACGGCTGGCGCAAGACAGAGGCCGACACCTTCTACAACACGACCCTGGGCAAGTCCACGACGGGCATGGCGGTTCAGGCCGACGACCGCGGTGAGACCGCTGACAGCGACAACGTCGCCAAGTGCACCTACACCCGCTACCTCACCGGCACTGCGGACACCCTCGTGGTGCCCGCCGAGACCATCACGACCGCCCAGGACTGCTCCACCGCCGGGGCCACGCCCAGCGGGACGCTGATCGCCGACACGCGCACCTCGTACGACGGGCACGCGTTCGCCTATGACGGCGACGGCCAGCAGAACCCGGCCCTGCCCGACCACGGTGACGCGACCCTGGTCCAGAAGGCGTCGTCCGCCAGCGGCGCGACCGCGACCGCCTTCGTGGACCAGGCGACCACCACGTACGACTCCTACGGCCGCACCGCGAAGGTCACCCGCACCCCCAACTCCACGTCCCCGGACGGCAAGAGCCTCGCCCAGACCGTCCTCACCTCCTACACCCCGAGCAGCGGCGCGCTCCCCACCAGCAGCACGACCATCACCCAGGTCACCCCCGGTGTGGACTGCTCCGCGACCACCACGTCCTCCAAGGACTGCGAGCTCGCCACCGCCACTCTGGACCCGGGCCGGGCCCTGCCCACCGCCAAGACGGACGTGGCCGGTCTGCTCACCTCGCTGACGTACGACTCGCTGGGTCGTCTGACGGCGGTGTGGCTGCCGAACGAGGTCAAGGCCAACAGCGCGCCGGCGAACATGACCTACACCTACACCCTGTCCCAGTCGGCACCGTCGATCGTCGCGACCAACACACTGCTGGACAGCGGTAGTTACCAGACCAGCGAAACGCTGTACGACGCCATGCTGCGGCCGCTGCAGACGCAGGCGACGGCGGAGAACTCCAGCACCACGGTCTCGGACACGCAGTACGACTCGCACGGCTGGACGGTCGCCACCAACAACGCCTACAACGTGGGCGGCAACCCCGCAAGCAAGTTGGTCTCCGTCTCCCAGGTGTCCATCCCGGACACCACCGTCACCGACTACGACGGGCAGGGCCGGGCCGACCTGCTGACCGAGGAGCACGACGGGGTCAAGACCTGGACCACGACCACCGCCTACACCGGGGACAAGACCACCGTCCTGCCTCCCAAGGGCGGGGTTGCCACCACCACGGCGGTCAACGCCCGCGGCCAGACCACCGAACTCGACCAGTACACCGCCCCGCCCACCGTCTCCGGTACCGCGGCCACCGGCTTCACCACCACGGGTGGTACCACCTCGGCCACCACCTATGGCTACACCGCCGCTGGTCAGCAGCATCAGGTCACGGGCCCGGACAAGTCGGTGTGGACGTTCGACTACGACCTGCTCGGCCGCAAGAAGTCCCAGACCGACCCGGACGCGGGCGGAAGCGGCTACGGCTACGACGACGCCGGCAACCAGACCTCCACCACGGACGCCAAGAAGGTCGAACTCGACTACACCTACGACCTCCTGGGCCGCAAGCTCACCGGCACCGACAAGTCCAAGTCCAACTTCCAGTTCGCGTCCTGGACCTACGACACCCTGCGCATCGGCCTGCCGACCTCCTCCACCCGCTACGTCCAGGGCACCACCGGCGGCTACACGGTCGCCACCACCGGCTACACCACCCTCGGCAAGCCCACCGGCACGAAGATCACGCTGCCGGCGTCCGAGGCGCCGCTGCCGTCGACGTACACCACGACCTACACGTACTCGACCAACGACCAGCTGCTGAAGACCCAGGCCGACCCGCGCACCCAGGGTCTGAACAACGAGACGATCACCTACGACCGTGACGCGCTGGGCAACCCGACGAAGACCAGCAGCAGCATCAACACCTACGTCGGCGCGACCGTCTACACGAACTTCGCCGAGCCGTCCCGGGTCACCCTGGGCGCGTCCACGAACCCGGCGTGGGCGACGTACAGCTATGACGACCAGACCCGCCGGCTGACCGACCGTCTCATCGAGCGGACCCAGGCCCCCGGCCCTGCGGTGGACGACACCAAGTACAGCTACGACGCCTCGGGTAACCCGACGTCCACCACCGACCAGCAGTCGGAGACCGGCAACACGGTCACCGACCAGCAGTGCTACAGCTACGACACCCTGGACCGGCTGACCGACGCCTGGACCGCCAACGACAACTGCGCGGCCAACCCGCCCACGTCCGGCACCGTCACCAGCACACCCGGTTCCTACTGGCAGTCCTTCAGCTACGACGCGATCGGCAACCGCCACCAGAGCATCGACCACGCCATCGGCAGCAGCGGCACCAGCACCACCACCACCTACACCGACGGCTGCACCACCAACTGCACCCCCACCGGCGCCCAGCCCCACACCCTGACCGCCACCACCGGCGGCACCAACCCCACCAACTTCGCCTACGACGAAGACGGCAACCTGCACACCCGCGTCCCCACCACCGGGTCGGGACAGACGCTGACCTGGGACGACGAGAACCACCTGGCCCAGGTAGACACCGGCGGCTCCAGCCCCACGACCACCAAATACCTGTACGACGCCGACGGCAATCAGCTCATCCGTCGCGATCCCGGCCAGACCACCCTGTTCGCCGGCGACACCGAGATCATCGTCAACACCGGCGTCACCCCGAACGTGCTGCTCGGCGCGGTCCGCACCTACAGTCACGGTGGCAGCGGCATGCCCATGGCGATCCGCTCCAGCCTCTCGGGCGGTGGACTTAAGTACCTGTTCAACGACGCCCATGGCACCGCGAACTTGGCCATGGACGCCACCAGCCAGCAGGTCGCCCGCCAGCAGTACACCCCCTACGGCCGGCAACGCTCCAGCGCCAACACCACTACCTGGCCCGACCCCACCCACTCCTACCTCGGCAAACCCCAGGACACCTCCACCGGCTACACCGACGTAGGCGCCCGCAAGTACGACCCCACCCTGGGCCAGTTCATCAGCGTCGACCCTGTTTTCGAAGCCACCAGCCCCCAGCAGCTGGGCGGCTACACCTATGCCGCCGACAACCCCCTCACCAACAGCGACCCCACCGGCCTGATGCTTGACGGTGGCGGCGACTGCAGGCTCCAGGCAGGAGGCTGCAACCCCGACCCCGTGCACCCGTCGCATCACAAGAGTGGAGGCGGTCACCACGGTGGAAACGGGGGCATGCAGAGCTGCAACCGTGCCTGTTTCGAGAACCCCGACGGCTACCACCGCATCCAGAAGGCCGCCGCTGCCGAGACGTTCTCTCAGAAGATCCACGACTACGAAGTGGTCGCCTCGGTCGTAGCGAGCCTGGTCGTGGCAGTTCCCGCCGGCGTGGCCTGCACGGAAGGCGGCCCGGTCATCGGCCCGGCCTGTGTCAGCGGGGTCAGCAGCCTCGGAAATGCTTTGAACTCGTCGTTCAGCGGCGCGAACGAAGGCGTGGATCCGGTAGAACCTGTCGCCCGGTGCAGCTTCACGCCCGATACGCGCGTGCTCATGGCGCACGGCAAGACGAAGCCGATAGGGAAGATCAAGGTGGGCGACCGCGTCGAAGCCGCCGATCCGCACACCGGCAGACATCGGGGGGCCCGGAGGGTTCTCGACAGGTTCGTCAACCACGACAAGGACCTGATCGACCTCACCGTTCAGACCGCACCCGGCCACTCCCAGACCATTCACACCACCTCCCGCCATCCCTTCTGGGACGACTCCGACCACACCTGGGTCCCGGCGGGCCGCCTCAAGACGCATCACGTCCTGAATACCGCCGCGAATGGGCACGTCCGCATCCTCACCGTTCGGGTGCACCCTGGGACGGCGGACATGTTCAACCTGACCGTCCAGCAACTGCACACGTTCTACGTGGTGGCAGGGACCACGGCGGTTCTGGTCCACAACACGTGTCCCCTCAATGATCCTTCATCAGTGGCGGCTCAGATTGCCATGAAGGCACGCATGGAGAACGGAATTGCGGCCGGGCGGAATGTGGCGGTCTACCGCATTGGTTCTGGGGATGACGCTCGCTATATAGCGGCGGCAAATGAAGACAATCTGCATTCGGAGCGAGTCCTGGATGCCTACATCGACAAGCAGGGTATTCCTCTCGACGATGTCACGGCGATCTACTCCGAACGCCAGCCTTGCTCCTCCCGTCCGAATCTTTGTGGCGCAAGAATTGGGCGGTACAAGTCGGCGAGAAATGACATCGAGTGGTCATTGAACCCGGACGGCCCTGGTTATACCGGATACAACAAGGCGCGTGTCCGTGAAGCCATGGATGGATACTCGCCCAATTCGAGCGTTCCCGATTATGACTGGATCACGAAGTAGAGGCACTGCAGGATGACCTGTCCAAGGCCGGAGTGCCCTCCGCTAGACTGAGTTGGATCTTCATGGACGTAGGGGAGGTGTTGTGGACGATCGAGAGCCAGACCTCGAGGTGGAACGCCTCTTGCATGCCGATCTAGGGGTGTTGCTCGGAGGTGAGGACCTGTCCGTGCGACCGTCCGCGGTGTTGGATGTCTGGAGAATTCCGGACGACGCCAAAGAAGCTCTTTCGGTATACGGCCTACCTGCGGTGCCCGCCGACGACTCGTTCGTGCGCGTCGGTGCGTCCTTCCAGCCGGGGAAGGAGCCGGCATACGCCGGCCACGGAACGGAGGGTTACGTTATCGGTTCCTGTGGAGATGTGAGCATCGTCGCTGATGTTTCGGTCGGCTCCGTCTATGCCGTGCCGGAAGTGCGCGAGATGGTGCCGGCTCTTTCCCATCTCCATCCCGATGGTGTTCCGGATGCGCTGATCAATTCCCGGGTCGTCGACCTTGTTGACTTTTCCTGGCGCTGGTACTGGCTGGCCCCTCTTCTGGTTGAACAGAGGGACCTGGCCGATCAGGCCGAAATGGATGCTTGGCGTTCAGGTGGGCCGGATGTCGACTTCCATGCACCCTATCGACGGCTGTGCTCCAAGGTCAGGGACAGTTTTCGAGCCAAGGATCGGGCTGCGACAAGCACCGATGACTCGATGTGGTCCGTGATGATCGACGGATTTGAGTGAAGGCGCCGCCGCACCTCAGCGAGCCTGCACTCACGCAGGTCAGGCAAGGCGCGGCGGCGTTCCGGCGAAGGTTGCTCAGATGTCCCGGAAGATCTCGATCTGCGCCCCGACCGAGTTCAGGCGCTCCGCGAGGTCCTCGTAACCCCGGTTGATGACGTACACGTTGCGCAGGACCGACGTGCCCTCCGCCGCCATCATCGCCAGCAGGACGACCACGGCGGGTCGCAGCGCGGGCGGGCACATCATCTCGGCGGCGCGCCAGCGGGTCGGGCCCTCGACCAGGACGCGGTGCGGGTCGAGCAACTGGAGGCGGCCGCCGAGGCGGTTGAGGTCGGTCAGGTAGATCGCGCGGTTGTCGTAGACCCAGTCGTGGATCAGGGTCTGGCCCTGCGCGACCGCCGCGATGGCCGCGAAGAAGGGGACGTTGTCGATGTTCAGGCCCGGGAAGGGCATGGGGTGGATCTTGTCGATCGGGGCTTCGAGCTTGGAGGGGCGGACGGTGAGGTCCACCAGCCGGGTACGGCCGTTGTCCGCGAAGTACTCGGGGCTGCGGTCGTGGTCGAGGCCCATCTCCTCCAGGACTGCCAGCTCGATCTCCAGGAACTCGATGGGGACGCGGCGGACGGTCAGTTCCGACTCCGTGACGACCGCGGCGGCCAGCAGGCTCATCGCCTCGACCGGGTCCTCGGAGGGGGAGTAGTCGACGTCGACGTCGATGTTCGGCACGCCGTACACGGTGAGTGTGGTGGTGCCGATGCCCTCGACCTTGACGCCCAGCGCCTCCAGGAAGAAGCAGAGGTCCTGGACCATGTAGTTGGAGGAGGCGTTGCGGATGACCGTCACGCCGTCGTGCCGGGCGGCGGCCAGCAGCGCGTTCTCGGTCACGGTGTCGCCGCGCTCGGTCAGCACGATCGGGCGGTCGGGGCGGACCGTGCGGTCGACCCGCGCGTGGTACTGGCCCTCGGTGGCCGCGATGTCCAGACCGAACCGGCGCAGCGCGATCATGTGCGGCTCGATGGTGCGCGTGCCGAGGTCGCAGCCGCCGGCGTACGGCAGCTTGAAGGCGTCCATGCGGTGCAGCAGCGGACCCAGGAACATGATGATCGAGCGGGTGCGGACGGCCGCCTCCGCGTCGATCGCCGCCATCTCCAGCTCGGCCGGGGGCACCAGTTCCAGGTCGACCCCGTCGTTGATCCAGCGGGTGCGCACGCCGATGGAGTTGAGCACCTCCAGCAGGCGGTACACCTCCTCGATCCGGGCCACCCGGCGCAGCACCGTGCGCCCCTTGTTCAGCAGTGAGGCGCACAGCAGGGCGACGCACGCGTTCTTGCTGGTCTTCACGTCGATGGCGCCGGAGAGCCGACGGCCGCCGACCACGCGCAGGTGCATCGGACCCGCATAGCCCAGGGACACGATCTCGCTGTCCAGGGCCTCACCGATGCGGGCGATCATCTCAAGGCTGATGTTCTGGTTCCCGCGCTCGATGCGGTTGACGGCGCTCTGGCTGGTGCCGAGCGCCTCCGCGAGCTGCGTCTGTGTCCAGCCACGGTGTTGCCGGGCGTCACGGATGAGCTTGCCGATGCGTACGAGGTAGTCGTCTGCCATGAGGTTGAGGCTATCTCAGATATGAGATGGCGCCTGTTGGGGGGTCCATTCGGGTGACGGGACGTCAGTGACCAGCAATGATGCGGGGGATGTGGGATGATGTGGGGGTTTCGTCCGGTACTTGTCCACTGTCCTGTTTTCCCTCGCAATCACACGGATGCAGCACAAATCCTCGCGTACTCCCGGGCGAAGAACAGTGACGGCTCGAAGCGGACCGCCGGCACGGGGTCCGTCGCGTGCACCGGTGCGGCGGGCGTGACGGCGTACCGGACCCGCTCGACGCCGCCGTATTCGTCGCGCACCTCCAGCACCCCCGGCTCCGGGCAGTGCCACGTGAACTCCGTGACGTCTTCCCCCAGGGTGTTGGTCAGCGTGCCGGTGCCCCGCCCGTCGTCGAGGAACTCCAGCTCCGACGCCTCCATCACTCCGTAGTCGAAGGGGGAGCTGTCCCAGTGGCCGATCAGTGCGGTATCGAGAGACATGTGGCGATCTTCGCGCATCGTCCTGTGGCCGACGCCACCGAAAAACGGCAGGGTCGGGCCCGGCCGGACATGACCAGCCAGCCCCCGTGTACTAGAGTTATCTCGACATCGAGATATCTGCCGAGAAGCACCGCAGCCGCCACCCTGGTAAGGGTTACCTAACTTAGCCTTACCTTAGCGGATCGGCCCAGATGCCGTGGCGGCAGGATCGTGGTGAGTACGCGCACATCAATGAAGGAGACTGTCGTGTCGGCGAACAGCTTCGACGCCCGCAGCACGCTGCAGGTGGGCGACGAGTCGTACGAGATCTTCCGGCTGGACAAGGTGGAGGGCTCCGCTCGCCTGCCGTACAGCCTCAAGGTCCTGCTGGAGAACCTGCTCCGCACGGAGGACGGCGCGAACATCACCGCCGACCACATCCGCGCCCTCGGCGGCTGGGACTCGCAGGCCCAGCCCTCGCAGGAGATCCAGTTCACGCCGGCCCGCGTGATCATGCAGGACTTCACCGGCGTTCCCTGTGTCGTGGACCTCGCGACCATGCGTGAGGCCGTGAAGGAGCTGGGCGGCGACCCGGCGAAGATCAACCCGCTGGCGCCGGCCGAGCTGGTCATCGACCACTCCGTCATCGCCGACAAGTTCGGCACGAACGACGCCTTCAAGGTGAACGTCGAGCTGGAGTACGGCCGCAACAAGGAGCGCTACCAGTTCCTGCGCTGGGGCCAGACCGCCTTCGACGAGTTCAAGGTCGTCCCGCCGGGCACCGGCATCGTCCACCAGGTGAACATCGAGCACCTGGCCCGTACCGTCATGGTGCGCAACGGCCAGGCGTACCCCGACACCCTGGTCGGCACCGACTCGCACACCACCATGGTCAACGGCCTCGGTGTGCTGGGCTGGGGCGTCGGCGGCATCGAGGCCGAGGCCGCGATGCTCGGCCAGCCGGTCTCCATGCTCATCCCGCGCGTCGTCGGCTTCAAGCTGACCGGTGAGCTGCCCGCCGGCACCACCGCCACGGACCTCGTGCTGACCATCACCGAGATGCTCCGCAAGCACGGTGTCGTCGGCAAGTTCGTCGAGTTCTACGGCGAGGGCGTGGCTGCCACCTCCCTCGCGAACCGCGCCACCATCGGCAACATGTCGCCGGAGTTCGGCTCCACCGCCGCGATCTTCCCGATCGACGACGAGACCCTGAAGTACCTGCGTCTGACCGGCCGCAGCGACCAGCAGGTCGCGCTCGTCGAGGCGTACGCCAAGGAGCAGGGCCTCTGGCTGGACCCGAAGGCCGAGCCGGACTTCTCCGAGAAGCTCGAGCTGGACCTGTCGACGGTCGTCCCGTCCATCGCCGGCCCGAAGCGTCCGCAGGACCGCATCGTCCTCGCCAACGCCGCCGAGCAGTTCAAGCAGGACGTCCGCAACTACGTCGAGAGCGTGGACGAGGCGGGCCAGGAGTCCTTCCCGGCCTCCGACGCCCCGGCCATCCACCCCAACGGTGCCCCGTCCAACCCGGTCCAGGTCACCGCCCCCGACGGCACGACCTACACCCTCGACCACGGTGCGGTGACGGTCGCGGCCATCACCTCCTGCACCAACACCTCGAACCCGTACGTCATGGTCGCCGCCGCCCTGGTGGCCAAGAAGGCGGTCGAGAAGGGCCTGACCCGCAAGCCGTGGGTCAAGACCACCCTCGCCCCGGGCTCGAAGGTCGTCACCGACTACTTCGACAAGGCGGGCCTCACCCCGTACCTCGACAAGGTCGGCTTCAACCTCGTCGGCTACGGCTGCACCACCTGCATCGGCAACTCCGGCCCGCTGCCGGAGGAGGTCTCCAAGGCCGTCAACGACCACGACCTCGCGGTCACCTCGGTCCTCTCCGGCAACCGGAACTTCGAGGGCCGTATCAACCCCGATGTCAAGATGAACTACCTGGCCTCCCCGCCGCTGGTCGTCGCGTACGCCCTCGCCGGCTCCATGAAGGTGGACATCACCAAGGACGCCCTCGGCACCGACCAGGACGGCAACCCGGTCTACCTGACCGACATCTGGCCGACCGAGGCCGAGGTCAACGACGTCGTGGCCAACGCCATCGGCGAGGACATGTTCAACAAGTCCTACCAGGACGTCTTCGCGGGCGACGCCCAGTGGCAGTCGCTGCCGATCCCGACCGGCAACACCTTCGAGTGGGACGCCGAGTCGACCTACGTCCGCAAGCCCCCGTACTTCGAGGGCATGGCGCACGAGCCGGCGCCCGTCACCGACATCGCCGGTGCGCGCGTCCTCGCCAAGCTGGGCGACTCGGTCACCACCGACCACATCTCCCCGGCCGGTGCCATCAAGGCCGACACCCCGGCCGGCAAGTACCTCACCGAGCACGGTGTCGAGCGTCGTGACTTCAACTCCTACGGCTCCCGCCGAGGCAACCACGAGGTCATGATCCGCGGTACGTTCGCCAACATCCGGCTGCGCAACCAGATCGCGCCGGGCACCGAGGGCGGCTACACCCGCGACTTCACCCAGGCCGACGCGCCGGTGGCGTTCATCTACGACGCCTCCCGCAACTACATCGAGCAGGGCATCCCGCTGGTCGTCCTGGCCGGCAAGGAGTACGGCTCCGGCTCGTCCCGCGACTGGGCCGCCAAGGGCACCGCGCTGCTCGGCGTCAAGGCCGTCATCGCCGAGTCGTACGAGCGCATCCACCGCTCGAACCTCATCGGCATGGGCGTCCTGCCGCTGCAGTTCCCGGAGGGCCAGAACGCCGAGTCCCTCGGCCTGACCGGCGAGGAGACCTTCTCCTTCTCCGGCGTGACCGAGCTGAACGAGGGCACCACGCCGCGCACGGTCAAGGTCACCACCGACTCCGGTGTCGAGTTCGACGCGGTCGTCCGCATCGACACCCCCGGTGAGGCCGACTACTACCGCAACGGCGGCATCATGCAGTACGTGCTGCGCAGCCTGATCCGCAAGTAAGCGGCAGGGCACGGCGGTACAGGGCCGCATCCCCGGTGACGGGGGTGCGGCCCTTCGCCGTACCCGAGCCCTACCCGAGCCGGTCCGGTCCGGGCTGGACTGGGGCCAGGCCGGTCCGCCCCAGGTCATCACCCACCCTCAGGCGGAACACAGGGTTCCCCCAGCGGACCGGGACAGGATCGGTACATGAGCCGCCGCCCACGGGCCCGCTCGCTGCGCACGCGCCTGCTGGTCCTCATCACCGCCACCCTCGTGGGTGTGTGCGCCGCGCTCGCCCTCACCACCGTCCTCGCCCAGCGCGCCTATCTCCTGGGCACCCTGGACGACCGGGTGAACGACGCCGCCGAACGCAGCGTGGGCGCGGCCGCACTCCACCCCGGACTCCCCGCCGACCTCGCCTTCCTGCGCGAGGGCGGCCACACCGAGGGGCTGCTCGCCGCCCGGCCGGATGCCGCCGGGCACCTCGTCTCCGCCGCCGTCGTCACCCGGGACGCGGCCCCGCGCACCCTCACCTCCGCCCAGCGCGCCGCCCTCACCGGCATCCGGGCCGACGGCTCGGCGCACACCCGGACGGTGCCCGGACTCGGCACCTACCGGGTCACCGCCCTCGACGCGAGCGGCATCCGCGTCCTCACCGGCCTGCCCATGGACGACGTCCGGGCCACGCTCGGCCGACTGGTCGAGATCGAGGCGATCGTCGGCGGCGCCGGACTCGCACTCGCCGGCGGCGTCTGCGCGGTCGTCATCCGGCGGCAGCTGCGCCCGCTCGACCGGGTCGCCGCCACCGCCGTCGAGGTCTCCCGGGTACCGCTCGGCCACGGACGGGTCACCGCGCTGCCCCGGGTGCCCGAACCCGACACCGACCCCGGCAGCGAGGCCGGCCAGGTCGGCGCCGCCCTCAACCGGATGATCGACCATGTCGAGGCCTCGCTCGCCGAGCGCCGGCGCGGCGAGGAACGCATGCGCCGCTTCGTCGCCGACGCCAGCCACGAACTGCGCACCCCGCTCACCTCCATCGCCGGCTACGCGGAGCTGATGAACCGCGTCGCCCCCGACCTCGCCTGGCGCAGCGTCCTCGCCGAGTCGGCCCGCATGACGGAGCTGGTCGAGGACCTGCTGCTGCTCGCCCGCCTCGACGAGGGACGCCCGCTGCAGACCGCGGAGGTGGACCTCGCCGCCGTGGTCGCCGAGGCCGTGTGGGACGCCCGCGCGGCCGGCGCCGATCACGTCTGGCGGCTGGAACTCCGACCGGACACCCCGGCGCCGGTCACCGGGGACGCGGCCAGGCTGCGCCAGGCGGTGGCCCACCTGCTGGCCAACGCGCGCAAGCACACCCCGCCCGGTACGACCGTCACCGCCACCGTCGAGTCCACCGCCACCCGCCACCTGATCCGCGTCCGCGACGACGGACCGGGGATCCCACCCGACCTGCTCCCGTCCGTCTTCGAACGCTTCACCCGCGCCGACACCTCACGCTCCCGGGCCCCCGGCTCCCAGGGCGGTTCGGGCCTCGGACTCGCGATCGCCGCCGGGATCACGGCGGCACACGGCGGCGGCATCAGCGTGACCAGCGCCCCGGGCCGGACCGAGTTCACGATCGAACTCCCCGCGGCCGCTCGTCAGCTCCGCCCGCATCCGCTCAGTCCGCAAACAGCTCCGTGACGTCCGGCAGCGCCACCTCGGCCCAGATCACCTTGCCCTGGGGGGTGTACCGGGTGCCCCAGCGCTCGGTCATCTGGGAGACCAGGAACAGACCCCGGCCGCCCTCGTCGGTCGTCGCGGCGTACCGCAGATGCGGTGAGGTGCTGCTGCCGTCGGAGACCTCGCAGACCAGGGTGCGGTCACGGATCAGGCGCACATGGATCGGGTCGGAGGCGTAGCGGATGGCGTTGGTGATCAGCTCGCTGAGCACGAGTTCCATGCCGAAGCCCAGCTCGGCCAGGCCCCACTCCTCCAGCTTGTCGGACACGGCCCCGCGCATCCCCGAGACGGCGGCCGGGTCGCGCGGCACGTCCCAGTCGGCCACGTTCTCGGACGGCAGCGCCTGGGTGCGCGCGATGAGCAGGGCGACGTCGTCCTTGGGCCGCTCGGGCAGCAGCTCGTCCAGCACCGCCTGGCAGCTCTCCTCCGGCGGCCGGTCGGGGTGCCCCGCCAGCGCCTGGCGCAGCAGCTCCATACCCACGTCCAGGTCACGCCGGCGGTCCTCGATGAGCCCGTCGGTGTAGAGGACGAGCTGGGTTCCCTCGGCCAGCTCCAGCTCGGCCGTCCGGAACGGCATGCCGCCGAGGCCCAGCGGCGGCCCGCCCGGCAGCTCGGGGAAGGTGACGCTGCCGTCGGGGTGGACCAGCGCGGGCGCCAGGTGCCCCGCACGCGACATGACACAGCGGCGTGTCACCGGGTCGTAGAT